>CBDUQR010000100.1:0-2003 GCA_965369655.1 uncultured bacterium | reverse complement strand
GTGGTAGTCCAACCCGAGACCGTCATCAGGTGGCATAAAAGAGGATTTCGGGTGTACTGGAGATGGAAGAGTAGGCCGAGATGGCCGGGGAGACGAAAGATCCCCGAGGAGTTCCGCGCTCTTATCCGTAGCATGTCACGGTCAAATCCCCTCTGGGGCGCGCCGAGGATCCACGGCGAGTTGCTCAAACTCGGCATTACTGTCAGCCAAGCCACCGTCTCGAAGTACATGGTACGTAATTACAAGCCTCCATCTCAAACCTGGCGTACATTTCTGAAGAACCACGCTAAAGATATCGTCTCCGTGGATTTCTTCACCGTTCCTACAGCGACATTCCGAGTACTTTTCGTTTTCCTTGTTATGAGCAATGATCGGCGACGGATCGTTCATTTCAATGTGACCGAATCACCAACCGCCGCATGGACAGGTCAGCAGATCGTGGCAGCTTTTCCCTGGGATACAGCCCCAAAGTACTTGCTTCGTGACCGAGATGGCAAATTCGGGGATAAGTTCAATCATCGTGTTGAATCAATGGGCATAGAGCAAGTGCTGATCGCAGCGCGTTCACCATGGCAAAACCCGTATGTCGAGCGGTTGATCGGTTCTATCAGAAGGGAATGTCTGGATCATGTGATCATATTCAACGAAAGACATCTCAGACGAGTCCTCAGGCAATACTTTCGCTACTATCACGAGTGCCGAACCCATCTCGGCTTGGAGAAGGACTGCCCAAACATAAGACAGCTTCAACTGCCTGAGTCTGGCCCAATCAATTCAGAGCCGATGGTTGGTGGATTGCATCATCGATATTTTCGGCAAGCTGCCTGAGCCGCAAGCACTCTCGGTTATTATCTTTCTGCCAGAGCAGGATTCGTCTGCTTAAAAGCAGGTCGGAGTCCTTAAAACCACACTTTTCTTAACCCGATTCCATAAAATCTCTTTTTCCTTTACGGGCATCAAGCACAACTTGTCTATCGGAATCATAGTTTTTTGCTGCATAACATTAATGGAAGGCACAGCTGATCCTCGCCCAAAGAATCACTGGCAACGGCGATCCCGTCGGCGGCCCACAGGCACGCACCCGTCGAATCGACACGCTGAGAGTATATATCGCTGAGATATGCCGGGCGCTCGTCGCGCCATACGATTATAACTCCTCCGCTTCCATCCGCGACCGCTCTCGGGGCACGCTGGTGTGAACCTTCAGTACAGACCGGGGTACCGCTCGCACCCCACAACGTCACGCCGTCCGCGCGGACCCTCTGGGCGCGGATATTGTGATCCCCGTATCCGACATCCCACGCGACGATCACGCCGCCTTTCCCGTCGCTGACAGGAAAGGGGACGCTGGCGTAGAGCCCTGTGGCAAGCAGCACACCCTCGTCAGTCCACAGCCGGTTTCCGTCGGGATCGAGTCTCTGCGCCATCACCCTGTCACTTCCTCCCCAGGCGACAACAGCCCCGCCTGCCAGGTCGGATATCACGCGTGGTGTCATGTCGATCAGGGTAGAGGTCGACACCTGGACGCCGTCCGCGGCCCAGAGAACATTTCCGTCCGAATCGATCCTCTGGATGAATATATCGTCGTTGCCGAAACGGTTTTCACGCCAGACGACGAACGCCCCGCCCGATCCGTCGGGAGCGATCTCCTGACTCGTCTTGATCGAGCTGTAGACACATACAGGCACTCCGTCCCAGGCCCAGTGAACTGCGTGGAGCGGAAGCGCTATTGCAAGAAATGCCGACGAAAGGACCAGAACGCGGATGACCATTCGCATGACAATCTGCCTTCCTGATTTTCAGGTGGGGTACTTTCTGAGGCCATTATATCACAGGCTGGGAGCATATTCAATCTGCACCTTCAGCCGACAGGCACCATTATCATGCAGGGATCATCGATCTCAGGGATTTGTCTTTGTCAGTTCCACGAGTCTGCGCCGCGTGTCCTCGAGCTGCCGAAGAAAGCCGGAAATCTACACTTTTTGCTGGATCAGCTTAGTGGG
>CBDUQR010000099.1:0-2997 GCA_965369655.1 uncultured bacterium | reverse complement strand
GACCTCGTGATCGGCACTCATGGTCGCGGGATTTACATCATCGACGATATCACGCCTCTGCGTCAGATTACGGCAGAAGTGCTGTCGAGTAACGTGCACCTTTTCGAGACTGCCCCGTACGTAATGAGATCGCGTAGCGGCGGAATGCAATTTACAGGCAGTGGAGACTTCGTGGGACGTAATCCGAGTGAGGTCGCCAAGATCGCATTCTATCTCAAGAAGCGACATCTCTTTGGCGACATGAGATTTGAGATATTTGACCCTGAAGGTGAGCTTGTCAAGACACTCCCCGGAAGTAAGCGCAAAGGCATCAATCGCATCAACTGGCAAATGCGGTTGAAACCGCCGAAAGTGCCACCGGCAAAAACGCTTGCGTACCAGGCGATGGCCGGCCCACTGGCGTCCGAAGGTGTTTACACCGTCAGGATGACCAAGGGCAAGGAGACCTACACCGGACAGATCGAGTTGGCGGGCGATCCGAATTCGCCGCACCCTGCCGAGGACAGAGCACTGCAGCAGCAGACCATCATGAGATTGTACAAGATGCAGGAGAGACTGGCGTATGTGGCTGAGGCAATCAGGGACGCACGCGACCAGGCAGATGACCGGGCTGATGATCTCAAGAAGAAGGACGGTCTGAGAAAGGACATCGAGAAATTCTCGGATGAACTGACTGACCTCCACGAGACCCTCGTCATCACCGAGGAAGTACAGGGCATTCCCGGAGTCGAAAAGCTCAGGGGAAAAGTGGTCGGCCTCTATGGCTCTGTCATGGGATATTGGGGAAAACCAAGCGATGATCAGCTCAAGAGAATCCCAATTCTTGACAGCGAAATAGAAAAAGCCAGCAACGAATTCGAATCGATCACGGCCAGGTTAGAAGGTCTCAACTCCAAACTGGAGAAGAAGAAACTCGAGAGGATCGAACTGCTGACACAAGAGGAGTATGACCAGAGAGATTGACCGCCAATCTCATGTAGGTCATGCCCACTTGCAACGTCCTGAGTTTGACGAAGGGGGGCGTGACGAATGAAGCTGCCTTCTGAGAGAAATCTATATCTTTTTTGCAACCAACTCCGCCATGCCGTGCCAGTGTCCCTTCGTGCTTCTGCGCACATCGTAGAAGTCGTATTCAGAATAGTGTAGAATGCGCAAAGGCTTGAAGAACTCCATCAGTTCGCCATAGTCATACAACGAACATATGTCGCCCGAGACGAGCAGGAACGTCCCGGGTTCGAGTTCAGTCGTTTTCTTGCGATATTCCTTGAATCGTGGGTCGTCGTATGTAAACACCGAGGCGATCACCAGCCCGCCCTTCTTCAGCCCCCTGATGATATTGCTCGCCACATCGTGCGCTTCGCTCTTAGTGATATATTGAAAGAGCTTGCTGGAGAGGATCAGAGAGTATTTGCTCTTCGCAATCTTGAAATGCCGGACATCGCAGATCGAAGTCTTGATATTGACTCCGAGTTTGTCAGCTCGTTTCAGACACTTATCGACGCCGACCTCAGATTGCTCTACCCCTGTGACAGTGAATCCTCGTTGCGCGAGAAAGATTGCGTCCCGCCCCTCACCCATTCCAAGGTCAACCGCATGACCCGGAGTCGCCAGCGACGCAAAATTCCTGACTAAGTCGGACGGTCTCGTCCCCCAGTAGAGCTTCTTCGAACCATATTTCTGATCGAACGTTTCTTTGTGCATCCTCACTCCCATCGAGCAACAAAACCTGTACGCCAATAATAGGACGGATTACAGTTTATCGCAATGAAAAGTTACAGACAAAAACAGTCAGGCGAAGTGGGAGGGGAAGTATACGCTTCGAAGAATCTGTGACCGGCAAAGGTCCACATCTACCGAGGTCAGTACGGAAATGGGGCAGGCCCTTCGAAGCTCGGGACTCGCCCTTCGAGACTCAGGACTTTGCGATGACGTCTGCCGACCACAAGACATGGCATGACTTAGGAGGGACGCGCCGAATGCCTTACTCAATTCTCGCTTTGACCCAGACATCACCAAGTATTGCTTCGGCTTCGCTGTCAGCAGCTTTGGCGAATTCCTCCGGGACCATCAGCGAGTAATACGCACCGCTAATCGGCCTGAACGCAGCGGTTCCCATCTGGCCGGTAGTGCCGAAGTGCCCGGCGCTCGAATTGACAACTGCAGGAATATCCTTTGCACGAAGTGCTTCGACAAGCATCTCTGAATACTGCTGCGAAGCCAGCCTTCCGAGCTCCACCCAGTTGTCATAGACTTTCAAACGGCTATCCGTTTCCTGCGCAAGAGAATCGACAAGGTATTCATCGCAGTCCGGGCATTTGGAAACGCCGGTCTTATACTCGTAACGACATTTTGGACAAAATGGCATAACGTGACTCCCTGGGTGACTTGACGCCTTAATCAAACACGCCGTCAGAGTTGTTACACTCAAGATAATAGATTATTCGACATTACTCATGGGAAAAGAAACGGGAGCCGTTTTTGCGACTCCCGTTATGTTAAAGATTATCATTTCCACGTAACTGATTCGCAATCATTTAACAAATGTCAACGGGCGCGGGACCGCCACCAAAGATGTAGTTGATCAGGTAAACCACATCGTCGATATCCACGCCACCACTTCCGTCAGCATCACCAGGCACGCAGTCGGGTGGTGGATTGGGTTCAGTGGTAGCAACCACGAGCGCCTCGTAGGCATTGATGCGACCATAACCGTAATCCGGGTCCCATCCGGGGATGTTGTCCGAGCCGACCATGTCGTCAGCCGATGCCGTGAGAATGTAACGCATGAAATCGACAGGATGACCGTACGCGCCCTGCTGACCCGAGTATGGAGCCGGACTCATCGCCTCCGGCACTACCGCAAACACTTATACGTTGTGTCGGGTCTTGCACGCCGGAAAAGCGTGTGTGACCTGACACTCATCAGAAGGATCCTCAGCGATACTAGTGGTATGACATATAAATAATGCTATAATTTACTTGACAAGGCTTTTGTTG
>CBDUQR010000098.1:0-3009 GCA_965369655.1 uncultured bacterium | reverse complement strand
AAAAAACTCTCAAACCCACCTTAATCAACTGTCCGATATTCTGCAACCACCTCTTTCTTTGTGGCCAGCTTTGCCGGATACGGACTGTATTCCCATTGTATGCTGGATTTGCATGAATTTCAAAAGCTGTTAGAACAATAGCTACTAACTGAATAATAAGGTATCAAAGGGTTGCTCGTAGGCCAAAAAGTTACGGGATTCGTATAACCAACCCCGCCCTGTCATTCCAACAACTTCTTGGAGCAGCAATCCTGATTCCAAGAAATCAAATCACTGTTTATTCTTCAAGAATTATTTAATGACCATGAGGAAAGAGTCAGAAGATGCTTTTCAGCTTGGATCAGGGTGTTCATCCAGTGCCTTATTGGCAAGAGCATTAACGGCGACAATCCTTGGGTCTGTTCGAGGTAGATATATGTATCGCACCGACTCGAATTTCTTCTCTATCTCAACAACTTGTGCCCAAAGTAATTTGAGTTTTTCATCCTTTACCTTCCACTCCCTGTTCATCTGGTTGACAATTAGCTCACTGTCGGAAAAGCAGACAATATAACCTGACGAATACTTTGTTGATAATACCATACCTTTGATTAGAGCCCTATATTCTGCTTGGGTGCTGGTGGAATGGCCGATTCGTTCATGGTAGCTGGCCAATACCTTCCTTCTGGAATCAATTATCTGAATTCCTATAGCCCCTTCGGCTGTTTTAGAGTGATTGTCAGAATAACGTTCCGATTGAAGTTGTTTTTCTGGCTCTTCAGGCCGTCATGTGGGTTTATTTTGCTACCTGTCTGCCCGGTTCATACCATAAGAGGTACGTAATATCACACTCTGTCCTGGCAGATCAAGCCTTGTGGAACCGTTGAGCGGTTTCTGGGCGGAATCGATACGAATCAGGCTATGGCCTCAAACTTACTTCTCTCGCTTTCACCCTTTACGACTCTTCCGTCTTGACTGACGGCGTGGGCGAGATGGCTTCTTCGATGGCCGCTGCGCTGAAGGTTGACGTCGTGGCGGTTGGCTACTGTCTGGGGATTCGGTCGCGGGCGTCCGCCTGCGCGGGGGAGGCAGGGCCGGCAGTGCCGACGTAGGCAGGTCGGTTCTGATAAGTCGCTCGATACTCTTCACATCTTTCTTCTGATCGAGAGTGGCAAAAGACACCGACCGACCGGAAAGACCAGCTCGCCCGGTGCGTCCGATTCGATGGACATAGTCTTCGGTGTTCGTTGGCAGATCGTAGTTGACAACCAACTCGATTCCCGAGACATCAATGCCCCGGGAGGCGACATCGGTCGCCACCAGCGCGCGGAACTTTCCGGACTTAAAACCATCGAGCGCATCGCGACGCTGTGATAGACTTCGATTGGAATGGATTTCCGCCGCCGTGTGCCCCATAGACCTGACCTGGCGAGCGAGCTTACGCGCCCCGTGCTTGGTCCGTGTGAAGATGAGTACCGGGCCGAGATACCGCTCAAGCATAACTTCGAGCAACTGCGTTTTAGCTCCTCTTTCGACGAAAAACATCTCCTGGACAATCTTATCAGGTGCGGTCCCGGAGGGGGCGACTTCGACATGAATCGGAAATTCCATCTCGCGTCGGGCGAGAGTCATAATCTCCTCCGGAATGGTAGCCGAAAACAGCATCATCTGACGCTTCTTCGGAACGGCAGCCAGAACCTTGATGATCTGGGGCGCAAACCCCATGTCAAGCATCCGGTCCGCCTCGTCCAGAACAAGTATTTGTACGTCGGCAAGACTGACAGTCCGATGTTCGAGATGGTCAAGCAGACGTCCAGGCGTGGCGACGATAATACGCGGTTTCCGTTCGAGAGAGCGGAGTTGAATTGCCATTGACGCTCCGCCAATCAGCACCGTAGTTCGCAGCCCAAGAGATCGGCCGACGTCATTCAGCGCCTCGTCAACCTGGAGAGCCAGTTCACGAGTCGGGGTTATGACAAGACCCCGTCCCCTAATCTGGGCCAGGCGCTGTATCATTGGAATACCGTAAGCGAGTGTCTTGCCGGTCCCCGTTTGCGCGATAGCGATAAGATCCTTGCCATGGACAGTTATAGGTATGGACTGCCGTTGGATTGGTGTTGGTTCGGTGAACTTGAGGCGGTCGATGGCATCGAGCAGACCGGGTGCAATGCCCAAGCCAGTGAATCCGCTGTGGGAAGATTGGATTGTTCTATCAGTCAACCTTTCGCGGGTTTTCGGAGTGGGGTTTCGTGGTTGGTGTATCAAGTATAAGATGTCCTTTCTGTCGAATTGTGTTTGAGAAAAACATTGAGTTCACTCAAGCAGGGTATTTGTGCGGAGCCTCGAAGTCAAGGCAAAACGTGGATCAGGGCACAGAGAAGACAAAACTGCATGAAAGCGTTTGTAATCAGACAAACTATGTCGTAGCTTTCAGCGACTTTAGTCCACCATCTCTGACGGCGCTTAGCGCAGTCAGGAGGAGTGAACAGGGCTTCCCGGCTGCCTACTGTGTTCGTCAAAGAATTCACGAGGGCTGGAATCTTAATGCCTTTGCTTGCTCTTAAGCCAGGAATAGCGGGAGTGAGGATCATTTGAGGGTAAGAAAGCGTTACGGGGGCTGGTGCCGCGTGATATGAAAGTGAGGTGCTATAATGGCATCTGTTATTCGGTATTATGAGGGAATCGGCTCCGTTGCCGTAATCGGCAACTATTTGCCTCGCCTGTGCGGTATTGCGACATTCACTACTGATCTTGTTGAAACCTTATCGGCAGAAGCGCCAGATATTAACTGCTGGGCGGTTGCCATGAATGACAAACCCGAGGGATATGCATATCCTGGAAAAGTGCGATTCGTAGTTAACCAGAACAGACTTGCCGATTACAGTGTGGCATCGGAGTTTCTCAATATCAGCCAGACTGATATTGTCTGCGTGCAGCATGAATACGGTATTTTCGGCGGACCGGCCGGCAGCCATCTCTTGAAACTTCTCGGAGAGCTTCGCATGCCGATCGTGACAACGCTGCATACGG
>CBDUQR010000097.1:0-3036 GCA_965369655.1 uncultured bacterium | reverse complement strand
CAGTTAAGAATCAGGTTATACCAATTGCCCCACTTATGGAACAACACCGCATCGTAGCCAAAGTCGATCAACTGATGAACCTTTGCGACGAACTCGAAACCAGACTCAACCAGTCGAAAAAAGACAGCGAAATGCTCATGCAGGCAGTACTACACGAAGCTTTTTCTTAAAGAAATCAATTCGGGGGAATTTCACCACTGAATTAATCACTTACGTGTTAGAAATATGTCGCAAAAAATCCTTCGGATTGGAGGCAGCGATGTCAAGGGCAGACAACATGGCCTGAATATGATACTTGTCAAGAGATTTTAAATCTGATATTTAGCCAGACTAATACTAACATAAAACGAGATTCACGAATTGAATGATATCAGAAAGTTATGCAGGAATTAACCATAGACGAAGAATTTTATTTCCAATGGCACCTGACCGAACGATGCAACCGTGCCTGCCGGCATTGTTATCAGGACGGAATTCCAACATCCTTCTCAGGAAGATCCCAAGCTCTTCATGTGGTATGACCAAGCTTGCTCGTACGTGGGATAAGGCATGATGGCAAAGAAACATGTATTCAAGACAGGCTTTATCAAGGTGACTGGGCCTACTGATTTGAAAACCTTGTTTAATAAATTACGGGGATATGTTCCGGAAAGCAAGCGCCTGTGGTCATGCCAAGTTAATCTGATAGAGCGAGAGAAATGACGGATACAGTAAACAGGCAGACCCGAAGCAAGATGATGTCGGCAGTTCGAGCGAAGAATACCAAGCTCGAAATCGAGATTCGGCGGCGTCTTTTCGCACAAGGCTTTCGCTATCGTCTCCACGCCCGCGATCTGCCCGGCACGCCGGACATCGTACTCCCCAAGTATTCGGCTATCGTTTTCGTTCACGGCTGCTTTTGGCACTACCATGGGTGTTCTCGCTCAACAATCCCGGACAGCCGAAGAGAATGGTGGCGCAAGAAACTGGAGGACAACAGAACCAGAGATGCGAAAGCGCTGACTGAGCTCCGCTGCGACGGCTGGCGTGTTGTCGTCATATGGGAGTGCTCAGTACGCAGGCCCGGAATAGATCGGCAGAAGGCTATTGATCGTGTCTGTCTTCGTACTGGGAAGTTTCTGAGATCTAAGAGATACTCACTTGAGATATCAGGTCCGTTGCCGGCGGTTGCGGCGGAAAGACAGGGAGGCTCATGAAAAAGAATGCAAAGCGTTTCATGCCACCCATCCGGGTGTATGACTTCTTCTCCGGCTGCGGAGGAACAAGCGTCGGGTTCCGCCAAGCTGGCATTGAACACGCGTTGGCGGTTGATTCATGCCCGGATGCAATCGGTACATTTAAGAAGAACTTCCCCGGCGCTTCGGTAATAAACGAGCCCATTGAAATGGTCGACGCCCGGCGTATCGAAGCTTACTACGGCAAAGGGGTGGAGGTGAAGCTGTTCTGCGGCTGTGCCCCATGCCAGCCTTTCACTAAGCAGAAAACAAATGCCAAGAAAGAAGAATCCGAGGACGACCGTCGCGGTCTTTTAGCGCATTTTGCAGCCCTTGTTTATGCCTGCCTGCCCGAATTGGTTTTTATTGAGAATGTGCCAGGCCTGCAGAAAGTATCCGTTGAGGACGGCGGGCCTTTCTCCGCATTCGTCGACCAACTAAAGGCAGACGACTACTCCGTCGATTTTGGCGTGATTTCCGCAAAGGACTATGGAGCCGCACAGGTTCGCAGGCGTTTGGTGTTGATAGCAAGTCGTTTAGGCTCAATATCCCTCCCTGCACCTACACACGGCCCGAAGCGCGCCAAATCATATGTAACCGTCCGAGACGCAATAGCCGATCTCCCCGCCATCGAGCATGGGACAGAGCATCCGGATAAGCGGAGATACCCTAACCACCGTGCGGCCCAACTGTCTCCCCTGAATCTTGAGCGTATCAGGCATACGGGTGCTAACGGGCGACGCGATTGGCCGGATTCGCTGCTGCCGAAATGCTATGCCAAGAAGAAGAACGGTGAGCGATACAATGGACATTCGGACTGTTACACTCGTCTTGTTTGGGATGAACCCGCGCCGGGGCTTACGACGCGTTGTATCAGCTATTCGAACGGTAGATTCGGCCATCCAGAGCAAGACCGCGCCATTACGGTGCGAGAAGCGGCACGGCTTCAGGGGTTCCCGAATAGCTTTCTGTTTACCGGGTCTCTGAACTCGATGGCACGCCAGATAGGCAATGCAGTTCCCGTACAAGTTGCCAAAGCGTTTGGCCGACATGTCACAAAACACGTTAAAGCAGTGGAGCATCGCGATGGCTAAATTCCAAACAAAAGCAAGAGCGGTAGATATGCTCGGGCGACAACAGATCGCCGACGCGTCCACCGCCATTAGTGAACTCTTCAAGAATGCACACGATGCTTATGCCGACCATGTGGAAGTGGATTTCTTTCGATCTGATTCACTCTTGGTAATTCGCGACGATGGAATCGGGATGACACTCAAGGAATTCGAATCGAATTGGTTGGTTCTCGGAACGGACAGCAAAATAGCATTTCCGCAAGGGACGCAACCCCACCGTCCTCTTAATAAACCGGAGCGTGCCATCATGGGTGAAAAGGGCATCGGACGCCTTGCCATTGCCTTTCTGGGGCCGCAGGTTCTTGTCCTTACTCGATCCGCAAGAGATGACGAGAGTGACAACCTCGTCATGTGCTATGTCCATTGGGGACTGTTCGAGCAGCCGTCCTTGAACCTCGACGATATTGAGATTCCTATCAGGTGCATTTCTACCGGTAATCTCCCCTCAAGTCAGGATATCGTCGAGCTGCTGAGAGAGAACACGGCCAATATCGAGCTGCTTCAGAAGAAGTTTCCGCAGTGCAACCTTCAATCCATCCTTTCGGACATCTCTAATTTCCAGGTAGATCCGCAGGATTTCGAGCAGACCGTCGCCGGTCTCTCATTAGGCGATCACAAGAGCGGCACACATTTATACATAGCACCCGCCGACGATACTATTCTGGCGGACATCAGGTCGGAACAAGATG
>CBDUQR010000096.1:0-3109 GCA_965369655.1 uncultured bacterium | reverse complement strand
ATATTTCCAGATTCACGGTCGATCGAGCAGACGAAATCATCTCGAACTGGCGCGATAAAGAAATCGCGGTGCTCGGCGATGTCATGCTCGACCACTATCTGTGGGGGAGCGTCGAGAGGATTTCGCCGGAGGCTCCGGTGCCTGTGGTAGATGTCGATCGTGAAGAATACCTTCTCGGCGGAGCTGCGAATGTTGCCTTGAATCTCAAGAAACTTGGTTGCAAACCGTTCGTTGTGGGCGTCGCGGGTGACGACCAGCCCGGTACAGAGTTGCTGAAAATCTGCTCATTGCTCGGTGTTGACAGTTCCGGGATCGAATCGGATCACTACAGGCCGACGACGATCAAGACTCGTGTCATCGCGAACAATCAGCAGGTTGTGCGTGCCGACAAAGAGGAGAAGTCAGAAATCAACGGAGACATGCAGAAGAAACTCCTGTCGAAAATCGAGTCGAAGATTGGCTCAATCAGTGGACTGATAATTTCTGACTACGGCAAAGGCGTGATAACGGGTGGCCTTCTCGAACAACTGATCGCTCTTTGTCGAGACAACGATCTGTTTGTCGCCGTAGATCCGAAAGATGTGCATTTCAGGTCGTACCGGCGCGTATCGGTGATTACGCCGAACCACCACGAGGCCGGTTTCGCCTTTGGAATGAGAATCCGCGATGAGGAGACACTCGTCAAGGTCGGGAGAGGACTCCTCGGTGAGCTCGATCTCGATTCGATACTGATAACGCGCGGACCTGACGGCATGGCGCTCTTTCTCGCCGATGATACACATTACCTCCTGCCGACCGTCGCGCGGAAAGTGTTCGATGTTACGGGAGCCGGAGATACGGTGATCTCATCATACACAGCCGCCGTCAGCGGCGGAGCCAGTCCGCTGGAAGCGGCGTGCATCTCAAACATGGCGGCAGGCGTCGTCGTCGGTGAAATTGGAACGGCGCAGGTCACGCCTGAAATGCTCAGGGGGCGAATCCTGGCTATGGAGGAAACTTCGTCGTGAAGCGAGTCGTCAGCCTCAAAGAAATGATAACGATCCGGCGCAGGCTGAAACGCCGGGGCAGGAGAGTTGTCTTTACCAACGGCGTGTTTGACATACTGCACGCGGGACATGCCGCTCTTCTCAAAAAAGCCGCGAGCTACGGCGATGTTCTCGTTTTAGGCTTGAACAGCGATGCATCGGTCAGGCGTCTTAAAGGCGCGAATCGACCGATTGTGCCGTTCCGCGACCGTGCGAAACTGCTGGCGTCGTTGCGGGTTGTCGATTACGTGGTCGGATTCTCGCAGGATACTCCGTTGAATCTAATCGAAAAGCTTCTTCCTGACGTGCTTGTGAAGGGTGCAGATTACAAGCTGACGGAGATCGTCGGCGCAGAATGTGTCAAAGCGGCTGGTGGCGAAGTAGTCCGCGTGAGACTCCTGAAAGGCCGTTCCACCAGTCAGATACTCGATTCTCTGTAAGACTCCCTGCAGAAGTTTACTATTGACATGCGCTGGAGACACAGGTATCGTGATATGTGATTGTGCGAGGCGTGGATGCCCAGGATTAAGCTTTCGAAGCCTGCCGAGAAGGATCTCGAGCAATCCCTGAGGGAAGGGCTTCCACTGACGTTTGCACGGCTGGCTGATCTTTACAGGCAGCGAGGACTGTTTCAGGAGGCGGAGGATATTTGCAGAGACGGTCTGAAGGCTTTCCCTGATTACGGCACTGGGTATATTGTGCTGGCGGAAATACAGATGGACAAGGGCGAGGCTGAGAAGGCTCTGGTTCAGTACCATCTCGCGCTAAAATGTGAGCCTGATAATCTGCGCGCACTTAAGATGATAGCGGACATACACTGGCAGACCGAGGCACACTCACTTGCGAAGTCATATTACAAGCAGGTTCTGCGGAGGGACAGCCACTGCCGCACCGCACTTGAGCGAGTGAAGGGAAAGCCCCTGATGGATATGGCCGGGTTGGCGATAGAGACCGGCGTTACTACGGAAGGGTCGAATCGGCCGGCGACTGAATCGGAACGAAACGTGTTCGGCACTGTAACACTCGCCAGGCTCTACATAAGGCAGGGGCATGTTGACCTGGCCAGGGAGATTTGCCGGAGCATAGTCGAAAGCGATCCGTCCGACCAGAATGCGAGAGACATGCTCGACGAGATAAACGCAACAGCTAAGGGCAACAAGTGATGAAGACAAGAATTGGGAAATTGCAGCGGTCGATTGCGAGTGAGAATATCGACGCGTTGCTCGTGAGCGAGCTTTCGCACATACGTTATCTCTGCGGATTCGCGGCCACCGAGACTCTCGACGGCATGCTTGTCGTTCTCAGGGATTCCGCGCATCTGTTCACCGATTTTCGTTACAGGGAGCAGGCGGCAGAGCAGGTCACGGGAGCTATAGTACACATTGTCGAAAGGCAGCTTATTTATGATGTGTGCGATTTTGAGCCGCTCGGGAAATTGCACTTCAGGATCGGTTTCGAGAGCGATTTCCTTACGCATGGTGCGCTGAAGCGGCTGAAATCAGGTATTGACAAAGGAATATTCATTCCGACTAACGATCTCGTCGAAGACCTCTCCATCGTCAAGGATCGAACGGAGTTGTCCAAAATCAAGGGCGCTGTCAAGATATCAGATACCGCGTTCGAGCGGATTCTCGGGATCATCCAGCCGGGCGTAAGAGAAGATGAGATTGCCGCAGAACTCGAGTACCAGATGAAGATGCTCGGCTCGGAGAAGCCGTCGTTCGAAACGATTGTCGCGTCGGGTTACAGGGGTGCGCTGCCGCATGGTGTCGCTTCGTCGAAAGTGATAAAGAAGGGTGAGATGATCACGTTCGATTTTGGGGCGACTTACGAAGGATATGTTTCGGATATTACGCGGACGGTCGTCGTCGGCAGGGCGACATCAAAGCAGAAAAAGATATACAACCTCGTCGCGAAAGCTCAGCTTAAGGCGATCGGCGCTGCGAAGGCGGGAATGGCCTGTGCGAAGCTCGATGCGGTTGCGCGCAATATTATTACCAAAGGTGGATTCGGTAAGAAGTTCGGTCATGGCCTCGGCCACGGCATCGGCCTGCTGGTTCACGAAGGCCCGCGTGTATCGCCCA
>CBDUQR010000095.1:0-3142 GCA_965369655.1 uncultured bacterium | reverse complement strand
TAAACCACATACTCCACCGCTTGTGCGGGCCCCCGTCAATTCCTTTGAGTTTCAACCTTGCGGCCGTACTCCCCAGGCGGGGCACTTAATGCGTTAGCTGCGGCACTGGCGGAGTCGATACCGCCAACACCTAGTGCCCATCGTTTACCGCTAGGACTACCAGGGTATCTAATCCTGTTTGCTCCCCTAGCCTTCGCACCTGAGCGTCAGTATCCGTCCAGATGGCCGCCTTCGCCACCGGTGTTCTTCCTGATATCTACGCATTTCACCGCTACACCAGGAATTCCGCCATCCTCTCCGGTACTCAAGACTATCAGTTTCGAGTGCAGGCCAGAGGTTAAGCCTCTGGTTTTCACACCCGACTTGACAGTCCGCCTACGTGCGCTTTACGCCCAGTAAATCCGAACAACGCTTGCACCCTCCGTATTACCGCGGCTGCTGGCACGGAGTTAGCCGGTGCTTCTTCTGTGGGTACCGTCAAGCCTCCGAAGAGACATTCTTCCCCACTGAAAGGATTTTACACTCCTAAAAGCGTCGTCATCCACGCGGCGTTGCTGCGTCAGCCGTTAGGCCATTGCGCAATATTCCCTACTGCTGCCTCCCGTAGGAGTCTGGGCCGTATCTCAGTCCCAGTGTGACCGTACACCCTCTCAGGCCGGTTACCCATCGCAGCCATGGTAGGCCATTACCCTACCATCAAGCTAATGGGGCGCGGGACCATCCTCAGGCGCATCACTGCTTTGGTCATTCAACCATGCGATCAAATGACGTTATTCGGTATTAGACTCGCTTTCGCAAGCTTGTCCCCAACCCGAGGGCAGGTTTCCCACGTGTTACTCACCCGTTTGCCGCTTTAATAAGTCCCCGAAGGAACCGTTCTCGCACGACTTGCATGTATGAGGCACGCCGCCAGCGTTCGTTCTGAGCCAGGATCAAACTCTCCAAAAATATTAAAACTAATATTCTCGAGATGATCCAATAACGCTTAAAGCATTATCATTCTATCCACTAAGCTTATGTCTCCCTCGCAGGAGATGTTCACCTAATGGGGTTCGTACTCGCAAAAGTACATACTCAAAGAAACCCGTATGCTATTTGGTTTTCAAAGATCGAGTCGGCTATTAGCGCCAAAAAATTCCCACCAGCTTAATTCTCCAGTGGGTCTGTCAAAGATCACATATAGCCTTGCTAATCGTTCATAGCGTGGTCAATTAAACAACCTGGAGCGCTAATGTCAAGCTATTTTATCAGAAATTGCAAAAAATACCGAAAACATTCGCGCCCACTGGAAATATCGACCCTTTCTATTCAATCTTTAGGCGCTCGACATCGCGTGTACCGCTCCTGAAACACCTATCTCGCAATCAACATAGAACTTGCAGCAGCTTTTGACAGAAGTATATTGTTCTTCACATTTACGCTCTGGTCCCCAAGGTTTAGGTCAGGATGTTCCATGCTGCATAACAGGATATTCACGAAAACATATATGGCAGCTTTCGCCCTTCTTCTGCTGTCCGCGACCGTGTACCCGGCGGTACTCCATGTCCCCGCTGAGTATTCATCGATACAGGGTGGGATCGACGGAGCCAATGACGGCGACACGGTGCTTGTTGCGGACGGACACTATTTCGAGAGAATCGACCTACGGGGCAAAGACATTGTTGTATCCAGCGAGATACTGCTCGACGGTGACACATCTCACGTAAGCGCTACATTGATCGATGCCAGTCAATCCGGCTCCGGCAGCGTCGTGACTGCAATCGGTGACGTCGGGACAATCGCGCATGCCATCCTGCGAGGTTTCACGATCCTGAACGGCTCATCGGACCAGGGCGGCGGCATATTCATTCGCCGATACGACCTGACAGTGAGAGACTGCGCGCTGAGAGACAACTACGCTGACGATGGCGGCGTTGCGTTTCTGCGATCGCGCGCGTTTGTGATTTTCGAATCCTGTGAAATTCACGGTGACTCCGAATCGATCGAGACATATTACACAATTGGGTTATTCGGCGAGTGCAATCTGATCGATTGCGACATCTACGACACCCGGATTGACCTCGTTGTCAATCTGAACATAATCGATTCGCGCCTGGATAGCTGTCCGGTCGAGTTCTGGACGTACAGTTTCACGACGGTTTCAAACTCGGAATTCAGCGACTGCAGTTTCTACGCTCGCGATGAATCTTCTCTCGACATCGATAGTTCCATGCTCCTGAATACATCCATCGAGACACAGAGTTCGGGAGTCGAAATCAATTCGTCACTGGTCGAGGGGGCGGTGATGATCCACGATGATATGGGATCATACCTGAATGCGGAGAGCACAACGTTTGTCGGCGGGATAGGCATCGAACAGGGTGATGGATCGAAGGGTGGCTCGGATGTCAGGTCCGCCGCTATTTCCCTCGACAGGTGCATAGTCTATGTTGAGAGCGGTCATGCCGTGGCCTGTCCTGGCGACAACACGTATCTGTCGTTCACATGTTGCGACATCTATACTCCCGATGGCGTCTGGTTGCAGGGAATTCCCGACGGCATCGACACTTCCGACGTCTTTTTCAATGACCCCATTTTCTGCAATCCGGGAGCAGGCGAGTACGGCCTTGCCGCTGATTCGCCCTGTCTTCCGGAAAACAACGATTGCGCCGAACTGATCGGTGCACTACCCAACAGCTGCCCTCCCCTGCTGATCTGCGGAGATGTGAACGGCAGCGGCGAGGTCGATCTCGCAGACATTCAGTTTCTCTTCATCTATCTGATCGCTGACGGTCCTGAGCCGTATCCATACTGGAAAGCCGATACGAACTGTTCCGGCCTTGTCGATATCGACGATGCGGTGTATTTGATCTCGTATCTGTTCGGGGGCGGGTCGGAACCATGTGCGAATTGTCAATAAGCATAAACAACTCTTATAAGATAGTTTCGCCGGGTCTTGACGACGACGTAGTTGTCGGTGTGACCTGGCGAACCTTTGAAAGCTGTTGGCTGACATATATCTCATTTCCCGACAGTTCACACACCCGCCATAGCGGTCGCAAGAACCGTCGGAACGAATGCCTGTAAAACAACCTCAATTGAACCACTCTAGTACTAACTTGACATAGTCGACGACATATCTATATTCTCTCCATACATGACA
>CBDUQR010000094.1:0-3157 GCA_965369655.1 uncultured bacterium | reverse complement strand
TAGTTCCCAGTTCGGACTCCAGATCGTCAGATCAGGTAGTGAATCGAGTGGTGAATTTCCGAAAACAATGGCTACATAACCGGGCTTACCTGTCCCGGGGATTCCACCCCAGGCCAGATCATGTAAGCCGTCACCGTTGATGTCTCCTAAACCTGCTCCCGAATAGAAATCATTATAACCCTGATGTGTGTAATATATGTTAATTCGCTCATCAAGGATTGTATCGAGAAGGTCGCCTCCATAATAAACCCAGAATGATCCGAGGATCGGCAAATCAATATAAGGGCCTCCGATCACCAGGTCATTCTGATCATCACCGTTGATGTCACCAGATGAAATCGTCTGTCCGTATGAAGAGCTCGTTGGAGCTTCAACACTAGTGTATATTAGATCAGCTTCGGTCTTGTTCAAAAATCCCGGGCCACCGAACCAGACTTCGACAAACTCGAAACTATCAACGGGCTTCGATCTGAAAGCCAGATCATCGATACCATCTCCATTTAAGTCCGGAATCCACGCATGCTTCCCTCCCCATGACTCAATGACCATATCTGGCATAATATCATGCGGGTTACCACCGCTGAACACAAGAAGCCTGAATGCACCCAATGCCTCAGCAACGAATAACTCACTAAAACCATCACCGTCAATGTCACCCGGGGACATAGGTCCCATCCAAAGCAGGGAACCTGCGCTGTCACTGTGGAAACATTCGATAAGATCGAGAGGAATTTCGCCTTCCGCAAGTCCTGGCATGCAAACTGACAACGCAAGCAAAGCCAGACAAATTGGTATGAATCGAGCCATCAAGAAACCCCTTCTCGAAATATCGGTGCGGATCGTCATTAGAATAATACCACAATCGCTGGGATTGTCAATGGAAGCGTTTCGTAAAGACAATCGTTTCACATCGAATCACACCTCCGACACTCTCAACATTCCCGCGCGATCACCGATAAACGAATAAGAAACAATATGGCTGTAACACTCGCAAAAAAACGTACTGGTGTACTGCGCTCCGGTGACAGAATCGGTGACTACGAGATCATCGAGAAGATCGGCCAGGGCGGCGTATCAGAAATCTACCGTGGCAGGCAACACTCCCTCGATCGCGAAGTCGCAATCAAGCTTCTCTCTGAAAGAGCCACGATCGACTCCGACATCGTAAGTCGTTTCGAGCAGGAGTCCAGGATCATCGCCGGACTCAATCATCCGAACATCGTCCATGTCATCGACCGGGGACTGGACCGCAAGCGGTACTTTTTCGTCATGGACTATATCGACGGCACCGATTTCAAGACGATTCTCTCCCGCATGTTATACAGCCTCGAACAGAAGATCGATGTCGTTGTGCAGATTCTCAAGGCTCTCGATTATGCTCATAATAACGGCGTCATCCACCGCGACATCAAACCATCGAACATACTGATCGACAGGCAGGGGCATGCTCTCGTCGCCGATTTCGGTATCGCGCAGATTCTCGACAAGGACACGATCGATCAGACGCGGACTGGCATGGTGATGGGAACTCTTGCGTACATGTCGCCTGAGCAGAAACTCTCATCACGCGATATCGACCGCACCAGTGACGTCTATTCGGTCGGCGTGATCCTCTACGAAATATTGACAACCAGAAAACCGATGGGCAAGTTCAAGCCACCATCCGAGATCACGCCCGGCACATCAATCAAGCTTGATGACATCGTCATGAAATGTCTCGAACAGGACCGGAAGGATCGCTTCCAGACCGCTGTCGAACTGAAGGATTCTCTGCTGTCGGTTATGTATGACACCGATGTTGCATCGAGGAAGCCGAAAGAATCGGTCGCGCAGTCAATGAAAAACTTTGTCGGAAATTGTTCGTTCCTCGACACCATCAGAGAGACAACCTATGGGGCGACCTACCTTGTCGAGAACAAGGCCGATGGCAAACTGTATGTGATCAAGAAAATGCTGAAGCGCGAGATGGGGCTGAAAGAAGCAAAAATCCTTGCCCGGTTGACGCATCCCAACATCATCAGAATCCACGGCGCCGGCGGTGACAACAGGAAAAATGTCGTAGTGACCGAGTACGCTCAGGGCGGATCGCTTGCGGATCGCCTGATCAAATCATACCCGATCGATGAAGCAGCCAAGATATTCAGGCAGATCGCCGAAGGTCTCAGTTTCGCGCACAGGAACAAGATTGTCCACGGGAACCTGCGTCCATCGAACATACTGTTCGATCTCGATAACAAAGTCAAACTCGTCGATTTCGCTCTGCCGGAACATTACTCAGCAGGAGAAACGAACTGGTATGCCGCGCCGGAGCGCAAAAGAACGAAGGCATCCGATATGTACTCCGCCGGAGTGATACTCCACCAACTCCTGCTCAATCGACGACCCGAATTCGATCGGTACGGCAGAATGCTCCGGCAATCCGGGGATGCTGTCATTCCTGAGCCTGTCAATGATCTGCTCCGCAAAATGCTGCAGAAGGATCCGTCTCGCAGATACTCATCGTTCGATGAAGTTCTCGCCGACCTCGAGCAAATCCAGACGAGTTCTGACACTGATTCTACTGAACTTGACGCGCAGAACGAATCGGTTCATTCGACTCACAATCGACACACTATTCGACTTCTTGTGCTGCTTGTACTCTTACTCGCAGCAGTCATCGCAGCCTCTTTGTACCTCGACGATCTCGGATTCATCCAAAACCTTTTTCCCTTGACTTCGGACTGACAGCGGTTATAATAGCTGCTCGAATCGCGACCCTATCGTCTAGCCCGGTCCAGGACACCGCCCTTTCACGGCGGTAACACGGGTTCAAATCCCGTTAGGGTCGCTTTGATTGGATATCCGATCCTTTGGCGAGTATGTCGAAGGGTTTTCTATATGTGGGATAAAGAGTTCCACGGTAAAACGAGCAGTTCAAAAGTATAGTGTCGAGCAGCTTGCGCTGTTCGTGTCGTTCTTGAGATAAGTACAAGTCGTGTGCTTGATTAGCCAGTTCAAGAATCTTCACGCCGGATTCGAAGTAGTTCCCTTCAGCGTAATCCGGACACGGAGGTTTTGAAATTAAGCCATGGTTTTGTAGATTTGGCATATCAGAGAGGAGTGAGTCATGAATGCCAGAGGAAACCAGGGTCCGGAATCAGTTGTGAGGGATATTCGT
>CBDUQR010000093.1:0-3296 GCA_965369655.1 uncultured bacterium | reverse complement strand
ATCTCAACAATACCATCTTTCTGGTCTGGGAGAAATCACCGGCGACGAGACGACAGAAGTAGATTCCGCTGGCAACAGGATTGCCTCTACTATCCCTGGCATCCCAGGTGACCTCTTTTCGCCCCTCTTTCATATGACGATCGGTGATGGTAGAAACCAGCGCGCCGTTGACATTGTAAACGCTCAGTTTAACATGTCCCGAACGCGGCAGGTCAAACCTGATGATCGTAGCCGGATTGAATGGATTGGGATAGTTCTGGTGCAGCACGCATGGTCCTGGAAGAGGGGTATACTCATCGTCCGTATATATACGGGTGACTCCCTGGTTCTCGAGATAGATAAAGAGTGAGTATATATCGAGATCGCCGTCTCCATCGAGATCGACGAACTGAGGCCTCGACGAGGGAGACGTGGGAAGATGCCCGCTGTAGTCTACCAGTAGCTCCGTATGATCGACGTATTCTTCGCCCTCGAACATCAGGAGTGACAACTCATCCAGTTCCTCCAGGAGTAGATCCGGAATGCCGTCTTCATCGAAATCCGCGGTCGCTGCGGAGAATGCCGGCGGCAGCCCTCCCCACGCCATGGATATCTCGACAAAGGAGAGACCGCCGTCGTTCCTGTACAGCAGGGATGGATCACTGTACAGGGCCCGCGCGAACAGGATATCCTTAGCCCCGTCCAGGTTGTAATCCAGGATGAGGACGCTCCTCGCGTGCTCGAAAGACCATGGGCCGGTGAACTCCGAAAAGATCCCGCTCCCGTTATTGATGAAGGCGGTTGACAGGTCATTCCAGTTGGCAAACACCAGGTCCGTGTATCCGTCTCCGTTGATATCCCCTGCCGTTATATGCTCGGTCTGAGCCGGATCGACGACACCTGAGGAACCCGTGACATCGGTGAAATATCCGGAACCGTCGTTCTCGAGTATCAGTCCCCCCCCGGAAGACCGGATGATGAGATCTTGATCCCCATCGTTTTCCTTATCGAACGCTGCCATTATGGAGCTGGCGATCACACCGGACAGTCCGCTGGCACCTGTCGCGTCTGAGAAGACGCCTGTCCCATCCCCCAGAAAGTATCCCGGCGCACTGCCGTTGGTAACGACCAGAAGGTCGCAGTGTCCGTCACCGCTGAAATCCTCTGCAATCGCCTCGCTTGCGTTGGTATAGGTCGGATATGAGATATCCGATAGACCAGTGATATCAGTAAAATTGCCGGAGCCGTCATTCTGCCACAGCAGGAAGGATGGGCTGCTGAACTGTACGATATCGATGTCCCCGTCGTCGTCGAAGTCAAGTGCCTTTCCTTGTAAGGGAATCGATCCAGGAGACGATGTCGAGCACCTGAGTCTGAATACGGGCAGTTCGATCACCTCAATATCCCGCAGAATGCTGTTGTTATCGGGATAAGCATCGAGCATCGGAGAGCCGTCGGCATTGACCAGTTCGAATGCCATGTCGGCCGTTCCGAGGTCCTCGATCATCAGGGTATCGAAATACACTGTGTGCGAAGAATCGGCCGGCAGAGGATCCAGCGTCACCTCCCACTCTCCCGCTGGCCCCCCGCCTATTGTTATAGACAGCGTCGCTTTCACCTCAAGGGCACGGTCACTGAAGTTGTGTGCCACGATCTCCGGGACAAAATCGATACTTCCGGTGACCACCGTCTTCGGCCATTCCAGGCTGAGAAGCGCGATATCATCCGGGGCTGGAGGATGTGTGAAGGCTATCACTATCCATTCAGCCGTGGAAAAATCATATGGGCCTACACTGTAGAAAAAATCAAAAAGAACGACTTCATAAGCACCTTGCGCCGCCAGCCTGCTTATAATGTCGGTCCCCTGCACGCTGGCCCAAGCCGAATCGGCATACTCCGGAGAGTACAAGAAGAGCTTAACATAGGTAAGAGAGTCCGGCGGCGGATTGACGAAGCCGTCCTCATAGTCGGTCAGAAGAAGTGAATCCGGGGGGTAATCGAAAGAGCCCATCCCCCAATATATGGTAGATGCGTCTACGAGATGCTCTCCCGTGAGCCTGCTGTCTACGCTGAGAAAGCCCATATCTGACGGATAGACGAAGCGGTAGAAGACGTTGCCCGCCCTGGTATAGCCTTCTTCCGGAAACGACTTGTGATACGGTTGCGAAAACTCGTAGTAGCCTTTTATGGCGTACGTCTGAATATCCAGCCTGAGTATCACGAAGTCGACGTCCGGGATGGTGTCGGCTTGAAGATCAATGGCGAAAAAGGATCCGCACAGAATCAGCAACAAGACGCATAGACAGTGAGGAGTGATTGTCCTTAACGCAGACATCTTGCCATATATGGTATTCATGATCTACCCCTTTCGGCCTTCATTATAGTTTATCACGACTTACACCAGGCGTCAATACCATCAATAATTACGCAATAATGCAAAAGGTAGTCATTCAAATCTTTATATTGTTTGTCTAACGTGTGCTTCAGCTGCGGTCGCCAGGCTGGCGCGGTGGGTGCTCCGCAGCCGCCATGACAGTCAAGACCGCCAGCTGCAAGCCGTAGTTAGACCTCACGTTTTTCTCTGCTCTTTAAGTTCTTGATCGATCCGTTCAGCCAGAAATATTTTTAAAAGTGACTGATATGGAATATCGCGCTTATTCGCGAGCAACTTGAGTTCGGCTAACATCAGCTCTGGGAGTCGCAATGATATTGTCTTCAGCGATGGCTTCAATTTTGGAAGCACGACATTCTTTGCCTTTTCCCAATCAACATACTCGGTCGAGTCTTCCTTTGCCCAGAACTGACGCTCTTTCTCTTCGGAAGTAAATTTTGGTATCTTTTTCTTCTTTTTCATGACTTGTCGAATACCTTTCTTTCTTTGCGCCTCATATCTCTGGCAGATATGACCCGAATCTTTTGTTTTCGTACAGTGAATGCGACAAATAGTCTTCTCTTCGCATCTGTTATCCCAAGTGCGTAGTACCTTGATTCCCGTTTGGAATGTTTTTCGTTTAATCCGGCAATCAATGGATTATTGAAGAAGATCTGTTCGCACTCAGATGCTGAGACACCGTGCTTCTCCCAGTTCTTAAGAAGGTTGCCTTCGTCCCAGTCAAAACCTTCCCAATCCAGAAATGTGTAATTATCACCCATAGAATATGTATATTCCTGTCATATACATTTGTCAAGCATATTTTAGTCCAGTTGTATGTCTGACGAGATGCGCTTCTGCCGCGAGGCCTGGCGAGGCCGCCGCAGTCCCTGAGCAAGCTAATCGCGGCGGCCGAGCGTTTCAGGCCTTGTCGGCAGCAAGCGCT
>CBDUQR010000092.1:0-3949 GCA_965369655.1 uncultured bacterium | reverse complement strand
ATACACCTCAATGGTAATCTACAATATCGACATCGAATGCATGGCCACCTTCCCATAAGAAACAAATACGCCATTGATCATTGATCCGTATGCTATATTGCCCCTTTCTGTCGCCTTTGAGTCGCTCCAGTCGATTTGCGGGTGGCACGCGCAAATCTTGAAGCGTCATGGCTCTATGAAGCATCCGTAGCTTTCGAAAAGCAACTTCCTGAATATCACCAGGCAATTTTCGCGATCGAGTCCTTGAAAAGATCTTCTCGGCTTCTCGGCTCTTGAAGGAACGTATCATGCGTACATGTTATACCGTATAACGTTATATGTCAATATTAAATTTTGCCTGGCGTTTGCAGATTGTCACTCTCTTTGCCAATCAAGCGGCGTAACAACGATGTTCTCCAGATGCAAGCAAAAGCTATCAGGTCTTCTTCTTCCACTCCTCCGCCGAGAGAGCTCTGATTCTCTCGAGATATTCCTCGTTGAGACCGGCGCCGCCCTCAGGCTGCAGGGCGCTCCATGCGCATTGCCGCCAGGCAGATCGATCTGCTCCTGTTCATCCAACTCCTGCCACTCTTCCGGATCCGGTTGTGAATGCGGATTATAATCATTCATGATGTGCACCCCTTTCAGCGGGCCCTGATTGGAATTCCGAATAGAAAGTATTCTACAGGCGATGCTTAGAACGCACCCCTAACTTATCACCATCGTAAACGACAATCCCCTGCAGCTCAGGTCTGCCATACTCCGCCCCCGCTGTGTACACGATCACGTTATGGCACGCTTCGAAGACACCTTGCCCATGAGTATGCCCACAGAGAACCACAAAATCGACATCCGCGTGTCGTCCAGCGCACTCTAATATGGCCCGGCCTGCGGCAGCGCACGAGAACCACGGCAGCCACTCCGGGTCACTCGGCTGCCCTTCATACCACGCAGCTCCCTCAAAGGGCGGGACGTGAGTAATTACGCAGACTTTCCTGCATCGTGAGGCCGCCTCCTCGAGTTTCGGGGCCAGTCGCGAGTAACAGGCATCGCCGAGCGCGTTTGTCCTTTGAATCAGCTCCGAACGTGTCAGATCCATCAGTTCCCTGATGCAGTAGAAGTCGTTAAGCTCTACATGGCTGCCGTGTGGATCACCGAGGCGAGCGTCTCCCCAACCGTCGTCTCCTACGACGGCGAGATCGCCGTTCAGGAAGCTCGGACCTGAAGAGGTCAGCCAGATGAGCCCCGGGTCCAATACAGCACTGTCAATCAGGGAAGCCACCTCGGCAATCGAACTATGATAGTAATCGTGATTCCCGAGAACGAAGTACACGGGACGTCCGAGCCCGCTCGATAGACGATCGAGGTAATCCCGGAGACTGCCGGACTCTCCGATGTCACCGGAGACTACCCAACCATCCACTTCCACGGCAGCGAGTTCACTGATGAACGATGAAACCTCGGCATCCTCCAGGAAGTTGAGGTGTATGTCTGAAAGCCAGCCGATCTTCACGCTGATCTCCGCCTGAGCGGCAAAAAGACTTGCCGTCTACCTGGTTATCCACTTCATGTCAAGTTTTCGATTCTGCGAAGCACTATCATAGTCGATGGCCGAACCGTTACGACCCTCTATTGGCCTTCAATTCCTTATCGATACGCTCGGCCAGAAACATCTTGAGAAGCGACTGGTACGGGACATCCCGCTTATTCGCGAGCAGCTTGAGCTCAGCCAGCATATATTCCGGCAGCCGCAGTGAGATCGTCTTCAGGGACGGCTTAAGCTTCGGCAGCACGACATTCCTGGCATTTTCCCAGTCGATGTACTCCGCCGAATCTTCCTTTGCCCAGAATTCCCGCTCTTCCGCTTCCGACTTGAACTTCGGGATCTTCTTTTTCTTCATGACTTATCGAAGACCTTTCTCTCCCTGCGGCTCATATCTCTTGCCGATATGATCCGTACGAGGGTAGTCTTTACTGTAAATGCGAGAAACAGCTTCCTCCCCGCATCAGTGATTCCCAGGGCGTTATATCTGGGTTCTTGATCCAAATGTTTCTCATCCAGACCGGCGATCAGTGGATTATTGAAGAAGACCTGTTCACATTCAGATGCCGAGACTCCGCGCTTCTCCCAGTTCTTTACGAGGTTCCCCTCATCCCAGTCAAAGCCTTCCCAATTGAGAAATCTGTCTTCTTTATCCATAATTTATGTATATTATGAACATATACATTTATCAAGAATAATCCGGCCCGGATGAACATCAACGTCTCATCACCTTCTCGCTCATATGATTATCCGTCTCTGAATCAATCCCCACGCAATTTGTATAGCATTATCATTATTAAACTTGCGTGCGCCAGAAATTTCATGTACAATCAGTTCGCGGTTAATTGAAAAAAACTCCCTGGATAAAACTTCTCCAGGCCGCAGGGTTCCTCAACCGGGGAGGCCAGCCATGCGCATCCTTACCAGATCCCTTGCAGTGGACATGATCCTCCTGTCTTTGATTTCCTTTATATCCTGCGGCGACGGAGGTACCGGCCTCCCACCATCCCCCGATCCCCAACCACAGGGGCCGGGACATCACCTCTTCTACGACGCCTTCCCGTACGGGGTGGGCGCCAATCCCATTGCGATCACGTCAGGCGATCTGGATGGCGACGGGTACCTGGACGTAGCTGTGGCAAATACCGGTTCCAACACCGTATCGATACTGTTTAACAACGGTAACGGCACCTTTCAGCCGGCTGTCGATCATGGCACCGGAAACGGGCCTCATTCAGTGTGCGCGGCGGACATCGATGGTGACGGTGATATCGATCTCATAACGGCGAACAGCGCGTCCAATAGCGTTTCTGTTCTTTTCAATTCCGGGGACGGCACGATTGAGCAGACGGCCCAGTATGACACGGACGGGCGTCCATTCTCCGTGATCGCCGCCGACCTCGACGGCGACGGCGATGAGGACATGGCAGTCGTAAGCGTCAAGTCCGGTTATGTCCTGGTAATGTTCAATACGACTGTCCCCTGAGCAAAGAAAGAACTCTGATCTCTTTTTCAGTCCGTCCCGAAAAAATCCCCTTGACGACCTGGACACAATTCGCCGAGAGCCATCTGGTTTCACAATACGTTTTCCAATATATACTTCCCCAAATCCTCAGCGATCAGGCGGTTGCCCGCAGCTGTCGGATGAATCGGATCCATGAACAGGTCCGACCAGTGCACTTGGCCACCGGACAAACGAGTCTCGATAAAAGGGATGCCATGTTTGCCGGCGACATTCCGGGCGGACCGCACGTAGCGTTCCATCGACGTTCTCAGAAAAGGAGATGCAAAATATGTTTGTCCCTTTGCACGAGCGATCGAAGAGTCGAAAGGGGGATGCAAGAGCACCGGCTTCACTCCGTGCTTTTGGCATTCCACAACCATGCGTTCGAGATTCTTTCCGTAAAAATCCAGGGCTTCTCCGTTGAAGACGTCGACCTCGCCTCTGCTACCGGCACGCAGGGAAAGCGCCAGGTATAGTCCCGAATGCTTCAATAAAAATCGGCGCCATGCGCTGGGGCGTCTCAGCACAAGCATCTCTGGAAACCAATAATCATGAGACGAGTACCAGATGTCGTTCCACATGACGTTCACTATGACCAGATGCGGTTTGATCCGGGGCAGAAGCTCTGTAACGCAGATCAGGGCCTGCAGTGATGTATAGGAGGGTACACCAGCATTCACCACACACACCGAGTCGGCTCCTGCCTGGTGCAGGTATATCTGGAGCTGATGAGGATACGTATCCCTATCTCCCAGCCTCCAGCCGAATGTCGTTGATTCACCGATGACGAGGACCCTGTACATGCTCTGAAATGCCACAGGAAGCTCCGAGCCACGGAATCCGTCTGAGTTGATTCGGACCGAGGCGCTCGAGAAGTTGGGTTGGAGCGCGAATCCCCTTGTTTGATGATCTATGATGCTGGG
>CBDUQR010000091.1:0-4006 GCA_965369655.1 uncultured bacterium | reverse complement strand
GCCGATACATTGAAGTCTACAATGAGAACGCGAGCACCTTTGAGTGGCGCAAAGAAAAGGTCTACGCAAAGAAAATCCAAATGTCGCCAATTAACACAAGTTAGTACTAGTGTCGTGTCTCAGGAATCCATTCACAATAAAAAGCGGCAAATTAAATCGTGGCATGGGCATCTTGCCCATGATTCACGGGCAGGATGCCCGTGCTACTACAAAAGAATATATGAAATATATCCAGGACACGACACTAGTATTGCTGCATTTTACACTCGACAGCAGATAGTCGCGGCTGTATAATCCCTGCATGTGGAAACAACGGTTTGGAAGAGTCACATACATTGCATCTGTTCTGCCTCTGCCCTCTCTTGCGCTGGCACTGCTTCTGGCTGCGCTAAACAGCGTTGTCGATGCGTACATATTGCGATTGCTGACCACACTCTTCCTGTGGATATTGGCGGTTTCGTATTCGGCTTCTCTCCTTCTTGGTCTCGCCTATGGACTGGTCCATCGCACGCCATGGGTGCTCGCCGCATCGCTGGCGGCGATGCTGGATATCGGTCTGTTTATATTGGTGTTGCCTGAAGGTGAGACTCAGGTAGGATGGAGAACGATCGATGTTCTCCTGCTCGGAGGACTGCTCATCCTGAGCATCGTGCAGATGATAGCGCTGAGAAAGCACCGTGGAATTGAGTGAATCAATGCTCGATGAATTAGCAGATAAATCGCAACATTTCAGATATTGGAAGGTCCTATGAATACTCTCTACAAATTGGCAGCCATACTGGCGGTTCTCTCGCTGGCGATGATGGCCTGCTCTGACGGGTCTCTGAAAGTCGTTAAGAAGGACAGCCTGGATTTGAACTACGAACAGAATCCAGGTATGATGATCCCGCTCGATGTCTCCGTCGATAACGCGACTGACGACTGGTGGTTCCACGATAACTTCACGTTCGTCGGCAGGATAAGCGGCAAAGGGAATATCATCCTCGTCGCAGAGATTGACAGGTGTCTGGACGATGATGGAGACGACAAAGTTACCAAGACTTTCGACTGCCGTTTCTACGATGGCAGCAAATGGACAAAGCTCGGCGGATACACCGAACGCGATGTCATCAAAGAAATGAAGACAATATCGACGAATCCTCAAATGCAGTTTCACTGGGTCGAGCCGCGCGAGGCAGGTACGCTTCGGCTTCTTACGACAGACGGACGTGTCGTTGTGATCGATTTCCAGGGCATGAAGCCGTACTACAACCTGACCAATGACACAGACTTCAAACGCACATACTCCAGCGGATTGGGGATGCTCCAGATCGATGACAGCGTCTGGCAGGGTCAGGCATTCCACGAGATGATAAATGCGCGCGGTAACAATCCATGCGCCGGTGAGATGCACGATTTCGATCCCGGAAACTCTTTCCGCGTATTTGGGCAGACCTCCGGTGGCAAGACATTGATTGCATCGGTCGACACTCGGAATCCCTCGAATGTGACACACAACAGTTTCTTCACCATCTGTGATATCGAGAAGTGTCGGATGGCGGAAGGAGAGGCCTGGATCACTAATGCAAACAGCGACTTCAAGAATGTCGATGGGTACGGGGGTTCTGCTCCCCATTTCATAGACATATATTCAGGCGACAGCATAGATGTCAGGCTGCACCTCTGGACGGACAAAGACGAATATGACGTCCTGGGAGATGGCTGGTCGCGTACGGGTTTCTTCGGGAACGCATTATTCTGGAACAGACGAGAGAAGGTCTGGGGCGTGCTCGATCACTACCAGCCCCCGGCGGTTGATACGACTGAACTAACGGGAGGAGCAGACTGACTGCACTTCGCATAATCGTTTCTCTTTATCTGCTGCTCGTTGCACATGCCGGACTTGCAGGTACCGACAGCCTTTGGGGGATATATCATCTTCAGTTTGTGCCGTCGTGGATAGCGTTAATCGTGCTCATGATCGCGTTCGTGGCAATCTGGCTGCCCGACAGACTCTCCAGCCCGCTCGGGCGACTGCTCAGTGTCACAAGTACAGGATATCGCAGGGCTTTGGCGGCGAGTAGTCTCGTGGCATCAGCGACTGCGCTGATGATTATCGGCCGCTCGAAAAACCATATCCTCGGCGATGGATTTCAGAGATTATCGCTCATCGAGCAGCCTGTCGATTTCACACCGACAGAGTACCTTGACCTAATTGCCCACAGGGGCCTGTTCACTCTGATCGATAATGCTGAAGTGACGTATCTGCTGATTGGGATTCTGTCAGGGATCATCCTCTTCACGGTCGTCTGGTGTTTCGCAAAACGGATGGCTCGCTGTACTGCAGGGCGATGTGCGATAGTTTTCATCTTTGCCAGCCTCGCAACCGTACAGTTTTTCTTCGGATATGCCGAGAGTTACACGATAATGACTGCGCTTCTCGCCCTGTTCTGTTACCTCGGCTGGCGAGCGATTGACGATGGAAGATTCATCCTGCCGGCGATTCTGGCATTCCTGCTTTCATCAGGCTTTCATCTTTCTGCTGCATTCCTGTTCCCCGCTCTGGTGTATATGCTCTGGGCGCGCGGAGTCAAAACACGCAGTGCCATTTACAAGGTCGCTGCCATTATCATGTTGCTGATCGGTATCCCCGGCGCAGCAGTGTTCTACTTAGCTTTCGAGAAAGCGACGATTTTCTGCCCAATCGTCGCAACAGACTACAGTCGCTACACACTCTTCTCCGTGCGACATATCACAGACATGGCTAACACGCTCCTGCTCGTGGCGCCGCTGCCATTGATGATAAGCGTCACGCATATTCGCGGTATCAGACAGAAATTCTCCAGCGACCGCCGACTCCTGTTTCTGGCAATAGCCGCCGTGAGTTCGCTTGCCTTCTCGCTCACAGTCGATCCCAAACTCGGTGCGGTTCGTGACTGGGACCTGTTGGCGTTGCACAGTGTGCCTCTTGCGTTCTTCGCGTGTGCACTCGCTTCCGATGTCTTTGATGACAAGAGCCGTTCGCGCGCGATACTGCTGATCGTACTGGCTGTCATACTCGCCCATACGGCTCCATGGGTTTACAGCAACACAGATCGCGACTTGACGATATCAAGCCTCAAAGAAATCATGCTCGATGATCCGCATCATACGCCCGAGTATTTCGAGGGACAGAGGCTTGCTGTCTGGGGTTTCCTGCTCGGGAACGAATACGGAGACGTGAAAGAATTCAACCGCTGCCTTAAGTTGAGACTGGAAGCGAGGCCTGACGATCAAACGTCGTGGCTTTCCTATGCTGAGACCTGCATGAAACTGGGAGACGAGACCAAAGCCGGACAGGCTGTTCATAGGATAACAGACCTCGATTATCTCACCGAAGACCAACTGATCAGGTTCGGCAAGCTGTTGATCCGGCTGAGAAAACTCGATCAGGCTAAGGAGACTGTGCAATATGCGCTGCGCTACTTTCCTGAAAATATCTCGGTCATACGTCAGGCGGGCACAGTCCATCAGTTGCTCGGAGATGACAGTATCGCCATCCGGCACTATGAAAACGTCATGGCTCGCGGTGACAGGGATGCCGATCTGTTGTTTCAATATGCCGGGTCAGCCATAACGCTCGGAAGATTCGAGTTTGCAGATAGTCTCCTGAACATGATGGAGGCTCTGTCTGATCTGACTACGCAGGATACGGCGGATATCTCGGCTCTGCGCAGAATTATGCTACGACAAATCCAGGACAAGAATCTATCAGGGGAATAGCGACAGAAGTATTTGCCACTACTGAATCGGGAGGCAACTCTCCGTGCCCGGCATATGTCCACAACTGCCGATTCCTGTGGGCGGCAGACGTCCTCAGTAAAATAAATAGCAGAACCACTCCGCTTCGCTTCGGGTTCTTCCCTACAAAACTGAGATCGCCACGTCGCTACCGCTCCTCGCGATGACAGACACCTCGCTATCGTCATTCCTGCCTTCGGGCATGTTGATAAAGTCCTTCAGGTCAGCGTTGAATAGTGTTGATTGT
>CBDUQR010000090.1:0-4283 GCA_965369655.1 uncultured bacterium | reverse complement strand
AGAACGCGAGCCCCTTTGAGTGGCGCAAAGAAAAGGTCTACGCGAAGAAAATCCAAATGTTGCCAATTAACACAAGTTAGTACTAGTGTCAGACTATGTGCGTCAAGATATTGTTCAATCGCTGCAAAAAGGCAATCTGAATGCGATCATCCTTGACAATGAATCCTTCAAGGAGGTCAAGAGATTCTTTTACAGCATGAACCTCATCACCCCACATTCAGCCAAAGACGACAGTTCCAGTAAATCAATATTAGTGTTATCCGATCTTGGCGTGGCCGAAATGAAGCGGCGAAATTCCTCTACATCATGAACAAGACACACAAAGTCATCAACGCCTATTCCTCAGCCTACCCCAACCCGCTGAAACTGCGCAAGTGTGCGCTCGTCACAATTGCTAAGAAAGATTGTGAGTGGGATGGGTGGCTCTGGTGTTCGAATGAAAAAGGTCTTCAGGGATGGGTGCCGGAAAGCTATGTCGATAGAGATGGTGATGCCGGCAGAATGCTGCGCGACTACGATGCCACCGAGCTATCGGTAGCGATCAACTCGTCAATGAGCTTGTCTGCATCGTCGCGCTTGTCGACCATGTGTATCCTCCTTCTAATGAATATACATCATGACCGCTTACACAAAAATACTTACACGCTCGTATATACGGACACATAACTGAGTGCCGGGGGTGCTGCGATTTAAGCGACTCCCCCGGACTCAGCAGAAATCCTATCTCTTTCTCTTATGCATATGACAAAACTTGGAAGGCGGACTTGCCATCCGTTTGCACCTTTTGCCTTCTTTCGTCTTCCCTGCACAGCGGATCTTCTTGACTGGCTTCTTCACAATCTTCTTCTTTGTCTTACGTGCTGGCATTTGGTTCCCTCCAGTGAAGTTTTCAAATCAAACATCCATACGCATAGTTCAGAAGTCTTGGCTTGTGAGTCAACAAGAATATTGTGAGTGCAGATATTACGTTCCGTTGGCTAAACCACCAGCCACCCCGACTAACACCCTGTACGTCCATCGACACAGTCAATGAATACTCGGCTGTGGGAATGATCCAGCGCAACATTTCAGGAAGGTGCTGACTTCCCTGGAGTGTAACCGATGTAGTTCCTTCACTTGACTATTGCCCGAGTGATCATAGCAAATATCCGAGCAATCGTTCTATTTCATAAGCACCATTTTCTTCGTACCCGAGTAATCTCCGGCAGCCGCCCTGTAGAAGTAGATTCCTGAGGCGACTTCCTCGCCAGAAAGGTCTCGGCCATCCCATGTGATCGTGACGGTTCCAGCCGGGCTCTCGCCGGAATACGTCCGGACTACCTGTCCCGCGATATTGTAGATTGTCACTTCCCAGTCTGACTCATCAGGAATGGTCAGAGAAATTCGAGTTTCAAGATTGAACGGGTTCGGAGAATTCTGATGCAACTCGAAATGATCCGGTTTGGCCGCGCTCTTCTCACTTACGAGCAGGTCATTGCCATAGTAGTCAACCAGCTCCGCCCTCACGAGTTGCATGCCGCCGTCAGACTCAACCGTCAACAGGTCATTGTACCCGGCAGGCAGCCTGTCCGTACCGAAACTGTAGATGAGAACTCGCAACTGACCATCGACAACATCGTATGTTGTCTTCATATCGCCGAGGCTGAACGCTGGCCGCACATGAACTTCTCCGGATACATTCTCCAGATTGAACACCAGGTAGGCCGCGCCGATATCAACCGAGGACTCGGCTGAAATCTCCAGTGCGCCTGCCTCGCCGTATGTCGCAATGGAGGCCTCATTGGCAAATGGCGAAAGTTTCGTGAGGGGCAGCGCATCACCCGTCACGATTCTGATCAGATAAACGAGGTCGCCGACTGTCAGCGGCCGTCCATCGGCGTTGACATCCGATGCCGCGATCTGACCCTCGGTGTTGATGTCGAACACTGACAGACCGAAGATGAAGTAGTTTACATAGAGCACTGCATCCGCAATCTCGTTCTCCACATTATTCAGATTCAGGTCGCCGCGAGCATCGATTGAGTCGGCACAGATGATGTCAACCCCTCCGAACAAGAAATCTATGAACCTGACTGCGCTCGGCTTGTCCGGATCAGGATTGAGACAGTAGTCGGGAGCGCCAACTCCGAAAGGCCGCGCATCCTCCGGGAACTGGTCATCATCATCTTCGTCCCAGATCAGGATGCTCTCGTATGCATAGATCGTCCTGTCGATATACAGCACATCGCCCGCTATGTTTGATATCGAGTTGTCACCACAATCCATCCAGAAAAACTTGACTGGTATGTATTGACAGTCAAACGTGCGGTCATTCGTAACATAGAACTTGATGACCGCGAGTTCCTGTATGTCTGGAGTCGAGGGTCCGAAACATATAGGATGATTAGGACCATTGTTTGTCTCTGCTATCGCTACGATCCTGAGAAGCCCTGATGGACATGGTCCTTCGCAGTTGCCCTGCCAGCCGAACCGATATGTGAAATACTCCCAGCCGCAGTCCTCAAGCAACTGACCGGGAGTTGCCTCCATGAAGGTCAAGGCTGATGCATCGTAGGCGATCAGGAAGTCGAAGCCGCCCATCTCGAGTTCGCTATTCTCTATCGTGATCGAGACGAATTCGTAGTGTCCCTGGTAAGCGTCATGAGTCTTCTCAATTGTAACCACCGGCGGGACACAGTACATCTCATCTACAACGAATTCAATCGTGAATTGCTCTTCACATGTTGCTCCGCATGCATCGGTGCATAATATGGTCACCGTGACGATTTCATCGCCTGAAGGAGTGTAAGTCCACATACCTCCGGACAATTCGCCCGGACCTGATGTCTTCACACACGATGTCAGATTACCGTCCACATCCTCTGCTCCGACAGGTAAACTGACCGAATGTGGTTCACACATGCCGATCAGCAGATATCCCTGACCCGGCACCTGACAGACAGGCGCGCTGTTCTTTGTCACGGATATTGTGACCGTTCCAGAGCATGTTGCGCCGCAATCATCTTCACACTGGAAGGTTGCTGTGTAGTCCCCGGTAGCCGTCGCATTGAATGTCCATATGCTGCCATCATATGATCCGGGACCGGTTATCATAGTGCAGCCGGTTAGATTGCCGTCGACGTCGGATGCCGACACCGGGAAGTTGAATGTCGTATCGTCGCAGATGAAGAATTCGGCATCATCCGGAATACTGCATACCGGATCGCTGTTGATCGTGAACTCGATCGTGAATGTATCCTCGCAAAATGCTTCACATTCGTCCGTACACCTCACGACGATATCGATCGTCTCACTCTGAGTCGGGGTATAGCACCACTGACCGTTCTCTATTGTGCCCTTATCATTGACCACCTCGCATGACACAAGATTGCCATCGACATCCGATCCGGAGACCGGCAGGCAGACTTCCTGAGACGCACAGAGAAACACCGATGTGTCGCCCGGCAGCTCGCATATTGGAGCGCTATTGACAATGACGTTGATCTCGATCGTCGCCTGGCATGTCGCACCGCAGGCATCGACGCATTCGATCTCAGCGACGTAAACGCCGGAACCCGACGAGGTGAAAGTCCAAATCCAGGCATCGGAATCCCAGTTGCCCGGTCCGGAGATCATCTCGCACGAAACGAGATTACCATTTGGATCAGTCGCGGGAAGCCCGTAACTGAACGTCGAATCTGTGCAGACAAAGAAGTCATCGCTAAACGATTGACATTCCGGAGGATCATTCAGTTCGAATACAACCTGGAATGCTCCTTCGCACGTCTCGCCGCACTCATCGCTGCACTGAATTGTCACGTTGACTGTCTCGTCGCCAGACGGTGTGTATATCCAATTGCCGTTATCGAGCGTACCCGGTCCGCTGAGTATCGTGCATCCGACCAGGTTGCCATCCGAATCAGTCGCAGACGCCGGCAGCGACACCTGAGCCAAAGCGCATTGGAAGATCGTTGTGTCATTCGGTACACTGCAGACAGGAGCCTCGTTTACATTGACCGTAATGTTCACCGTACCGCCGCAGGTCGCTCCACAGTCATCCACACATTCGAATACCGCTGTGTAGACGCCGCTGCCGCTGGTCGTGAATGTCCAGATCGAACCGTCGAAACTGCCCGGTCCCGATATCATCGAGCATCCGACCAGATTACCGTCGGGATCGACCGCGCCGATTGAGTAATTGAATGTCGTGTCAAGGCAGACAAAGAACAAGGCATCGTCGGGCAAATCACAGACAGGTGCTTCGTTTATATCGAATGTGATCGTGAATGTATCTTCGCAATATG
>CBDUQR010000089.1:0-4368 GCA_965369655.1 uncultured bacterium | reverse complement strand
ACAACCAGCCTGTACCATGCTGGGTCTCATACAAGATCGAGTTCACACTCGGCGGTTAGCATCCCTATTATCGATAACTAAGAGGCCGGGAGCATGCTGCTTCGGCCTTTTTCTATATGGCAGTCAACCGCATGCGATGCTGGGCGTCATTGCGAGCGACCGTCGGTCGCCGATCCCGTCATTGACCCCGATCTTCTCCCTCCGGGATCCCGTGGAAGAGGGGATCCTGAGGGACGAGGGGATCCTGAGGGACAGGAAGCGTGGCAATCTCATGTTGGGTTATTGGGCAGTCCCATAAGTAGGTCGTGTTCCGAACCTGATGTAATCAGGTGAGAAACGCGACACTTCTATCTCCTTGTCCAGGAGTCGGGTTTCTTGAAGGCTTCGCCTTCTGTGGAACACCGACCTACTGAAGACAAGACTTTTGAGACAACCTCTCCACATTTCGTGACAGGCAGATGTCAACATCTACCGATGTCGAATCATTGAACGGATTGAGTTCTCGAACGTCTGTATCATTGAGACGAGAGGCACTCCATCCCAGCCCTGTACCGTAGTCTGATTCAACCCGATTCGTTGCCGCGCATGAAGGGAGGCATCCTGTGGTTGCACGAATGAGTTGTCCGGCGATTGAGGGTACGCTTTACCTCAAGCAGGCATATCAAAAGAACATGATCGCGGCTTTGATGATGGTAGTCATCCTTCACCTCGCCGCTCTCGGTACATATATCACGTTGACGAATCCTGCCCCGCTTGATGATGCAATTGGAAAAGCCATCAAGGGACCGATCAGAGGCGTGTTTGTGCTTCCTCCACCGCCTCCTATTGGCGACCCAAGGCCTCCGGCAGAGAAATACGGCGAACTGCCGGGTTCAATCCCGAAGTTCGGCTCACAGTTCCTGATCGGTGAATGGAATGACGAAGAAATCGGAATGGTGCCGACAAGGATCGAGCGGGAGCATGAAGTATATCAGGGTGTCGGTAATGGAGATTACGACCGTGAGATGGGCCGTCTCAAGGATGATATTCAGAAGGAGCTCCCTGTTCACGGCGAGTTCGTCTTCTATCAGGTCGATCCTGAGCCGATTCGGCTGATCGCCCCGTCATATCCCGAGATGGCGCGAAAGGCGGGCGTCGAGGCGACAGTAGTAGTGAGTGTGCTGATTGATATTGACGGCTACGTTCTTGATGCTGTCATCGAATCATGCAGCGCAAAGAACATCGGATTTGAGGAAGCCGCCAGGCAGGCGGCGTTGAAGTGTTACTGGAGCCCAGCGATTCAGAGCGATCAAGCTGTTGCCTGTTGGACATCGTATGTCATCATATTTGAACTGGATTGAGAAATAGAAAGTATAGAACCGCTGATATCCTTACCCTCAACCGCAGTCAGGTCGATAAGCCCGCCAATTGTGGCGGGCTTGTCCTGTTTGTAATGTTTCTTGACTTATCGTGGGCATATGATATTCATTCCTTACAGACAAGAACGCACATGTAGTTGGAGTTAAAGATGTCAATTAATGTGATGGCTTTGATCCTTGCTGTTCCAATTCTCACATGCGGAATGGCATTTGCCGATTCGGTTGAACAGGCTGATAGTTCACGGTATGGAGACGAGAAGGAGGAAATGCTTGCAGACAGCATTGGCGTGAAGTTGCAGGAAAACTTGCGGGACCCTCTGTTCCCTTCCGAGTGTTATGATTTCGTTCCAGTAGAGAAAATTCCAGCTCCTGTCAAACTCCAGGATCCCAGTTATCCAGAAGAAGCTCTGCTTAAAGGAGTGGAAGCAATCGTGTGGATTTGTGTGCTTGTGGATACTAATGGTTCAGTCAAGGATGCAATAATTGAAAAAGTCACGATAACCAATGCTGGTTTCGGCGAAGCGGCTAAAGAAGCAGCGCTGTATGGCGAGTGGGAACCAGCAATACAAAACAATACACCTGTACCATGCTGGATTTCATACAAAGTGGAGTTTAGGATTATGGCAAAGCATTATTTGGAACATGCGGACAAGCAGTTCAAGTCAGGCGCATACGACGAATCGCGCGATGTCTACATTAAGGCGATGGAGAAGGCTAAGCAGGATGGTCAGAATTCGGAGCTGACCGAGTCGTATGCCATGATCGCGCGAACATATCTCATCACCGACAAGAAAGAGGATGGCCGCGAGTGGATCGAAAAGGCTGGCGAAATTGCCAACGACGATGAACCGCTCGGGTGGTCACGGTATCTCGGTGTGCGTGGTCGATTCGAATGGCAGGACAAAGAACTGGAGAAAGCTACTGCGACATTCGAGGAAGTGTATGCGTACTGCTCCGATAGAAAGCTGCATGAGAGGGCTATCGATGCCGCGCACATGGTTGCGATAACTGGCGATCATGAAACACAGGTTACGTGGGCAATGAAGGGTATCAAAGAGGCCGAAGCGGGTGACATCCCGAAATGGCTCGGTCCACTCTGGAATAATCTCGGTGCGACATACGACGAAATGGGCAAGTATCAGGAATCGCTCGATGCGTACCTCAGGGCTCGCGAGTATCACTATCAACATGGCGATGAGAGAAACAAGATGCTCGCCGACTGGGCTGTCGGTCATGCGTATCGTCTGGTCGGCAATCTCGACGATGCTCTGCAATGGATGGAGCCGGTCCTGGAGTGGTCTGAACGGCTCGAGGATGTCGAGTTTATCGGATGGTCACACAAGGAGCTTGGGGAAATCGCTCTCGCCCGCGGTGACAATACTAGGGCGCTCGAACATCTCGTTGAAGCCGAAGCGAAACTGAAAGAAGCCGGTATGCCAGACTGGTGGCCGGATGAATATGAAAAGCTGGTGAAACAAATCGAGTCACTTAGATAGGCCAGTCTTGGGCAGGGCAGCGACCCGTAGCAAAGCGATCCTGCCATCCGGATTTATACCCCCGTGTACCCTGCTTTTCCCGTGTGCGCGCAGGAGTTGTGCTCCTGCGCATGATGTCGGCTGGGTGGCCCGCCCTTCGGGTGGGTTTCTCAGGACGCTAGTTGTAAGTCCTTGCATCAGTCCAAACAGCAGGAAACACCAGACGCTGACAGAAGAGACCGCCTTGACCTTCGGGTTATGAGCCTGTTCTAGCGACCTAAGAAGAGAGAACACCGGACGACAAAAAGTAAGATCAGCAACAACTTAGCTGCTGTCTGGTTGTCTGGTGTTCTCTCGTTTTCTCGCCTGTTTTGGCTAGTCTTGTTAGAAAAACGTTAGAAAGGCACCTGCGCGAATTCTGCTGCATCAAAGTTGATTCCTCAACCAAAGTGCAAGATTCTTCACTGAATTGCTTGACAAGTCTATGTGTGACCACTATAATGTGTTCAAACGAACACACTAACGTGTTCAAAGGAGATTACAGAATGACACCTTTTGATCCGAAAAGCGTTAACAATCTTCGCTCCAAACTGGGGATCTCCCAGCGCGCTTTTGGCGATGCGCTCGGTGTTCCTCAGTTTACTGTCCATCGCTGGGAATCTGGACAGGCTACACCAAATGCTGAGAACCTCGGGAAAATGTATGATCTAGGTGAAGAGGGTGGGATAGCCCCGAACTTTTTCGAGTCCGGGAACCTGGGTGATGTCAAAGGTAACAAATAGCCGCAAATCACACCTCAAGGAGGATTGAAATGGCGGAAGATGGAAAGGGCTGGAATCAGCTCAAGAGAAACAAGAGTAGCTTCAAAACTGACAACTTCGAAGTCAACGGTATCTCTATCCACGATACTATCACGGTGGATAAGGATGGTAACATTATTAAGGGTCACACCAAAGTCACGTCGGAAGGTAAGAGCTTCCGAACTGGTTTTAGTGGTGGTTCCGGAAGCGCCGGTGGTGGAGGTACCGGCGGCGGATACTAGATCGCCAGTTTGACGGAACGTCTGTTTTAGGTCGTAGCAAGGAGGAATAATGTCTGAAAAGGACAAGGTGCGCAAGATAGATATTGAGCTCAATCCCGATCCTGATGTTCAGGAGCTTCTCAAGCGCACAAACCGGATGGAAGAAGAGCTCATGAAGGCTATCAAGAAATCAGAGCGTGGTAGTAGTGGTGGTTCAGGAGGTACCGGTAGCGGAGGTTCGGGCGGCGGATACTAGGACGCGCATGGGGCCAAAACACCTGAATTCGGGCCGGGGAGTACTGCGGTTTTCCCGGCCTTTGATTTAAGATCAAGACCATGATGAACACTCAAATCCCGGAACAGATCGTGAACTCTGCAAAGGCAGGCTGGCTCCCGGAAGTGCAGCAGCAAATCAAATGTGCGGTATTATACGGAAGTCGTGCCCTCGATGGCGTCAAGGCTAGTACTAACTTGTGTTAATTGGCGACATTGGGATTTTCTTTGCGTAGACCTT
>CBDUQR010000088.1:0-4449 GCA_965369655.1 uncultured bacterium | reverse complement strand
TCAAATCCGATTCTACTCGACTTTCAAATCCACTTACATTACTATTCCTCATGAGCGTGTCCTCCTGCTCGGATCAATCCGAGGCTTTTTCTTTAGTATCAAGAGGATACGCTCAATCTACATAATCCACAACTTTCGAATATATCTCAATAGCTCCGCCCTATTTGCTCTATTAATAACTCACAGGCTCACCCAAAAGGCAAGGGGATTCAGATCAGAGGTATGGGCATAATGCTGACAACTGGCACAAGCAACACCAGGTAGACAACGAGACGAAGCGGCTGCATTCTTTCTAGTAGCGGCTTAAGACCTTGATACGCCACAGATTGTAATGCAGTCCGAAAACTTCTCTTCTATGCAACTTTCTCGGTTCCTGCACATAGCCGAATACGACTTGACAAAACATCGTGTAGCACTATATCTTGTGGTTCATAAATATGCAACCACAATATGTTGTGGTTCACAGCGGTCGCTTGGTGAGTGAACAAGTTCCGATATCGCAAAAACGGTCAGCAATGGAAGGCATGATGCTTGGCATCCTGATCGCCGACGCCGCGTCTAAGCAGGAGACCGGAAGGTAAGCGTGGAAGGAAAAAGCGGAAATGACGTCGGATAACACCACCACTCCGTATTCAGAGGCCCGCGAAAAACGGGGGCTTACGGCGCTCCCGTGGACTGGGATGTCGGATAAGACGTGTTATCTGACGTTGCGGAAAGGCAGTTTTCGTAGCTTTCCGGCAGAATACGGTCGTAGAGTGAGATCATGGGGAGAGACAGAAGCCATAGTGGCATCTCAGCGGCAGAAAATGCAGGAATTCTTTCATATCGGGCATGCTTCTGATCCGTGCAGATTCCCGAATATTCCGCTACAGTGTAGGGGAATATCACATTTGACATCGTTCCCACCGACTGCCCATTTGCTGTCCCGTGACGATTTCGATGCCGCGTTTTCGGCACTTCCTGAAAGGGCGATGCCGCAAAAGAAGCACCTTCAGGGGAGAGTGTCTGCCGCGAAATCGCACTCTTCCTCAATGGAGATGCCGCAAAACCGGGCTGAGCCAGGCGTCGATGGTCCATCGCCGAACCTGAAACTGCTTCAAGAACCAGTCGGTATAGGAGAAGCCATGACATGCAGCGAGGTGTTGATCGCTCACTGCGTACTGCTGGATGCGAGAAGAGAACCAGAGCGAGAACGTGAGAGAACGTCAACAACAGCAGTGACTGCCATTCAGTACCTGATGCAGCATAGCGATACACGGCGGTTCATCTTGCAGAAAGGAAACGAGCAAGCGGCCCGGGTGGACCGCTTGGCGCTCGAGTTTGGCTGCAGCTTAGAGGAGTTCGAGGGCGTCCTCCAGTGCACCGTCGACGAGGTGAGTGTAGACGAGGGTGGTCGAGAGATCGCGGTGGCCGAGGGCACGCTGGACAATCAGGATGTCCCCGGTTCGGCTGTAGAGATGTGTAGCGAAGGTGTGCCTGAGCGAGTGCGGACTGAGCTTCTTGTCAATACGTGCGGCCTTGAGCCAGTACGTGAGTCGTCTGGCGACTTGCCGATTGCAAAGCCGCTCATCACGGTTGGAGAGGAACAGGGCACGGCATTCACCGTCACCCATACGTCGGCGCTTGATCAGGTAAGTTCTCAGAAGGGAGCGCAAATTGGACTTTAGGAACTTCACTTGTGGAACGCTCCCCTTGGCGCACACAAAGAGGTGCTTGGCATCAAGGTCGATGTCCTCAATGTCTAGGTCGACGAGTTCCTGCAGTCGAATGCCTGTTCCGAGGAAGATCTCGATAATGACACGATCCCGCTTAGCAAGTAATGAAGACCGACTTCGGAGTTCCTTTAGCAATCGTCGCTTTTCTGCCTCGGTTAGGAACCGAGGGGGCGTTCGAGGAAGTCTGCGGAGGGTCAGCGATGTAGTCGGGTTTTCAGTGACAATCCCGATCTGTTCAGCCCAGGAGAAGAACGATCGAACAGCCGCTTTGAATCGGTGCATGGATGCTCGCGACCTGGCACTGCCTCTGGCCGATTGCATGATCTCCGGTGAGGTCAGCACCTCGTCGATCATGTCGCTGGTCACGTTGTCCAAGGCAGTTCGCGGATGGCGTTTGATGAGCGCATCGGCCATGTACGAGAGATCCCGCAGATACGCACTCACGGTCTTAGGTGACCGGCCTTCTGCCTCAAGCCTGCGGCCGAAGGATTGGATGGCCGACATGAGCGGCTCGGACGCTGGTACTAACCGTGCTTTGCCGACGTTAGCTTTAACCCTTGCCATCGTCTTCCTTGGAACTCCGACCCATGGGCGTATCCTTAGGCAGCGGCAGAGTGTCGATGCGGCCTGTCTCTTTGGCCCAGATCAAGAACATCCGGAGCACACGCTTGGTCTTCTCGACTGTCGGCTTCGCGCGCTTCTTGCCACTCGGGAGCTTCAACAGCGCATCCGACTTCATGAACTTGCCCACCTGAGGGATCCGGATTCCATTGAGCTTGCGATCAGCTCCAAAGAAGGTCTCGATCTGTTGGAGGTCTTTCCCATAGGTGAAAAGTGTCGCCTCCTTCTTTCCCTGAGTCTTCAGGTGTTTCAGATACGCCTGGGTTGCTTGATGCAGAGTCTCGGTCATGACAGACTCTCCTTTCAGTTAGTGAGTTTCAGGCTGCAGGTCCCGGCGAGCCGTCTCGCTAGCTTCTTCAATATCCCGGCTGGACCGCATGCCTTTCACCACACAACACATGACTGGAACCGGATAGAAGTCAAGTCGAATGGTGGGGTAGAATGAGAAGAAATGCCGGTAGAAAGAGGCTTTCGATGTGGAGTGCGTTACCACCGTATCTGGGCGGAAAGCGTCGTTTGTGTCCGCTGATATTCAGGGAGTTGGACCGGATCTTGCCTCGGCGGACATGGCCAAACCTGACCTTTCTGGACGGATTCCTCGGAGGTGGTTCTGTCAGCCTCTATGCCAAAGCCCAGGGATTCCGGGTGCTCTCGACGGACATAGCCGAACGAGCGATCGTGGTCGGACAGGCGCTGATCGAAAACAGCCGGGTCAGGTTCACCCGCGAGGATACTCTGCGGATCGCCGCCCGGAATACTGATCCACCCGGCCAGATCGAGCAGAAGTACGTCCCTGCCGTCTTCACGCGTACACAGGCGCGTCTTCTCGACAGAGTCCTGACAATTGCTGAAGAAGCCCGAGACACGGCGAAGAGCGCGCTCCTGCGCCTTCTGGCGATTCGTGTGGCCCTCTTGGCCCATTCTATGTCATCAGTGCGGCCGGGGACGATTCACCGGGTTACTACAGGCGAGTTCGAGGCTATCACGCCGAGCTGTGTTCACGACTATATCGATGGACTGCGCCTTGGACGTGCTGATCGGCTGTGGCGACTGGCTCAACAAATCAATGGTGGAGTCTTTCAGGGGGAAGCGAGAGTCCTGAAAGTCGACATCGTCGAAACACTGCCGACGATCAAGGCTGATGTTGCATATTTCGATCCTCCGTATCCGGGAGTTGCATCTTACGAAAAGGAATACAAGATCATCGATGAGATACTGGAGGGTTCGTCTCTTCCGGTTAGTCCGTTCTCTGTCAAGGGAGGCGCAACTATGCTCGACCTCCTTTTCGAACGATCCATGCACATCCCGGTGTGGGTTCTGAGTCTTGGCAACGCCGAGGTCACGATCGAGGAACTGGAACAGCAGATGCGCCGGCATGGTCGAGAAGTTCAAGCCACGGCAGTCCGTTACATGCACAAAGCGTCTCAAGCGAGCGATGAGAAGAGACAGCAGAACAGGGAGTTCATCCTGGTCGGCTGGGACCCCAAGGCGGACATTCCACAGAAACGAGAGGATTGATAAGTTATGACTGAAGATATAGAGATCAGAGCCGCATCGATAGGTCGCAGAGGAGCACGGGTAGGTCCAAGGGTGATTCCGTTGAACGATCTCATTGCCCATCCGCTCAATGCAAACGTAATGACCGATGAGTTGCGGGAGAAATTGAAGGTACATATTAAGCGAACGGGTCGGTATCCATATCTAATCGTTCGCCCTCATCCTGATCAGCAGGACAAGTTCCAGGTACTGGATGGACACCATCGCATTGCAGTCCTACAGGAGCTTGGGCATGTCGAAGCCCTCTGCGATGTATGGGACGTGGATGATCGAGAAGCGAATCTGCTTCTGGCTACATTAAACCGTCTTGAGGGTCAGGACGCTCCAATCCGCCGCGCTCAACTTCTCCATGAATTGCTCGGTGAAATGAGCCTGAATGATCTCGCAGGTCTGTTACCTGAATCTGATCGACAGATCGAGGAACTACATGCGCTTCTGGAGTTCCCCGCAGATGAGGTAGCCATGCAATTGGAGGAGCAGGCCGAAGAGGAGGAGAAGTTACTGCCTCGTGTCATGACGTTTGTGGTGACTCCCGATCAGGAGCGACTCATAGAAG
>CBDUQR010000087.1:0-4497 GCA_965369655.1 uncultured bacterium | reverse complement strand
GCTACGAGAACCGCCTGCTGGCGAAGGAGGACTTCGCGGATGACACGAAGGACGCCGGTGAGATCGGCGCCGGCCACAGCGTCACGGCCCTCTACGAGATCGTGCCGGCGGAGTACGGCGACTACGAGGTGCTCGAGGACGGCACATTCGTCCCCGACGACCTGAAGTACACCGAGACGAAGCTCAGCCCCGAGGCAATGGAAGGCGACGAGATCGTCACGGTGCACGTGCGGTACAAGGAGCCCGACGGCGATACGAGCAGGCTCATCACGAATGTCGTCTCGGGGGATCCGGTCGCGGTGGATGCCTCCTCTGATGACCTCAGGTTCTCCGCGGCGGTCGCGATGTACGCGATGATCCTTCGTGAATCTGCGTATGCGGGTGACATCCAGCTGGAAAGTGTTCGTGTTCTGGCGAAGGGTGCCATCGGTGACGACGAGCACATGTACCGGGCCGAGTTCATCCGCCAGGTCGAGCGGACCAGCCTGATAATCGGGCTGGCAAGCAAGTGATCGATCGACCTGTATTCTGATTCCTATCGGGGCGGCCCGAAGGCCGCCCCGATCGATTTACCAGAAAACTTGATTAACTGCTCACATATGACACAGCTCGTAAGGTCATTTATAATTCCCTGTTGACAAATTGTTATTATTGATTATAATCTTACCAGTAAGAACACATGAAAGGAGTTTCTTTGAATAAGCTTTCTACGACCAAAATGTCCTCCAAAGGCCAGGTTGTCATTCCCGAAGAGATACGAGACAGACTTGGATTGAAGCCTGGCGCTCAGTTTGTAGTGCTCGGTGACAAGGATGTTGTCATCCTGAAGACTCTCACGGCACCTTCTATGTCTGAATTCGATTCAATCATCAAAGAGGCCAGGTCGCAAGCGAGGAAATCCGGGCTGAAGCGGAAAGATATTGGCACAGCCATTAAAAAGGTCAGGAGACGATCCTGAGGGTTGCCCTGGATTGGAGTGACATGGACAAGAATGACATTGAGGCAGTATTGAAAAAGCTTCGCAGGAAGACAAGCCTGTTAAAAGACGAAGAAGTTGCTTTTGTTACGAAAATGACGCTCGAACTGCTTGAGGACTCCTTTGGAGACAATCCGCATTTCGAGGCTCAATCAATGGAAAGGATTGTCCGATGGTCTTCACTTCGAACCCGCTGTGAACGTGAGCGCGAGAAACGGGGCTTAAGCCTGAAGGACGCGTCAATGCAGCTGAAGATACCTCAATACAGGCTCAGGGCAATCGAATGCGGCGAACTGAGAACATTTGAGCCTGCGATGGCGCGAAAATACTTTCGTTTTCTTGGGATCGAGAGTTGGGTGGCCAGATGGCGGAAAGCAAACCTCGAGCTTGCCGGACTTGCCGGAATCTGACCCGCTAACCTCATTCTTCCCGTCCGTCGGACGACAATTATAATTCCCCAACATCCGGACCGAACCGGCCCCGTCAGGCGAGGGGCACGTACTGTCTCACACGTAACCGGGTTTTCAATTACGCCGGCTATCTGAACATCATGAACCAGGGGACAGGGCTGCGGGATTAATTGCATGAATATTCGGGTTGACAATCCGAATATTCATGGATAAACTATAATCATGATATCACGGTCCGGATACCTGAAGCAGTTGATGACAGCCATCGAGAGATCGCCGGTGACAGCTTTGCTGGGACCGAGACAGAGCGGCAAGACAACCCTGGCAAGAATAATCTCCGATGAGCGCGGCTCGACGTTCTTCGATCTCGAATCCCGACAGGACGTCCAGCGACTGCAAAATCCGGAGCTTGCGCTCTCCTCTCTGCAGGGGCTCGTTATTATCGATGAAGTCCAACGGATGCCCCAATTGTTCGATGTTCTAAGGGTCCTTGCCGACCGTGAATCGGCACGCTTTCTCATTCTGGGCAGCGCCTCGCCCGAGGTGGTGAAAGGCGTCTCGGAATCGCTTGCCGGACGGGTTGAGTTTGTCGATCTATCCGGATTCAATATCGATGAAGTCGGGACAGATTCCGCGTCAACCTTGTGGGTGCGCGGGGGGCTCCCCCGCTCTTTTCTTGCAGAAACGGATGACGACAGCTTCGCATGGCGCGAAGGGTTTATTCGAACGTTTCTCGAGCGGGACATTCCACAGCTCGGGATTTCGATTCCGGCGGCCGCAATGAGGCGTTTCTGGACGATGCTTGCGCACTATCACGGCCAGACCTGGAACGCCTCCGAACTTGCGCGGTCGATGGGCATGAGCGACAAAACGGTCCGAAAGTATCTCGACATTCTCACGGGAACCTATATGGTTCGTCAGTTGCAGCCATGGCATGAGAATATCGGAAAACGGCAGGTCAAAGCTCCAAAGATCTACCTCAGAGACACCGGGCTGCTGCACAGTCTGCTTGCTCTGCCTGACCATCACACGCTGACCGGCCACGCCCGCGTCGGCGCGTCATGGGAGGGGTTTGTAATAGAGCAGGTGCTGCAGGCCCTTTCACCTCAGGATGCCTACTTCTGGGCGACTCAACAACAAGCGGAGATCGACCTGTTCTTTTTATACGAGGGACAGCGATATGGAATCGAAATCAAATACAGCGAAGCACCGAGGATCACAAAGTCGATTCGCGTCGCTTTTCAGGACCTTCAGCTGCGACACTTGTGGTTAATCTATCCCGGCGAGGATGAATACCCCGCCGATGAAAATATAACCGTTCTCCCATTTTCCGCTGTAGCAAGCCTCCGCCAACGCATCCAGCTATCAGTATGATCAAAGGATATAAGGGCGTCAAAATGAGGAAGGAAAATACAGTGAGAAAAGTTTTACAGTTCAAAGTGGAATTGCTTGAGATATCACCACTGATCTGGCGCAGAATCCAGGTTCCAGAGGAGTATACCTTCTGGGACCTCCACGTAGCCATTCAGGACTCCATGGGCTGGACGGACTCCCACCTTCATATGTTCGAAATCAACGACCCGAAGAAAGGTCGTATTGAGATCGGCATCCCGGATCCGGATGGTGAACTGGACATTCTTCCAGGTTGGAGACACAAGATTAACAAGCGCTTCAGAGTCCCCGGCGACCAATTGGTCTACGAATACGATTTCGGAGATTCGTGGCGCCATAATGTACTCCTGGAGCAGGTATCGTTGGCGGAGCCGGGCGTTGCATATCCCTGCTGCGTCGATGGCGCGCGCAAATGTCCGCCCGAGGATTGCGGGAGTATCCCAGGATTCGAGAGATTTCTCGAGGCAATTGCGGATCCGAACCACGAAGAACACGAAGGACTTCTGGAATGGTGTGGCGGATCCTACGACCCGGATGATTTTGACCCGAAGGACGTGAAGTTCGACGACCCCGAGGAACGGCTGGAATCTTTGTTCCAGGAAGAGTGACCGATTCAACGTACGCAGCCGACAGGACGGTGCATATGCCTGGGAAAAAAACGCCGGCGGATCGTTATGCCGCCCTTACGCGGAAGGATCTCAACCAATGGGCGGGGAGCCGTATCGTTGGCCGGGGCCGGAGCTACCAGCAGCTGGGCCGCGTTTCAAGCCTGGCAATAACGGATGACGGCGGCCTGATCGCCTGGGTGGACGGTTCGGATCGATACGCGACCATGGTCGCCATGGATGAGGGCTGTCTTCCGAAATCGATATGCACCTGCCCTTATGAAGAAGACTGCAAGCACGGAGTGGCCGTTGTGATCGAATATATGGAGCGGATCGAAAACAAAATGCGCGTTCCCAAAGCGAAAAAGGACGACGAACGGCTGGAACTTTTTGAATCCGAAGACCTGTATAGTGAAGACCTGTACGATGAACCGGACGATGACGATGATGACACCTTCCTGTCCGAGGATGACAGAATCGAAATTGACGAGTTGATCAAGGACAGGACAAAGGCCCAGCTCATCGAGCTGATCCATGAAATCGCGGAAAAATACCCTGAAGCGGCGCGGGAACTGGTCGAACGGCGGCGGATCGCATCGGGAGACGTAAGATCCATGGTCATGCGCCTGCGCCTGGAGATCCGGGATATCGGTGAAGAGCCCGACTGGCAGGATCACTGGCATGGCGGGAGTTACACGCCGGACTATTCCGATATCCGCACAGGGCTGGATACTCTGCTCAAGGCCGGATACGCCGACGAGGCGCTCGGCCTCGGCGAGGAGTTGATGAAGGCCGGCACAGATCAGGTGGAAATGAGCCATGACGAAGGCGAAACAGCGATGGAAATCGCGAGCTGCATGCCTGTGGTCGTAAAGGCGCTCGATCAGTCTTCCATGGATCCAGTGGATAAACTGTCCTGGGCGGCGGATGTCACGCTCAAGGATGATTTCGATATATTTACTGATTTTTTCGACTACCTGAACAGAAAACACACCAGGGCGGCCTGGAACTCGCTGGCGGACCGGATGCTGAAAAGGCTGGGCGGATCGAAAGGCGCCAACATCACAGACGACTTCAGCCGCAGCTACGCCAGGGACCAACTCAGCGATTTGGC
>CBDUQR010000086.1:0-4815 GCA_965369655.1 uncultured bacterium | reverse complement strand
CGAGCAAGACTCGCACTGGATAATGCCCCAACAGAATGAATCATACCACTAGATGTTCGACGTATAGCTCTTAAGCTTGGTAGAAAACCAACCAAAGAGGATGTAAGAGACAACTCCAAATTTCCATTTGAATACTTCGAAAACTACTTCATAGACTGGGGTGAGGTTTGTGCTGCTGTTGGTGATAAAGGAATGTCTGAGAATCCAAGAGCAAATGAACCCATCCAGCAGGAACAACTGACTCTCTTTGATAAGCATACTACCCCCTCATCTACTTGATAGACATGAAATACGTCCAAGCATGCAGGTCGTGACCTCTACACATTTGAATGCGGAGAAGGGCGGTTGCGACAACTTTGTTAACTCACCATCGCTTCGCTTCCGGCATCCCCTCGTGGTTGAGCAGATGAATCGCGGGCATCCTCTGAGCAAACTCCCAATTCTGTAGTCCAGTCAGATGAAAGGATTCTTACGGCGTGTTTGATACCTTGCCGCCGTGCAGGGCGTTCACAATGGTTTCGATATTGTGCGTGACCATGCCGATGTATGATCCGGCTGCCGTGCCCTCAGTTCCCATCGCATCAGAGTAGAGATGCCCGCCAATCCTGACATCGAAACCTTTGGCGACCACTGCAGCCTGAACAGTTTTGATGCTCCGCTGTGAAACGGATGTCTCGACAAATATCGCAGCGATTCTTCGATCAACGATCATCTGCGCGAGCTCCTGAACATCTGCGGTGCCTGCCTCGCTCGCGGTACTGATACCCTGCAGACCCCTGACCTGAAATCCGTAGGATCGCCCGAAATAGTTGAATGCATCATGAGCAGTCACCAGCACGCGCTGATTCGGTGAGACCGACTTCGCGAGTTTCAGAACGTAGTCGTGAAGTTCCGCAAGCTGCTGCAGGTATGCCTGAGTTTCCGTATCGAAGATCACCGCGCTCGCCCGATCGTGCTCGATCAGTTTGTCACGGACATACTCCACCGCTATCATCCACATCCTGACGTCAAACCAAACGTGGGGATCGTACGCGCGCTCGAATTCGTCGGGTTGAATCAGCATCGACCTGTCGATACCTTTGGTAACGGCGAACGCCTTTCCCTTCAGCTTTTCGAAGACATCCGCCATTGAGCCTTCGAGATGCAGCCCGTTGTAGAATATGATGTCCGCATTCGCCATCCTGCCGACATCGCCTTCGCTCGCTTTGTAGAGATGCGGATCGACTCCCGGACCCATCAGAGCCGTCACATTGACAGCCTCGCCGCCGATATTCCTGACGATATCCGCTATCATTCCGGTCGTGGTTACGATTTCGAGACGCTTCTTCTCTTGAACAACATCGGTTTTATCTTCTTCCTGTTTCTTGCCACAGCTCAGAAGCAGGGCCGCCGCAACAGCTATCATACACATGACATAGATTTTTTTCATTGCGATTCTCACTCCTTTATTTCAGTACAGATGTTTGCCAACCTGTGTATTATGCGTTTATATCTCTTAAATGTCCAATACTTACTTATGTCAGGACAGAACGCTAATACTTAGAGTGTTCAATTTCCGGTTCGCCGTAATGTTCCGGCGACTATCAACAAAACCAGGTAGGCTGCGCCGGCAAGGAGAATAATGGTCGCGCCTGCGGGCAGGCCGGGTGAGTAGCTTATTGCCAGGCCGAGAACAGTGAGAACTATGCTAATGGCTGTCGCGACAATCATCATCTGCCAGAGAGATCGCGTAAAGAAACCGGCTATGGCGGCAGGCAGCGTGATCAGGGCGATAACCATCACGATGCCGACTACTGTGACCAGCACGACCACGGTGAGCGCGGTCATGCAGAGCAGAAGCATGTAGTAGAACCCGACATTGAGGCCACGAACCCGCGCAAACTCCTCGTCGAAACATACCGCCTGAAACCTGTTGTAGAATGCGAGACCAATGGTCACAACGACAACATCGAGAAGCAGGACCAGCAGGATATCATTGCCGGAGACCATCAGGATATTGCCGAACAGGTAGCTCATCAAATCCTGATTGTACCCCGGCGTCCTGGATATGAATAGAATTCCGACCGCCATTCCCACAGCCCAGATTGCACCGATGATCGTGTCTTCGCGTTCCTTCGCATTGAAGCTTACCCAACCGATGATCAGCGCCGAGAGAATAGCTGCGACGGCAGCGCCATGCAATGGATCGAGCGAGCGCCAGTAACCGCTGACAGCGATATACTGCGCCACTCCGATTCCACCGAGGGCGGCATGCGAGATACTGCCCGCGATATATGTTATCCTTCTCGCTACAACATAGCTTCCGATCACACCGCACACGATACTCACGAGAACCGCAACAATCAGAGCATTCCTCATGAATGAGTAGTTCATGACAGCGTCGATGAATTCCATCATTCGTCGCCCTTGTCTCTCAGATGCTTGTCGTGCATCACCATTCTGATATCCCGCCCGAACATTTTGCTGAACAGCTCGCCATCGAGCTCAGCGGTCGGATGGACGGCGACCGACTTGTTGACACAGATAACATCCTCGACAACTGTCGACACGAACGCGAGATCATGCGAAACCATCACGACAGTCAGTTTCTTGCTGAGATCCTTTAATATTTTGTACAGTTCCCGCTCGACAAGCAGATCGAGACTCGCCATCGGTTCATCCAGCAGGAGAAGGTCCGGATCGCACGCAAGCGCTCGCGCAATCAGAACACGCCGCTTCTGTCCGCCGGACAGAGTAGAGATATGGCGGTTTCTCAAATCCAGTAAGTGGACATCATCAAGTGCGTGTTCGGCGGCGGCGATTTCATCACTGCTGTATCGGAATGTACCGCTGCCCAGCAGACCCATCAGAACAACATCGATGACTCTTATCGGAAACTTCGGATCGAGAGTGACATCCTGCGGCATGTATCCGATTCGCGGACGGGCTTCCTCCGGGGATCTGCCGAGAACTGTCACATTACCGCTTGCAGGTCTGAGCAATCCGAGGATGAGCTTTATCAGCGTGGTCTTGCCGCCTCCGTTAGGACCGACGACCGAGACGAACTTCATCGGCGCAAGCGCAAAACTGACGTTTTCGAGCACCGGATCTCCATCGTAGGAGAAATATACTCCCTGCATTTCGACTACGGCGTTTTCATTCATAATGTCATCCGTTTATTCCGTCAGCGACTCGTGAATGGCTCTCGCGATACGGCCGAGATTATCGATATAGTCGCTCGACAGCGGATCAAGCCGGACAATTTCAGCGCCAATAGCCGAAGCGATAGTCTCAGCGCTCCTGCCTGCAAACTGTTGCTGGACAAAAATACTTCTCACGCCATCCCCTTTCGCCTGATCGATGAGCTTTGCCAGCTCTCTGGCCGCAGGCTCTTTGCCTTCGCTCTCGATCGCGACCTGCTCCAGACCATAACGCTCCCCGAAATGCCCGAAAGCAGGATGGAAGACATAGAATCTTTTTCCCCGCAGTGGCTGCAATAGGTCGGATATCTCCGTGTCGATACTGTCGAGGTCGTTTTCCAGCGATTTCAGGTTGGATTGGAACCACTGCTCAAGGTCTGGTCTCAAGTCGCTCAGTTCATCAGCTATTACCGCTGAGAAAAACTTCGCCACAGATGGATCAAGCCATATATGTGGATCGATCCCGGAATGAACAAGGCCTGTGTGAGCCTCAAGCTCTGTGTCTCCTTCGCTTAACTTTCCGTTTATGCGTTCATGGAGATGTACGATCCTGATATCTCGATTCAGATTCTCGATATCGCCAAGAAATGCTCTCTCGAATGGCACACCGATCGCGAAAAGAATATCGGCCTGCGACAACTGTGACATCTGTTTCGGAGTCGGTTCGTACATTGCAGGCGATTCGCCGGGACCGACAAGCACCTGAACATCGACAGCCTTCCCGCCGATTCTCTCGACAAACCAGGTCAGCGGTAAGATGCTGACAGCAACCCTCAGCCTCGAACCCTCGAGCTGCGTTTCAGCCACCGGAGTACTTGTATACAGCATTAGAAGAAACGTCGCTATCGATATCACCCTGAGTACTGTGGGCAACAGACGTCCTGAGGTTGTCCCAGAATATCTGTCTTCCTGTAGGTTGGCGTTCCGCAGCAGGCGGAGCCTGCAAGAAACCCGACTGCCGCTCAACAGGACAGAGGTGTCGCGTTTCTCACCCTCTTGCCTCGGGTTCGGAACACGACCTACTTTTGGGACAACCTCTCCTCGTCTGCCCCATCTTCCGGGTTGGTAACCTATTTCAACACTCCCTTTCGGAGGCAGACAATATGCGTCTCGTGACACTCTTTGCATTCCTCTATCGCGTGATCTTCGGCCAGCTCCTCGTAGTGCCGCTTCTGATTCGGTGACAATATCCCTGTACCGTTACACATCGGACAACTGCTGTCGAGCGCAGCCAGCACCGCCGACCGTATGAACTCCGACCGGTTTGGAATGCCTCTCATCGCTTCGAGCAGCGAGCCATCGACCTTAAAGGTTACGATCTCCGATTTGATCTTCGATGTATCCGTCATATCAACTCCACGTTCATGCGTAATTTGCGATCCCGAACCGAATATTACATTGTAATACCTCACGGTCAAGAACAATTCCACACCTGCCAGGTTCCGGGTTCGACATAGATCCTGTGATTAGGGTGTGTTGACAAGCCGCATGTCGGACACGGGACTGTAGGGGTTATCATCGCAAGGAGCAGAGCGACGTGACGATCTGCTTCCTGTGGGCGGCAAACGTCCTCGCGAGTCGAGTAGATACTGTCTTGAAAGTCAAGCTCTGAATTCAGGATTGAATTCGATTTTTG
>CBDUQR010000085.1:0-4817 GCA_965369655.1 uncultured bacterium | reverse complement strand
GACTCGAAAGAGCATTATCAAACACTTCACCAACGTTCATGAAATGTTCGGGCTAGATTGGCGTTCGAAGGAGATCATAGTCGCGGAACAAATAGCTGCAGTACTTAATAAGCAGCACTTTGTCGTTGCCGTAAAACATCCTATCGATGTAATAAAATCTCTACTTCTTTATGATTCATCGCCTATATATATCTCTCATCCTATTACACAGGTTAGGAGATTGATATCGCAAGGCAGAATTGACGAGGCTGATGAAATTAAGAATCAAATCTCCGAACTCACTCTGGAGTTTATATATCGGAGTGGTAATGAAATAACTGCAATATTCCCTACTGCAATAGACGAGCTTATCATAAAGAAAGTTCCACAATTTCCGTTTTGTGTGCCATTGCTCACGGAAAGATGGCCATTGATAGAGAGTCCTGACAAGTTAATGTATTGTCCACCTGATCTATTATCAAAGAATCCACTAGATATTGAGGGAGTATATTTCGATTCTGAAGGCAAAGAGAATGATAATTGTTCCAAAGAGCATCTAAGTGCCATAGGAATTTTGATTAATGATATATTAAATCCTGGGATTGCCAATCATATCGATTCTAGGGATCATTTCTTGGTGGATCAAAGCAGAGCAATTTGTGTATATAGACCATATTTCGACGGACATTACTCAACCGGAGTGTCCGAGGAGATTCTCCATAGAACAGTAAGATATAAATGCAAAGTCGACAAGAGTCCCAAGAAGTGTATAGTTTATTGTCCCCCCGATGATTTAGCAAAAGTTAGGTTAATAGAGTTGATGTCGCGAATCGAGAAACAAACGCAAAATCTATTCACTTATGAAGACAGAAAAAAAATGATTGAAATTGCGAAAAGTGATTCTCAAACATGGTTTCGATTACGTAAATTGAAACCGGAATTGTGGAATGGCGACGAAATAAAGAAAATATTCAGCGAGGCCAAAATAAAGGTAATACCGAAAGGGAAAATCGAAAGCGGTGCTCTGAAAAAGGACAAAGGATTGCAGTATCTTGAATTCGACTATTCTTTTTGGAATGACTTGACAGAACAAATGAACTCGCATCCGCTCGAAATCCAAGATATCTTGCTTGGTGGTTTTGACACATGGATTGAGGAGGAAATGTCTCCTCAGGATTTTGCTATATTATGTTTAAAGGAACTTGAGACTCAGGAAGGATAAGGAAATGGCTCTAAAAGTGACATTGCTTGTGGATGGAAAAAGCAGCAGCGATCAAGCTCAGGACATTCTCCTTCAGGCGAATATTCCTTTCAGAAAGGTGTACGGACACGGCGTGAATTTGCCCAAAGCTCAATACAACCACGTTAGTTACAACGGCGTAACAGGAATTCGCTTTTTGGTGAAGTCAATGGGCAAATAGTCCCATAGGTCGAAAGCCCTGCGCTTTCGACATTCTTCTGGAGATTCAGAACAGAGCTGCGATCAGGCTTTCGGCTATTATCTTCGCGCCATCGACAGATCGGATATTCCTGCCAGCGCGTGTCATGGCTGCAATTGTGCCTTCTTTTCGCATCCGCGTAAGTCTCGGACCGAGAGATTCAAATTCACTAAATGATGAAAGTTCCACACAGCATCCGGCATCGAGCGCAAACCGCAGGTTTTCCGGGGCGAATGTTCCAATCAGTGGACCCACGGCAATCATGGGCAGCCCGGCTCCGACAGCCCAGTTGATCCGTTCATGCGGAGCCGCACAGAACATGTCGAGGTGATTGATGTATTGCATGCTGCGGATCGTTTCTTTCTCACGTGTCCCGGCGGTGACTACTACCGAATTTGTCTCGGCTGCAATCTCGCCGCTGCCGGAATCCAGAACGACATCCCTGTCGAATGACCTGATACGGTCGAGGATACGGGCTGCTTTCCTGCATCCCCAGAAAAAACGGACCCTGTATCCCGATGCAACACATGACTCCGCACCTGCGAGCATAAGCCTGACATGAGCCGCCGGATATGCTCCTGAAATGAAGAATCCAATTGTCAGTGGAACATCCAGAGATTCAATGCGCGACAGCCTCGATTCCACGACCGATTCAAGATTCTCGCGTATCTCCGGTTCGAGCACGAGGCCGGTCTCACAGAGCGCCGGTTCGTCCAGACCAGATGATCGCATCTTCGCAGCCGTCTCCGGAAGAGGAACGTACACTTTCTCCGCGCCGATCACAACACTCTCCGGCGGTGCTGTGATTTCGCCATGCAAGTAGTAGACCCGATGCGAATCACACAGCATATTCGCCAGCAAAGGATGCGCAACAAGGCAGACGCCGCCGTAACCTGACAGATATGCAATCAGGTCGCGCCGCAATAATCTTGTCAGGATGGAGTCTGCATCATACTCGGAGCGCTTCGCCCTGAACCTGCTGTAGACGCTCGACACCGTCCCACCTCGTGAACCATGGCGATACAGGAACCTGACAGCGTTCCATCCCATCCGAGATCGTCCTTTCGAGACGTTGAAGATGGACACAACTCTGATTCTATCGTATTCCCTCGGATGTTCGAATCGCATGTACCGGAGCACGGAATCGAGGTAGTTGGGATGCCCCCTGCCTATGTCAGTGTAGATCGCTGTGATGGGGTTGTCAGATGGCATACCTGAGACTCGCGCATCAATAACCCGTGCACGACAGATGTCCACATCTGCCGATTTCATTGCGGCTCAACCAAGGGCAGACGAGGACGTCTGCCGCCCACGGGGAAATCAAATCGGCACCCCGCCCAAAGCGAAGCGGCGGGTAGGATATTCTGGAACGCGGCGCGATTATCGGACTCTCGCTATTTGAAAGTGTAACGGTTTGTGATCGGCATCCTGCGATCTTTCCCAAAATCTCTGGGAGTGATCTTCACGCCCGGAGCGGCCTGCCGACGCTTGTACTCGTTCGCATCTACCAGTTTGATGATGCCCCTGACCGTCTTCAGATCATACCCCAGCTTCGCAATCTCCTGCGGAGACTCTCCGTTCTCAATGTAGCGTTTGAGAATTGCATCAAGCAGGTCGTACGGCGGAAGGGCATCGGTGTCGACCTGGTCGGCTTTCAGTTCGGCAGAAGGAGGTTTAGAAATTATCAGCGGCGGGATTATGCTGCCCATGCCCATCTTTCTCGACACCCGGTTCATCCATCGCGCCATCCTGAAGACCATTGTTTTATACAAATCCTTGATAATCGCGAACCCACCTGCTGTGTCGCCGTACAATGTGCAGTAACCGACGGCGACTTCGCTCTTATTGCCGGTCGTCAGAACGAGCCAGTTGAACTTGTTGGCGAGCGCCATCAAGATATTCCCGCGTATTCGAGCCTGGATATTCTCTTCCGTAATATCTTCCGGCATACCCTCGAAGCTGTCCTTCAGAGTCTCGTTGTACCGATCAAACAGATCATCGATATCATACTCAACCAGCTTGACCCCGAGATTCTGCGCGAGTTTTCTCGCGCCGGTCCGGCTCTCATCAGTCGTGTATCTGGTCGGCATGAAAACGAGGTGCAGATGATTGCTGCCGACGATGTCATGCGCTATCGCCGCAGTCAGAGCAGAGTCGATACCGCCGGATAGTCCGACGACTACATCGGTGAACCCATTCTTAAATATGTAGTCGCGAGTGCCGGTAACGAGAGCGTGATAAACCTCTTCTTCGCGCGACCGGGGAGGATCGGTAATACTGCTCTTGATCCTCTTGCGCTTCGATTTCAACTCGAACGGGATGCGAACGCGAATCACGCGCGGATAACGTTGTGCGGCCTTCGTCAGTCTTGGACCGAGTTTCTTCTTAGACGAGCATTTCTGCAACTTGTCGATCGGTATGTCGACGATTGAGAGTCCCTCACGAAACATCTCACCCCGTTCGAGAAGTTCGCCGGTCGGAGAGATCACAACCGAGGAACCATCGAACACGAGTTCATCCTGGCCACCCACGAGATTGACATAAGCGTAGTAGACCTTGTTGCGCTTTGCGAATCTGGTCAGCATCCGAATCCGCTCATTGCTTTTCCGCACATGATATGGAGAGGAGTTTATCGTCGCGACCAGACCGGCTCCATTCGCCGCCTGCAGATCGCCGGGACCGGGATTGATCCAGATATCTTCGCAGATATTGATCCCGATCCCGAAACCTCCAAGATCGTATACCGGGATATTTGGTCCACTCGAAAAATATCTCTGCTCGTCGAATACTCCGTAGTTGGGAAGGCAACATTTTCTGTAAGTGTGCAATACTTTGCCCGATGAGACGAGTGCGGCAGAGTTGTATAGCTTGCCGTCATCACCTTCGACATATCCGATCACCATCAGCGGAGCGGTGCAGCTCTTCGCGAGTTTGCGAAGGTGTTTCCTGTTGTCTCGTACGAATTGCTGTTCGAGCATGAGATCCTCGGGAGGATATCCGGAGAGTGCCAGCTCGGGAAAAAGGACAAGATCGCACTGACTCTTTCGTGCATTTCTGCCGACTTCCACGATCAGGTTTCTGTTGAAATCCAGATCGCCAACAACCGGGTTGATCTGAGCGAGACCGATTCTGAATACAGATTTCATTTATGGATAATAGCACGAATGCGCTGTTGTGTCAAACGGATTGAGGATTCGCCTGATCGATTATTACTTCGAGGCACAGAAAAATGCCATGCGGCCGTGGCTAATCGACCGCATGACAACAGTAACATTTTGTAATGTTGGTCTTATTAGGCTTCTCGACTAATAAACAATCACCTCCTTCCGGACTTAGAGACACCGTGAAGGGGGTAGCGCCTTTTCACGCACAGCCCTTACTTACCACTCGAAAACTTAA
>CBDUQR010000084.1:0-4927 GCA_965369655.1 uncultured bacterium | reverse complement strand
CAAGACCATACAAGTGGAAGAAAGTATAGCGGTATATATGTGTCACACCACTAGCAACAGAGCCATACCTTCCCGCCACAATGACGATATAGTAGTCACAATCATCGATGACGCGCTTAATGACCGACCATTGATCTTCGTCTGCAGCCGGAAACAATTCCATTCCAGCTGGGATACAGTCTAATTCGAGCAATGCTTGCATTACTTCCTGGCGAGCTTCTCTTAGGTCCTCATAAGTAGAACTAACGAAAACCTGGTATCGCTTATCCATTACGACCTCCCCATAAGAATAACCAGCACTGATCTGACATTTACAAATAACACTAAAGGTCGATTTAATCAAGACAATAGGATAACATCAGAAGTATTACTTGAAATACTTCTCAAATATCTCTGTTGCTTTGCTGAATGGATCGGATGCGCCTGATGCGATTTCGTCAACGATCTCGTCAAGTTTCAGTTCGCCACCGATACGGTTGTTGACTTCTTCGAGCAGACGGTCCTGAAGATGTTTGTAGATTTCGGCCTTGAGTTGGCGTTTGCGGCGTTTCTCAAACTTGCCGGATTGTTGCAGGTATGTCTGATGTGAATGGATGTTCTCGATAAGCTCTTCGATGCCTGTACCCTTCAACGCTGATGTCTGCACGACCGGATACTGCCACTCGCTGCCGTTACGCCGCACATCGAGCATCATTTCGAGTTCAGCCGCAAGACGATCCGCGCCTTCTCGGTCGGACTTGTTCAGACAGAACACATCGGCGATCTCCATCAGCCCGGCTTTCATCGTCTGAATAGTGTCGCCCGATTCCGGCACGAGCACCACGACGACAGTATCTGCGGCATCGATTATATCAAGCTCGACCTGCCCCACGCCAACAGTTTCGATCATAACCCGATTGAATCCGAACGCATCGAGCACCACCGAAACATCTTTCGTCGCTGACGCCAACCCACCCCCAGACCCGCGTGTCGCCATGCTTCTGATAAACGCGTTTTCTCTGTTGTGCAACTTGGCCATCCTGACTCGGTCGCCGAGCAGCGCGCCGCCGGTGAATGGCGATGACGGATCGACAGCGATGATCCCGACCATCTCGTTATCTTTCAGGAACGAATCTGCGACTCGATCGACGAGCGATGATTTCCCCGCGCCGGGAGGTCCGGTGAAACCGATTTTGTATGTTGTCCCGGATTTCGGATAGAGTCTGGCGAGAACCTCGCAGTAGCGATCAGCACGATCCTCGACATGCGAGATTATCCGTGCGAGCGCCCTCTTGTCACCTTCAAGAAATCTGTCAATGACAGCCATGACTAATAATGCAGGGCTTTGACTCGGAGCTGGATTCTCGGCTGATCGAAGTACGTGTTCACCTCGACCACATACGCCATATTTACATCGACGCCGTGCATCGCGAGTGAGTTCGCATGCTCTCCAAAATTGAACCCGATCACATCGTAATCCCTGTTACCCGTACGCACCTTCATCTTCAGATGATTTCGCCCGACCACATACGGCTGCCCGACTATGTTGACATTTCGCGTCATGAAGATGGGTCTCATGTTCTGTGGACCGAATGGAGCAAACGTCTCAATCGTTTTGACGAAGTCCATATCTATTTCGTCGAGGTCCAGCTCGGCGTCAATATTCAATTTCGGCGTCAGGTCGTCGGGTTTGAGTTGCTCACTCGCTATCGCCTGCAACCGTCGCCGAAACTCCGGGATGTTCTTCGGCTCGATCGACAGCCCTGCAGCATACTTGTGGCCACCGAATCGCAACAGAATATCATCGCAACTCTTGAGAGCTTCATACATGTGAAATGCCGGAATCGATCTTGCCGAACCCTTGCCGACCCCTCCATCGATGGATATCAAAACCGTGGGAAGATAGTATTTCTCGACCAGACGTGAAGCCACGATCCCGATAACTCCCTGATGCCAGCCTGATGACTCAAGGACAATGGCACGTTCCCCGTCCAGATCGACATTATCATCTATCTGAGCGAGCGCTTCTTGCAGGGTTTTCTGGTCAATAGCTTTTCGTCGCTTGTTCTCAGAGTCCAGAAATCTCGCGATATCGGTAGCTGTGTTTTCGTCGCGCGTAGTCAACAACTTGACCGCCTGAACCGCATCGCCGAGCCTGCCGATCGCGTTGATTCGAGGAGCCAGTATAAACACTACCTGGCCAGTGGAAATCTCCTTGCCCATCAATCCCGAAACAAATATGAGCTTCTTGAGTCCAGGCTTGGTCGTTCGCACGATTTGCCGAATGCCAAACTTGGTGAGGATTCTGTTCTCGTTAATCAGCGGAACGATATCAGCAGAGGTACCGAGCGCGACAAGATCGAGATGCTCCTCGAGTTCCTCCTCATTTTGCTGCAACCGACGATACAGGGCTTGCGCAACCTTGAACGCGACGCCGACTCCGGCAAGCTCGTGAGCTTCGTCGTTGTCACGAACGACCTTTGGATTGACAATCGCCACGCAATCAGGCAGGCTATTGCCCGGTTCGTGATGGTCGGTGATGAGAATATCTATGCCCTGCTTCCGGGCGAATTCAACTTCTTCGACAGCGGTTACCCCAGTATCCACAGTGACAATCAGAGTCACATCCCGACTCCTGGCCTCCAGAATTCCCTCTTCTGACAGGCCATAACCTTCGACGAGTCGGTTCGGCAGGTAGTACACCACCTTCGCGCCAAGCTTGTTGAGAACGAGAAACATCAACGCCGACGCAGTCACGCCATCGACGTCATAATCTCCGTAAACCATTATCTTCTCGTTGTCGCGCAGCGCTTCGACAAGTCTCTCGACAGCCTTATCCATATCGGGAAGCCGGAAAGGATCGGCGAGATCGCTGAACCCCGGGTTGATGAAACCGTTGATCTCATCCGCGGTCTCGAGTCCCCTGTTGATCAGGATTTTCACAACGATTTTGGAAAGATCTAGTTCACTGGAAAGCTGCTCCACCAGTCTGTAATCAGGTTCCGGGGCCACTATCCATTCAAGCCGAGGCATCATATTACTCCAAAAAAAGAAAAGCCAAAGCAGGCAGTAAGCCGAGTTCTGTACCCTTTCGGGTGACGATCATCCATCTGCAGCAAAAGTCGCCTTCTGCCCTAGCGGTCTACCCGCGAGTCAAATGGTGCGAGCAACACCTCCCCGCTTATTTGACCTTGCTTCGGGTGGGGTTTACAGAGCCGACGCGATCTCTCGTGCCGCTGGTGGTCTCTTACACCACCGTTTCACCCTTGCCTGACCCATCAGGGTCATCGGCGGTTTACTCTCTGTTGCACTTTCCGTCGGATCACTCCGCCCTCCATTTCAGAGGCACCCTGCTCTGCGAAGCCCGGACTTTCCTCAGCACATAAGTGCCGCGATCGTCTTGCCTGCTTCGGCAGTTCATATAAGAACCCACGCTATTGCCGACACAACAGTCATGCAATATAACCAAATTGTACCACCCCGCTACCAAAAACTTCAAAAAAGGTTTGTCTTTCACACTCGCCCCACAAGAAATAGCACCGGCAAAGCCAACATGATGTGCCCCACAAGATTGCCGGGGTCAGCGATTGAAATCACGACGAACGCCTGTGGGCGGCAGACGTCCTGAGGCTGCCTTAAAAGCATCCGTTCCGGCTGTTCTTGCGTCCGCCGTCGTCGCCAAGACCTGTCGAAACTACCCAATTGATTCACGAAAACATGCGTGACATCAGAGTGAATGCGTATTACATTGCCAATGCCGGTTCGAATATAAAGTGAGTGGGCAGCAAACACCCTCGTCGGGAGGTGGACTTTTCGATTGACTGCTACGGGCCAATGCGTGTAAACTACGAGCAGCGGTAAACCGCTACCAGTTTTTGTTCAATCAGAATAAAGGGGTAGTGACATGGCTAAGAAGACTACCGAAACACTTGAAGTGAGGAAAATCTTCATCGGATCACCGGGCGATCTGGGTGAAGAACGGAAAGCGTTCCGCAAGGTTGTCGAGAGGGTCAACAAGATCAAGGCACGATCTATGTGTATTCATCTTGAACCGGTAGGCTGGGAGGACACGCTTCCCGGAAAAGGTCGTCCACAGGGGTTAATCAACAAGGATGTAGTTTCGGCTGACCTCGTTCTATTGCTTCTCTGGAAGCGATGGGGAACACCTACAGGCGAGTATTCTTCCGGGTTCGAGGAAGAGTACGAGGTCGCTCGCGAGAACAACATACAGATATGGTTCCACTTCAAAAATATACCTAACGATATGCTCGCCGATCCGGGAAAGCAATTGCGGAAAGTGATTGACTTCAGGGATAGGATTGAGCGCGAAAGGCAGTATCTGTACAAGCCTTATCGAAATGCCAAGACTTGGAAGAAGATGCTTGAGGAGGATCTTTGTCGTTGGCTCGACGATCTCGATCCGGTTCTGCAGACTGGCGCCAATGTCAGAGATCTTCAACGCCAGAATGAAGAACTTATGAAAGCACTCGAAAAGAGCAAAGCTACGATAGACACTGCTGCAGTTGATATGGTTATAGAAGCACGGGAGTTGGCTGACAATGGGCAGATCACTAGGGCTTGGGAGATATTCGCGCGTGTGGAAGCAATGAGTGGTTCGCTATATTCTATCAACAACTACGGCATGTTTCTGGAGCGGATTGGATTGCTGGATGAGGCTGAGGAAAAATTGAAGGCCGTCGTGAGCGCAGCAGAAGTCGCAGAAGACAAAGTCTGGACGGCGATAGGTTACGGCAACCTCGGGAATGTGTACCTGACTCGAGGCGATCTGGACAAGGCCGAGAAGATGTATCTGAAATCTCAGGAGATCAACAAAGAGCTTGGTCGTAAAGAAGAGAATGCGAGTCTGTATGGCAACCTCGGGAGTGTGTACCTGACTCGCGGCGATCTGGGCAAGGCCGAGAAGATGTATCTGAAATCTCTGGAGATC
>CBDUQR010000083.1:0-5740 GCA_965369655.1 uncultured bacterium | reverse complement strand
ATAGAATAAAACTCTATCTTCTCGATGTGTCCACTTAATCGGGGGAGGTTCAAATGATCCAAAGCAACTCCCAACCTCATATAGATAATTATCCCAGTTCTGAAGTTCCTCTATGCTCAGAGCTTTATCCAATTCATCTACTCTCTCCGACAGTTCCGTTGATTCGAAGTTGCTGCTGAACCAAGCGATTACAACAAGCACAGTAAAGATGTAGATAAGGGAAAGAAGTCGCTGAATACGCTTCTGTGTATCTTGAATGTTTTCTTTGCGGATACTCGTTATGTTGTTGGATTCATTTTCCATGATTCTTCCTAACGGAACTCAAAGGGCGATATGCATTTTTCCCCAATCGCGCGTGCGGCTTCATCCAGGAGTTTTTCGGTGTGGGCGGTGCTGAGGAACATGACTTCGTAGCCTGATGGTGGTAAGTACACTCCCCTGTCGAGGACTGCGCGATGGATTGAATTGAATTTGTCGATGCCGGACGTCTCGATCTGGCTTGCTCTCCTCGGTCTCTCATTCTGGAACGATAACCATACAATCGATCCGACACGTACGACATCGGCATCTTGTCCGGCGAGTTCCTCGCGAAGTCTTTTCTCAAAATACGCGCCGAGACTTTCGAGTTTCGAATACGCATCCTCCCGCTCAATCGTTTCCAGCGTCGCAAGCCCCGTCTCCATCGCAACAGGATTGCCGGAGAGAGTCCCGGCCTGATAGACAGCACCGTTCGGTGCGAGAACATCCATGATCTCACGTCTCCCGCCGAATGCGCCAACGGGCATTCCGCCACCGATGACTTTGCCGAATGTCATCAGGTCCGGTTTGATTTCGTACATCTCCGCCGCGATCCGCGAGAACCGATAACGAGCCTGTTCATGTCCGCCTCATCTCACCTGTCATAGAGTCACAATAAACGCATTATGCGGCATCAGGCAAGACATTGGAATATCCTTCAGTTCGATCAGATTGCAGCCATCGCTCAGAAAATATTTCCAGAGTGAGAAACATCGTTTCCGGCAAGGCGGTCTTTCACAGCCCACGCGACAATCCAACTACATGACTATTAACACCTTACACGACAGCAGTACGCGGCACCGCGATTGCAAAGAATGATTATGGCGAACTCTGAATTACGACGGTGTCATGGTATCTCGGCTCGGTAAATATATATTCACTGCGTGTCTGGCTGTTGCGGCATCTGCAACAGGCCAGACATTGCAGTTAGACAACAGTTTCCAGTCGTCTAACTACGACATGATTCGTCGTCTCAAGAACCAGGGACACTTGGGCAATCTGTTCGAGAACAGCAGACCTTATGACCTCCGATATATATTCCGCGATCCATCAGACAGCACAGACGTTCGCTATTCGCTCTCTGTGACAGCCTCCCCGTACGATCGAAGCATGTACGACTACATCCAGCAAATTTTAGAGAGCAGCTTCAGCCCGACATCTCGACCGCACATCTGGTTTGATCTCGCCAGCCGGGGCGCTCTCGCCGATGGCGGCAATGCGCGAAGCTATGAATCACTCTCCGGAAGAATGTTCTGGCGACCACAACCGAGGTTTTCTGTCTACACAAGTTTTTCGTTCGATGAAACTCTCGCGGATGATACGATGTTCACCGGCAAGGTCTGGAACGGCGTCGCCGGCAGGATTGACTACGCTTACCTGCAATTCGACCTGTCATACTTCAAGCTATATTTCGGGCGAGACAAGGCTGCATGGGGTCCCGGCAGACGCGGGAATCTGCTGATGTCGGCAAACTCGGCTTCGATGGACATGGTGAAACTGGTCGGATCATGGGGACCGGTGCAGTACACCGCCATCACGGCTGTCCTCGATCCCTACTTCACGAGTGTATCCTATGTTGACACGACTGTCGAACTCCGCATTAATCGTTATCTGTCGGCGCATCGATTCGAGGTCAGGCCGCACAGGTCACTGACGCTCGGATTCTCCGAGAGCGTAATCTATGGCGGTGTCGGCAGGCAGATCGAACTCTACTACACCAATCCGCTGACATGGTATCATGGCGAGCAGCTCAACAAAGACAACGACGATAACACATTTCTCGCCATCGATTTCACGTTCTATCCGAAACGCGGGATAAGTCTGTATGGTGAATTTCTCGTGGATGATTTCCAGATCGAGAAAGAATCGAAGGGCGACGACGAGCCCAACGAGCTTGGATACATGTTGGGCTTGTACCTGACCGATCCGATTCCCGTCTCAGGCCTCGACCTGTCGGTCGAATACACACGCATCAACAACCGCACCTATAATCAGGGACTGAGTTGGAACCGCTACGTGCATGACGGTAAAATCATCGGGCATTTCCTCGGTCCCGACCGTGAGAGCATCTACTTTAGCATCAGGAAATGGTTCCTGTGGGGCGGATGGGCGACCCTGTCGTATGAACGGCAGAACATCGGCGAGGGAAATGTCTTCGACGACTGGACCCGACCCTGGCTCTTCTCAATCGGCGCATATCATGAGGATTTCCCGACCGGCACTGTAGAGAAGAGAGACATCATCGGGGTCTCGTTCAGGCTCTACAGCATGGACTGGATACACTTCGACATCGATAACTTCTATACATCAGTGAAAAACAACGGCAACATGCCCGGCGAGTCAGATTCGTTCTACGAGGGAAGGCTGACGGCGACAGCGAGCGTTCCGATACTGTGATGAGTTAACAAAGCCGACGAGTATTGACGGAAGCCTGACTCTTACAGTCTTTCCACCGTGTTATTCGCAGCATCTTTCTTGCGATAGAAATCACGTATGATACGCCAGGCATCTTTGGCGGTATCGGCGTAGCTGAACAACTCGACGTCACCTGGATCGATGGTGCCCTCCGAGACCATGAACTCGAAATCGACCATCTTCCGCCAGTAGTCCTCACCAAACAGGATGATCGGGAGCGGTTCCAGCTTCCTTGTTTGTACGAGAGTCAATCCCTCGAAGAGCTCGTCGAGTGTGCCGAATCCTCCGGGGAATGCGATCAGTGCCTTTGCGCGCAGCATGAAATGCATCTTGCGGATGGCAAAATACCTGAACTGGAAACAGAGGTCGCGTGTGATATACTTGTTCGGCCGCTGCTCCATCGGGAGTGTGATATTCAGTCCGATGCTGACCGCGCGGGATTCGTAGGCTCCACGGTTCGCGGCCTCCATTATTCCGGGGCCGCCGCCGGTCACGATCACATACTCGCGGTGTACCGGTTTCTGCGATTCGCGCGATACGATTGCCGCGAATTCTCTCGCCTCTTCGTAGTAATGCGATTTGGAAAGGACTTTCTTCGCAATCTGAAGTTCCTTCCTGATCTTAGCGTTCTTTGGATCGGACTCAAGCTTCTTTTCGAGCCTTGCAACCTTGGCTGCCGCCTTCTTTTTCTCGACAATCCTGGTGCCCCCAAACACGACTATCGTCGACTGGATATTGTGTTCAGAGAGAACAAGCTCAGGCTTGAGCAGTTCGAGTTGCAGACGCACGGGTCTCAACTCATCGCGTTCGAGAAGTACCGTGTCTTTATGCGCCATAACGTACGAAGGGCAGTCATCCCACCAGTTTCGGCGGTTTTTGCTGTCGGCCATCTGGTCTCCAATCAAACAGAATTACCAATATCGAACATTATATATAGCTTCCCTCAACTCGATCTGCAAGCAGGATGTGATTCAGACTCAAGTGTATGGGCGACAAACCACCAGAATATCTCATATTCCGTTTCACAGCGAAACATATTACCAGACAACAGGATAACGCCATGCGAGAGCATCAAGAATGGGGAGGTGATCCCGATATTAAGAAAGGATTAGTAACTGCGCTGAAGCAGAATACTTGATCAAACGGGAGCTGTCAATGCAGGCAACAAGCGTCCGGTCGCAGAAGCGCCCCAGAACTTCTTCGGAACGAGGAGACAAGGATGACTTCCTCGATATGGCATCGTTGATTCTTCACGACCTCGAAGGCCCCCTTGCATCGATGAAGACAATACTGAGGCTTCTGGAGAAAAACCGCTTCGATCCTCGAAATGAGCTTCACCGCAGACTCATCAGCGGCACACGAATGGCGCTGGAGCGATCCGAGTCGATCGTCGGCGATATCATGACTGTAGCCCGGATGGAGGAGATGAAAATTCCAGTCGAATCAAGACAGTTCGATCTGATTCCGATACTGAGACGAAGTGTCCTCATGGCATCAGTGCTGGCTGCCGAGAACAATATCGACATCAGATTCGACGAGTCGGCGGAAAGCTGCATGTCACACGCCGACGACAATCTCGTCTCCAGAATAATCGAAAACCTGCTCTTCAACGCGATCCGCCATACTCCGTCGAACGGTATTATCGAAGTAGAGATCGAACAGCGCAGAGAGCAGACACATATCTCGGTCACAGACAGCGGTCCCGGACTCGGAGACATCGATCCGGAAACGCTCTTCACGAAATACAAGCAGGCCAAACTCAGAAACGAAGGCAAGCACCGCGGTATCGGGCTTGGCCTCTATTTCTGTCGATTGGCCACAGAAGCGATTAATGGCAGGATATGGGCGGAGCCGGCGACCGGCGGAGGCACACGCTTCGTGTTCACAGTTCCAGCAGGAGGTATTACAAATGAGCTTTGATGCCGAATCATATCTTAAGTCAGGCTCGAACGAACTTCGAATCCTCGAGTACAAAATCGCTGGCAGGTCCTTTGGAATAAATATCCTGAAAGTCAGCAAGATCATTAGTAACCTCAAGTGTCTTATCTCTCCACCTGAAGCGCACCCGAGCGTTACAGGCATGTTCAAAGACAGAAACGAGGTGATTCCACTGGTCGACATAGGCCATTTTCTCGGCATCCACAGAGAAGACAATAGTGACGAGAAACGCAAAGTGCTCGTCACCGAGTTCTTCTCGATAACGAACGGATTCTGGGTCGACCAGGTCGAATGGATTCATCACTTCCATTGGGAAGACGTGATCGATGCCCAGAAAGTGCTCAAGGGTTTTGAGCACAAGTATGTGATCGGAATTGTGAAGCCGACTGAAGATCGAATGGTTCTCTTGCTCGACTACGAGGCCATAATTCTCGACCTTTGCCCGCAACTAGTATGGGATTCCCCCCTGGATCATGATGACTTGCGAATCGACGGCTCAGGCAAACGCATCCTGATATCCGAGGACTCGCCATCGGTCAGGGCGATGCTGGAGACTGAACTGACCGAACTCGGATTCGAAGTCGTAGCGACCTCCGATGGAAAAGCGGCGCTGAACGAGATTGAGAGTAACGGCAAGTTCGATCTGGTCATATCTGACGTCGAAATGCCTCAAATGGACGGTCTGGCACTGACATGCGCTATCCGGAGCAGCGAGAAATACAGTAAGCTACCAGTTATCGTCTATTCATCCATCGGAGACATCGGGATGAAGTCTCGCGCAAAATTCCTCGAAGCAAACGCGCACATAACGAAGCTGAATGTCGAAGAGCTGATCGCCAAAGTCAATGAACTGACAAGTTGACGGATCATGGCAAGTTTCTGCGCTCACCCAATGCGCAGAATTGCGGTTGTACCGGATCAGCGGAAACCGACGCCAGCCCGACATCCGTCCCACTGACCAAGTATTGGTTGACACTCTGAAGAGGTCCATCTAATTTAGTCACACTATGGAATTCAGCTTCAACCAGTTGACAGCATCGTCCAGGGTAGAAATTTCGCGGTCCGCACTCATCCACAACGTCAAAACAAT
>CBDUQR010000082.1:0-5818 GCA_965369655.1 uncultured bacterium | reverse complement strand
AATGATAAAGAATTAAAAGACTTCGCCATATCTATTCATGAAATATCCGGGTTAGGCGTCAGTCGTGCTGTCCTTCATGTCAACTCCATCCGGGACAATCTCGAAGATTATGCACTTTCCGCCAGAGACCTTGATATGCTCTGTGATCTTAAGTACGCGGCTGTCGTAACTCTCGAAAGAGGTTTCATTGAATGCATATCTGTGTTCGTCGACGATTCTGATCCTGCCCGTGTGATCCGGAGTATATGGGACACTGACAATGAGCGATTTCCTGATGTGCCTGAGACACTTGTCTATGATCGGATACGGTTCATCGAAATGCTCGAGAGTCTGAATGATTGTAATGTAGTCATACATCTCCGGTGGCTCATCTTTCACGATGTCGAGCACGAGATAGTCTACGTCGCTGTTTTTCTCTGCCGCCTTCTTGATTCCGATCTCACTTATGTCTATACCTACAATCGATGCTTCTGGAAAACAGCGCTTCAGGAGTTCGGTGCCGTCACCCAGGGCACAACCGACGTCGAGAAGCGAGAATCCCTCGTTTTTGGGGAAGAAATCGAGAATCTGCTGATAGTTGTCTTCTCGCCAGAAATCACCGTATTGCGACAACCTCGCATTCCAGTATCGTCTCGAATTCATATTTCTCCTGAAGTTACCATACTTGAAAACATTGATTGAGTAGTGGAGTATCTGAGACACAATTCTCCGTGCAGCCCACTTTGGATTGCGGATTCCCTTGATAATCAGTTCTGATGTGCTTTCGCGGCCCATTGAGTTTCAGCGACTTTGCAAAGATTCTTTCAGTGATAATGATTACACAAAAACGGATTCGATGTCAAGTCATTCAGAATTATCCATTGCGAAGCGATTTCCATTTTCTCAGACGGGCAGCAGGGAAATCAACTTTCGGGGTCTTGTGCCGCCGCACGTCGACAGAGATCAACTCATGCAGTTTTTTTATTGTTGGGAAGATTGACTGACAAAAAAGCTGGGGTGGCAGGATTCGAACCTGCGAATGCAAGATCCAAAATCTTGTGACTTACCACTTGTCGACACCCCAGAACAGTCGTTACTCAGGATCAGTCGTTGCCGGTCGAGATGCGTGCCTGGCTGTTCTGCAGCTTTTGCTCGTACGCATCCAAAACCGTCCGCTCGATGATTTTCCTCATGTCGCTGTTGATTGGATGCGCGATGTCCTGGTGCGAGCCGTCTGGTCTTCGCCGGGATGGCATCGAAACAAAATAGCCCTTCGTCCCGTTTATCACTTTGAGTCCGCGTATCACGAATGCGTCGTCAAAGGTGACGTTGGCGAATGCTTTGAGCTTGCTCTCATCTCTCAGCGTGACCCGAACTTCGGTAATATCCACATCGACCTCCTGATTTCCCAACTATGGGATCAGATCAGGCACCTGTAAACTGTCCACTGCTCCGACCGACAGGCATTCCAGTTAAATCAAGCAGCGAATGCGAATAGCCCTGACGCAGCCACATCGAAACACACAAGTATCCTTCACCTATCAAGTGTTCCCAGCCAACCACACCTGCAACAACTTTGTAAGTTAAACTGGGCCAAGATCACCACCCAGGACTAAAACACATCAGCCAAAGCAATGTCAACCTGAACCGTATAGAAATGTAGGCAGCCCGTTTTTCTTTGTCAAGCTCAATCTTGGGTGGAAAATGTATGGCGAGGTGATTGCTGGCGCATCGAATGTCGATTTCAGATCAGCGTGTGTTCTCTAAAACAAAAACCATCTCTGGAAATCGTACTGGATACTCAGGTCGACAAACGGTGATTTTGCTCTGCCGATCAGGTTCTCAGGATTGTCGACTCTGAAGTAGCCGACCATAAGATGCAGATCCAAAAGCGGAGCGAAGGTCATCGAGATGCCGAAATGCAGTCTGAGGGTTTCCTGGACAAGTCCGGACGGAAACTTCTTGCCCTTCGGAACGCCACCAAGCTGCGGATCGGTGATTCTTCCCTCCCCCTTGCGAGCGAACATGCCTCCTGCCTCAAGGACAAGGTGACGGTTGGCGACATAAAAGGTCGTGAACCTGGCGCGATCTGCATCGGGTCCGAGCGATGAGCCGATAATCACTCCGCGGTTGGTAAACATATTTCGAGGGAATACCTGTCCATAAACATAGTTCCGAATCTGCGTATACTGAAGGTCGAATCTCAACCTGTCCGTCCCGACGATTCCATTGCTTGATATGCCGACGTCAAACCCGACCTGCTGCGGCTCGCTCTCGAAATCGATCTGGAAATCGTCGATCAGCAATTCGCCATAAGTCCGTGTCCCCTGGAAAGGCCACCAGATGAAATCAAGTCCTATGTACACGTTGTCGTCATGAACATTATTGTATTGTTCCCAGTAGTACGGAAGGATCGGATTCATGTAATACATCTCGGCCCCGGAGCCCTGTCTGCCGTGGAGAACTGTCTCTGAGATCCCGATTTCGAGATTCGATCTGAGTCTGAGCGAGATGCGATGTCCGGCGAAATATCTCTCGAATGTCGTGTCCGCCGTGGCATGGTAATCATCGAGCCTTGTCCAGAAAGCCTGAATCACGAATCGCCTGTATGCGAACTTTGTATACAGTTGGTCGAAAGACGGTGAATTGCCTGACAGTAGAAGCCGATCTGTGTCGCCCGGTCCCCATGTTCGGTATGAGCGCCCATACTGAACGAGGAATCCGGACTTGCGAAACGAGATGAGCGCGTAGTCGAAATAGCCGGTGAGATTGCTGTCCCATTTTCTTCCTCGATTGAATGAATCGAGTTCGCCTTTGTTCTCCAAACGTCCCCGGACATACAAGGTCAGGGCATTGCGGTACGACAGCGCGAACTCCTGCTTTATGCCGATTCTGTACAGAGGTTCGAGCGTATCGGCGAAATGAGCCATGCTGAAGGGTGAAGTCCTGAAGCGAAACTGCAATTCAGGTTTGTGTTGAGGCTTGTGCCATATCTTCCTCTCGAAATCTGACAGAATCTGCGCTCTTCTCCACTCGGCGACCTGACCGATGCATTCTGACTGCTCAGCTATCGAGCGCATTTCGTCTCTGGAGTAAGGCCTGGCGGAAAGCTGGATATGTTTGTCTGCAGGAGGATCGAGAAGAAGCCAGTCGAGTTCATGGTAAAGCCAGCTATCGGTCGGGACAGGGGAGATGTCTGTAATTTCAGACCCGGTCGCGGGCGCACCCAGCAGTCCGATGATTGCAGGACAGATGACCAACGCCGATATCATGAGTCGAAATGCCCGCTGAGGATTTGTGCGGCCGGTCGGTAGTACAGTCTGCGCTCTCGTGACGCTACGAACTGACATACTCGTCTAACCGCGCAAGATTCTGGTTCATTCCGATCACGATCAGCGTGTCGCCTCCGTCGATGATCGTATCGGTTGGCGGGTTAATCACCATGTCACTGCCTTCTTTCTTAATCCCCACAACCATCAGATCGAGATCACTTCTTATGCCGGAATCCTTGAGCGCCACCCCGGCGATTTTCGATCCCGGTCTGACGTTCACCTCCTCGATAGACAGTTCGAGGCCCGATCCGGTCTGCTCGATCTGCATAAAATCGATAAGAGTGGGACGAATGGTCGCCAGCGCCATCCGCATGCCACCAAGTTCATGCGGACAGATAACCCTGTTAGCGCCAGCTCGATAGAGCTTTTTCTCTGCGTCTTTGCTGTCCGCCCTTGCAATGATATAGAGATTCGGATTAACTTGTCTGGCTGACAGTGCCAGGTAGACGTTGTGCGCTTCGTTGGCAAGAGTGCTCACGAGCGCAGTCGCGTGGTTGATACCGGCGCGTTCGAGTGTCTCGTCCTGAGTGGCATCGTCGATGATATAGTGTTTTTCGCTTTGTTTGAGATGCTCCGCAAGCTCATCGTTGTTCTCAATCACGACGACCTGTTTCTTGCGCTTCCTGAACTCCTCGCAGACAGTCTGGCCCACGCGGCCGTATCCTGCGACGACATAATGATCTCTCAGCTTATGCATAGTTCGCTCCATTTTTCGTTTGTCAAGCAGGCTCCCGATCTGACCTTCGAGAAACATCTGACCAATTAGCCCCACTGCATAGAATATCGTGCCGACTCCCATAAGCAGCAGGATTATCGTGAAAATCTTGCCCGGTTCATCCAGTGTGATTGCTTCCCTGAACCCTACGGTCGTCAGTGTGATGACTGTCATATAGAGTGCGTCAAGGAATCCCGCATCTTCGATGGTCATATAGCCCACGACGCCGACCAGCAAAATGAACACCATGAAAGAGAAGACGAATCTGAGTTTCTCCTCGGGTCCGGTCGATCTGTCGATCATGACACCTCTCTCAGGAACGCGCCCAGAGCTTCGTTGAATTCGCCGGGCAGTTCAAAGTTGACAAGATGGCCGCAGTTGAAGTTCTCGAATCTGACATCAGGCAGCTTGAGCGCGAGATGCTCCGATATCGGGCGGAAATCCGGGTCGAGCGTACCGGAGGCGATCAGCGACGGCACAGCGACTTCCTCCACGTTGGCGAAACCGTCGTCATCATTGTAGCGCGGGTTCGGGTCGAGCCACGGCGCGCATGAGAACCGATCCACCATGTCGCACAGCCTGTTCCAGCGGTTCCCATCCGATTTCACCGAGGCGAAAAGGCGGAAGCTTTTCCACATCTCGCGTGCGGCATCGGGGCCGTCGGATCGCGATGCTTTGTGCAGATTGGGCCAGTTCTCGAAAGCTGTGTAGCCACTAATGTGTGTGCCCACCAGAGTCAACGATCTGACATCCTCCGGATGCTCGCGAGCATACTTGAATGCGATGGCGCCACCCATGGAAAGCCCGACAATGTGCGCAGGCAGTGAAACGCATTCGCTGATCAGTTTGCCGAAATCGTCCGCGTAGTGTTTGTATGAGTATCCCGTTTCGGGCGCATCCGATTCGCCGTGGCCTCGCAGATCATAGACGAGAGTCTCGTAAGACTCAGAGAAACTGACTACCTGATCATCCCATATTCTGCGGTCAAGGCCGAGTCCGTGAACGAAAACCACAGGATCGCCTTTGCCCTCGATGCTGAAACATGTCTTGATACCGTTGATGTCTGTGAAGTACACTAGTGTCGTGTCCCGGGTATATGTTTATATATTTTTTTGTAGTAGCACGGGCATCCTGCCCGTGAATCATGGGCAAGATGCCCATGCCACGATTTAATTTGCCGCTTTTTATTGTGAATGGATTCCTGGGACATGATACTAGTCCTCCTATTCGACTATTACTCTTGGGAGCAACGGATTGATTCTCGATACCACCTCATAGTTTATTGTATCGGCCCAGTCCGCGAGTTGATCGGCGGTCAGTTCCTCATCGCCCTGTCTGCCGATCAGGACCACTTCATCTTCGAGCCGGACATCGGGTATATGAGTGACGTCAACCATGAACATGTCCATGCAGATTCGTCCTCGTACAGGCGCGCGTCTCCCGCGAATCAGGACATATCCGAGATTCGAGAGCTTCCGATCATATCCGTCGTAGTAACCCATGGGCACTACTGCGATTCGCGAATCGGCTGTCGTTCTGTAGGTACAGCCGTACCCGATGTATTCCCCTACGGGAACGTTTTTGATCTGAGCCACGATCGATTTCCACGACAGGACCGGCTTCAGGAGAGAGTCCTTTCCGTGGGACATCATGTAGGAAAGACAGGTCTCCTTCGATGGCCAGAGGCCGTACATGGAGATTCCGATTCGAACCATGTCGAAGTGCGTCTTGTCAAACAGCAGCGATGCCGCAGATGACGCAGCATGCCGAATACTGATTTCTATGCCCGCGT
>CBDUQR010000081.1:0-6784 GCA_965369655.1 uncultured bacterium | reverse complement strand
TTTCCTCCGTAAGCTATCTCTCGGCAATGGCCGGGCCAGGAATGTTTTCGATCGGTATATCGTCGCCTGGAATCAGGTCAAACACAAGATCGCATCCCACTTTGAATTTGTATGCGTTTACTCCTGTGACCTGTTCTTCCTTCGCAAAATGCAATTCAATATTGTCGAAGTAGTCTGATTTCATGAGTCCTACCATAAGTGACGCGATCGAACTCAATGTAAATGCGTAGCCTTCGAGTTCCGTCGGAACGGGCTTGTCGAACAGCAATCCGTAGTCGACTATTGTCGCGGTATCGGCCTGAGCCTGTCCGGGCACATTTCTCGCCCGCTGCGCAGTCCGCGACTCTCTCATCTCGGCCACTCTCGTGAGCCAGAGAAAATCCGGAACCCTCTGATTCAGATCCTGAAGAAGATCGACCCATACAGCCCTGTGTCTGTCGAGATTCTCTATCGCTTCCATCCTCATCAGGATTCTCTCCTTGAGAACGGTCAGGTCGTCGATCAACCTGATATCCTTTTCCAGGCGAGTTCTTTCGGCGTTTGCGAGCGCTATGCTGTCGTCGAGCGACGAGAGCTGATATCGCTGAAAGAAAGTGACAGCAACAAAAAGCAATATCAGGGCGCCGACGCCGACGGCTGAGTAAATGGTTTTCTTGTCGAAATGGAAAGTCCGTGCTCGACGGCGATATTCCTTCGGCAGTATATTTATCTCAATCATTTCGCTACTTCACCTTTCTCGCAGCCAATCCTATCGATACCGCAAGCAGCGGCGCGATGCGCTCAGGCTGAATGAAGCTGAACATATCCGGATCGTATTCGATATTTCTAAGGGGGTTTGCGATCTCAATCGGAACATTGAGCTTTGACTGGACAAACTCAGGGAGGAACGGAATCAGCGCACCCCCGCCCGACAGGATGATCCAGTCGATAGCATTGACCTTGGCTACGGACTTGAAATATGAGAAGGCGACTTCTATCCCTGAGATCATCTCCTCAGCCGAGGTAACTATCGTGGCCTTAAGCATGTCCTGATCAATGGAGGTCTCCATTTCTCCTTTGATTGCTTTCGCTGCAAGTTCCTGGTTCAGACGGAATTCCCGCTGGATCGTGTCGAAAATGACCCTGCCTCCGGCGGAAACATCACGAGTCGAATGATACTTGCCATCCATGATGAACGTGACGTTGGTGATATCGTAGCCGACATTGATAAGCGCCGTGACTCTGTCCGGATCGATGTCGTAGTTGATTTCATAGGCGTTGAGAATGGCGAATGCATCCGTGTCGACCAGGACCGGTTTCAGTCCCGCGTCCGTTACCACTTCGAGGATGGACGTGAGGAACTCGTTGCGCGCCGCAACGAGCAGCACATCCATTTTGTTAGTCTCTTCATCGGAGTCGATGATGTGGAAGTCCATCGTGACATCCTCGACATCGAACGGAGCGCGCTGTTCTGCTTCAAACAGAATCGCCTGTTCGGCCTCGGTTCCGGACTTCCTGTCGATCGTAAACTTGTCGGTCAGCACGCCGTGGCCTGACACAGACAAAACTACTTCCCTGATGCTGGGATCTGTCTGCTCGACGAGATTCTGGATGGCGAAGATGACAGTATCGCGATCCTTAATCTCTTCTGCGACGATCGCCTCTGTCGGGAGTTCGCGAATGCCCATCGCCCGAATAGCGAAGTTGCCGCCCTTGTTCTCCATCCTGACGAGCTTGACTGAAGATGAGCCGATGTCGAGACCGGTTGTAACTTTGTTCCTGGATCCAAACAGCATAGCGTTCACTCATGTTATTGTTTTGTGTCGAAGCATGTGCAGAGCAATCGAAATATTGGTTCTGCACCATACCGGTTCCGAAAAACCTTTTACACTACAGTTCTATTATCGTCTGGCTACCTCAAAAACTGAGAGCGGTTAGGAAAAAAACGTGGCAAAATGGAATGGTCAGGATTTGAACAAGAAAGCCCCCCCTTGCGGGGGGGCACCCAAACAGGAAAGGAGGAAGGAATGGGCTTAATTCTCTACCCAGTCGACAGAGACGCGGCCTGTGGCCGCGAGGATGGAAATGCCCAGCGACTGGTAACTGCCATCCTCATACTGCGTCCCGTCGATATAGCCCGATTCGCTGGCGCGACCGTTCGGCAGGAAACAGATCGTCTGGTTCGGAAATGATACCCAGAACCAGTCGAAATTCGTTTCGACAGAATCGATTCGCACAATCGAATCGCCCGGTTCATACGAGAACGACGACTTGTTCACCTTGTCCTTGAAGACGATCATCTGGTGTGCAGCTGTGTCGAAATACACGCCGTATTGCGTCTGATGGCTGATCGCATAGGATCGCGCTCCGCGCAGTGACGACTGAATATCTGTCGCAAAACCATGCCACTTGATCTTCTGGATTGACCCCGCGAAGTCATGAACGAACAGAGCCGCCACTATCGCGACGATAACCGAGACGATCAACAACTCGATCATTGTGAAGCCGGACTGTTTAGAAACTCGCATCGCTAACCTGCCTGCCTGTTGGACTTGTTTTCAACGTACTTAGGAAAAAGCAATAGCTGTGCCCTTTTTGAACCGAATCGGCATGAACTGGGAATCCCCTACTGGACAGCCGGTTATGAAGCACCATAATTAAGCAGACCGACTGATCGGCCGATACTGAGGAGGTGGATGATCGATAAGCAGCGACATGGTATGGGAAACTCCCAATATCCGTGGGAACCGACAATACGGATTGACAATTATATGATAATAGGTATCTTGACTATGAATACTGACCTAAACGACATATATGTGAGGTAAATTTATGCGTGGCAAAAAGATTGTAATTCTGTTCGCTCTGTTTGCGATCGCAGCGATCACAGGAGCATCTCTCGGCACTCAGGAGCCGGGAACCGAATCAAACCTCTTCATTAGAGACAAAGCTGTAAATATCATCTCGGATCGCACGGCTGATTACTTCTCATCTCACGCGGTGAACGGATCAGTCAAAATATGGGTCTTCTTCACTGATCGCGGGATCAGATCCAAAGCAGAGCTTGACCAAGCGACGGGATTGCTCTCTGAACGGATTACTGCCAGAGCGATGAAGCGGCGAGAGAAAGCCGGCAAAGATCATATCACTATTATCGATGTTCCTGTGAAATCGTCATATGTAGACGCAATAACGAACTCGGGCGCCAAACTGCGCAGAACCTCGAGGTACCTGAATGCCGCCAGTTTCGAGGCGCCGATCTCGATTCTCGACCGGATAGCCGAGTTTCCATTCGTTGCCGAGATCAGGCCGATGCTCGGATATGCGAAAGAGTATGATGTCGAGGATCAGGGTAAAGACAAAGACGAGCTTGAAAGCCTTTCACCTCTTGATCTGAGCTATGGCGCGTCATACGCGCAACTAAATCAGATCAATGTCATACCGGCTCACAACGCCGGCTACAACGGCTCCGGAGTACTCGTGGCGATGTTCGATACGGGATTCCGCACGACTCATACGGTTTTCCAAAATATCATTATGTCAGGCCGGTTGTTTGCCGAACATGATTTCGTTTTCGACGACGGCGACGTCGACAATGAACCGGAAGACTGGTCGAGCGCATGGAATCACGGTACTCTCACATGGTCAACACTTGGTGGCGAATGGGCGGACAACCACTACGGTCCGGCCTATGGCGCGGATTTTATCCTCGCTAAGACCGAGGATATCAGGTCGGAAACTCCGGTCGAAGAAGACAACTGGGTTGCTGCCGTAGAATGGGCTGATTCGATTGGTGCCGATGTTATCTCATCATCACTCTCGTACACCGACTGGTATACGTACGAGGACTTCGATGGAAACACAGCAACGACAACTATTGCCGCTGACCTCGCGGCGGTATACGGGATTATCGTCTGCAATTCAGCAGGCAACGCCGGTCCATCCGCAGGCACGATTGGCGCGCCTGCCGATGCGGACAGCATTCTCGCTGTAGGAGCTGTCTATTCGTCAGGCACGATCGTCAGTTTCTCCTCTCGCGGTCCTACATTCGACGGACGGATCAAACCGGAGATTTGCGCCCGAGGTTCAGGCACCGCATGCGCAGGTGCTTCAAGCGACACATACCTGACGTCAGCGAGCGGCACTTCTCTCTCATGCCCGCTGATCGGCGGCGTCGCAGCGCTGGTGATTGACGCACATCCCGACTGGACAGTGATGCAGGTGCGCGAAGCGATCTTGATGACCGCAGACAATGCCGACACGCCCGACAACACCTATGGCTGGGGAATCGCTGACTGCTGGGCAGCAATCAACTACACCTTTGAGAGCTATGTTCCGGGCGATGCCAACGGTTCAGGTGGCGTCGATATCGATGACGTAGTGTTTATCATCAATTTCGTGTTCGGTGGTGGTCCCGAGCCCGATCCGATCCAGGCTGGTGATGCCGATGGCAGCGGTGTAGTCGACATAGATGACGTGATTTATCTCATCAATTATATATTCGGCGGCGGCCCACCACCGGTAGGGTAATGAGATTGCAGGTCAGGAGCCCTGCAGGTCCTGAGTCTGGCGAAGGGTGCTCCTGACGTCTTCACTCCCAGATTGCAGGTCAAGCGGCCTGTCTATCCTGAGCTTCGGGAAGGACCCGCTTGACGTCTCTTCTTATTGTCAAGACCAAGCGTGCTTGAGCTACTCGGCTGCTTAATTCTGTGATTTCCTTCTTGTCTTGATGGTTTCCGCGACGGCCTTGAGAGCCGCGATATCTTTACCCAACTGCTCGGCACTTGGCACTGAAGAGTCTTTTGCTGATGAAGGATTGTGGGAATCTACCACATCGCTACAAGCTTTATATAGTCGGTTGATTTCTTTGCACTCAGCATCTGTGAAACCCACTACACCTTGAAGTCTTATAACTTGTATATAGTCCCTGTAGCGTTTCATGACACGGTTAAACACGACATCTTGAACAACCAGCTCAATTGTTGCACGCAAGAGGCTGTATTCTCTGCGCATCTTTGCGCGATCCTTCTCGTTCGGATAGGGTGACCATGTTCTGTCGAGCGCTCGCTGCGCTTTTTCGAGCTTGTCTAAGCAGTCCCTATGGGATTTGTGCTCCCAAGGGAGTCCCTTGTTGACATGGCCTGGACACTTGCCCATCCTATCGAGATGTTGTATCAGGTGTCCGACTTTCTGTTGATCAATTTGATCGCGCAATTCAGCGAGGAAAACTGTATCATGCGTAAAAATGATTACCTGTCTATTCTTGGCTTCCTTAACGAGGCGGATAGCTACATTCTTACGCCAGTGATGGTCAAGTGATGAAACAGGGTCATCGAACACAATCCCACCGCGGTGATCTGCTATATGTATCTCAGCCAAGAACGCGCCAATGGCTATGGCTCGCTGCTCGCCTTCGCTCAGAATATCCTTAAGATTGTTTTTTGTTAGAACATCAAGTACGATTTTGAGCTTCATCCTGCCATGCTCTACACGTTCATTAAGTTTGGTCTCGATATGCCCAACCCCCAATGCTTCAAATTCGGTGTCGAGTGCTTCTTTAAGTGCATCGGTTACTGCTCGACTTGCGAATTTCTTTGCCATATCGGAGATTGCTTTCGTTTTCAGGTCACCTCTGCACTTCGTCAGCATCGCTTTCTTCTTGAACTGCTTAATGAGCCCCAGCACGGCCGTGAGTCGTTTCGATAGAGTCGCCCGCGTCTTCAATTCCTCATGTTCGACTTCAAGTGCTTTCTTTTGCTCCTCGTCATTAACATTGCCGAAAGCATCCGCTTGATTGATAAAGTTCATCGAAAGGGCATTCAATAGTGGACGTGGGTCAGTGCCAAGTAGCGGAGTAGCAGACCAAGTGTGTGTTTTCAGTGTTTCCAATAGCCATGTCTTACGGGCCTCAATTTTCCTCTCGAAGTCTTGTGTAACCCGAAGGATGTTGGCGTCCAATTGATTGAGTTCTTCCGTTAGTGCCGTATCAAGCGCGAAACTGATAGTGGTGTCCACGATCTTCTGCTTAGCCTCCTCGCGTTCCTTGAGTTTCTCAACAGCAACCTTAGCTGTGTCTTGCTTCACGAAGTTCTCGAAACGCTGCATGCGCTGCGCCGCCTCCTGATCCAAAGGTTGTTGACACAACGTACACTTCGCGTCGTGGGCTACGTATGGAAAAGGCTTGCCTGGATAAGCATTTTCAGTTGAAAAATGTCGCGCTGCCTCGAAGAGGTTCTTCCACACTTGTTCGCCAGTGCCCGGGAGTAATGTTTCACCGGCTTGGAATTCCTTTGCTGCAATAGCCTCCGCCTTGGAAGCAGTTTCAGCCTCAGTGTCGAAGGCCTTGATTTTCGCTACAGCAGCGTTGTTGACCAAAGCGACAGTAGCGTTTATGCGTTCAACTAGATCCTTGATTCTCTGGGCCGAAAGCCGCAAGGCTTTGGCTTTGGCTTTGGGATCACTCTCCGCCAAAGTCTTTCTGAGTAGACTCAATCGGATCAATTCTTCAGGGGTCAGCGTGCCAAGAGATGTCACCTTTTGAGGATCAGTATCTTCACTGAGAGAGGCGATCATCTTACCTACAGCTGTTTCGCCCTGCAAATCAGCAAAAGGTACAGTATCGGTATTTATCGAAGCAATCTCCGAATTCAATGTGTCATTCAATTGGGGCAGAACCACCTGTGCCAAGTTTTCTATTACATCAAGGCCGTAAGGAAGATAGGCTGCGTCGTTTTCATCATCAAGATAGACTCTGAACCTCCCCCGATTAAGTGGACACATCGAGAAGATAGAGTTTTATTCTATT
>CBDUQR010000080.1:0-6799 GCA_965369655.1 uncultured bacterium | reverse complement strand
AAACTATGGACAACGACGTCTCCGGAACCGACTATTGCATCGGGTTCAGTACCTGCGTCACGAGGACCATCCAGATGACCAACAGCCTGAGGACATCTGCCGGTTCGCACGAAAGATTCCTCGTACTTGAAGTATTCGGACGGTATGCCGGGTTCACCGCAATGCTTCCGACAATGGCTGGCGCCGCCAACCGATGTGTGATACCGGAGCACAAGTTCGATGTCGAGAGACTTACCGAATTGCTGACCATGGATCGACGGCAGAACCCGAGCAGATACGCTGTTGTGCTGGTATCCGAAGGTGCCATCTTCGAGGGCGAAGATATGATCTATGCCGACCATGCCAAAGATGCATACGGTCACAAGAAGTTGGGTGGGATCGGCAACCTGGTCTCCGAGAAACTGACTGAATTCTCACCAAAATACAACAACGGAAGACCGGTGAATGCCATCAACCAAAAGCTCGGCTATCTTGTACGCGGAGGTGATCCGGACGCCATCGACTCGATCGTGCCGATAGCTTATGGTAATCTCGCACTCGACCTTATTCTAAAAGGCATACATGGCAGACTTGTGGTGCTCAAGAACGGGCGCTATGATAACGTTCCGATAGATGTTGTCACGAGCGAAAAAAAAATCGTCAACGTAGAGAAACACTACAACACGGAACGGCTCAGACCGCACTATAAGAGCTTCGAGATGTTGCCGCTGTTTATAATGACGAGTGAATGATTTCAGAGCATTCATTCCATTCCTGCACAAGCCGCCGGTGGCAGCGCAAAGCGTTACGCCGCGCGTGCAACATCTATGAATATCCTGCAGGTGACTCGCTCCTGAGAGGTTCGCAAATAGTGGCGGCACAGATTGGATGTCTTAATCTGAATGGTTCTGCCCTATGGCCTATTGTCGTTACCAGCTTCCGCCGCCACCACCGCCACCGCCACCGCCCGAGAAACCACCGCTGCCGGAGGATCCGCTTCCTCGAGGTGCTGAAAACATGGTCGAGCCAAGATGTGTGGTGGCAACAGTCAGGGATTGAGTAAACTGTTGCGTGTTGAAGGTTCCGTAGCCTCCTGGTGCTACGTACCATCTCGGCGGCTCGGTCAGGATGTCTTTGAATGTCTTCACCCAATGATCTACGACATCAAGCGCAATGGCGTATGGAAGGTATTCATAGAACACATCTTCGCCCATTCTCTCCAGCCTGTCTTTGTCTGCTCTATTCATGAATTCCTGAAAACCCAGAATGTTCATGCGGGCCAGCGCGCCAGCCCTTGTTTTTGCCGGCATGGCATTGGCGAATGCAATAATGGAAAAGCCGGATATGACGCCAGCAACTATACCTTTCCACGGAGCTAACGGTGAAAGCTGATACAGAATAAACGTCCCGATTATGAGCAGACCGAACCCGATCAGCACATACTTGCCCTTTACTTTCATTGGATTAACTGCAAAGAATTTCTTACTTACCAGTTCCCCGAACATAATCTTATGCAGTTCAGGCAGTTTCTTATAGAACTTGTTTTTCATGTCCGAGACATATGCCTCATTGGATTCGCCGGGGAATATTTCCGTCATCAGGGTTCGCTCAAACAGACTCAGTTGGTCGTCGGGTTCTTTGAGCCTGACGAGCATGAAATCCTTCTCTGTGCCGGACAGCCACCCCTCACCTTCCCGCTCCATCTCATGCAGTTCGATATAACCCTTGACCGCGAGACCGATAAGGCTCGAAGTTATATCTCTCTGGTCGAGGCTTTCGTCAACGAGTGCGCCGACCTGTGCAGGAGTGAGCGGTTTGCCGTCGATCTCAGGCGGTTTGTACATTACCGTGATCGCCTCACGTACTTTCGGGTCCCGTCCTCTTCTGTACCAATGAGATATCATAAAGATCAGGACGGCAAGGGGAACAGAGAAAACCCAGTTCTCTCGCAGGTTCGCAGTCCACAGGAACTGTTGCCAGCTCGATGGTGGCGATACAATGCCTTTGTCCCACCCGAAAGCGACGGTGAACCCTTCTCCGACACGAAGGGGTCGGGCTGCACTGAATGATGCCTCGTTCTTAGACAACTCAAATATACATTCAGACTCGTTAGATCCGTACCTGCCGGTATAACAGGCGCCGGTCATTTCAGAGTTGACCTTGTCGGTATTCAGGCGAATGTCGGCGGATGCTCTGTTAATGCGGGCGCGCCAGTAATTGCCGGTGACGTTCCAGTATAGTTCATCGTGATCTTCGAAAAACATGATTGCATTGTCAACCAAATAGCGAATTACGTATATCTGCCTGCCTCGCACATAGCGGTCGGCATCGCCAATTCGGATGTTCACGACATTGCCCTGCTTCGATACCTTGTAGGCCCATACCTTGCCGTCCTCTTGTAACACCGACTTCACCGTGACAGGCATAACAATCTTGTCGCCCAGTTCGTTGACATAGCGAAACGGTATCTCGCGGTAAATGCCGTGTCTGCTTTGATCGAAGACAACCTCTATGGTCTCGGTAACTTCAACCGAGCCATTTTCATTGATAATGATATCAGAGTGGAAATGCTCGATAGTAAAATGCTGGGCGTTTGCAGAGTGGACAAAGCCCACCATCACCAGAGCAAGCAACAATCCGATAAAGAACGGCGCTCTGAGCCTTCCCTGGATAATCGTGCGCACAATCGCCTCCTTGTTAATCATGAGAAGTCCGGCTTGATGGGTTTTCTCTCTTCGGGTGATTCGATCTCGAAAAACTCTGCGGGTTTGAATCCGAAGGTGGAGGCAACAATGACCGATGGAAACGTCTCGGTCGAAGTATTGTAATCACGGACCACTGCGTTGTAGTATCGCCGCGCGGACTCGATGCTTTCTTCCAGTTCCTGGAACTGGCTCTGCAGTTGTATGAAGTTGCTGTTGGCTTTCAATTCGGGGTATGCCTCGGCCACAGCAAACAGGCTTTTGAGAGTATCTTTGAACAGGTTCTCCGACCTGGCCATATCTTTGGGGCTTCCACTCTGCATGGCTCTTGCCCTCGCTTCGGTAACTTTCTCAAAGACACCTTTTTCGTGTTTGGCGTAGGCCTTCACGGTTTCAACAAGGCTGGGGACCAGATTAAAGCGTTTCTTGAGTTGAACGTCGATATCTGACCATGAAGATCGCACGGTGTTTCTCAGCCGGACCAATTTGTTGTAGATAATAATGGCGGCAAAAGCAACGACTAATACTAAGACAAAGATAACAATCGAAACCATTCGTTTCGCTCCTGTTTATGCAATGGAATTCTATGCTACGGAGATTAGAGTGTTCAGTCAAGCATTATGTCCGGACGGGGGAGCCAAACGGATTCGGCACATGTGGAGAGGTTGTCCCAAAAGTGCCAATTGACTCAAGTGGGAAGCTGGGCACGTCACTCCCGAGAAGGCGGGAGTCTATCTAACAATAACGCATTCAATAGATTCCCGTGCAATCCTGAGCAAAGCGAAGGGCCTGCGCGGGAATGACGCTATTTCCTTTCGCAAACATGATTACCTGCTTTTCGGATCTTATGGGACAGCCTCTGGACATGTGCCGCTCACGAAACCAATCTGTCAATCAGATAATTGTGCAACCACGGCAGCGCTTTCGTGTTTTCCGCTTGAGCCAGACAGGCATCCGACATATATTCAGCTTTTTCAAACCCTGGACCCTGAGGGATTACGTGAGATGAGAAAAGATCTGCCGTCAGTAGATTTTGAGAAGCTCGGATTCAAGTGCGGGTTAGAAATACATCAGCAACTCGACACCGAGAAGAAACTCTTCTGCCGGTGTCCGGTCGGACTTCGTCACGAACCACCCGACGCTACTATTCTGCGCCACATGCGACCTACGCTTTCGGAACTGGGCGAATATGACGGCACTGCGCTGATGGAGTTCAAGACCAGGAAGCAGGTCATATATCAACTCAACAAGGGCAGCACCTGCACGTACGAAATGGATGACACACCGCCGTTCGAGATCAACCAGCAGGCGCTCGATATAGCAATCGAACTCGCGATGCTACTGAATTGCAGCATTGTCGACGAAATCCATATCTCGCGCAAACAGTACCTCGACGGCAGCATACCGACAGGATTTCAACGGACGGTAGTCGTCGGCATTGAGGGTTGGGTACCATACAAAGACCGCAAGATCAGGATTATTCAGATATGCCTCGAAGAAGATGCCTGCCGTGAAATCTCAGACATCGGGCACACGGTTACATTCAAGGCGGACAGGCTCTCGACACCGCTCGTCGAGGTCATCACCTATCCCGATATGCTCAATCCTGACGAAGCGATGGAAGTCAACGAGATCATCGGACGCATGCTCAAGGCATCCGGCAAGGTGCGACGTGGCATCGGATCGGTGAGACAGGATGTGAATGTCAGCATCAACGGTGGCACTCGTGTCGAGATGAAAGGCATCGCCAAAACCGGGTACGTCCACGACCTTACATATGTGGAGGCACTGCGACAGAAAGCACTGCTCGATATGCGCGACGCGATCAAATCTCGCGGAATTTCGAGAAAAAGCCTCGTGCTGACAAAGCATGATCTCACATCGGAACTGTCATCGACGAAATCTGCTCCGATCCGCGATGCACTCGACACCGGCGGCACGGTCAAATGCGCCAAACTGGCAGGTTTCGCAGGCCTGCTGAATCATCCGACCCAGCCGGGAAAAACATTCGCATCTGAATTGATTGGCAGAATACGAGTAATCGCGTGCCTCGACAAGATGCCGAATATCTTCTACACTGATTTGACGGATGAATCCGATCTGACTCAGGAAGAATGGACACGTATCAAAGCTATCTCTGACTGCAAGCTGACTGACGCTGCCATTGTCGTGTGGGGCGCGGACGAAGATGTCGAAACTGCGCTCGAAGAAATCAAGTTCCGCGCGCTCGATGCGATCCGGGGTGTGCCGAACGAAACGAGACAGGATATCGGAAATGGCATCACAGATTTCGAGCGAATCCTTCCCGGCCCGGACCGCATGTACCCGGACACAGACCTTCCACCGATACCGATCTCGAAAGAGCGACTCGACAGGATAGAATCGAATCTTCCCGAACGATCATGGGACACAGAGCAGAGATGGCACGAGCTTGGGATCAGGGATGACATCATCAGGCCGCTGGTGATATCAGGCAGGAGAGGTATCTTCGACAGGATCATCTCATCGTGCGAAGTCGATCCCAACGAGGTTGGTACCACAATTACCCAGACGATCAAAAGCCTCAGGCGAAAGGATCTTGACACTGCCAGAATCACCGACGACGATCTTGTTGAAGTATTCACCGCGTTTTCGAGCGGTCAGTTCACTCGTGAAGTCATTCCTACGCTCTTGACAGAACTTTGCCAGTCGGACAATCCGAAGAGCATGGCGGATACTATCACCGGGCATGATTTCTCACCGATCAGCGAGAATCAGCTCCGAGAAATCATCAGTGACGAAATCGCGAAAGCTTCTGAGAGAAACTTCGCGAATGATTCTCAACGGCTCGAATTCGTTATGGGCACCACGATGCGAAGGATAGTGGGCAGAGTAAGAGGAGAATCTGTGAGGGAAATACTACTGGGTTTTGACGCTTGATAGTCATGGTTCAATCCCACTGAAGTACAAGAGTATCCAGTCAAAGCTCGTCCACTTTTCGCGCTTGCTTTCAAATCAATCAGGCTGTTTATTGTTTTCAGTGATCGAACTGACTGGAACAAGTACGACTGATCCGGATACCTGAAATGCATGCAAATCACCACATCTCCGATCAATTCTCTCCGCGCGAGCACATTGTTCTCTTTCACGGCGACTGCACCGAATTATTAGAGCAGATACCAGATGAGTCCATACAGATTATCGTCACTTCGCCACCGTATAACATCGGGAAGGAATATGAGAAGAAGCTGGAGCTTGAAACCTACGTGGAGCAACAGGCTGAGATAATACAAAAATGTGTCAGAACTCTGGCTCCGAGGGGCAGTATCTGCTGGCAGGTTGGCAACTTTGTGGACCGCGGAGCGATTATCCCGCTCGACACAATCCTCTATCCGATCTTCAGCGACCTCGGACTGAAGATGCGGAATCGCATAATCTGGCATTTCGAGCATGGTCTGCACTGTCGAAGGCGATTCTCGGGTCGCTATGAGACGATAATCTGGTTTACAAAAAGTAATGACTATGTCTTTAACCTTGACCCTGTCAGAGTCCCGCAAAAGTATCCGGCTAAGAAATATTTCAAGGGACCTAAAGCGGGAAAGTACTCCTGCAATCCACTCGGTAAGAACCTTGGCGATATCTGGACGATCCCCAATGTCAAGAGTAACCATGTCGAAAAAACTGAGCACCCATGTCAATTTCCCGTGGAATTGATCGAGAGACTCGTTCTTTCCATGACCAATGAAAACGACTGGGTATTTGACCCGTTTCTGGGAACCGGGACTTCAATGATTGCTGCAATTCGTCACAACAGACGAGCTGTAGGATCGGAGATCGTACCGAAGTATGTTGATCTTGCACGCGACAGGATACAGCAGGAAATAGCAGGAACTCTGCGGACGCGTCCAATGGACAGACCTGTATATGATCCAAAGCAAGCGGGGAACAAGCTCACAGTCTCGCCATGGGCCAGCGGACAGAGGGATCGTCAGACAGCACTCTTCGACAAAGATCAGAGAGAATAAATGTAAGCGCGCGATGAAAATCAGTGAGACATATTCACATTTGAACGGTCTTGAGTTTCTACTAGTACTAACTTGTGTTAATTGGCGACATTGGGATTTTCTTCGCGTAGACCT
>CBDUQR010000079.1:0-6928 GCA_965369655.1 uncultured bacterium | reverse complement strand
CCCGAAGCTGTCGAGGCGCTGACGTTTTACGTCGCCTTGTGCGACGCAGGATGTATGGACACACAGCAGGGTCTCGATGAACGTTTCCTCGCCGGCGAAATCGGATTTATCATCTCCGGCGACTGGCTGCTGAGGCGAATCGCAAAAGCAACTCCCGACTTCGAGATAAGCGCCGCAACAATCCCGGTCCCCGACACGTCACACGAGTCGGTATCTTTTGCGGGTGGCGAGTACCTTGCCGTGAGCAGCAACTCCGAGCATGCTGCACAGGCGCTCGATTTCATATCGTACATGACTTCGCCGGACGCCGACCTGCGCTTCTGCCGGGCTGTCGGCACTCCGACGCCCGCCAACATCGCGGCTGCTGAAAGAATAGCCGACGATATCGATTCGCTCGGTCGCGTATTCCTTCGGCAAATCTCGACTGCAAAAACGCCCCCTTTCCACCAGAAGTGGGTATACATCGAAGAGATTATCGAGAGGGCGGTGGAGGAAGCGATATACCATAAAACAGATGCTGAGACCGCGCTCATATCCGCTGCCGAGCGTATCAACAGGCTGCTCAAAGAGTAGCAGATGTCCCGCCGGAAATTTTCACACAGCGACGGTATCAAGCTCGCATATCTGTCGCCATGGCTTATCACACTACTGCTCTTCTGGCTCTACCCTCTCGCGCATTCGTTCTACCTGAGCCTGACCGATTTCAGGTTGCTCGGCGATCAGACAACATTCATAGGCCTTGAGAACTATGTCAGGCTTCTCGGCGACGCCGACTTCCTGAAGGCGCTGGCTAACACTGCGATATTCGTCGTCGGGACGATTCCGTTCACGACAGTCATCGCGCTGATTCTGGCGTTGCTCGTTAACCGCGGGATCGCCGGAGCGAAAGTATTCAGATCAGCGTATTTCATCCCGTCGATCACATCGCTCGTTGTCATCGCACTGATCTTCACGAACCTCTACTCGCGCGGCGGCTACCTGACATTGCTCTGCGATCTCGTTGGCATATCGACCCCGGAACGCGGCTTCCTCTTCTCCGAGAAAACCGCCCTGCTCGCCATCATGGCGATGGACATCTGGATCGCGTCGGGCTACTACATGCTTCTGTTTCTGGCTGCGCTCAAGTCGATCCCTGAAGAGCACTATGAAGCCGCATCCCTCGATGGCGCCGCCGGATGGTCGAAGTTCCTGCGGATTACACTCCCGCAGTTGCGACCGATGTTCCTCTATGTCGTGCTGATCAACACGATCAAATCATTCCAGGTATTCGTCGAGATATTCATCATGACAAAGGGCGGACCGCTCAACTCCACTCTGACTGTCGTCTATTTCGTCTATGATCGCGGCCTGCACAAATTCGATATGGGTTACGCATCCGCAGCAGCATACATACTGGTCGTGATAATTATGATTTTCGCGCTCATGCAGATGAAGCTGTTCGGAATCAGCAGGAGCACAGCCGAATGAGAGTCAGGAACACGCTCATCTGGATAGTCATGCTGTTTATTCTCGTCGGAATGCTGCTGCCGTTATGGTGGATGCTTCTCGGCGCTTTCTCGAAAGACTTCACTGCGACTTCGCTGACCGGCAATATATCAGGGTTCCGATTCACATTCGACAATCTGATGTCAATACTCGAAGTCAAGAACTTCACGAGATCGATTCTGAATTCCGTTGTTGTCGGATCGATTGTGACGGCAGGCAATCTCGTTTTCTGCCTGATGGTCGGTTACGCGCTTGCACGATTCCGGTTCGTCGGGAAACGATTTCTCTTCATATCGGTGATAGCTGTCCTGATGATCCCAGTGCACATCGTGATGATACCGTTGTTCCTCCTGATCAGCGCAACAGGACTGTACGACACGTATGGCGCGCTGATCCTGCCGTTCCTCGTGAATCCGCTCGGAGTCCTTCTGGTGGCGCAGTACATCCGCGAATTGCCCCCCGATCTGGAGGAGGCTGCCCGGATCGATGGCGCGGGGGAATTTCGCATCCTCATATCGCTGGTCGCTCCGATGTGCAAACCGGTCCTCGCCGTGCTTACGGTTCAGGTGTTCATGACAAACTGGAACTCGTTCCTGCTGCCGTTTATCCTGACATCATCCGACACCATGCGGACTTTGCCGGTGATGCTCGCCATGCTTCAGGGTTACCAGCAGATCGACTGGCCGCAGCTTTTCGCGGCATCGACAGTTTCCGCCATACCGGTCATCGCGGTCTATCTCGCGTTTCAGAGGCACATAGTATCGGGGATTACGGCTGGCGCTCTCAAATCCTGAACACTGATGCTCAATTACTGTCATCGCGAGGAGTGAAACGACGTGGCGATCTCGTTGTCTACCAACAACAATATAAATACTGAGATTGCCGCGCTTCGCTCGCAATGACGACATCGAGGATTTCGTAATATGCCCTTGAGGCGTGACGGTCTCTGAAAAAGACTCATGCCCCCTTCGTCAAACTCAGGACTATGCAAGTGGGCATGAGCTACAACTCTCAAAACCTGCGCGTTAGCGATCTCTGATGGATCTCAGGTAATCATCGAGGCCGGAGACAATAGCCGTTGCGCATTTCTCCTGGAATGATTCCGTCCTGAGCGCTGCCTCCTGATCCGGAATTATGATAAACGCACATTCGACCAGGATCGCCAGATACTGTGGCGGCCTGATCACAGCGAAGTTGGCGTGATAGAGGCCGTAATCGGGCAGACCAAGAGTCTCGACAGCTCGCGTTTGCACATACTCGGCAAGGGGCATGGAATGAGCATGGTAGTAGTAGGTGGACACGCCGTTGAATTCATACGGGTTGACACCATTCGGCACGGAGTTGTTGTGCACGGATATGAATATATCGCAGTTCTTCTCCTTCGTCAGCCTGGGACGGTCGTAGAGCTTCACATCGGAATCGTCGACTCTCGTCATGAATACCGTAGCGCCTTTCCTGCGCAGGTGAGCCGCCAGCCTGTCTGCAATCATCAGATTAGCCTCGGCCTCTGTCAGGCCGGTAGGACCGACAGCACCCGGATCGCCAGAGTGTCCCGGATCGATCATGATACGAAGGTCTCTGTACGACCTGAATCTCTCCGGAGCAGGCTTGATATCGAGAGTCAGGGTATTGCCATTGTAGTACGCATCCCACCCCCAGATAACAAACTGATTCAGGTCGATATCGACCCGATACACGCCATCCTGCTCCTGACTCCAGTCTATCCTTCGGACAAACTTCCGTTGTCCGAAATGCCTGATCCAGTCGGTATCCGAACTGCAATAGAACACGCGCAGCACCGCCCTGTTTTCTTCGGGAATAACATTGACCTGAAACGGCAGCTTCTCGTCGAGGAACAACTCGATGCGAACATGTTCATTATCTTCTGTCGAGCGTATTGTCCTGACGTAACTGTGCGGGGCGGGTGATCCCTGTGGGAGAATAGCGACCGATGAATCCGGCAGCCATGCTGTCTGACCGGGTGCGAGTTTCATCCGCAGGTAATTGCCATACCTTCCATCGCATACGAACCGGATGCCTTTCGGCTGGAAGATCGAAAGATACCCCTTGCGCGGACCGGTCCTGATTGTCTGCACCGAATCGATCAACTCGACAACTGCCGGATACTCAGGCTTCCTGACAGTGATACGTCCCGATGCCGTATCGGTCAGGACTGCGTACTGCGCGTCAGTATCGTCGCGAGTGAGACGCATCCATCCCTCGGATGTCTTCTGAATCTGCTCGATCGGCACCACCAGAGTGAATATGACGCGCGCGCTGTCGACATCAGAAGAATCGGGCAGATACAGACTGCCTCGATAAATGCCGGCAGTCACAGTTGAGTCATCAATCGCACCCTGTCCAAACACCTCGTGCCCCCACCAGCTTTCGTAAGACATCCCAGTCTCGATCATTGGTATATCGCTGGCGACACCGTCAATCGAAAATGACGCCTGCCCGCCGGGAGTACCTCGAAAACTGACTTCGACAAGATCGCCCGGAAGCAGTTCCTGATACACTCTGGGCAATTTGTGATCGCCGTGGATCGCGAGAGAATCGGTCGGCACAGCCCTGTACCTGTCGGCGACCACTACCGGCCAATCGAGTGTCTCGCTCCGGCCATCCAGTTGAGCTTCGAGCACGAAGATAAACTCTCCCGGAGATATATCGACGAACGCAAGAAAGCCCCCGTCTCTGTGCACCGCAACATCGACGCCGTTGACCTGCAGATTAGATCCGGGCGTGACCATACCAAATATAAATGTCGAATCGACAGCGGGAAGCCGCTGGTTCTTTGCGGGATACTGAACGCGAATCATCAAATCATCAGCATACAGCAACATCGGCATCAACGCAACCAACGTAATTGCGAGCAGGAGACTGATTCTCGTACGATCTTTGTTGATCATAACTGGGCGATTCCTCAATTTCGTCTGACAGCCCCGTGCCCCGACCTGTCGGGAAAACAGAGGCGACCATCTTTCAATGTCATTCCATCGAACGGATCATCCGCAATCAAAGTTGCGCTGTCGAGATCGAGATAGTCTGCCGCTCCGGCGAGATGTGCGGCGGCAGAAATTCCGATCGATGTTTCGAGCATGCATCCGATCATAATCTTCATATCGGCTCGACGCGCACTCTCTATTATCTCCAGAGCATTGCGAATGCCGCCGACCTTTTGCAGTTTGATATTGACTCCGCCGATACATTCCTCGAAAGCCCGCAGATCATCGACAGACTTCACACTCTCATCCATGATGATCGGGCATTTCAATTCTTTTTGCAGTTCTCTCAGGTTTGATGCAGTCGGATCGCTCAGCGGCTCTTCGATCAGTTCGAGCTTGAGATCATACGCGGCTCGCACCAGCCATTCGATGTCATCGAGATCGAGCGCTCCATTTGCATCGACTCGGATTGTCCGTCCCGGCAGTCTGCCAAGCAGTTCGAGATTATCCTGATCGTATTCGCAACCGAGCTTCAGCTTGATGATCCTGAAATCTGCTGCGGACTTCAGTCGCTCTTCCACTCCGCTCGGCTGGTCGACCGAAATCGTATATGAGCTCTCTTTCCCTGCAGGATCAGGGAGCTTGAGATAGCGCCACAAAGGCAGACTGTCCTTGAGGGAGGCGTAATCATACAGGGCAATATCGAGTCCTGCGAGCATCGACAGCCGATCTCCGCATACGCCGCGAAGCTCGTCGTGCACCTGCGCCAGATCAAACGATTCACGGTCAATCGAGAACACGCGCTCGCTGATAGAATCGCAGCAATCCTCGGCGGAATAACCATAGTGAAGAGACGGACAGCATTCCCCGAGAGCATCACCCAGACTCACGACGCAGACGGTTTTCTCGTCCGCTTCGCCTTTCGATGTTCTGAAGGTCTCCTTGAGATGAACCTGTATGAGTTGCGATTCAAACTGCATGGCTTATTGCCCGAACAGATCGTCTATATCACCCTCCTGATAGTCTGGATAGCATCGAAGATGTCGGCTCTGCTATCGGGATGGTCAGGCGTGAGATTCTCTATGTAGACACCGCCGGCGCTCGCCGACGAGTGAATGATCCGCCCTGAACCGAAATAGATACAGACATGCCCGGGCGAGAATACCAGGTCTCCCGGTCGAATGTTCTTCAACGATGATTTGCGCCCGTACTTTTGCTGATCGCAGGAATCTCTCGGCAGTATGTGACCGCAACTGCCATACACGAGTTGCACGAGTCCTGAGCAATCCAGCCCGAATCCGGATCGGCCTCCCCAGAGATACGGCGTGCCAATCAGGTTTTCGAGATACTGCCTGATCGTGCGCCATCCCAGTTTCCTTCGCGGGATTTTCTTAACGCAACCAAGCGAGATATATGCATCAGTCCCAGCGAAATTGAGCCGTCCAAAACTCTCGGCGTGATCTTCTATCCGAACATGAGTCCCGAATGACAGCTTGCCGATAAACCGACCATCAGCATCGAAAAGGGTCGCAACAGGTACGTCTACGAAGTGCGCACGGTTTGCATTCTGCACTATGTCGAGATGATCGGCTCGCACCCATCCCTCGTATCCATCGGAACACCTGACTCTCAAGTGGGACCCGCGCTTTCTAAGGCGTGTCACCGTCTCACCGTAGAGCAATTGGCTGACACGCTTGCTTTGCGCACCGGTCCCTGCTCGCACATCCGCAACCGGCCTTATGACAATCAGACTACTCTCCATGCAGACCTCTTCCCGTCATTCCGGCGAAGGCCGGAATCCATCTTGCATAGATTATTTAGATATTAAAGACTTATCGCAACAGAAATCAGGATCGGACAGACGCGAGGTTGTTGTGTCGTCCCCGTGTAGACCCTTCGCAAGGCTCAGGTTGTGCGGGGACCCATTGAAATACTATGCTGCCAGAATAGATTCCCGCCTTCGCGGGAATGACGTGAAGATGGCTCACAGCTTTCGGGCTTGTTGAAAAACCCTTTGTATGCAGAAGTAGTAACCATCGTCATCACGAGGAGCGCCAGCGACGTGGTGATCTCAGTTCTGGAAATGCTTTGTCTGACATGAGATTGCCACGCTCCCTGTCCCTCGGGGATCCCCTCTCCCACGGGATCCCGGAGGGAGAAGATCGGGGTCAATGACGGGATCGGCGACCGACGGTCGCTCGCAATGACGGGGCCTTGCAACGATTGTACAATATTCCGCGTTTACAGCCTTTCTCAACAAGGGCTTTCGCCGGGATGAAATAAGCTGCATAGATAAAACAAGGGCCGAGGCTTTACGCCACGACCCCTCGGAAAAACAACTGCCAAATGTTACAGGGCAGGTTCTGTGAGCTTCGGTCCGCATGCAATAATCTCCGGCGGACAACCATCCGAGAACTTCTTGAAATTCTCATTGTACAGCGTAGCAAGTTGGCGGTACTTCTGCCAATAGGCTTCCTTACTGTGCCAGGTATCTTCGG
>CBDUQR010000078.1:0-7352 GCA_965369655.1 uncultured bacterium | reverse complement strand
ACGAGCAAGACTCGCACTGGATAATGCCCCAACAGAATGAATCATACCACTAGCATCATTAGTGCTATCAACGACAAGGGCAACCCTACGATAAGCCAGTCAACAAGCAGAGTTGTCATTGCTGTCCGAGCCCACCAGCGAAGCTTCAGATGCCCGTATCCCAACGGAATGCACAACGCCGCAATGATGTAGTACCCGGCAATCTGAATGACGATGTTGGCGAACATCAACGAGCCAAATCCAAAACCCTCGTAGTGAAACCGACCACCTTCCTCGAACATGTGGAATACGTACGTCTCAGCGGGCCCAACCAATGCACTTACCACACCAATCAGTAGCAGCACTATTCCGACAAACCGGATCACAGCGATAGGTCTCTGATCCAAGATCCTCATCTCACCTCCTCTGGATTTGTTTAGAGCTGCGAAGGCTCTCGCATTGAAAGCATAAATCTAACGGTTATTCGATATGCCATGTCGAATACTCTATTTAACAAGCCCACTATATTGGTAAATCAACAAAGAATGATGTTCCCTCGCCCTGCGTCGAAGATACGCTGACTTTGCCGTTGTGCGCCATGATGATTCTCTCGACCACTGCGAGACCAAGGCCGGTCCCGGTTTCTTTGGTTGTATAATATCGCACGAATATCTTGTCAATCTCCTCCGGTTCTATTCCGACGCCGGTGTCTCTGATTTCTGTGCGAATATAATCTTTGCTTTCCGATTCGTCTCTGAATCGGCTGATCTTGAAAGTGATGGTTCCCTTCTTGTCCACAGCGTCGAATGCGTTCATCAATATATTCAGCAGGACTTCTACCATCTCGTTGAAATTAAGCGACACTGGCGGCAGACCATCTTCGATATCGGATTCTATCTCAATGCCGCGTCTATCAGCATCGTTGGCTACCAGTTTGATCACATGACCGACGACCTCATCGACTCTTCTCATTTCCATCTGGTACTTGTTCGGATTCGAGAAATTGACCAGTTCCTTCACGAGTTCCGTCAGTCTGAATATCTCTTTATCCGCGATATCGATCATGTCGGCAGCCTCTTCGTTTTCCGACAATCGTGCTTTCAGGACTTGCAAACTTCCCCTGATATTGGTCAGAGGTTTTCTCAGGTCATGAGAAATCTCCGACATCATCTTGCCCATCGTGACCAGCCGCGTGGCGTTCAGAATTGACCTCTGACGTTCATACACTGATGTCGCCTGCGACGCTACAATTGAGGAGATGTACTCGTGATCCAGTGTGAAAGCATCCTTCCTGAGGCTACCGAGACAGAACAGGCCATAAAGCATGCCCTGTGCATAGATTGGTACCGACGAAAGCGAAACGATCTTGCCGCCGTCGGGATGATTGCTGCGAATGAAATCAGCGACCGCAGCAGCGCGCTCCTTCCCAACGGAAACATCGACCGAGGAAAAATCAATCTCTTTCTGGAGAAGGTTCTCTCCGGCATCTTTCTCCCAGCCCTCCCAGAATGTAATCTGCATCTTCCTTGATCTCTGGTTCCACGAGAGCCAGATCGACAAATCGAGAGGGATGATCTCCTTGATGGTATGATGAATGAAGGAACTTACCTTGTCGAAGGTTTCAACATCCGGAATCGTTGAGGCTATCTCGTACAGCACCGCAAACTGTTTCATTTTGCGCTTTGCATCTTCGTAATGATTGGCGTCGTCAAGAGCCATCGCAGCCTGGGATGCAAAGGTCGTCAGCAGCTTCAGGTCCTCTTTGCTGAAGCTCTCCGCGCCAGCTTTGTCAGTCAGATTGATGACGCCCAGAATCTCATTCTTGACACGAAGCGGAACACACAGGAGTGACCTGGACTGGTAGTGCGCCTTGGCCGCTCGCTTGAATCGGTCATCCCTTTCGATGTCCTTGACAATGAGCGGCTCGCCGGACTGAGCGACATGGCCTGCAATCGACGACCCAAGAGGAAGCGTTGTGTTTTTTATTACCTGCTGGTCGACGCCGACAGCCGCCTGGATACTGAGATTGTTCCTGTCCTTCTCGATCAGCATGATCGATCCGGTGCGCGCTCCAATGACGGTTGTCGCGAGGTTGATGATCTGTGACAGCAGTTCCGGCAACTCGGCGGTTGTCGACAGCGATTTGCCGGCCCGGTAGAGAGCGTTGATCTCCGCGATACGGCGTTTCAGCAGGCGGTTCTTGTACTGTAGTTCGTCTACGAGCGCTTCTCTCGACCTGTCGGAGAGCTTCTTGTCCATGGCTCGTCTAACCGCAAGCTTCAACTGCGAGAAATCGACCGGCTTCATCAGGTAGTCGTACGCGCCTTCACTGACAGCTTCGACGGCGGATTCGAGCGAGGCGTAGGCAGTCATCAGAATGACCACTGACAATGGATCTTTCTCTCTCGCTTCCTTCAGGAGCACGATACCATCCTTGCCGGGGAGCCTTATGTCGGAGAGAATGACGTCGTAATCGAATGTCGCAATTTTCTCGGACGCCTCGTGTCCATCCACTGAGATATCGACCTTGTAACCGACACTTGTCAGGAGCGCCTTGAGACTATCGCACATTCGCTTCTCGTCATCCACGACCAGAATGCTGCCAGCCGGAACGTCACTCATCGTCGTTCTCCCGCTTGATCAGAGGAATCCTGATTGTAAACACTGCGCCGCCATCGCTGCAATTCGCCGCCGATATTGAACCGCCATATTTCTGGATGATTCCCTTGCAAACGACAAGTCCCAGTCCTGTCCCCGACGCTCCTCTGCGTGTGGTGAAGAAAGGTTCGAAAACCCTGGCCAGGTCTTCCTCAGGAATACCCGGTCCCGTATCCTTAAAATGAATCAGAAGATCACCCTCATCCTTTGCGAACGACACAGTGATAGTACCACCGGCAGGTGTGAAATCAGTGGCATTTATGATAAGATTGAGGAACACCTGTTTCATCTGCTCCGGGGAAGCCATTATGATCGCCGGTTCAACCTGGAAATCCTTTTCGATCACCAGCCCCTTCTTTTCCAGATGCATCGACACGAGCAGCAGAGTCTCTTCGAGCACCTCACAGATATTGGTCTCGACCTCATCTCCGGAATCAGGCCTGTAGAAGTCGAGCAACTGCCTGACAATGCGAGCAATGCGGTCGACCTCTTCACTGACGATGCCGACATATTCACTGGGACGCTCGCCGTCGCCCGATTCGATCGAGAGCAGCTCCAGGTAATTCTTGATAATGCCGAGTGGGTTGTTGACCTCGTGCGCAACTCGCGCTGAAAGCTGTCCAAGCGCAGCGAGCTTCTCTGATTGGATAAGTTGCTCCTGTGTCTTGCGAAGTTCTTCGAAAGCTGCCTTCTCACGTTCGAACAGGTTCGCGTTCTCGACTGATGCGGCGAGTTGATTGGCAAGAATAAGCAGAAAATCCCGATCATCCTCGAAAAACGGCGTCCGCGATATTCTCGATGTTACAAGCAGCAGCCCGCAAATCTCGTTCTTGAGACTCATCGGTATCACCAGTTCGCATTCGCACATCTGAAGTATTCGGATTTCGTCGCAATCAGGCAGCCCCCTGCTGAGTTCTGCGAAATCATACGTGCGACTCTGTTCTCTGGAGATGTGTTCGATCAGGCATCCATCGCGCGGCAGCACGATATCCACATCAGTGTCAAGAGTAATGCCCCTGTGGCGCGCCAGCACGAGATTCCTGTCACCGCCGCTCGTTCGGGAAAAAATCACCGCGCCGTTTATGCCCATCTGCCCAATGATGGTAAGGATGATCGCATCGAGAAGATCATTGGTTTTCAGCACTGTATTCAGATGTCTCGATATCTCGAATATGGTATACAGGTCGAAGATCTTCCTCTTGAGACGCTTGTTGGTCTGCGTCAACTCGTCGATCTTGCTGTCTAACTCGACCTGCGACTGATCGGTTTTCATCTGACCATCTCCGGTCTGACCTGGCATATGACTCTTGCCTTCCATCCTATTGATTATCGACAGACCTGAAATCGAGGCTACCGATTACGTCTCGATTCCTCTGCTACTGAAGATTTCTCCAACTGTGAAATGTGATCCTGTCACGACGAAACAGTCATCATGCTCGGATTCTCTCTCGGCTGCATCACATGCAGAAGCGGCATCCTCGATGACCGTGAATTCCATTCTATTTGCGATCGCTTTCTGCACAAGCTCTTCCATTATCGCCGCACGATCCGTCTTTGGGCGACAGATAATCAATTTCCTCGTGAAGCGGGCTATCTGCTCGAACAGAAGCGCAAAGTCACTGCGCTGAAGTACGCCAAGCACCACGACAAACTTCTTCCCTGGGAATACCGCTTCCAGATTCTCCGCAAGAGCGTTCATTCCATGGGGATTGTGAGCCACATCGAATATGACTCTCGTATCGCCTTCGACCACATGAAACCTACCGGGCCAGTGAACGTTCCGCAAACCAATCCGACTCATGTCTGTCCTGTTGATAGCGCCCGCATCCCTGAGCACATCGAGAGACAAAAGGCCGAGTGCCGCATTCTCCGCCATGTGTGCGCCGGACAGGTTGGTCTCAAACGTTCTCGGAGGATCGGAGTTTCGAGAGTATGTGAATCTTGTTTCGCTCAGCGAAACATTCTCAACCCTGTAGTTCTTCTGTGGCAGCAGCCTCTCTATCGAGGCGCCCCTCTGAGCCGCAACCGTGGAGAGAATATCGACGGCGCTATCATCCGTCGCCGACGTCACCACAGGTACGTCCTGTTTGATGATTCCCGCCTTCTCAGTTGCAATCTTCTCCATAGTATTACCGAGTACCTTGAGGTGATCGAGCGCAAGCTGAGTAATCACCGACACCGAGGGCACAAGAACATTCGTCGCATCGAGCCTGCCGCCGAGGCCAACTTCCGCGATGCCCACATCGACATTCTCATCTTTGAAAAGCTGGAATGCGAGCGCAGTGGCCGTCTCGAAGAACGTAATCCTGTCCCTGGTAATATGTTCCTTGTGATCCGCTACGAACTCGGCTACGAATTCCTCGCTCACCTTTCGCTTGTTGATCCGAAATCTCTCCCGATAATCGACCAGGTGTGGAGAAGTGAACTTTCCGACTTTGTAACCGTTCTCGACCAGCATCGCCTCGATCATCGCGGCGGTTGATCCTTTGCCGTTAGTACCGGCTACATGAACAGTCGGATAGCAGTTCTGAGGATTGCCGAGCCGGTTCAGGAATTTCGTGATGTTCGTCAGTCCGAGTTTGACGCCGAACAACTCGAGGCTCAACAGGAAGTCGAGGGCTTTTCTGTAATTCATATCAGGTCAGATTATTTATGAGTCGGCTCACGACTTGCTTGAGATCCCTGCGATGGACGATCTTGTCGAGAAAACCGTGCTCCATGAAAAACTCAGAACTTTGGAATCCGGGCGGAAGGTCGGCGCCGATTGTCTGCTTGATGACTCGCTGTCCTGCAAAACCGAGGAGCGCCTTTGGCTCCGCGATGATAACGTCGCCGAGCGATGCGTAGCTGGCCATCACACCCGCAGTAGTGGGATTCGTCAGGATCGAGATATACGGTGCACGAACCTTGTCGTATTCGGCGAGCAATGCGGATGTCTTGGCCAGCTGCATCAGCGAGAGTATCCCCTCCTGCATCCTTGCACCTCCGCTACACGAAAGAATCACCAGCGGTATTTTCCTCACGGTCGCCCTCTCGATCGCGCGAGCGATCTTCTCACCGACGACCGAGCCCATGGAACCGCCGATGAACGAAAAATTCATGACGGCGAAACTGACCTCGCGGCCATCGATCTTGCCGTATCCGGCGATCACAGCATCGTTCTGGTCGGTCTTCTTCTGCGCAGCCTTGATTCTATCAGGGTATTTCTTGGAGTCCTTGAACTTGAGCGGATCGCCGGAAATCAGCCCGGCATCATGCTCTTCGTAGAGGCCACCGTCGAAAAGCAGCTTGATGTACTCTCCACTTGCGAACTTGAAATGATAGTCGCAGTTGCCGCATGTATTCAGGCTCTTTTCGAGCGCTTTGACATATATTATCTCACCGCATTCAGGACACTTGGTCCAGAGTCCTTCCGGAATGTCCTTCTTCGTCTGCGATATTAAACCCTGTCTTGATTTTCTGAACCACTCAACCACTGTTGTTCCTTTCCCCCAGATCGCGAACCATGACAACAGAGTCCTCCAGAGGACTCCGATAATAGTTCTTCGTGCGATAGAGTTCCCTGAATCCGAACTTCCGATAGAGACTCTGCGCTTCGGCATTGGAGACTCTCACATCGAGAGATATGGCGCAACATTCTTCCGATTCAGCTTTCTCGATCAGATGCCTTGTCAACAGACCACCTATTCCCATCCTGCGCATCCGCCTCTCTACTGCGAGATTTGTCATGTACGCCTTATCAGTGAATATCCTTAGATTGGCATACGCGACGACCTTGCCCGAAGCATCCCGGACTACCGGACAATATGCCGAGTCATCCTCGATGTCAGCCTCGAACGTGCTCCTTGGCCAGGCATCCGCAAGAAACGTTTCCTTCTCTATCCGGCAGATGTCATCGAGATCCTCCGGCTTCATCTCGTCAATCCTAAGTCTGTCTGCCACGTTGCCTGAACTTCAGTTCCGCCTGCGACAGAGTCATGTAGTACGGTTCAACGGCGTATTCGAGCGTTCCATCCGGGCGCGCCGAGTAGCGACGTTCTGCTTCTCTGCATACTGCGATCATGTCAGCTGCTCTGTGCTCCGGACTCGAAAGCCGGAATCCTGTATTATCTCCGGCGATATTCATAAATCTCTCAGCGCCCGAACCGCACACCGTACAATCCTCGGCAACTGCATCCAGAGCCGACTGCATCTCTCCGATAAACGGCTCCGACGAACAATCATCAACTGCCAACAGATACTGCATGTAGAACTCATCTCCTCTGCTGTGAATCGCTATCAGCACAGGGTATAGCTCCGCAGGCAAACCCGTTCTCATGGCCGCAAACGAATCAACCGGCTGAATCGGCAATCGCTGTCCGACAGCCCAGCCGAGAAGACCCGCGAGTCCGATCCGCAGGCCCGTGAATGACCCCGGGCCATTAACCACAGCGAGCAGTTCGATCTCGTGCGTCTGAAGCTCCGCTGCTTCGAGAGCATCGGTTATTCTGCCGAAAAGCGGTGCAGAATGCCCGATGCCGTCCCACCTGTGCGAGTAGACATGCCCACTCTCAGAAACTATGCCGATCCCAAGCTGCATTGTAGATGTGTCTATCGCCAGAACATTCACGTTGAAATATAGAACATGGCCGAATTGATGTCAATCAAACTGTCCGAGTTACACGGACCAGCTTTGGGGGCGTTATATCGTTGCGGCAGGTCTTGTGAATCCGCTC
>CBDUQR010000077.1:0-7465 GCA_965369655.1 uncultured bacterium | reverse complement strand
ACAATCAACACTATTCAACGCTGACCTGAAGGACTTTATCAACATGCCCGAAGGCGGGAATCCAGAACCAGTTTCAGAATGCGTGAAAGTTACGGACTTGTAAGACTTGACTGGAGCCCTGCAGAGTCCTGAGCTTTGCGAAGGGCGCTCCTGACATCTCATCTCGTGGGCGGCAGACCTCCCGGCAAAGTCCTGAGCCTCGAAGGGCAAAGTCCTGAGCCTCGAAGGGCAAGTCCTGAGCTTCGAAGGGCAAGCCCTGAGTCTCGAAGGGTCTGCCCCTCACCGTGCTATGAAATCAATGGACTATGAATGCAAAACGCAAGTGGATTCTGGGCGGGATGTCGCTCATGGGAGACAGACCTCGCAATCCGCAAGAACGCGTCCGACGGGAACATCGTCATTGCGAGCGACCGAAGGGAGCGTGGCAATCAGTCGCAAATAAGGTTTCATTCTCATTAAGGATTGACCCACCCGACGCTGCGCTCTGGGTGGGCTACCGGTTTTCAATGGGTCCCCGTAAGATCCTGAGCGTTGCGAAGGGTCTGCACGGGGACGACAAGAGAGACGCTGCGCTTTGGGTGGGCTACTGACTCAATAAGCACGGAATCCTAAAATGCTCTTGTATTGAGCTATAGAATTGAGAAATTCTGATACTTTATCGGCCTCGCAAGTTGGTGATATGGAATATTGAATATGATTGCCATCGTGATCTATTCCGGAAATAGTGAGAATGGCACCGCGTTTATGGAATTGCATGGCATTAATATCCTCCCAGTCTACATTTAGTATTGCTTCCCGACGAAAAAACTCTCTAAAAAAAGGCTCTAAGAAGAAGAATAAAGGTCCAAGAAGACATCCAGAAAAATATGCCGGGCCAACAGTGTCAATGACAATTGAGAGGTGCCCCGAAAAGATCTGTAGTTCCCCATAAGCCCCTCCACCACCCCGAAATAAATTGGCTGCACGCCCCAGGGCAGGGATTTTGGAAGGCGCAAGGAACCTAACTCCAAATCGCTTGATCGGTCTTTTTGTCAGCATCTGAAATAACCTCCATACATATCATTAATCAGAGTCCCGTAGGTCAAAACCCCGTGTGGTTTCGACTCCCCTACCCCACCGCATCTATTTTCGCGACTCGGCGTGTGTGGCGGCCGCCTTCGAATTTGGCGTCGAGGAATGCTGAGACTATCGCATCGAGTTGGTCTTCGGGTGTGAAGTCTGCGCCAATCGAGAGCACATTCGCGTTGTTGTGTTCGCGTGTCAGGCGCGCCTGATCGGGATTCATGCCGATGCCTGCGCGCACACCTTTTACTTTATTCGCAACGATAGCCATGCCATTACCGCTGCCGCATATCGTGATTCCGAAATCGACCTCGCCATCCGCGACAGCTCTCGCGACCTTCAGACCATAATCAGGGTAGTCGACAGACTCGGTCGTATTCGATCCGACATCGACAATCTCGACTCCACGTGACTTCAAGTAACGCTTTATATGATCCTTGTAACCGACTCCGTGATGGTCCGCTCCGATGGCGACTCTCATTACGCCCCCACCGTCTCCTCGGCGTAGACAAAATCGAGCCAGCCATAGGTGTCTGGAACATCTCCGGAAAGATACTCGAAGAACCGATCCTGGAGTTTCTTCGTGATCGGTCCGCGCTTGCCATCACCGATTTGAATTTTATCGATCATCGAGATCGGCGTAATCTCGGCAGCCGAGCCTGTGAAGAAAACTTCGTCGGCGATGTAGAGCGCCTCGCGTGGGATATTCGCTTCGATGACTTTGATGCCCATCTCCTCAGCGAGAACCATCACAGAGTTGCGTGTGATGCCTGGCAGAATGGATGCGCCAAACGGCGGCGTGATCAACACTCCATCTTTGACAATGAACAGGTTCTCGCCTGAACCTTCGGAGACATGACCTGAGGTATCGAGCGCGATGCCCTCAACACAACCGCGAGCGATAGCTTCCATCTTGATGAGTTGCGAATTCATGTAGTTTGCGCCAGCCTTAGCCATCGCTGGCAAAGTGTTCGGGGCAATTCTCGACCATGATGACACGCAAACCTCGACGCCATTTTCGAGTGCTTCGGGACCGAGGTATTTTCCCCATTCCCACACGGCGATCGCGACATCGACAGGGCATGCACTCGGATCCACGCCGAGCGAATCGTAACCACGATACACCACGGGACGGATGTAACATTCTTTTAGCTCGTTTACCCTGATTGCTTCGAGCGTCGCCTGACGTATTTCTTCCTTCGTGAATGGTATCTCCATCCGGTATATCTTGGCTGAGTTGAACAAGCGGTCGACATGATCATTGTGCCTGAATACAGCGGTGCCGCGGCTGGTGTTGTACGCGCGAATCCCCTCGAATATCGAGGAACCGTAATGAATGACATGGGAGCAGACATGGATATTCGCGTCCTTCCAGTCGACGAACTCCCCGTTCATCCAAATCTTACCGGTGTTCTTGAAAGCCATTGTGCCTCCTGCGGGTCTATGGTCAGAGTGATGATATGCTCTTGAAAACCTCCCGCGCAATGACAATGCGCTGGATTTCGGATGTTCCCTCGCCGATCTCGCAGAGTTTCATATCACGATAATACCGTTCGGCTGGATACTTCGCAGAACAGCCATCTGCGCCGAGAATCTGGATCGCCTGATACGTACAGAAATTCGCAACCTCCGATGCAAACCCCTTGGCCATCGCGGCTTCTTTGATGAGTTTGCGACCATGATCCTTGAGCCATGCCGAGCCATACACAAGGTGGCGGGCGGCTTCTATCTGTGTCGCCATGTCAGCGATTTTCCACTGGATCGCCTGATATGACGAGAGAGGTTTGCCAAACGCCTCACGCTCGATTGCATGTTTGCTCGCAAGCTCGAATGCGGCTTGCGCGATTCCGAGCGCCATCGCGCCGATTGAGATTCGGCCACCGTCGAGCGTTATCATAAACTGCTTGAACCCAACGCCCTCTTCGCCGAGACGCTGCGATTCATGCAGCCTGACATCATCGAAATGCAGATACGCCGTGTTTGAACCGCGACAGCCCAGCTTGTTCTCTTTCTTGCCGACAGAGAAACCCTCCATCTTCTTCTCGACGATGAACGACGATATGCCTTTGACGCCGCGTTCGTCGCTCGTGCGAGCTGTGACGATTGCCACGGTGCAGGGTTCAGCCGACGTGATCCAGCATTTCGTGCCGTTCAGGATGTAATACTCTCCATCTCTCACGGCTCTGGATTTCGTTCCGCCTGCATCGGAACCTGCTTCAGGCTCCGTCAGACCGAATGCGATCAGGTCGCCATTCTTACAGGCATTTGGAAGATATTTCTTCCGCTGCTCTTCCGTACCGAATACGTATATCGGATACACGCCGAGTGAGTTGTGAGCTGCGAGAGTCAGGCCGGTCGATCCGCACACGCGCGAAATTTCCTCGACCACAATCGTGTACTCGGCTGAACTGAGCCCCAGGCCGCCATACTCTTTCGGGATAAGGCATCCCCACCATCCCTGAGAGTTGACAAGCTCCTGCACTTCTTTCTTGAATATCTGCTTCTCGTCAACCTCAACAGCGTGAGGCGCGATCTTCTCATCACAGAACGCCCGTACCTCCGCCCTGAAATCGGCGAGCTTCTCTAAGAGTTCGTACATGTCTAATCCTTAAGCAAATCTCTCGATATGACTATCCTCTGCGCTTCGGATGTCCCCTCGTAGATCTCGGTCACTCTGGCGTCACGGAAATAACGCTCGACTGCGTACTCTTTGACATAGCCGTAACCGCCATGAATCTGTACGGCCTGATTGGCGACCCAGTTTGCGGTCTCTGACGCGAACAGCTTCGCCATAGAGATTTCCCTCGAGTGTCTCCCCTCGGCGTCCTTGAGGACAGCGGCCCGGTAAGTCATCAGGCGCGCAGCATCAATGCGCATCGCCATATCCGCCAGCTTGAACTGTATCGCCTGGAAATTGCAGATCGCCTGGCCGAACTGTTTTCGCTCTTTGGAGTATGACAGCGCTTCGTCGTACGCCGCCTGTGCGATTCCGAGCGCCTGTGCGGCCACTCCGACTCGACCGTTGTCCAGAAGAGACAGCGCAATCTTGAATCCCTTGCCCTCTTCACCGAGAAGACTTATCTTAGGAACCTTCGCATCCAGAAATGAGACTTCGCGCGTATCGGAACATTTCAGTCCCATCTTCTTCTCATGCGCACCGAGACTCATCCCATCGATACCCGGTTCAATTAGCAGGCAGGAGATACCCTTTGCTCCGGCCTCGGGATCGGTCAGCACAAACACAACGAACACTTTCGCCCATTTCGCGGATGTCACCCAGCTCTTGGTTCCGTTGAGGATATAATGATCGCCATCGAGAATAGCGGTCGTCTTGAGCGCCCCGGCATCGGTCCCTGCATTCGGCTCCGAGAGAGAATACGACCCGATGAATTCACCGGATGCCAGCTTCGGGAGATACTTCTCCTTCTGTTCGTCCGTGCCATAGATATCGATTGCCTGGATCACGAGAGAATTATGCACCGAGACGGTTATTGCCAGACCCGCGCATTTCTTCGAGATCTCCTCGATCACCAGCGCATAGCTGAGCGTATCGATCTCCTGGCCGCCATATTTCTCAGGAGCTTGCAGCCCGAAATACCCGAGTTCGCCCATTTCAGCCAGCAGATCATCCGGCGTTGTTTCTTTCGCATCGAGCTCTTCGGCGATATCCGCAAGCCTTTTGTCTGCGAATTCGCGCGCCCAGTCGCGCATCATCAGATGGTCTTCAGATAATTCAAAATCCATGCCTTACCTCAACTCTCGGAGTAGTCGTAGAATCCACGCCCGGTCTTGCGCCCAAGATAGCCAGCCTCGACCAGCTTCTTGAGAAGCGGACAGGGGCGATATTTCGGATCGCCGAGTCCATCGTGCAGTACCTCGAGAATCCAGAGACAGACATCGAGACCGATGAAGTCGGCAAGCGCCAGCGGTCCCATCGGATGAGCCATACCGAGCTTCATGACAGTATCGATAGACTCTTTCGTCGCCACGCCTTCATAAAGCGTGTAGGCCGCCTCGTTTATCATCGGGAGCAAAATTCTGTTCGCGACAAAACCGGGATAGTCCTTCACTTCGACAGGAGTCTTGCCAAGCGTGACGGCAAGTTCCTCAACCGATTTGTAGGTTTCATCGGAAGTGGCAATCCCGCGGATCACCTCGACGAGTTTCATCATCGGAACCGGGTTCATAAAATGCATTCCGATGATCTTGTCAGGACGGCTGGTGGAGGCCGCGAGCTTTGTGATCGGAAGCGATGACGTGTTGGTCGCGAGTATCACCTCAGGGGGGCACATCTTGTCGAGTTTGCTGAAAATGTCAAGCTTCAAGTCAAATTGCTCAGTAGCAGCTTCTATAACGAACTCTTCGCCACCGGCGTCTTCGAGCTTTGTCGACATTGTGATTCCGGCGAGCGATTTATCCATCCGCTCCTGAGTGATCTTCTCTTTCTTGAGTTCGCGCGCCATGTTTTTCTCGATTGTCTTCCTGGCGCGATCGAGGAATTCCTGTTTGATATCTATCAGCGTTACTTTAATATCCTTGTGCGAACAAACATGCGCGATACCATTACCCATAGTACCCGCGCCGATTATTGCAATCTTTTCCATCGCTATTCTCCAAACGGTTACAGATTTGTGATTACATCAACTCGATACCCATCGCGACAGCATTTCCGCCGCCGAGACAGAGTGTTGCGAGACCTGTCTTGAGTCCCCTGTCCTGCAGCGCATAAATCAGAGTCACAGCGACTCGCGCTCCTGATGCTCCAATCGGATGACCGAGTGCGACCGCGCCGCCATGGACATTGACCCTCGACCAATCCCACTTCAATTCCTTGCCGTCGGCAAGCGCCTGTGCGGAAAACGCCTCGTTGGCTTCGATCAGGTCGAAGTAGTCTATATCGACGTCGAGTTTCTTCATCAGCTTGCGCACGGCATAGATCGGCGAGAAAAATATATCCTTCGGATCGACGCCCACCGCAGCATAACCGGTGATCTTTGCCAGCGGCTTAAGGCCATTTGACTCGGCATAACCGAGCGATGTCACCACCATCGCCGCGCCGCCGTCGTTGAGACCGGGAGAGTTACCCGCTGTGACAGAACCGTCTTTCTGGAAAGCCGGGCGAAGCCTCGCGAGTTTCTCGACAGTCGTGCCGGGTCTCGGACATTCGTCTTTGTCGAAAATGACAGGATCGCCTTTTCTCTGAAGAATCTCGACAGGAACGATCTCTTTCTCAAACTTGCCTGCTTCAATTGCTGCAAGCGCTTTCATGTGTGAGTTGCAGGCGAACTCATCCTGCTCCTCACGCGTCAATCCGGCTTTCACGACTGTCAGTTCAGCAGCAACACCCATGTGGAAATTGTTGAACGAATCCCAGAGCCCATCGAGAACCATCGAGTCCTGAAGCTTCTTGTCACCGAACTTGAGACCGCCCTTCGCACCGTGCAGAACATACGGCGTGTTCGACATTGATTCCATACCGCCGACAACGAAGCAATCGCCTTCTCCAGCTTTGATTTCGGATGCAGCGATCATGGCTGCTTTCAAACCAGAGCCACATACTTTGTTGATAGTCATAGCCGGGACTTCGACCGGTATGCCTGCGGCGACGGCAGCCTGCCTCCCAGGAGCCTGGCCGACGCCCGCCTGGACTACCTGTCCCATGATAACTTCGTCGATAGTCGTCGGATCGATTCCGGCACGTTTGACAGATTCCTTGATCACGACCGCTCCGAGCTGGACGGCAGTGAAGGATGACAGACCGCTGAGAAAGTTGCCGATTGCGGTTCTGCATACTGAGAGAATGACTGGCTGGAGTTTATCCATCGGGTTTCCTCCGTGAATGATTTATGGTTTGAATGGCACTTTTCGACTGCCGAAACGCACCGCCTGCGTTAGTGAAATAATTAACAACCAGCAAAAGAATTTAATACAATGGTATGCCGAAATCAAACCAAAAAACCATTCACGAAACAGGCCTTAATCCGTCTGCATACGGTTGTGTCACGGAGATTGCCAAATCGCACACCATCCAATGCTGTGGGCGGCAGACGTCCTCGCAAAGTCCTGAGCTTCGAAGGGTCTGCCCCTTGAGTCAACAATACTAGTGGTATAACACATAAATGATACTATATTTTACTTGACATTGCCTTGTTGGAGTTTTATTAATGAGTCACTATGAATCGACCTTTTCTTCTGCCACCTCTTCGGGCGAAGGATCTGTTCGTTTTGCAACGGTTACTTCGGGCCAGTACCACTCCAATCGGATTGTACAAGCGATGCTTGCTTATCTGGGAACTGGCGGCGGGATACAATATTGCCGAAGCAAGCGAGATAGCCGACTTGCATTACACCAATGCTCATAAGTGGGTAAAACGATTTCAAACGACAGGCTTGATTGGCCTTC
>CBDUQR010000076.1:0-8210 GCA_965369655.1 uncultured bacterium | reverse complement strand
ACGGAGACTTACCTGATCTACGCTTCCCTCAGGATCCCCTCTCCCACGGGATCCCAGAGGGAGAAGATCGGGGTCAATGACGGGATCGGCGACCAACGGTCGCTCGCAATGACGGTGCAGTGCAAGGGTTACTCGATATTCCACGTCTGTTGCCTTTCTCAACAAGCCCTCCGGTTGAGTCTGCGAATCATTCACGAAAATATGTCATGTTACCCGATTGACAAAACAGATTCTTTTCGTTATGGAGGGTTTTCGAGTATGCTGCAATGCCTGTCGAGATAGAAACCGGGCGCAGGATGACAGATGGAATGCATTATCAACCATGGAGGAATCACCGATGAAATTACTGCTCACCCTGATCGTGGTGCTGGTGTTGACGTTTGTCATGCCAGGATTTGCTCAGACCGACTCGACCGGTTGGCAGAAAACGCTCGACCTGAACCTGAATGTAACTCAAAACAGCTACTCCGACAACTGGGCCGGAGGCGAGGCCGGAAACGTTTCATGGGTGTCCTCTGCGAATGGCCTGTTCGAGAAGCAGATATCGCCTAAGTTCAATTCGCGGAATACGATCAAGCTCGCATTTGGCCAGACACACACACAGGACAAAGATACGAAAAAATGGTCGAAACCGGAGAAATCGACAGACAAGATCGATCTGGAATCTGTGTTGAGGATTACGTTGAGCGAGATCGTCGATCCCTACTCTGCTGTCAGATTTGAGTCGCAGTTCCTTGACGCCTCTGTTGAGAAGGAGAAGAGATATATCAATCCTGTCCTGTTGACATTCTCCGCTGGTGCGGCGAGGACGGTATGGAGCAGACCCGAAAAAGACCAGTTGATATCGCGCGTCGGTTTTGCGGTTCGCGAGAACATCATGCGCGATGTTGTATTTGATACCGCAGGCACTACTATTCTCGGCACCGAGACGAACACTGCGACAGACGGCGGTATCGAGTGGGTCACCGATTTCAACGTAGTTTTGAATGAACAGGTTAGAATAGTCACAAAGCTGTCTACATTCAAGGCACTGTTTAATTCCCAAAAAGATGATCTGAAGGGTATGCCTGAAGAGAATTACTGGAAAGCTGTCGATGTCAATTTCGAGAATACGTTCTCGGTCGCAATCGCGAAATATCTCCAGGTGCAGTTGTACACACAGCTACTGTATGATAAAGAAATTAGTCTCGCAGGAAGATTCAAAGAGACTCTGTCGCTCGGTTTGACATATAAGATGTTTTAGAGAGCTATTCTCCGTTGTGTCAGGTCTCGATGCCGTGTGAGCGGCATTGTGACCTGACACGCAAGCATATGTCAGACATGAGCGGCAGGTCACATAAATCCGCTGGCGCGGATTCACAAGACCCGCCGCAACGATGTGAACAAGATGTTTAAGATAGTCTCGCCCAGAGAGCGAGCAGGTACAGAAACAAGGACGGCCTTTCCTGAACTCAGGAAAGGCCGTTTGACTTTCGAAATGCTTCCTATCAGTTTGCGGGCTTGTCGTCGCAGCTACAGCCTGCGCAACCGGCGCAGAGCTCGCCCACGCTTACAACATACCCGCTCTGGCCAAGATCGTTAGTGATGAAATCGACATTGATGTCGCCAAGTTTCGAGAGCTCCCCGTGCAGACGAGGATCTATGTATGCCGTGATGCCATTGGAATCGAGCTTGTCGAGATTGTCCACTGACTCATCCAGAGTCATTCCCACCTGGGGACCGCTACAGGTGGCACCTGCGAAATACAGAATCAGGCTCTTGCCCTTGGCCATGTCTGAAGCGAGAACTTTTGCGAGTTCAGCGCTCGCGTTGTTGGTAACTTTCAGCATTATCTCCACCTTTCGAAATACAAACCGCAGTTTGACCTGCTATGACGCACAAATATAATCAATAAACCAGAAATTTCAAGACTTGTTCACCGCTTGTGACACTCTGCGTCCTTTCATGTCGCTGCGATGGTATAACTTGTGTGTTGGCAATGACTTGCCCGTCACGCTCGCATGAGGTATGAATACTGCTCGATCTGCTGATGAATCACAGTACGAAAGTCAAGGCGACACTCACCGGCGACGAGCACAATTACAGCCTGCTTCGGGTGACGAAGGACATTCCAATCTATCCGGATGATTACGACAAGCCTAAGCTGACGCAGTTCCGACCGTTCTGGCATATCAACAATGGCGCAGCGGGCGCGCCGTATTACGGCCGCGAGGACACGCCCTGGATGGATCATGTCGAGACATTTTCGACACAATATGCCGTTGTGTTTTTCTATGTCGATGGTGATTCGGTACATGTCGAGGTGATCAATCCCGACACATTCGAGAAGATTGATGAATTTGATTTGTGACCGACGCATTGATCGGTCTTTCCAAAAACGGTAGCCCACCCAAAGCGTAGCGGCGGGTGGGTTTTCGTTTTGAGAGAGGTCTTGCCTGTTGTATAATATGATTTATATGAAACTGAAACACTTTGACCACGATGGACGCGCAAGGTTTGTGACGTTCGGAGTCCATCGCCGAATACCGGCGTTGACTGATGATACCTTTCGACGTTTTGTAATCCGGTGCATTGACTATATCCGGAACGACTATGAACTGCGATTGATTGGTTACGTGATAATGCCGGAACATATTCATCTCGTTCTCATCCCACCGGACGAAGTGAAACTTGGCTATGTCATCGGTGAAATGAAACGAATTTCGGCAAGACAGATTAATCGACATCTTGATGCCACCAGCAGCGATCTGACGAACAGATTCATGGTCAACCGAAATGGCCGAGAGAAATTCGCTTTCTGGCAGAGGAGATGTTTCGATCACAACTGCAGATCAGACAAAGCGATGTGGAGTGGAGTGGAGTACTGTCATAACAACCCCGTTCTCCGGAGCCTGGTCGCAGAACCCAGGGATTGGTTATGGTCGAGCTACCGCTGGTATGCGGGTGATCGGGATGCTGTCCTTCGGATGGATGTTGATCTTGATTAGTAAACCCACCCGACGCTGCTCTTTGGGTGGGCTACCGGCTATTCTGAAATACGGGAAACTTAACTGTTATCTATGTTACCAGTTTGTACCAGTCCTCGAACTAACCTGTCCACTTCACATATTTGCCACTTCCCTATCGTATGGTACCCTAGTTTGCTATATAGACTGTTGGACTCGCTGTGATTCTGCGTAAGACACGGCAATTTCCCTTGCTCTAGAAGATACAATGTTGCTTTAGATAGAACGGCTTTTCCTATACCCTTGCCACGAAACTCAGGACGAGTTGAAACGGCTGCAATCATACCCGATAAGCCGTTGTCACCGATGATAGAGGAGGAACCGACGATTGATTTGCCTCGATAGACACAGAAGACTTTTCGGATGCCAACCCTACATTCATCAGCAAATCTCTCAAATGGAGGAAAGGCTGAGAACTCAGGTATCGCGCTAACAAAATCATAAGCTTTGCGTAGCTGGGAATCTTCACAGAATTCCACTTTCCATCTAAAGCCATACGGTTTGAACGCTTTTCTATCAGTAGTCATCAAGAACAGTGAATCGTATAGTTTGTCACCGTGCACTCTGGCCATATCCAAAAGGGGGACGAGTGAACCCTCTGGTCCGGATACCCAGCTAATACTATTGTCAGACAGGTACGACGTAAGTGAGCAGATATCCGTAGTTACCAGAGATATAGTCCCCAATATGGATACAGAGTTATAATAGTGTAGAATCAAACAGACAAGTTCGCCATGCGAATCGTGAACACCCATGAAACGATGAAAATCGGATCTTATGCCGAAGTACTCGAGATCACTTCTGAAAAAGGTCCCTTCAATCGGGTACTTATCCAAGATCCCAACAATGTCAATGACATCTCGCTTATCTAATTCCCTCATCAGCAAACACCAAGTCTGTTATGTCAATACTACTGCTCAGACCAAGTCTCACTTTCTGGGTTAGCCTGCTTTCATCGGTATACAGCAACATGTGAAATGGGAGTTTACCCTTGTTCTCCCATCGAGGATGATTTGAGTATGACAATTCCGCATTCTCGATTATCAACGCTCTTGATGGAATTAGACCTATCAATTCAGATTTGAGGCTTTCAAAGTGAGTTTTTTCAAAACGCAGGAGGATATCCACATCATTGAATTTTAGGGTGTTATCTTCGACTGTTGATCCAAATAGGATGATTTTGGTGACTATTCCCTTCAAGGTTGAAAACTTGCCCCTGAGCTCGCCCAAGGCTTGGCGGATTTCTTCTCGTTTCAGAATTTCTGACATGAGACACCTACCTTTCCTTTAATCTTGGTGCTAGCTACCATTTGTGAAGGCGTCGGCCAAGAGAGTCAATGCCACGCCGACCGTTATCCAGATTAAGTGTTCCAGAGTGTATGCTATACGTTTTGGAAGGCCAGATTCATACAGACAGTTAAAAACATAGAAATCGAGTGGCGAAACATTCTGTTTTTCAAAATCAATACTTGCCTCCCCCTGCTCGGTTGCATCTGGGTGAAGCCTTATAATGCGAGGCTTCTTACCTTCAAAGGACAGAGAGATGTGCAAATGATAGCAAGGAGAAACGTGTGAAATGTAATACGAGATATTTCCGGAGGTTCGAAACATTCTATTCTCAACAATAGATTCAATCTTGGTCCTATAGCTGTATGAGAATTCATACTCTTCCTCCACATTCAAGCGCTTGCTGAATGGAATGATGAAGATCGTCCTGCCATCCGGTAGACTCTGACGCTCGGTTCTTGCCCCGGCTGGATTGCTGCACTGGAATTGAGACACATGTTTTTCAGCGTACGGAATTACGCCGAACCAAAGATCGTCATCCGTATAATCACCTTCAGAACGCTTCTTGACTTTGTAGGAGAAGCTATACACAGCCTTCTTGTAGCTCTTCTCAACGAGAATAGTCAAATGGCAATGAACAACGTCTAGTGTTTCCTCTACTTTCCTGTGAAAGTAATTCAATTTGCCTCTGCTTATCGCCATACTTTCACTCCTCGACCGTGCGCTTCGTCAAGCTCTACATTTTCCATAACAGAATACCGCTTGGTCAAACCGAAGTCAATTGAGAACTTCCAATCTCCCGGCTTGATAACCGCGCGGATTATTCATATATTCAGGATCGCTGAGGTGGGGAGTTGATGTTATGCTTTCCGCCAAGGACGAAGAGAGAAACATATTCCCGTGCTAAGTGGGGAGCTAGCGGTGCCCTGTTACCCGGAATCCGCTATACCGGGACTGATGCCCACCCGAGGTTTGTCAGCTGCTCGCCCGGCACGGTTAAGTGGTGTTGAGGACCAGGTCCCGTGCAACTCGTGGCTGCCGAACCCCGTCAGGTCCGGAAGGAAGCAGCGGTAAGTATGTTTACGAGTGTGATGCGGGGAAGCTTGATCTGAGCTAACTGGCCGGGTCGACGTGAGTGGGCGGAATCGGAGGTGGGTGCACGGGTTAATTTAACAGGTTACCAGTCTGAGTTGTGTCGTACCTTGTTCTAGCAAGAAAGCTCCGCCCGCAGACTTTTGATGAAGTCGTAGCGCAGGGACATATAACCGAAACGCTGAAGAAAGCGATTACCTCCGGTCGTATCTCCCACGCCTATCTGTTTTGCGGAACGAGAGGAACCGGGAAGACCACCACAGCGAGGATTCTTGCGAAGGCTCTCAACTGTGTCGAGGGTCCATCGTCGCAACCCTGCTTGAAATGCACGAACTGTACTGAGATTGCTTCTTCATCATCGATGGATGTTCTCGAGATCGATGCGGCATCGAACACCGGCGTCGATTCTATTCGTGATCTGCGAGAGAACGTGCGATACGCTCCCGCCGGATCCCGCTACAAGATATATATCATCGACGAGGTTCACCGACTCTCCGGCGCTGCGTTCGACGCGCTGCTCAAGACGCTCGAGGAACCGCCGGAGCATGTCATATTCATCTTTGCAACCACCGAACCGCACAGTCTTCCGGCGACGATCCTGTCGCGCACTCAGCGCTATGATTTCAGGCGAATCCCCTTGGGCGATTTGATCGAGAGCTTGCGCAAAGCGGCCCACAAAGAAGAGATCGAGATCACGGACGATGCGCTGAGATTGATCGCGCGCAAGGGCGACGGTTCGCTTCGCGATGCGCTGTCGCTGTTTGAGCAGGTGCTGGCGTATGCCGATAGTGAGATTACTGTCGAGCTGATATCAGACGCGTTAGGCCTTGTCGATCTCGGCCTGCTGTTTGAACTTACCGAGTGCATCCACAATCATGATTCCGCGTCGGTTCTCGAACATGCATCTCGACTGACTCAGAGCGGCGCCGACATCGGCCAGTTTCTTATCGACTTGCAGGCGCATCTCAGGAATCTATTGGTCGCGAAATCTGTCGAGGACCCATCGAATCTTATCGAGTTGTCGGACTTGTATGTTCAGAAATATAATGAGCAGAAGGAATTTTTCTCCGAGAGCGATATCATGCGGATGGTGTACGCTGTTTCCGATTTGAGACAGCAACTGAAAGACGGTGCCGATCCACGAATCTACCTCGATATGATGCTGCTGAAGCTGGCGCGCATGGATACAACGGCGACACTCACAGAGGTGCTCGAAAAACTCCAGTCAATGGCTGGGGGCGGTTCGGGAATTCCTCCCGGCTCAGTGAGTTCCGCACGATCAATGACATCCTCGAATGCTGCGCCGAGCAAATCAAATGAGAGTGTGAAATCCGGCAAGGACTGGGACAGTTTCCTCGACAGCTACACCCAGACCAACGGCGTCATGTCTGTTATGCTCAGGCAGGGTGTGTCGAGTCCTGTCGACGACGGCGTCATTCGGCTGGCGTTCCCTCCCGATGCAGGCGCAAGGACGATACTTACGACTGAGAAGGTCAGGAAGGTCGAGAGCGCGATGGCTGATTTCTTCGGCAGGCAGGTCAGGCTCAGGATCGAATCCGATACCAACGCAAAACCGAATAATTCAAGAACTACGCTTGATCCACGGTTCGACATGACTCCACAGGACCTTTTCGACAAGAACCCGGACATAAAGAAGATTGTTGATAGATATGACGCGAAGATAACGAGTATCAAGAAGATCGATTCCAAAGGAGCAGAAGATGGGTAAGGGCATTGGCGATATTATGAAGCAGGTCCAGAAGATGCAGGCCAAAATGGAGGAAGTCCAGGCCGAGCTCGAGGACGAACGCGTCGAAGGGACCGCCGGCGGCGGCATGGTCAAGGTCGTGGCTAATGGTCAGCAGATGGTCGTCGAAGTGAAAATCGAAAAAGAAGTTGTTGACCCCGACGATGTCGAAATGCTCGAGGATCTGATTGTCGCGGCAGTCAATCAGGCGCAGCAGAAGGCGCAGGAACTCGCCGCCGATAAGATGGCCGGACTGACAGGTGGAATGAAAATTCCGGGAATGCCGTTCTAAGATATGTTCAAGTCTGCTCAATCAGTCGAGCGCCTGATCGCGGAGTTCTCCAAGCTGCCGGGGATAGGCAGGAAGACCGCGCAGCGACTCACGTTCTGGATACTGAAGCTGAAAAAGGAGGACGCGACTCGGCTTGCGCGCGCAATCATCGATGTCAAAGAGAAAGTGGTGCGATGTTCGGTCTGCTCCAATGTCACCGAAATCGAACCATGCCACATCTGCAGTGATCCGAAGAGAGATCGATCCACCATATGCGTTGTCGAGGAAGCTAACGACATTCTCGCGCTCGAACGGGTGGCTGAATACAAGGGCCTCTATCATGTGCTTGAAGGCGTGCTCTCGCCGTTAGATGGCATCGGACCGGAGCAACTTCGTTTCAAAGAACTCATGCTTCGGCTTAAGGAAAACATCCAGGAAGTCATCATCGCGACCAATCCGAACACCGAAGGCGAGGCGACAGCGGTCTATTTGTCTCGCCTGATCAAACCGATGAACATCAAGGTTACGCGTATCGCGCGCGGACTTCCAGTCGGCTCCGACCTCGAATACGCCGACCAGAACACTCTCTCCAAAGCCCTTCAGGGAAGACAGGAGTTCTGAGACTGCTCTTGTGAGTGATGAGCAGGTCATGCCCGCTTGGGTATGACATTCTCTATTTGTCGCTCAAATTGTTTGACATCCTGCTGGAAATCCACTTGATTTCGTGTCATCCGGACCAAGGAATGTGACACTTATAGCATTTCTCATAAGTATTTTCCGTTTGGGCGCAGAAAAAACTAGACTTTTG
>CBDUQR010000075.1:0-8391 GCA_965369655.1 uncultured bacterium | reverse complement strand
GGACACCCGAGGCTGTTTATGTGTTTTTCACTTAGGACAGATACCCTTCTGTCATATAATCAACTCTGAAACATACATGCACCTTATCCCGGAGGTCGTTGCAGATGCATATTAACTTCAAGGCCGAATACCTGATCATTCTGACCATTTCATCCTTAATGCTGATGAATTCCTGTTCTGATAACTCCACAGCCCCGGAGGATGAAAACGGCGATGACGATCGTTCGTATTGCGAGCTCGAGCCCCTGCCCGCTCCGACGGGGAATATAATCAACGTCAGCAACGTGGGAGAACTCCTGCCGGTAGTGGACGTGGTCAACTCAGACGATACGCCCGTGACAATACTACTTGCATCGGGGACCTACGAGATTCCTTATGTCCTCTATTTCACTGCGGACAGTCTGACAATCAGAAGCGCCTCGGGCAACAGGGATGATGTGATTATCCGGCCCGCCATCGATGCCGACGGCATCATCTGGTTTACGGGAGACAACATGACAATCGCCGACCTGACGCTGGGATGGGTATCCGGAATCGGGATAAAGGCATTCCACGGCGCCGACGATTGTCTTATGCACAATCTTCGTATCGTTGATACGGGGCAGCACATGTTAAAGGTGGATCGCTCTTCCATTCCCGCCTCGACTATGACCCACGGGGGCGAGGTGCGATGGTGTCTGTTTGAATATTCAGCCGGTGAAGGTCCCGGTGCATATATCGGCGGGATATTCGCCGCCCAGTCTGACGGATTGATCGTTCACCACAACGTCTTCAGGGGCATCAAGGCCCCCGGAAGCGAAGAGGCGGGAGCCGCGATCTTCTTCTGGATAGATTCGGCGAATACGATCGTAGAACATAACACGATATATAACTGCGACCAGGGGATAATACTCGGCTGGCTGGGAGGCGAAGCCTCTCAGATGGGAGGGATAATCCGAAACAACATGGTTCATACGAACAAAGGCGTCGGTATCAAGCTGGAGGGCGCTGAATCGGTTTCGATCTACAACAATACCGTTTTCACCGAGAACTACTACGCCTCGATCGAGTACCGCTGGGAGTCGACACGTTTTGCCTCGATCATCAACAACCTTTCGAACAACGGGATCATTCCCAGGGACGGAGGGACAGGCGTTCTTGAGACAAACGTCGTGAACGCCCAGTCATCCTGGTTCATCGACGCGACCGGCGGAGACCTCCGACTTGCCGAGGCACAGGCCATAGTGGTCGATCAGGGAACCGACCTGACGGCTGTTCCAATCGACTTCGAATGCGATGGAAGGCCCAAAGGAGACTCTACGGATATCGGCGCCGATGAATACTGATCGACCATGACCGGTATCCCACCTATTAATTCCATCCGCATTGTAATGCTTGCAGTTACTCCGATTCAGCCATTATATAAATTCCATGCTATTTCTAATTCTACTCACCTGTAGCTTGCATTATTTCCCGTTTTCCCCTCATTCAACCTATAAAATCCACGTTTTTAACAATCTCCCGGTTCTAATAAGCCAGAAGAACCATCGACCATTAATCGGATGGAATTTTCAGGAGGGACAGCGGCACATGCTCAGTCTCCCGCGCGATGAATTTCGACATCAGGACCAAAATCACGAAGATCGCGCGCCTGAATGACATGCCGAGAGAATTCTTAGTATAGTTGTTCTTGCAGATACCATAGCCTGTGGCACTGAATCGTTCAGATGAGGTGTTGCGGGCTTTCTATATTTGAACCCGGAGTATTGCTTTACTGGATTCTTTTGGGCTGCTTATCCTTCTTGTCATTCTCTTTTTGTTTCTTTTTCTTGTCTTCCTGTCTCTTATGCTTGCTTTTATCCTTCTTGCCGCCTTTGTCTCCCATTGTCTGCCTCCTCTCCTATCACTATCATCCGTCCTCCAGGCTACACCTGTATTACAACTTCAGATTTTTGAAACAATCTGTCGCTGACTGTGTCTAGTTAACAGGATGTCTTACCCTATCAGAGGAGTGGTGATAATGAAACCTGTTTCTGTGACACTTATACTGGCTGCGGTATTCTGTCTTGCGCCCGGCTGCAGCGAACAGCGGCAGCAAAACGAATTGATCGAGGCGAACAAGGCACTCGTCATGCGAACCCATGACGAGGTCTGGAGTAAAGGGAACCTTGATCTGATCGACGAGCTGTACTCGCCGGAGTACGTGGCACATTGGGCGGACGGAGAAGATACAGACAGGGATGGCATCAGGAAGATGATCACCGAGGCACGGGCCGCTTTTCCGGACATGACAGAGTCAGTCGTCCATATAGTGGCAGAAGGCGACCTCGTCGTGACTCATTTCATCTCCAGCGGCACATTCACGGGAGAGATGAACGAGCTCGAGCCCTCGGGCAAGAAGATGTCGAGGCCAGAGATCGCTGTTCACCGCATAGTCGATGGAAAGATAGTCGAACAATGGACGGTATCCGACCAGCTCACCGTGATGAAACAGCTGGGACCCATGTGACCTGCTGACCATCCTGACGATGCGTTCTGTAATGCGGGGTGGTAGGGTCGAGGGCTGGCGCGATGCTCCGCAGGATTGGCCTATCTGTTTCTCCCCGTTTCCTCTGGGAGTGCCTCAATAGCCATACCGTAAGCTCGTTTCCAGCTGTCTCTTCTGAAATTTCTGCCCCCACTGCAATCCTTGTACTTCCTCAATATCGAGAGAAATCAGGTCTCAATACTGGTGCCCCCCTTGGTGCCCCCGCCATATCCTGCTGTATATTCCTCAGCTCAATTACCCCCTAACAACTGTCTCACTTCAGCTGGCAAGAAACACTCTGGACAATCTCACGCCAGAAGAGTATGCTTTTAAACACGAAGCAAGGGGGGTCTCAAATACAAAAAATCTAACTCTACAAGCTGTCTAGAAAACCGGGGTTTAGGGCCGAATATCCGATTTCGCGTACAAGCTGAAATCGTTCGCTCAGCCAAGTCTCGAATGAAAGGATCGCTCACATGCGCACCTTAATCGTCTTGACGGCTCTTTTCATCCTCATTTGTCCGGGCTCAGCTCGTGGTCAAGCAGTAACTGGAGACATTGAGGGCTGGATTTTCGATCAGCAAACGGGCGACGCCGTCGCCTTAGTCACTATCACAGTTTCCGGGGATAACTTGCAGATCCCTCGTAGTTCGTTATCTATGAGCGACGGTTTCTTCCGAATCAAGGGCATACCGGTAGGCATTTACACCGTCACGCTCCAGCATATCAGCTACCAGACCATGAGCTACGACGACGTCGTCATCCGGCTCGGCAGGACGACCTCTCTCGGAAGACCAGAGCTCATGATAGCAATCTTCGAAGTGGACACGATCATCGTCAGCACGCAGAGGCCGGTTCTTGATTTCTCAACGACCGAGTCCGGAAACAACCTCAATTCGGAGGTCCTCAGCCAACTGCCCACACCCCGCGATTACCGCGAAGTCATCGCCTATGTGCCACACGCCAACACCAGTTTCCTCGGGGACAACACAAACGTGGCCGGTGGTACCGGCTCCGAGAACCAGTATTTCATAGAAGGTGTCAACGTAACGGACCCCTTCCTGGGCAGCAGCGGAACCAGGCTTCCCCAGAACTTCGTGCGAGAGGTCCAGGTCAAGAAAGGCGGCTACGAGGCCGAGTATGGCAAGCCCACAGGTGGGATTATCAATGTCATCACACACTCGGGCAGCAACGAATTCAAGGGACAGGTGTTTGGCTTTCTCACCAACAATAACGTCTCGTCGGACTCGCGGCGGGGATTTGCCGACTTAAACCAGATCGATTTCGACCTCTATGATATCGGGCTCAGCCTGGGAGGGGCCATCGCCCGTGACAAGCTGTGGTACTTCGCGGCTTACAATCCGACATTTGCGGCCGAAACTCTCGAGATTCCAGGGCTTGGCAACTTCGACGACAAGGCCGTTTCGCATCTCTTTGCAGGGAAACTGACCTGGAGTGCCAGTGCAAGCACAAATATCGACCTCGCCGTTTTCGGCGACCCCACCCAACATGAGAGAGTAGGGGGCAGTTTCCTGGTCCAGCCCCTGGGGACCATCGCCAATGCGGATCCGCTGTTGACGGACGAAACCACTGGCGCAGTCACGGTAAGTCTCACTGGCCGTCACCTGTTTGGGGACAGAGCGATCTTCGACGCCAGGCTTTCCCGCGTGGAAGCAAACAACGAAGCCCGACCGACCACGGAGATCGGCCGCACGGAGGTGACATACAGCGATAATTATAACAACACATTATCCGGTGGAAATGTGAACCAGTTCGATCACCACACCGTCCGCTGGGCAATAGATCTATCCACGACGGTTTTCGCCGGCAGTCATGAGCTCAAGATCGGGGCTGCCTATGAGAACATCTTATTGGACGAGGAGTGGACAATGCAGACTCCAGATGGAAGACCTGGTCTCGTCCTCAGATTCGACACCGATTTTTGGTTGGCTGTTTCCCTTCTGAATGACTTCGAGGTATCACACCGGCTTCCCTCTGTTTTCTTGCAGGACTCCTGGCGAGTCACCGATCGACTGCGGATAAATGCCGGAGTCCGATGGGACGGTATCTACATCGTCAATCAACAGGGCGAACTTGTGCAATCGATCGACGACGGCTTTCAACCGCGTGTGGGTATCATTTATCAGCTCGATCAGAGGGGCCGCCAGAAGCTGTCCGGCTCCTATGGACGTGTTTACCAGCAGATGTCCATGATCGCTTCGAGTTGGTATTTTGGTAACTACTATCAGACCTTAGATTACTACGATGTGAATCCGCTGCCTGATTTCGCGGCGACACCAACCTTCAGTCAGGTAATCGACAATTCGGCCTACCCGTTCGATGACCTGGACGGCCAATACCTGGATGAATTCACTCTGGGTTATGAAAATCAGTTCGCTCAAACCTGGAAGGTCGGCGTTCGCGGAATCTATCGCAACATGGGAAGAGCCATCGAAAATACAGTCCTGATCGATCCCATCCTCGGTCTTACTTACCTGCTGGGAAACCCCGGGCAAGGTCGCATGGATCACCTGCCCGACGCCGTTCGGCGTTATACAGCTCTGGAATTTTCGCTCGAGAACACCTTTGGGAGAAAATTGAACCTGGCGGCGTGGTATGTGCTGTCCAAAACGGATGGAAACTACCCGGGCATCTTTGACACCGACAGCAGCAATCCACACTCCCATGTCACGAACCAGTTTTGGGATATTTCTCAGGTCTCAGAGGGCTTGCTTCCGAACGATCGTACCCATGTGCTCAAGACGTATGGCAGCTATGCCTTCGACTTCGGGCTGACGGCGGGCGGGTTCTTCACCTGGCAGAGTGGCACGCCACTATCGGAATACGGTGGGACATGGCTCGGACCGAACGCGTTCAGCCATCTTGTTCCGCGTGGAACCGCCGGTCGAACTCCGTCCATCTGGGATGCGAGTCTCCGGCTCGCGTACGATCTCTCGCGGCTGACTGGAGGAATCGGCGGCGCCCGTTCCCGATTGCTGTTCGATGTATTCCACCTGTTCGGGCAGACAGAAGTGGTGGACATCGAACAGGTCCACTACTTTGCACTCGACACCGAGGGAAATCAGGCTGGACTGAACCCGAACTTCGGCAAAGTAAAGGCGTACCAACCACCGATGACAATCCGCTTCGGCGTCGAAACGTCTTTTTGATGCGACTTGTCGCGCCGCCTACAGCGGATCGGCTCGTAGAATATGCCCGCACCCCATGGATTTTCTTGAAAGATAGGGATTTGTGCGTGGCTCTTTTCCATCATGGCGAACTCCCGAATGCGAGCTCCAAGATCTCCTGGAAACGCGGGTCGGAGCGAAGAGGGTCCGTCCAGCGGGAGTGATTTATAAATAGAGTGGACATCGACCTCACCTCGATGCACTCGCGGAGGAGTTCAAACGCACGATCATGCTCACCCAGAGCCACATGGATGATCGCAATATAAAAAGGATCGACATAGTCGGTTTGCGACTGCTGCTGCAACTGCACCAGGATCCTCCTGGCCTCTTCCTCCATGCCGACCCTGGCGTATGCGTTCGCGGAGGTTCCGAGAATGACCTGATTTGACGGGGCCGCACTCAAAGCACGCTCGATGTTGGCGATCGTCTCTTCCTTCATCCCTTTATCTGCATAGCACCAGGACAGGTGCATGTAGAGATAGGAATATTCGGGAGCCATCTCGACGGTACGATTGAGCTGATCGATGGCTTCATCTAAACGTCCGGCGTACCAGTAGTAATACCCCAGGGCGCCGCTTGGAAAGATCGAGAGGGGATCGTTTTCTGTTTGCCGCCTTGTAATCGCGATGGCCTCATCGATGCGGCCATCGAGCGCCAGAAAGAAACTGTAATCCTCCTTGATCGACTCGTCGCCGGGGTTGAGCGCGCCTGCCCGCCTGAAGCCTTCTTCGGCCCCATCAAAGTCCCAGTCGAACGCCATTTTGACAACGGCCGAGGCAGCATGAGCCGCGCCGAGATCACCATCGAGCTCCAGAGCCTTCCTGGCCGCGGCCTCGGCCAGCGGGCGTGCCTCCAGCGGATGCATCATCGCGCCGTTCGTCAACAGGAAGTAGTGCTTGGCCAATGCGGCGTAAGCAGGCGCGTAAGTCGAATCGATCTCGATGGATCGCATACAGAATTCTATTCCCTGCTGGATTCCTCCCTCCAAAAGTTTGTACGTAAAGCGTTCGCCAAGGAGATAGAGACGGTATGCCTCCTGATCGACTGGCTTTTTGTTCGCCAGCCGAGCTGCTTCCGCGGGGGCTACGACCACGTGGACCTCGGCGGCGATTGTTCGCGCCATCTCGCCATAGAAGGCGACAATATTAGTCAACTGCCGATCGAAGGTGTCTCCCCACAGGATCTCGTCCTCCGACGCGTCGATCAGCTGCGCGTTGATATGTAGCTGATTTAGCTCATTCCCGGAGCTCACCACAGAAGCCGTCACTATGGCAGCAACCCCCAGCTCTCTGGCGATCTCCGGGATCGTCAGGTCTGTTTCCTGGTATCGCATGACCGACTGATAGGGCCGTACTTGTAGGGCTGCAATCTTGGTCAGCTCGGTGATGAGATGTCTCGTCATGCCATCGGCCAGCCAGTCCTCCTCCGGGTCGCCGGACAAGTTCACCATTGGCAGGACGGCAATGGTATCCAAGACATCTTCTCCGCCAATCGGGTAAAATGTCTGCACCAGAATGGCCGCGATGGCAACGACCAGGACTGTTGCGATGCCCGCCGTCAGGCGCTTTCTTCTACGCAGCTTTCGTAGTCCTGTGAACTGCCGCTCCTTGATCCCCAATACAATCTTGTCGCGCTGTGTCTCCAGATCGACGAGAAACTCGTCCATCGTCGCGTAGCGCTTCTGCGGATCCTTGGCCAGCGCCTTCTCGATGATGTCCTCGAGAGCGACCGGAACGTCTTTCCGCGTTTCGGTCAACGGCTTCGGATCCTCGTTGAGAACCGAGTACATGATCGCCTGATCCACCTCACCCCGAAACGGGAGATTGCCCGAGAGCATCTCGTAGAGCATCACCCCCAGCGACCAGATATCGGTGCGGTGGTCCACCTTCCCCCCCATTGCCTGCTCGGGCGACATGTAGCGAACCGTCCCCACCATCATTCCCGATTTGGTGAGCTGCGTCTGCGTGGCCAGCTTGGCCAGGCCGAAGTCCACCACCTTGGCCTGTCCCTCGCGCGTGATGATCACGTTTCCCGGCTTGATGTCGCGGTGAACGATCCCCTCGCCGTGCGCTTTGGTCAATCCCTTCGCCACCTGCACGGCGATATCAAGCGCTTCATCGATACTCATCGGGCCCGACCCGATCTTTGTCTGCACGTCTTCGCCCTCGATGAAGGCCATCACAATGAACGTCTGACCATCCGCCTCATGGACTTCGTGAATCGTGGAGATGTTGGGGTGATCGAGGACGGCCGCCGCCTGCGCTTCGTGGATGAACCGGGCTTTTTGCTGGGGATCGGCAAGCAGATGCGGAGAAAGGAACTTCAGCGCTACCGTGCGCCGCAGCTTCGTATCTTCCGCCTTATACACCACACCCATGCCGCCGCGGCCGAGCTCGGAGACGATCTTGTAGTGGGATATGGTTTTCCCAATCATAATGCGAGGATTCTAGCATCAAACGGTAATGCTAGTCAAAGATATCCTGATTGCTAAGTCTTTCAATATGACCATAGTCAGTAAAAAACGATCCAGTTTCCATGAAGTAAATTAGATGAATAACTGATGCCCCCCGCCTGCTGGTAGGGTCGAGGACTGGCGCGATGCTCCTTAGGACTGGCCTATCTGTTTCTCCCCGTTTCCTCTGGGAGTGCCTCACTAGCCATTCCGTAAGCTCGTTTCCAGCCCCCGCCACTTCGCAC
>CBDUQR010000074.1:0-8691 GCA_965369655.1 uncultured bacterium | reverse complement strand
TGATAAAGAATTAAAAGACTTCGCCATATCTATTCATGAAATATCCGGGTTAGTGTCGTGTCCCGGATATATGTTCATATGTTCTTTTGTAGTAGCACGGGCATCCTGCCCGTAAATCATGGGCAAGATGCCCATGCCACGATTTAATTTGCCGCTTTTTATTGTGAATGGATTCCTGGAACATGATATTAGCATCTGCATCGCCCCGGAGATACATCGTGAAATCAACTCGCCTACACGCTCTGTTAGCGGCAGGACTGTTTCTGCTGGTCACGGGTAGCAGTATTTTCGCCGATCAGATTCTTTTCCAGTTAGTAGCTCATGCCCACTCGGGGCATGAGTCTTTTTCAGAGATCGTCACGCCTCCCCTCGCCACACTCAGGACAGGCCCTTCGCTATGCTCAGGACTTCGCAAGCAGGCGTGACCTGCAAGATTGCCTGGAGACTAAGACTTATGAGACGACCTCTGGACATCTGCCTTACAGGACTGATACCAATCCAGCCAGAATTCTGGCGCCCATTTCCCTATTGACGCGCATTGATCGAGCATGTTTCTTGCTCCCCAGTTAATTATATCCACTTCTTCGGGAGTTGAACATGGCAGATAAGACTAATAATGATAAAGCGACATACACTCCGGTCAGGGCGGATCGCGGAACTAAGAAATCCTGCAAGACATGGCATGCTGAGGCTGCCATGCGTATGCTCAAGAACAACCTCGATCCGGAGGTCGCAGAGAAACCGGAGGAACTGATAATCTACGGTGGGTCCGGCAAGGCCGCCCGCAACTGGAATTGCTATCACGCGATCGTCAAATCACTCAAAGACCTTGCTCCTGACGAAACGCTGCTCGTGCAATCCGGCAAGCCTGTCGGGATATTCAGGACATTCGAGCACTGTCCGCGTGTGTTGATCGCAAACTCGCATCTGGTGCCGCACTGGGCGACATGGGAGAAATTCCGCGAACTCGACAAGCTCGGTTTGATAATGTTCGGCCAGATGACCGCAGGGTCATGGATTTACATCGGCACGCAAGGAATTTTGCAGGGGACTTACGAGACATTCGCAGCGTGCGGTAAGAAACATTTCGGCGGCGACCTTGCTGGCAGGTTCATCCTGACCGGCGGTATGGGCGGCATGGGTGGCGCTCAGCCTCTATCCGCAACGATGAACGGCGCGGCGATGCTGTGTATCGATGTTGACGAATCACATATCGATAAGCGGCTCAGGACCGCATACTGCGACCGCAAGACGCGCGATCTCGATGAAGCTCTCAGGTGGATAGACGACGCTACATCGAACAGGAAACCGCTCTCGGTCGGGCTGGTCGGCAACTGCGCGTATGTTCTTCCGAAGCTGGTCAAGATGGGCGTCACACCCGATATCGTCACCGATCAAACATCGGCGCACGATGAACTGAACGGCTATGTTCCGCATGGAATGACACTCGATGAAGCGCTCGAACTGCGCAAAGTGAATCCGGACGATTACATCGAGCGAGCCTACGATTCGATGGTGATTCATACACAGGCGATGCTCGATATGCAGAAGGCCGGATCAATCGTATTCGACTATGGCAACAATCTGCGCGGCCAGGCTCAAAAAGCCGGGCTTGAGAATGCGTTCGACTTCCCCGGATTTGTCCCTGAATATATCAGGCCGCTATTCTGCGAGGGCAAAGGTCCGTTCCGCTGGGCGGCGCTGTCGGGCGATCCGGAAGATATCTACATCACCGATGGAATCATCCTGAAAGAGTTTTCATACAACAAGCCGCTATGCAACTGGATCAGGATGGCGCACGAGAGAGTGCAGTTCCAGGGACTACCGTCGCGGATTTGCTGGCTCGGCTACGGTGAGCGCGCCAGATTCGGGCTGATTATCAACGATCTGGTGCGCAGCGGGAAGATCAAAGCGCCGATTGTGATCGGTCGCGATCATCTCGACTGCGGTTCGGTGGCATCGCCCAACCGCGAGACCGAATCGATGAAAGACGGCTCGGACGCGATCGCAGACTGGCCGCTTTTGAATGCAATGCTTAATACATGCGCGGGAGCGTCGTGGGTGTCGATTCATCACGGTGGCGGCGTCGGTATCGGGATGGCGATTCATGCGGGCATGGTGGTCGTATGCGATGGTACGAAAGAAATGGACGAACGTCTCGAACGAGTCCTCACGACCGATCCGGGGACCGGTATCATGAGGCATGTCGATGCCGGATACGATGAAGCCATACGGTTCGCCAAAAACAAAGGCGTCAATATCCCGATGATGGAATAGCATTATGCAAGCCGACCTTCTAATCACAAACATCGGTCAACTCGTGACCTGCAGGCCAATATGTCAGGGTCCGTTGACAGGACCTGATCTTGGTCATCTCGAAGTGATTCAAGACGGCGCGGTGGCGGCTCTTGATGGCAAGATCGTGGCTGTCGGCACACGGCGCGAGTTAGACGAACAGGTCGAGCTGTCAGATAACTGTCAGACTATCGATGCGAAGGGCCGGGTTGTGACGCCCGGACTTGTCGATCCGCACACGCATCCGGTTTTCGCCGTTACACGCGAAGATGAATTCGAGATGCGCAATCAAGGCAAGTCGTACATGGAAATCGCCGAGGCTGGCGGTGGCATACGCAATTCCGTGAGAAAACTCCGTGAAACATCGAAAGAAAACCTTTACCATAACGCAGTCAGATATCTCGATTATATGCTTGAATGCGGTACTACTACGATTGAAGCCAAATCTGGTTACGGCCTGTCGACCGAGTCGGAGATCAAGCAACTCGAAGTGATTCGTGATCTCGACCGAAATCACCAGATCGACATTGTGCCGACATTCTTAGGTGCGCACGAGATACCCGACGAATTCCGTGAGAACAAAGAAGGATATATCAGGCTGCTGATCGATGAGATGATTCCTGAAGTCGCGAGCAGTAAACTTGCTGTGTTCTGTGATATTTTCTGCGAGAAGAATGTATTCGAGATCGAGGATTCCGAGAGGATCATGGCTGCTGCCAAGGAGCACGGTTTTGCGCTCAAGTTCCATGCCGATGAAATCGTCGGAATTGGCGGCGCGGAGCTTGCCGCGAAACTTGGCGCGGTCTCGGCTGATCATCTCGACGTCATCTCCGATGCCGGGATATCCGCGATGGCCGATGCCGGAACGATAGGTGTACTGCTGCCCGGCACGATTCATTTCCTCGATATGAAGAACAAGCCTCCTGCGCGGAAGATGATCGAAGCCGGCGTGCCTCTCGCTCTCGCGACCGATTTCAATCCCGGCAGTTCGGCGACTGTCTCGCTCCAGATGATAATGAATCTCGCGGCAGTCAGGCTCAAGATGACCGCCTCCGAGATAATCAATTGTGTGACAATCAATTCCGCACACGCGCTGCTTGTCGCAGACCGTGTCGGGTCGATTGAAATCGGCAAACAAGCCGACTTGGTTATCTGGGATGCCGACAATTACAAGCAGTTGCCATATTTCTACGGGTTCAATCTCGTCGAGTTTGTCATCAAGCGCGGTCGCGTGGTGACATGAAAATATGCTGCAACATCCTGATGCATCGAGTGTTTAAGAACATGGTGCGTGCAAAGGCTACGATAGCAGGGGTCCTGCTGACCTGCGCTCTAATCTTCTCAGGATGCGGCGTCTACTCGTTTTCCGGCTCTGTCGGTTCGAGTATCAAAACGATAGCCGTGCCGGTCTTCGAGAATAAAACCGTAGAGTATGCCATCGCAGAAGATCTGTCCGCCGGTGTTATCGATGGATTTGTGGCCGATAATACTCTCAAGGTCGTAGGAAGATCGAAGGCGGATGCAATACTTGATGGCACAGTCACAGGCTATGAACGTGTCGCCTACACATATAATGAAGAAGACCAGGTGCAGGAGTACAAAGTGAATATCACCGTCAGTGTCAGGCTGGCGAAGAAAGATGGCGGCAGCATCTGGGAGGAACTTGCCTTATCTGCGTATGGAATATACAAGGCCGAAGAGGAAGAAGAAATTGGACAGACTCGGGCGATTGAAAAGATCGCCGAGGATATTATCAATAGAACTGTTCGAGATTGGTGACCTGAATTGTCAGATGCCAGTCCCACAACTGATGGGAATTGAAATGACTGCAAGAAGATTGACTTTAGTGATCCTGTTTTGCCTGTCGATGGCGATCTGTTCACAGGCGTACGCTATCGACTCGAAAGCTGGCACGTATGCCTATTCATTCCTGAAAATCCCAGTCGGTGCAAAAGTCCCGGCAATGGGAGGGGCGTCGGCAGGTCTCGCGGATGATCTGACCGCGATGTACTACAATCCGGCAGGAATCACCCAGATCGAAGGCTCGGCTGTAATGGCCAGCTACAACAACTACCTTGCCGGTATTCAGGGAGGTTTTCTCACCTATGTGACATCATGGGGTGAGCGAGGCAAAGTGGGACTGGCAGTGAATTACCTTAACTATGGATCGATCCCAAGAACAGATGTCGAGGGAAACCGTGACGGCGATTTCGGTGGCGGTGATATTGCCCTGTCCGCTACTGTGGCTTGGCGATGGTCATCAGACAACGAGTATGATGCCGGCAGTGTCGATTTATACTATGATGATAATGTAAGCGCAAACAACTGGGCTGGCTTCAGCGCAGGACTTACGGCCAAGTTCATCTATGAGAGTCTCGATGAGTACAACTCCGATGCGCTCGCTGTCGACGCAGGTATTGTTTACGGACTCAGGGATAACAGGACTCGTATCGGTGCATCGGTCAGCAATCTGGGATTCCAGTTGAAATCGCTGTCGTCCGGACATAAAGACTCACTGCCGATGGTTCTGAGAGCCGGTTTCGGCCATCAGTTGAAGGCGTCACCGTTCATGATCTCGGGCGACGTGATAAAGCCGATCGACCATGAGCCTTATTTCGCCGCCGGTGTCAATTTCACCGGACTCGACCCGGTCGAGATTCGCGCAGGTTACTCCACTCTCGGGCAGGATTTCAAGACCGATTCGGACAGAGATGACCTTGCTGGCATCTCATTCGGTCTGGGAATCAGGCTTGACAATTTCGATTTTGGCTATGCCTTTGTGCCGTACGCCGATCTCGGAGACAGCCACAGAATAGCTTTTTCAAAACAGTGGTAGTCGCAGGATGAGGTCGAGAATTACAGTCATCGTAATCGCAACTGTTTTGGCTGTCCTGACTCTTTTGCCCTCATGTGCCGGTACTCCCGAGCCACGCCGGACGGTAATGGATTTTCTGGCATCTCTCCGCGAAGATACGACGAGTATCGAGTATCTGAATCAGCTTCTCGATTTCGACGAACTGATCGATGAGAGTTCAATCTACACTTATGACAGCGCACTGTCGAGATCAGAGAACAGTCATGAGTTTGCCGCCCTTCTTCTCAAGGGAGGAAAAGTCCGCGACCGCTGGTTAAAGAATCAGATTATCGTAGGCGCCGTGCAAGTCTCCGGTGATACGGCGATCGTTGAGGTCTCATTTATCGATCGCGAAGCGAGACCTGTAAAGCAATACTACAACAAGATGGGGGTGCATCGTGCAGATGATAAGTGGAAGATTTTCGCCTTCAGGCTGTTCTGACATGCTCCCGAGACAATTCAGGGCGCTCGCTATCCCAATCTCCCGCAGTTTTTCGCTTGATGGGTGCCTGGAGTTTTATTAGTTTGCAAACTTATGGGAATGTTACCGTCACGAGATTCAGAGGTTTCGATGAGTAGAGGAGTAGTAGTTCGTTTGGAGCGGAATCATGGATTTGGTTTCATCCAGATGAAAGACGGGCCAGAAGTGTTTTTCCACCAGCGTTTTCTTAAGCTGATGAGGTTTCGCGACATCAAGGTCGGATCTATTGTCGAATTTGAAATCGAGAGGGGTTACAGAGGGCTGAAAGCTTTCAACATGAGATTCGCCGAAGACGAGTAACCCTTTTCTGCATTCGATTGATTTCTTCTATTTGCATCATATTTGAATACCGATCACATTCCATCGTTTGATGAATTCACCGACAAACACTGGCTCCTCGGTTCCCCGCCTGGAGCCGCACGGCACACGAACTCTGACGCGGAGGAGTACGTCGGTTCAGCAGAAACGATTCAACAGTATCGCAGGTGAGTCGTCTGAATACAAAGAACCGTTTGAACCTGCAACATGGAGGAGATGGTGATCCGATAAAAACCGCTTGATTTTTCTGGTGGCTTTGTCTATACTCTCAGATAATTTTATGGCAGGTGAACTGGCGCATCGCGTCGGGTTCGCCTTTAACGGTAAAACCTCAGTGTGGATGACAATTCTACTTGTACCTTTAGGGAGGATAGAGATGTCCAGATTTTTTGGTGCAGCGTTGAGTCTGCTGCTGATGATGGCGTTTGCAGGTTTTCTCGGCTGTGAGGGCGATCAGGGTCTGGAGGGCCCCAGTGGACCGCAGGGCCCCGGTGGGGAGGATGGCAGAGATGCATCTACCGACCCACCCGGTGACATGGTATTCGGTCTCTCAGTGACAAGCAACTCCGAATTCGATCACAACGGAAACACCCGACTTACTCTGACATTCAACCAGAGTGCGACACCGTCAGAGTCGGTAGTGGTTTGCTACAATCTGGACAGGCCCCCGACGATCGACGGGAGTGACAAAGGTGTGTCGGATTGGGGGAGTGAGTTTGATGTCACGGGATCAAGAGTCGAACTCACTAACCTTCGCGGCGAGAGCAACAGGATTTTTGAAGCCAAAGTCAGAGCCGGGTACGATGACAATTTTGTCTATTTCCTGGTTAGTTGGGTTGAGTCGAGTCAACTCACGCCGAACGGAGACTGGACCCCCGACAGATGGATATATCAATGGCATTACGAATTAGAGGGTGACAGCATCGTCGACAGCACTTTTGGTTGGGGGCAAGTGGACTCGGATGAGGACCGCCTTTATCTGTTCTGGGATATCAGCGGTGTCAGCGGCTGGGACCAGAATGGCTCATCTCTGCTGTATCATGGCGATGATAGTCTTCTCTATGTCGACGAGGAGGGTGCGCTCGTCGATGTGTGGCACTGGAAAGCCGGTCGCACAGGTCTGAAGGAATTCTTCGATGATGAGTATATTGACGGTCCTGCCGGTGTCTGTGGCGACCAGGGCAATCCTGCATTCGCCCTGAATGAAGCAAATGGTCTTCCGAAGTGGATGCACAGACTAGGTCCTGATCATGACGGCCAGCCCCCGCTTCATCTGTATGATACCGATCCGTTTGATGGGAGTGCCGGCTGGGATGATAATGCAAAGATCCCGGGATATGTATCGCTCGTTCCCACTGGCGGGAGAGCGGATATCATCTGCAGCAACAGCAAGTTGTCGTGGAGCGCGGCGCAGAACCAGTGGACACTCGAGTTCAAACGCGCTCGCAATACGGGTCATGGCGACGACGTGAAGTTCTAACGGGAGGTGGTAATGAAAGCTAAGATATTTCCTGGCCTCGGCAGCCTTCTCCTTCTCGTCGCTTTTGTTATTATGCTTGGATGCGAAGGAAGCCAGGGACCTGCCGGTCTGACAGGCAAAGTCGGAGACAGCGGGGGAAATGGTGAGGACTGGGCAATACCGGTCCCGGACGACAGAATTTTTTCCGCAGCCTTCTTTAATGGCACACATGATGCCCATAACGGTAACGCGGTCATTCTTCTGACAAGTGATGGAAATGCCGATCTCGACGGTAGCACTGTCATCATGGACAGCATCGATCGGCCACCGAGGATTGACGGTTATGACGATGGCGACGCCGTCTGGGGCGGATCGCTCGCGCCGATTGCTCTCGGTCGGACCGGTGAGGTTGACAACTATATGAGTTCGGCCTGGATGAGGGCTGCTTACGACAAGGACTACTTCTATCTGTTCATTCAGTGGGAAGAAGTTGCCGAGGGCGGTTTTGAGGTCGGAATCGATGACGAGTTCCGGACATGGACTTACGAGTTACTCTTCGAAGTCGATTCCACCGGGCTCGATACAACTTGGACCTGGACTTGGGTCCGCGATTCAAATGTGGATGATCGTGTCGCGGTATTCTGGATGATTGAGCCTTCGCGATACGAGGATGAAGTAGCCTGGAGTGTCGATGGTTGCCGCATTGCATGTCATGCCGGCTATCGGAGCGGCATGTACACACCTATAGACACGACGCAGATCGATGCGTGGTCGTGGGGATCGGTGACAACCGATCCGACGGGATATGCTGTCGATGCCTACATATCTTCTGTCTCCTCTTCGGACCCAACCCCGAATGGGTTCAGATTCGATGCCGGCGACAGAGTTTGGCTCGACAACACAACTGATACGGTACCGATCGTACCGCTTGTCCAGCACAAGATGGATCCGAACTCCAATGCGCAGTATCCACTCATGCTCTGGGAAATTGAAGGATTCGATCGACTTAATCCAGACTGGGAAGTAGGCACTACCATTCCAGGCATCGTGTCATCATACCCAAGCTACTCTGCAGGCGATGTTCTTGCGAAAGGTCATTTCGAGGACGGAATCTGGACCGTTGAGTTCAGACGGGTCAGGGATACCGGAAACATTGATGACATAGTATTCTAATAATCGGATTGTGACGAATCTGCAAATGAGGCGGCCTCGGGAACATCGGGGCCGCTCTTTTCTGTGTGCCGAGCATGTTTGACAACTTGGAGGTGAGAGTCCTCTACACAA
>CBDUQR010000073.1:0-8738 GCA_965369655.1 uncultured bacterium | reverse complement strand
CAAAAATCGAATTCAATCCTGAATTCAGAGCTTGACTTTCAAGACAGTATCTACAAGAGTTCTTCCCTATGAGAATTATCCCAGTTTCTTCTGAAATCGTGCTACGCTGAGGACGAGGATTGCTAATCCGAAGATGAAGAGCACCAGCGCCTCGTCCCAGAGTTCGGGCAGACCGACACCTTTCAGGAATATCCCTCGGACAATCGTGAAGAAATACCGCAGTGGCAGCAGATATGTATAGAGCTGGATGATTTTCGGCATGTTCTCGATCGGGAAGACGAAGCCGGAAAGGAATATCATCGGTTGCATCACGAAGAACGTCGATGTCATCATCGCCTGCTGCTGTGTGTTTGAGACAGTCGATACGAACAGCCCGAGGCCGAGTGTTGTCATCAGGAAGACTATGCAAAGCAGGAACAGTTGCAGTATGCTGCCTCGCACCGGGATGTCGAACCAGAATGTTGCAACGAGCAGAACGAGAACAATATCAATTATACCAATTATCGCGAACGGCATCAGCTTGCCGGTGATCAATTGATACGGCCTGATCGGAGTCACCACGAGTTGCTCCATCGTGCCGATCTCTTTTTCCTTCACTACTGCGAGCGATGTGAGGAGCATTGTCATCAGCATCAGGAGCAACCCGAGGATGCCCGGCACCATGAAATTCCTGCTCTTCAGGTCGGGATTGTACCAGACTCGCACCTGTGGATCGATGCCAACGTGTGCAAGCCTCGCATACGGAGATCCTCTGACTCGCTTCATGGCGATCCTGGCTGAGTATCCGGTCACGATTGCCTCGGCATAGGCAAGCCCGGCGGTCGCGAGATTGGCATCGGAGCCATCGGCTATAATCTGGAGTTCAGCCTGCTTCCCCGCCAGCAAATCTCGTGAGAAATCTATGGGTATGACAATCGCCAGCGATGCCTCGCCGTTGTCGATATATGGGTCCACCTCGCGGATGTCGTTAACATCTCGCACCACCGAGAAAAACCCCGAATTCGTGAACGCGTCGACGAGTTCTCGACTGCGGCTCGAACGGTCAAGATCGCATACGACTGTCGGTATGTCTTTGACGTCGAGATTGGCGGCGTATCCGAGGATAATGAGCTGAAACACCGGTGCGAAAAAAATGATCGGCAGCATCTTCTTGTCGCGGCTGATCTGGATGAACTCCTTTCGGATCATGTTCAGGATCGCTCTCATGCTATGCGCCGCCCTCCACATGATTCGATCTGGACCGCTTCTTTCTCGAACCGCCAGAAATCTGCGTGCTCAATCGTTTTGTGCTGATGACAATCGTTATCGATGCGAAGGCGATCAGGTAGAGGAATTGATCCCAGCACGCCGAGAGGCCTGCGCCTTTGAGCATAATCGCGCGAAGTGCGACCATGAAATACTTGGCAGGCACAAGGTAGGTGATGATCTGAATCGGTAGAGGCATATTCCTGACTGGGAACACGAAGCCTGACAGCAGGAATGTCGGCAGCATGGTCGCCATGATAGCGATCGTGAATGCAACCTGCTGAGACGAAGATATTGTCGATATGAGTAGGCCGAGTCCGAGGCAGCCGGTCAGATATATGAGTGTCGCAAGCAGCAACAGCAATGGGCTGCCTTTAATCGACACATCAAAGAGTACGTAGCCGACCGCAAGAATCACCAGAGTTGCGGCCAGTGATGTGAACACGTACGGGATCGTCTTGCCGATGATCAGTTCGATCGGGCGAAGGGGAGAGATGGTAATCTGTTCGATAGTGCCGCGTTCTTTTTCTCTTACTACAGAGAGCGATGTGGAGATTACCGCCGTCACCATCAGGATGAATCCGATCAGCCCCGGTACGAGAAACTTTGCGCTTTCGAGTTCCGGATTGAACCATACTCGCGGTTTGTAGTCGATCGGCGGCTGGTAGTCGCCATGCCCGGCACGCGCAAGGGTTTCCATCAGGATATCCTCGGAGTAACCTATTACAATAGTGCTGATATAGCCTGCGGCGGTCGATGCGGATGTTGGGTTAGTGCCATCGAGGAGGACCTGGATCGACGTTCGCCTGTTCGCTGCGATATCCTCTGAGAAATCGTGAGGAATTACCAACGCTACTGTCGCATCGCCATCGTTGAGTAGCTTGTCGAGATCATCTCCGTTAGAAGCGTAGTAGTTCAGATCAAAGTATTCAGTGTGAAGGAAATTCTCGATGAATCGGCGACTCTCGGCGCTCTTGTCATGGTCTAGCATGGCGAGCGAAATGTGTTTGACGTCGAAGTTGAGGGCATAGCCGAACATCACGAGCATGAACGCCGGGACCAGCAGCAGTATTCCAAGCGTGCGTTTGTCCCGCTTGATCTGTCGCAATTCCTTTTTGATTACCGGTACGATCCTGTTCAATTCGGCATCCCAATTCTAAGCGGCATTGTGTGATTCCTTTTCGATCAGATGCACGAATACATCTTCGAGCGTCGGTACAGTCGTCTCGAATCGGCTCACGGAGATTCCGTGCTGTGCGAGACATTCGACGACGGCGGTCTCCACGCCAGTATTGTCGGCGATTATATGTACGGCGTTTCCGAAGATCGATGCTTCGATGACAGCGTCGCAATGCTTGAGTTTCTCAGTCGCGAGAAGAGGAGTATCGCATTCAATCTCGAACATCGGATGAGTGATATGTTCTGATTTGAGTTCTCTCGGGCTTCCCTGAGCGATGAGTCGTCCCGCGTGAATGAGCGCGATGCGGTTGCAGTATTCCGCCTCGTCGAGATAGTGCGTTGTCACAAAGACGGTCACGCCCTCATCGGAGAGGCTTTGGATCAGGTCCCAGAAACTGCGCCGCGAAACGGGATCGACTCCGCTCGTCGGCTCATCGAGGAATACTATTTCAGGTTTGTGCAGGACAGCGCATGCGAGAGCAAGCCGCTGTTTCCAGCCGCCGGGCAGTTCTCCCGTCAGCCTCTCTTCCATGCCAGTGAGGCTCGATATCTCAATCGCCCAGTTCATTCTCTTGTCAAGCGTACCACCGAACAATCCGTAAGCGCCGCCGAAAAATATGATGTTCTCTCTGACCGTCAGATCCTCGTAGAGCGAGAATCTTTGCGACATGTAGCCGATGCCGGCCTTGACCAGTTCCGGCTGGCTGTTGATGTCGTGGCCAGCGACGATAGCGGTGCCAGATGTCGAACCCAGAAGCCCGCAGAGCATTCTGATAGTTGTAGATTTGCCTGCACCGTTTGCTCCGAGGAATCCGAAGATGTCGCCTTTGTCTACCGTAAAACTGATTTTGTCGACTGCGACGAAGTCTCCGAATGTTCTTCCGAGACTCCTGACATCTATTGCGAAATCCATCGTGCGAAGCTTCCCGGTATCACATTTCCACAGCGCGCCGGAGCCTGGCCTCGGCGAGTACCTGGCTTACGGTCGCTTTGGCATGATTTGTTCTGGCTCTCAGGAGAGCGACTTCGGCATCGAGCAAGTCAGTGTTGGAAGCAAGATCGACGCCGAATTTCTCCTTCGTCACGCGGTAGTTTTCATCGGCCTGGCGAACGCCTGTCATTGCAACTTCGACACTCTGTCGCGCGGCAAGAAGCTCAAAGTACTCAGCGCTGATCTCGAGTTCTACCGCATCCAGTATCTGTTCGAGCGCATCGCGTGCCTGAGCGAATGCGGCAGACGCCCGGCGGGTCTGATGTATCGTGCGACCCCAGTTCCAAATGTCAAACGTCAGCGCCAGCCCGACATCCCACGTCTCCTCCCATTCATCCACGGTTGGCAGGATTCTCGGATTGGGCCGCATGTATTGAAAATTGCCGGTCAGCATCAGTTTCGGATACCACCCTGACCTTGCCAACCCGACGCCTGCATTCGCCGCACGTACCTTTTCGCGCACGGCGGTAAGGTCTGATCGTCTCGCCATGCCAATCGCTATCAGCGAGTCGATGCCCGGATCGGTGCCGACTGTCGGCTCAGGACTGGAAATGATTTCAATCACTGTCGTCGAGGGAAGCCGCAGGAGTTTTTGCAGCGTGAGTGTTGCAAGTCTCTCACCGCTCTCTGCCTGTATCTGTTTCAGTCTCATCTGCGACAGCTCTGTTTCGATCTTTAGCACATCGTTGCGAGTCAGTAATCCCTGCTCGAAGAAATTCTCTGCATCGGTCAGGTGTGCTTCCACAAGCCTGATTGACTCACCGATGATGGTCTTGAGATCACCTGCAAGGTAGAGATTCCAGTATGCAGTGCGAATCGCAAGCTCAGTGTCAATGCTGTCACGTATGAACTCGAATTCCTGTGCGGAGGACAAAGCTGACGCGGACCTGTAACTGTTCGTAAGAGCGAATCCGGTGAACAGTGGCTGAGTCAGATTCAGAATGAGTCCGTGGTTGTTTCTGATGGTTGGAGATACCGTGAACTTCGACGGCAGCCCGGGGTAAGGCGGAAGCTCGACCTCGAAAGGCGGGACATTGCTGGTTCTCATATATGACGCTGCCGCGGACAGAGTCGGAAGGAAGCGAGTCAGGGCTTCACTTCTGGCGGCCCTGGCACCGTTGACTGCCATTCGCGAAGAGTGCAGTGAGATGCTGCTTGAGAGTCCCAGCTCAATCGCATCATCCTCGGTAAGACGAAGACGCTCCTGTGCGAAAAGCGGGCTTAGATTGACAACTGACAGGAGAATGAGAGCAATGCCGTGTATTCGCATCGGGGCTTCCTTTCCTCACCCGGATCTGATCATGGAAATAAAAACGTTTTCGATAGAAGGCGAAACGGTTCTCAGGCTTTCGATGCCTATGCCTGCTGTCTCTATCGACTGCTTTATTTGTCTTATGGCGCTGTCTGCATCGTCCACCACAATATTGATCCGATCTCCAAACGCCTGCAACTCGCGGGCATGTGAGAGGTCTCTCAGTACGGCGTGTGCCTTCCTCGTATCAGATGCTACAAGTTCAACCACCGATCCCTGCATCGAGTTGCGAAGAGCGGCAGGAGTGTCACAGGTCATTATACCGCCGTTATTCATCAACGCGATCCGTGTGCATCTCTCGGCCTCGTCAAGATATGGAGTCGTCATGAATATCGTCGTCCCCTGTCGCTGGAGTTCGGCGAGGATCAGCCAGAACTCTCTTCTCGAAACAGGGTCGACGCCGACTGTCGGCTCGTCGAGGAATACGATCTCCGGAGTGTGGATGAGCGTGCAGGCGAGAGCGAGTTTTTGTCTCATGCCGCCCGACAGATTGTCTGCGAGCCTGTCCCTGAATGGTGAAAGCCGGGTGAATTCGAGCAGTTGGTCCCTGCGTTTGCAGTAGTCGGCGATCTGACGAATCTCGGCGAAGAATTCGATATTTTCATCTACTGTCAGGTCACCGTAGAGACTGAACCTCTGTGACAGGTAGCCGATTCGCTGTTGAATATCTTTCGATTCGGTCCAGAGATCAAATCCGAGGATGTACCCCGCGCCTGAATCTGGTTCGATGATGCCGCAGAGCATGCGCATGGTCGTCGTCTTGCCTGCGCCGTCCGGTCCGACGAGTCCGAACATTTCTCCGCGCATGACATTCAGTTCCACGCCGCTGACTGCGGTCGTGTTTCTGAAACGCTTCGACAATCCGTCGATCTGGATAACGATGTCCTTCAAATTGGCTCTCCGCTACCGGATTCTTGAAAATCTAGTTGGGTATGGGACTGTGTTATCGTCATCACGAGGAGCGACAGCGACGTGGTGATCTCAGTTTGCCACTGTGGGCGGCAGACGTCCTCGTCTGCCCCTTCGGGTAGCAACTGCCAGCCACGATATGAGATTGCCACGCTCCCTTTAGTCGCTCGCAATGACGTAGAATATGACAGTTCATATTGTTCCATGCTTATTATCTCGTACAACAAGCCTTACTGGTCGGTTTGCTCGCCGGTTTCAATGACAGCATCTGCCGGCATTCCCGGCTTTAGGATCATGTCAGGATTCGGCACGCGGATCTTGACGCCGTAGACGAGCTTGACGCGCTCGTCCTTTGTCTGGATACTTTTCGGAGTGAACTCGGCGGTTGGGGAGATGTATGTGACTGTCCCCTCGAACGTTCTTTCGGGTGCGGCGTCCACAGAGAGAGTCGCGATCTGATCGAAACGAACCCAGCCGAGTTCTATTTCGCTGACATAGATGGTTAGTGTAACCGTGTCGAGCGCCGACACGGTGGCAACGATAGATCCGGGACCGACGAGTTCGCCCCTGTCCACCGGCAGACTGGTCACAATGCCACGCACCGGCGATGTGATGCGGCAGTCGGAGATCGATTTCAGCGTCAGGTCTCGTATCGATTCCGCTTGTCTCAATTGTGCTTTGGCGGCGCGGATTTCCTCCGGTCGCGCAATTGTCATGACTTTCTTGAGCGCCTGCTTAGCGGACCGGAATTGAGCCAGCGCTACATCGTATCGCGCTTCGGCGTCATCGCGCTGTTTCCCGGTGACGCTTCCCTTGTCGAAGAGTTCTGTCATCCGATCGCGGTCCTTCTGCGCAATGTCGAGACCGGTCTCAGCCTGATTCACCGCCTGGCGCGCTCTCTCGATATCCTCGGAGCGAGCGCCGTTCAACAGCAATTGCAACCGGGCGTCAGCCAGTTCGACCGCCGCTGCTGCCTGCCCAAGCTTCAGATCGAGAGCAACATGATCAATCAGGGCGATCGTATCTCCAACCTGTACCTGACTCCCTTCGATGACCATCAGCGCGAGAATCTCGCCTGCAACCTTCGACGACAGGTCGGTCTCAACCGCCTCGATAACGCCTGATGCACTGATTGTTCCGTGATCCGTGTTGCCGGAACATCCGACCGAACAGACGAGAAGCAACGATACGGCCGCCGCATGTTTTCCATACCGTCCAGGTGTCCATGTTATCATTATTCCTCCCGATCGGAGCTGTGTTGCGGTCTGCCGAGGAGTTCGGACCTCACTTTGTCTGTGAGTATGCCCGCCAGAAACACGCTCATCATATGATCAAATACCTCATCCGTCGAATAGGGAATTCCCGAAACGACTTCCGGGTTCATCACGCTATCGACGAGCTTATCGAAAATCAGCACGATCAAATCGTAATTGATATCTTTCCGAATCAGACCCTTGCTCACACCGGAGGAGAAGAGCCGCGCGAACTGACGGAATACCTTCTTTTGTCTGTACGCTTCGAATTCCCGCCATATATGCGGAGCGCTTCGGGCAATGTCGTGCGCAAATGGCTGGCTGATTCGCGAGAGCCTGTCCCTGACAAGCGAGAGTGCTCTCGACAGTTTCTCGCTGAATTCGATCTCCGTATCGAGCAGGATTCCTTTCAATTGGAGTTCGACTTCATCGAGCATTCCCAGAACTGCTTCGCGCAACAACTCCTCTTTGCTTTGGTAGTGCGTGTAGAGAGTCTTCTTGCTGATTCCGAGATCAGATGCGATCTCCTCGGTCGTGACCGAAGTGAAACCGAATTGCAGGAACTTCTCTCTGGCAAGAATGAGTATACGAGCCTTGAGCTGCCCGTTGTGACTATCTGGATTAGCGGCCATAATTGGAAACCGTCGTAGTATCATTAGTATTCATCTGGTGACATGGCTGTGCTTGCTCATAATGCTCTCTTGTACAATCTGTTATAGTCTCAATAGGAAACTACAACAGTATTATCAGTTTTCAATATATCAATTGTGATCGCTTTGTCCAGTGTTTTTTCTGATTTTTTCTGTTGCTACGAGCGAAAGGTGAAGTTATTATTCCTTTGAAATGCCCCCGTAGCTCATCTGGATAGAGCATCTGCCTTCTAAGCAGAGGGTAGCAGGTTCGAGTCCTGCCGGGGGTACCATTACAAACCCAGTTCAAAATCGCATCTTCAGATCAGTTCTGAGGCCTGAGTCACCCTGCGGCGTGCGGCCGCCTAACGTTTTGATTCGTTGTGAGTTAGTCGAGTGTTGGCACGACGAACGGTTGTGCCTTGTGGTTGCCTTTCCCAGGCACTAATGCGAATAGCGATTTTGAGAGGCCATATTACCGGCATGATCTCGGATTTGGTGACATAGATCATGCTCTCAGATAGCTCTTACAACCAGGCTCAGGACCTTCCGTGCGCGCTCAATGAGTAAAGCTACCGTGATTGCTTCGAATTCATAGTTCAGAGCTGCGGACACCGACCTTGGAGCCTGACCTCTCAAGAGACGGTGGAATAGATCCACTTCTATTTCGAGTTCGAGTCTCATCAACCGGGGTGGACCTCACTCTCCCCAAACTTTTGTAGTATTCCAGTTTTCCATCCGTAGGAGATACTCCATAATCGGCGCAACGCGTTGGCAGATAATATGTTGAACAGTCAGTTCAGCATGAAGGGGTCGCCTCATCCGAGCCACTATGGAAGAATTTCATTGCGATGACTGTTTTTCTTCAATCTCTTCTCTACGACGGCATTGTCGCCGATTCGATCAGATAGCTAAAGCAATTACCAGGGACAAGAGGATATTGTGAAAGTATGTTGGTTTCGTTTTCATCCTTCATAGAACGCTGCTGAACCACAGAAGATAAACCGAAAGAGGCAGCATGGGGTCGCTAAGAATAGACAGTATGAGGCGGCAATATCCTGACAAAAATGATACTGAGATAGCTGCTGAACTAGCCAATGAGGGACGTTACATAGAAGTGATCTTCCCCCGATAAAACGGACAGGTTAAGAAGATAGGGTCTGCCGCCTCTCGAAGTCAACCGGGCTTTTCATTCCCAGTGTCGAATGACGGCGTTGACG
>CBDUQR010000072.1:0-9090 GCA_965369655.1 uncultured bacterium | reverse complement strand
TAAGGTAGCGAAATTCCTTGTCGGGTAAGTTCCGACCTGCACGAATGGTGTAACAATTTGGGCGCTGTCTCAACGAGGGACTCGGTGAAACTGTAGTGCCGGTGAAGATGCCGGCTACCCGCATCGGGACGGAAAGACCCCGTGAACCTTTACTATAGCTTGGCATTGTGTTTTGGTACAGCATGTGTAGGATAGGTGGGACGCTTTGAAGCTGGCCCGCCAGGGTCGGTGGAGCGGTCGGTGAAATACCACCCTTGTTCTATCGGGGCTCTAACCTCTGGCCTTGAATCAGGTCGAGGGACATTGCCAGGTGGGTAGTTTAACTGGGGCGGTTGCCTCCCAAAGAGTAACGGAGGCGTTCAAAGGTTCCCTCAAGCTGGATGGTAATCAGCTGTAGAGCATAAAGGTATAAGGGAGCTTGACTGCGAGACGGACATGTCGAGCAGGTGCGAAAGCAGGACTTAGTGATCCGGCGGTCACGCGTGGAAGTGCCGTCGCTCAACGGATAAAAGGTACTCCGGGGATAACAGGCTTATCTCCTCCGAGAGTCCACATCGACGAGGAGGTTTGGCACCTCGATGTCGGCTCATCACATCCTGGGGCTGAAGAAGGTCCCAAGGGTTTGGCTGTTCGCCAATTAAAGTGGTACGTGAGCTGGGTTTAGAACGTCGTGAGACAGTTCGGTCCCTATCTGATGCGGGCGCAGGAGATTTGAGGAGAGCTGACCTTAGTACGAGAGGACCGGGTTGGACGGACCGCCAGTGTACCTGTTGTCGCGCCAGCGGCACCGCAGGGTAGCTGCGTCCGGAAGGGATAAGCGCTGAAAGCATCTAAGTGCCAAGCCCACTCCAAGACTAGATCTCCCAGCTTTATGCTCTGAAGGCTCCTGGAAGATTACCAGGTTGATAGGTCACAGATGTAAGCGCAGTGATGCGTTAAGTCGAGTGATACTAATAAGCCGTGAGACTTGATCATAAATTTCTTCCCCATACCTCGGGGTTGAAATTTGAATTCTGAAGTCGCTCAAACTTGGGTGTCGAGACTATTCTCTGTCAGATTCCTGACATGAATATGTTTCGGTCTACAGGCTCAGGAAATGCGGACTCTCCGATATACTGGAGAGTGACCTCGATATTAGTTGATAGATATTCCGGTGGCGATGGCGTGAGGGTTACACCCGTTCCCATTCCGAACACGGAAGTTAAGCTTCACAGCGTCGATGGTACTGCACCCTTGCAGGTGTGGGAGAGTAGAACGCTGCCGGGTTAAATTCGAAGGCCCGCTCGAAAGAGCGGGTCTTTGCTATGTTGTTGTGCGACAGCGGATAGTGCTGTCGTGCGAAATGTGTGACTATTCACGGCGAGAACTTGTAAGCTATTGTAATTATATATGTTACGGATTTCCGGGAGAAGCATTTAAAAAAACGCCGATATATTTTAAAAGATATCTTGACTTCTTAAATAATTTAAGATACGCTACTGAGTATGAATCGCAGCCTGACCGGAGAACTCCGAACGATATCGACCGTTGGGGGAGAGAAATGTGAGGCGTTTGTGCCCAATCCGTTGCCGCCAGTTCCCCCGCTAAGAATCGACGACAGGCTCAGAGAGAAGCTGGACGAAGCTCTACTGGCACTGGGCAGGCTCGACAGCATCTCTACTCTCCTGCCGGACACTTCGCTTTTCATTTATATGTATATCCGAAAGGAGGCGATCCTTTCATCCCAAATCGAGGGCACTCAATCCTCATTATCGGATCTTCTGCTATTTGAAGATAGTGAGGCACCCGGAGTCCCGATTGACGACGTCCAGGAGGTTTCGAACTACGTGGCTGGCTTGAATCACGGTCTGAGACGCATCAAGGAAGGACTCCCTCTGTCACTGCGTCTGATCCGCGAGATTCATGAGGTTCTCCTGAAGAAAGGGAAGGGAGCCGGGAAGAGTCCGGGTGAATTCAGACGATCCCAGAACTGGATAGGTGGCAGTCGCCCGGGAAACGCAACCTACGTGCCTCCTCCACCGGATCAAATGCTGAGCTGTCTGGACAATCTTGAGAAGTTTCTTCACGACCAACAAGCACGAACCCCGGTACTTGTTAAAGCTGCGTTGATGCATGCTCAATTCGAGACCATACATCCCTTTCTTGATGGAAACGGAAGACTGGGCAGGCTTCTCATTACGATGCTCTTATACGCAGAAGGTGTGCTGAAAACACCTCTGCTCTATCTCAGTTTGTACTTCAAGTCCAATCGAGAGGAATACTATGGTTTGCTGCAGCAACTTCGTTTCGACGGAGACTGGGAAAGATGGCTTGAGTTCTTCGTAACAGGGGTGAGTGGGACTGCCGCGCAGGCTGTGGATACTGCAGATACTCTTGTACGGTTATTTGCGTCTGATCGCAAGAAGATCCAGCAGGCGGCGAAGGCAACTGGCTCGGTTATCTCAGTACACGACGCATTGCAGCAGAAGCCGATAGTATCCGCAACTCGGCTTGCAGAGTTGACAGGATTGACGAATCCTACCGTAGGCACCGCATTGTCGAAGCTGCAGGACATGGGCATTGTCACGGAAATAACCGGCAAGAAGTGGGGACGTAGATACTCCTATACAGAATACTTACGGATTCTCAACGAAGGCACCGAAGTCACATAGAGCGTTGCGGACAGGTGTGGGAGAGTAGAATGCTGCCGGGTTAAATTAGAAAGCCCGCTTCAGATGAAGCGGGCTTTTCAATGTCAGAAATCGCGACAACAGATATACTATTCAGTTCCACCGAACCAGAAGGCAACTCCAACGGCTAAGTCGATGGAGTAGTAGTTTGTCTCGATTTCGCCGATCTCGGTGCCATCATATTCCATCATGGCGCCGTCAGTCAACATGTAGTCAAATGTCGCCTCGCCAAACAATGAGACTGTCGGAGTAACAAAGAAAATAACACCGCCGCCAAATATAAAGTACGGCTTGGAGTCGATATCAATGTCGACTTTCTCGTCCGTTTCGTCGAAGCCCACTATGTCCTTGAGCTTGGGAAAAGCCAATCCGGCTCCAGCGATAGCGTACGGCCTCATATCCCCCTCTGTCATAAAGACAAACTTGCCGTGCACGCCGATCATCATGACATTAAGCTTGTCGTCAGTCTCGAATGTTTCGCCTTGGAACTCAATGTCCTTCGATCCGAATGAGACATACCTGAAGTCCATGCCGATTGCCAACTGGGGTGTGAAGAAGTACTCGCCAGCGACGCCAAACTTGAAGCCCATTGCGCGATAGGCAGCATCGCCTTCTTCCATAGCTTCAGGGTCATCATCTGCAAGGTCACCCATGGGAATGCCCACACCACCGAACGCCGATAGGCTGAACATGCCCTGTAAATCCTGACCAACTGTGGTCGAGAAAAGACCAAAGACCAAAAGTGTGCTCAGTAATAATAGCTTTTTCATGAAACCTCCTTGCTGAGCTAATTCGTTACCAGTTTACCTCATATCGTGCCTGTTTTAATCAAAACTTTGAGAAATGTCAACAAGAATCCATCTGGAAAAGAATACGAACGATATTTAAGATTGTAGTCTTGATAGGTCGGGCTCCTTGCGATTCCGGCAATTCCACTGACGACAATAAGATGTCAGAAGCGCCCTTCGAAAACTCAGGGCAGGCAGAGCTTTTGATCTATGGGACTATTTGTGCGATATCAGAATCTGTGAGCCGCCGACGGCAATGATCATTTCAGTGTTGCCCCATACTCCGCGCAGTCCGGTCGTCGAACCAGTTTCTCGACTCTTCCATGTGATACCATCATCTGATGTCAGAATAAGTCCATCGGAGCCAACAGCGACAAACTGATCGCCAGTCCAGCATACGCCAGAGAGTCTGCTGTCGTTGTTCTGCTCGCGCCTGGTCCATTGAATACCATCTGGCGAAGTAAGTATGCTGCCCGGTCTCGTTCCCGCAACTGCGACTAACAAGTCACCCGACCAGCAGATGTCTTCGGCGAAGGATATATCGAACTCTGTGCGCCTGAGTGTCCATTCAATCATGTCGGTCGACGTCCATATCGAGTAATTCTCCGGGCCTGAGCGGTATCCAACGGATACAAACTTGTCTCCAGTCCAGGCGATACCGTTCATCCAGCCTTCAAACGCGATGTCTACGTGACTCCAGTCGGCGCCATCGGTAGAAGTTCTCACATCACCGAGCACTGATGCGTCCGCGGCGTGATGTCCGCCAACAGCTATGAACTCGCTGTCACCACGGGTGACGTCAGATATATTTCTCATGATATGTCCTGATCTCCGCTCGGTCCAGATCAGACCATCGGGTGACGTCATAATATATTCGCCGCTTCCGACTGCAATGAACAATGTGTCGAACCACTCGACTCGTTTGAGAGCGTAAGTTGCCGGTGTTTCGATCTCGTCCCAGTTGATGCCGTCAGTTGAACGGAATGCTCTACCATCTGCGCCGACCGCAACATGAATCGAGCCGGAGGATGTTACGTCGGTCAACCTGGTTGTCGGATGAAGATCTATGGCCGACCATGTCCTGCCTGGCTTCGCTTTCGGTGGGTCGCTCAATGTCGAATTATCGCTACAGGATACGGTAACGAGGAAAGCAGAGAAAACAATGGCGGTGATCCGGGATTTCATTCAACTCCGTTCCACATTTCGGGTTGCTGTTTGAGACAATTGTACATCGCTGGACGTCAATTGTCAACACTTGACACGTTTTCATTCCTGACCACGATAGAGATTGCTATAGCATGGGATTGTAGGTCAGTCGCGAGTGCTTGACCTGCCGGACTGTTGCCCACGCACAAAACCAGGACGGGGCAGACCCTTCGAAGCTCATTGCTTCCTCGTCACGCCCCAAGCGGGCGTGACCTACTTTCTGCCGGCACGACTGTAGTCTTTATAACCGGATTCGCTTGCTTATCCGGCGTTCGCGAGTATATTGTTGCCGGAGGTAATAGTCATGGTTACAACAGTCGCTGATCTGCATGAAACAGTAATAAAGAAATGGCCTTTCTCGATGAAGGCTGTCGGCCTCGAAGCTAACATAATCAGGGAAATCCTGAAGATGTCTTCTCGTCCCGGCCTGATCAATTTCGCCGGCGGTCTTCCAGCCCCGGAACTTTTCCCGGAGACCGATCTCAAGCTTGCCGCCAACAGGGCTTTTGACAAATGGGGTCCGACGATGCTGCAATACAGCATCACGGCGGGCGTCACTGAATTCCGTGAAGCTATCGCGCGACGAATGTCCGAGCATGTTCGCATGGATTTCACCGCCGATATCATTCAGATAACATCCGGTTCTCAGCAGGGACTCGATCTGATCGGTCGGGTCTTTCTGAATCAGGGTGATTATGTTCTCACCGAACGCCCGACATATCTTGGCGCTCTACAGGCATTCAATCTCGTCGGTGCGAAGTATTGCACGGCTGAGCTTGAAGATGACGGCATAAATATTGACGAGGCCGAGGAGCAGATCAGGAAATACAGTCCTAAGTTGATCTATATCGTTCCGAATTTCCAGAATCCTGCGGGTCTGACAACATCGACTGAAAAGCGCGAGGCGATTGTCAATCTGGCGAAGAAATATCAGATTCCAATCATTGATGATAATCCATACGGCGAACTTCGGTACAGCGGTGAACGGCAGGCCTCATTCAAGGAGATAGGTGGCAACGCCGTGATCCAGCTTGGAACGTTCTCCAAGATCATCGCGCCCGGATTCAGAATAGGTTTCATAGCGGCGTGTCCCGAGGTGATGCAGACCATAGAGAGAGTCAAGCAATCGACAGACCTGCATTCGAATGCTTTCTCACAGTATGTGCTGCTGGAGTATATAGAATCGGGCAGGCTCGATGATTACCACATCCCGCTGCTGTGCGAGGAGTACGGCAAGCGCAGGGATACGATGATCGAAGCGATGGAGAAGGAGTTCCCGTCGGGGGTGACATTTACCAGACCTGAGGGAGGATTGTTCCTCTGGGTGACGCTTCCGGAAAAAGTATCGGTGTCCGGGATGCTCAATCCGGCTGTCGAGGCAGGCGTGGCATTCGTACCCGGCAAGCCGTTCTTTCCGCACGGCGACACCAACAGACACCTGCGGCTTAATTTCTGTAATGCCTCCCACGAGAAGATCAGGGAGGGTATCAAGCGGCTGGCGAACGTTTTCAAGGATGCCCTGTAGCATGAAATGTCATGCCCTCCTTCGTCAAACTCAGGACGGTGCGAGTGGGCATGACCTACAGGAAAGAATTCCGGGATGGCTTCGGCCATCCCGCTTTTTATTTTGCGGAAGCTCATGACTGCGCCTACTTTGCCTGCTGGAGGTCTTCGTGCGAGAACTACAATTCACCAAGATGCATGGTCTCGGTAATGATTTTATAATGATCGACGGCATTGGCGAGAAGCTCACTGCCAGGAAGTGGGGCGAGTTGACTGCCCAACTGTGCGATCGCAATACCGGAATCGGCGCCGACGGTCTAATCCTCGTGCTCCCGGGAAAACGTGGCGATTTCCGCATGCGGATATTCAACTCGGATGGTTCGGAGGCCGAGATGTGCGGAAACGGTCTGAGATGTATGGTCAGGCTGCTGTACGACCGGAAATATCTGACGAAGAAAACATGCGGCGTTGAAGCAGGGAACCGGATCGTCGATGCTCGGATTGTATCGTCAAAGAAATCTGATTTCCAGGTCAGGTACTGCGTCGGCAAGCCCGATTTCCTCGCAGCAAATGTACCGGTGAAAGTGAAGGAAGAATATTTCATCAATGGGAAAATCATGGTGGGACGCCGGAACTTCACGGTTACATCGCTGTCGGTCGGCAACCCTAACACTATTGTGTTCGTCGATGATCTCGATTTCGGGTGGCAGGATGTCGGTCGGGAGATGGAGGTTCACAAACTGTTCCCGAATCGCACCAATGTCGAATTCGTTCTGGTCGCCACTCAGCGCAGAGTCTATGTCAAGAGCTGGGAGCGCGGGGCCGGACCGACGCTTGCATCCGGGACGGGCGCATGTGCCGCTGTTGCTGCTGGCGTTATGGTTGGACTGCTCAAACGTCAGGTCGAGGTAGTCTGCGAACTCGGAAGCCTGAATGTCGAGTGGTCATCGAGTGACGATTATATCTATCAAACGGGACCGGCGAAATACTCTTTCAGCGGCACACTCTGAGCAGCACAACTATGGGCAAGAGCATCATCGATTTCGCAATCGATTACTACAGGAATCTTCGGAGCATCTCTCGCAACGCCACGCTGTTCCTTCTCGGATCGTTCTTTCTAAACATGCTGTTCTCAGTCCAGATGCTCATATTTAATCTCTATCTGCGAGAACTGGGATTCAGTGAAGGTTTCATTGGCAAAGTCCTTTCATTTGGCGCGATTGGCTCGATGGTGTTCGCCTTACCATGCGCGATCCTTGTTTCTCGATACGCGATCAAACCGTTGCTCCTGTGGTCGACTCTGCTCACGATCGTATCCTACTACTTCATGATAACGGTTGAATCATCGTCGTTTATCCTTGCAGCCGGATTCAGCGTTGGGGCGCTGCTTTCCGTAGTACGTGTTGCGTCAGCGCCGATTATCATGCGAAATTCCACGTCTAAAGAACGGACCTATGTCTTCAGCCTGAATTTCGCGAACTGGATGTTCGCGGGGATAATTGGAAGCTATGCCGGGGGGTACGCTCACAAATGGTATGCCAACAGTATCCAGTCCGGCCCGGATTCGTACCGGTTCGTGCTGTTCGGGGGGATGTTGCTGGGGTTGCTCGCCCTGGTTCCTTTCGCTATGATGAAGGCGAAGCCTCCCTCGAAAGACGAGAAGAAGTTCGTGCTGAGTATGAGTTTGATTCGCAAGCAGGGGAAGCTGCTGTTCAAACTCTCATTTCCATTTTTCCTTGTTGGAACTGGCGCCGGCCTGATAATTCCATTTCTCAATCTCTATTTTCGGGATGTATTCGAGATGACCACTGAGCGAATCGGGGTTTACTATGCGGCAGTTCAGGCGACAATGATCATCGGCACAATGGCGGGACCGGTGCTGGCAAAACGTTTCGGCATGGTGCGGACGCTCGTTTTCACCGAGTTGGCATCCGTGCCGTTCATGTTGCTGATGGCGTACTCTGGGAATATCCCTCTGGTCGTGATGGCATTTCTCTGTCGCGGGGCGCTGATGAACATGGGGCAGCCAATCGGGACGAATTTCACGATGGAGATGGTGCCGAAGGAGACGCATGCGCTCGCAAACAGCCTGAACATGATCGCATGGACCGCGAGTTGGGCGTTGTCAACGCAGCTTGGCGGCTGGGTTATCGAGAATCATGGTTACACTCAATCTTTCGTGATTGCTGCGGGACTTTATGCGGCATCTGCGGTGCTTTACTATTACTATTTCTCCAGATCAGAAAAGAGGTCCGAGGATGGATACTCGGTGATCCCCGCGTTGCCTCATTGAAAGATGTTACCGGGGGTTTTATTCGTGTCAGATACGTTTCCTCACATTAGGTGTTACTCTGACGAGTTTGAATATTGCCTTCAGTTTCCTTTCAATTGTCCGTTTCAACTTAAAGGGATTAAGGTTCCGATGGCAAGTGTTGAGTTGCTCTTTCTGCTCTTCAGAGAGATGAGTTGACTCCATGAGTCTTTGGTAAGGTGTTCTGGGCGCTTCATATTTCTTCTTGTATTTGCTGTTGATACGCAGTTTCTGTTTGAGCTTCAGTGTTGGGCAGAAGTGGTTTTGTAACAGGCTCCACTGGTTGGTGTAGAGGTTGTTGATGAGATCGACCAGTTCGGGATTGTCTAAGCGGTCGTACCCGAGCAATTGCCTGACATGGCTCCAGTTCTTTTGTTCGACATGGGCATTGTCGTTCTTCTTGTATGGTCGAGATCTGGTAAACTTCACTCTTGGTTTGTGGTCGGTGAAGTACCGTACCAGGTGATGGTTGAGGAACTCAGAGCCGTTGTCACAATCGAACCCCTGAAGTTGAAAAGGCAGGTTAGCTTCGATATTCCTGATCCGTTTGATAACACCGTTAGCCCGAACATTTCATGAACGTTGGTGAAGTGTTTGATAATGCTCTTTCGAG
>CBDUQR010000071.1:0-9232 GCA_965369655.1 uncultured bacterium | reverse complement strand
AATTCCGAAGTATCTGATATGCCGCCGAGAAAAACAAGGGTTTGTCAACATGCCCGCAGGCAGGAATCCAGAACCAGTTTCAGAATGCGTAAGTGAAACGAACATGAAAAACATGACTGGACCCCTGCCTCCGCAGGGGTGACGCGCGACAGCCTGCGAGGATGACAATTGTGATTCTGTGCACGGCAGATGTCCACATCTGCCGATTCTTCTGCATCCAAAATGGGGCAGACGAGGATGTCTGCCGCCCACAATATGCCTTACCTGATGCTAACGCCGACTTACTGGAATCACCCTTTAACATTCGCTATCGGCAGGAGTTTGGCAACCGGTCGTGAAATCCCGATCTTGTCCACAGCGTCAACCACGTCATCGATGTTCTTGTAGGCGAAACCGGCTTCCTCGGCGAGTCCGGAGAACGATGCAGCCCTGACAAGAATTCCACGACTGCGCATATCATCAGCAAGGTCTTTGCCTCGCACTCGTTTTTTCGCTTTCATCCGGGACATCGTTCGCCCCGCTCCATGGAGAGTTGAACCAAATGTCTCATCCATCGCCTTTTGAGTACCGACGAGAAGATACGAACCGGACTCCATCGATCCGCCGACTATCACCGGCTGCCCAACGCCGCGATATTTCTCGGGAAGCGCAAACGAGCCGGGTCCGAACGCGCGCGTCGCGCCCTTGCGATGCACGACGAGTTCAAGCTCCCTGCCATCGACAGTATACTTTTCAACCTTGGCGATATTGTGCGCGACGTCGTATATCGTGCTGATACCGAGTTCCTGATCCGACTTGGAGAGGACTTTCTTAAACGCGCTGCGCACCTGATGCGTGATGACCTGCCGATTGGCGAACGCGTTATTTGCTGCGCATTTCATTGACTCGAAATAGCGCTGTCCTTCATCGGAAGTAAACGGCGCGCATGCAAGCTCTCGATCCCGAACATGAATGCCGTACTTATGAACGCATTTTTCGAAGACCTTGAGATAATCTGTGGCGACCTGATGCCCGAATCCGCGCGACCCGCAGTGGATCGAAATGATGATCTGATCGGGGCGATCAATCCCGAAGACATTCGCAGTCGGCAAATCGAAAACGTTGCCTTCTTTGACAACTTCGATCTCCAGATAGTGATTGCCTGAACCGAGAGTGCCAAGCTGAATGATGCCGCGCTTGAACGCCTTGTCCGATACGAAGTCGGGATTAGCGCCTTTGAGACAGCCGCGTTCCTCGATAGAGTCCTGATCCGCCCGCGTCGCATAGCCGTTTTTCACGCACCATTCGACACCGTCGGTCATGACATCCCTGAAGGTCTTGCGATCAAGCCCGACTGTGCCGCTCTTCCCTGTCCCGGCCGGCACATACTTGAAGAGCGTATCGACCAGTTCCTGCAACTTCGGTTTGACCTCATCGAGTGTAAGATTCGTCCTGAGCATCCTCATGCCGCAGTTGATGTCGAATCCGATCCCGCCGGGTGATATAACGCCATCGCTGGTCGAGAACGCCGCCACACCGCCTATCGGGAATCCGTATCCCCAGTGGCCATCGGGCATGCAGAGCGCCGCGCCCACAATGCCGGGCATGCATGCGACATTGGTTATCTGCTCGAATACACCCTGCTCGACCTGTCCTATGAGTCGGTCAGATGAGTATATTCTTGCCGGCACTCTCATGCCATCTTTCTGGGATCGATCTACCTCCCAGACGCCTTCTGCGATCTTGCGTTTTTCCATCGTTTCACCTACAGGTCGAAAATCACAAATGCTTTCCAGACATCGCCAACTTGTTCTACTCTGAACATATGCATCGTCACAGCCTTTATGTCAACAGCTATATCGTGCCGATCATGATCTATAGGCTCGCCGCTGACTCTTGCTCTCAGCCTGAACTGCGGTCCATCGCTGATTTCGTCAATCCTGAATTCCGAGAATAGCGCAGTCTCGACGTCCTTGAGATAGATCAACTCCGACAGCCAGTCGTAGAACAGCCTCTCGATACTGTCCTCTGTCAACTCCAGATTCCACGAGCGCGATCTCAGCACGGTCGATGGATCGATCATCCGTGTGACAAGAGCCAGGGCGGCGTCCTCGAAAAGCTGCGAGAGCGTGGCGCCCTCGATCTCCACCGCACAATCGGCAATCGCAATATCGTCTACATATTTGAACGGCATGATGATTTGAAGCTCCCTCAAAAAAAAAGCGCCCTCGCGGGCGCTTAAATTGGGTTGCACCCGGCTTACTCAGCCTTGATGATGCAATCTACCGGACAGACTTCAACACAGCGAGACCCACCCTCGACACCTTCGCACTCGTCGCACTTGTCGGGATCAATTATGAATATGTCGCCCTCTTCAATAGCGTCGTTCGGACACTCTGGCGGACAGAGCCCGCATGCTGTGCATTCATCAGTTATCGTCATCGCCATTTTCGTTGTCCTCCGTTTTTCCGCATAAATCCATAAAGCTTAAAGTTGACTCAATGCTCTCAAAAACCCTCGGAATATATATGCAACGCAATGCCTGTGCAAGGGAAAAAACTGGGTCGATTCAGCGTTTTGTGACCTTATGCAAAATCACCAGTGCTACTACAAATAACGCCAGGTCATACACTGTGAGAAGCGCCTCGAACACGAAGGCATCGACATAGCCATGCCTGACAAATACTATCGAAAAATTGCCGAAAGTGTGCAATGCCGCCGCGATTGCCAGGAATTGCCATAGTTGTCTGCGTCCAATTCCGTAGCCAAGCATGACGCCCATCGCAGTATGAAAAAGGATCGTAATCAGCCGTTCCCAGACCGCAAGCGAGACCAGACCGAGCGCGCCAGCAGCATAGAGTCCGCCGGTCAGCCAGCAGGCCTCCACCATTCCGAACCCGGCTCCGACCATTGCGCCGAGTGCCACCATCGATCTCAGGTTCGGTCTGTCGCCGGCCTGGTTCCATCTGAACCAGATAAGGAGCGACTTGAACGCCTCCTGAAACAGACCGGACACGGCTGCGATCACAAACGCGGCGACATAGGCGCCCGTGCCTGATGATCCTATCGATCTGAAGACGATGCCGGAAAGCCTCTGCTGGATTGGTGCTTGTACATAGATCACCAATGCGAATGTTATCCCAGACATCGCGAACAACAACCAGTAGTCGGGTCGCGACAGGCTGCCGCGCGCAAGCAGTAGAATGCATGCCATCGCAATGGCGGCATAGAACGCCCAGATCATGGCTCGTCGATGTATCGTCGACCAAAAAACGCTTTCGATCTCATGCGTCCCAGACGCCTCGGACTCGGTCAGAAGATTGATAGTGAGATTCTGTCTGGTGTCAACAACTCGCAGCAGCCTCCCGTCATCTGCAATATAGAAAAGATTATTTATCAGATCGATTTTCGCGACCGTGCATTCGACAGTCTCGTCACCAAGCTGTATCTGTTCCCTGCCAGTGATTTTCACCTCCATCGGTATTCGCTTGAGCAACTGCGGAACGAGGATGTCAATTGTCTGTGTGGAGCCGACAGTCATATCGACGCTGTAGAAGGCTATCTCCCACTGCGAGATGAAATTGTTATCAGCCAATGACGTGGCGGGCGGGATGTTGAATGAGAATGTAGTATCAAATCCCGCTCCTGTCCCACTGCCCATGAACACGTCGTTCACAATGTCAGCGCGCAGTGTCGCCCGCTCACCATTCAGCACATATTCCGAGATATAGCGCATCGGTGTGCCGCGAGCATCACAGTATAGAGAACACGACAAATCAGCCCGAAAAGCCTGGCCGAGCGCCGTCATGTCGAGCATGACCTTCATCTCGAACAGATAGACATGCCCCACACCCGGCACCGATTCTGAGCCGATGAGTTTTGCAGTATGTGTGCCAATCGGCGCAGAGCCGATCGAAAATCGGTACGTGCGCTCCTCACCGATGTCCCATACTGTCGCTATACTGGCTGCGAAAGCCATGCTCGCCTGCAGCAGGATCATCAGTGTCATAATCAGACATGATCTGCGCATTACTGAAGCTTTGCTATCGTACTGTTTCCGGTCTGTATTCATAGTTGTCATCCGCCCAGTCCTATCTCTCTTTCATCATCGTCAAGTAAGTCTCCCTCGTCCACTTTCTTGCCTGTGAATCTGACCAGCCAGATGGAAAGCTCATAGAGTATAAGCAGCGGCCCGGCAAGCATCACCTGGCTGAACAGATCGGGCGGCGTCAGAGTAGCACCCAATACGAGCGAAAGGATGACGGCATAGCGGCGACCCTTAGCCATCATTTTGTGAGAGACGATTCCGATTCGCCCGAGGAAAAACGCCACAACAGGCAACTCGAAAACGACGCCGAAAGCCAGCACGAGGTAACCGGCGAAAGAAAGAAGATTGCCGATTGATATCAGCGGCGTCATATTCTCAGTGCCGTAGCCCATCAGGAATTCTATCGCTGCCGGAAGAACAATGAAATAGCAGAAACCTGCGCCCAGCGCAAAGAAGACTGTCGCGGACAATACTACCGGAACAACGAGCAATTTCTCTCGCGAGTAAAGGCCGGGTGAAACGAAACACCAGAGCTGATAGGATATAACAGGGACCGCGAGCATAATCCCCATGATGATCGACAGCTTCAGCCTCACGAGAAACGCCTCAGTCGGAGCCATAAAATAGACTTCTCCGACAAGACCGGCGATCAGGTCGATCACGTGATCGACAAAAAACCAGCTTCCGACAGCTCCGGCAATGCACGCAACTCCTGCCTTCAGTAGTCGTCGTCTCAATTCCTCGAGATGATCGAGAAATGGCATATCGCTGCGATAGCCTTCGCTCACTCAGTTCTCGCTGTCAAGGAGCCTTCTGACTTCATCGAAAAATTCTTCTTTGTCTTTGAAATTCTTATAGACCGACGCGAATCGCACGTATGCTACTTCGTCAATCTCGCGCAGTCTCTGCATGACCATCTCGCCGATTGTCTCCGACTCGATTTCATGTCTTGAAAGATTGAGCAGCTCATTCTCGATATCCATAACGCACTTCTCTATCTGCTTCTGCGAAACCGGGCGCTTATTCGTCGCGAGTTCGATCCCGCGTTTGAGCTTTTGCCTGTCGTACGGTTCACGCCTGTCATCAGACTTGCGGACAGTCATCCCCTCTACCTCGATGTACTCGTATGTCGTGAACCGCTTGCCGCACCCTGCGCATTCTCGCCTGCGCCTGATCGCTCGACCTTCCTGCACCGAGCGAGAATCTACGACCCTGTCTTCTTCTCCACCGCAGTACGGGCACTTCACGCCTCTTCCTCCGTAAACTCCATCAACCTGATTGAGCCATCTTCCATCATCAGATCGACATGCATATTGGATTCGCGCAACATCTGTCTCGACAAATCATCAGGGTAGCCATCACGGCAGACTATGCGCACGATCCCGGCGTTGATAATGATCTTGGAACAGAGACTGCACGGAAATGTCGTCGTATAAATCGTGCTCCCATCGATATTGACGCCCGATGTTGCCGCCTGCACGACCGCGTTCTGCTCCGCATGGATCGCGCGACAGAGTTCGTGGCGTTCGCCTGATGGTATCTTCAACTGCTCTCTCAGGCAGCCGATATCGAGGCAATGCGCGAGTCCGCGAGGCGCACCATTGTAGCCGGTTGACAAAATGCGTTTCTCCTTGACGATAACAGCGCCAACCTGCCTGCGCAGGCATGTCGATCTCGTGGCGGCCAGATCGGCAATCGCCATGAAATACTCATCCCATGAGGGCCTGCCGTCATTTGCCATCCGGTATCACCACCACTTTCCCACCGACTGTCGCGTTGAACTTATCCGCAAAATCTCCACCATTGACAGCGAGTTCCAGCAGACCGCAGCTTCCAATATACGCAACCATGTTGCCGATATCGACAGAGGAATATGTTTTTTCAATCGAGTCAAAGCGCGTATCGCCGAACGTGACAGACATTCTCCGCTCGCCAGAGAAACCATCGAGATCATGCGTCGAGATGTTCGTTATCGCGTTACCGAATCTGTCAATCGAGATGATTTCACCTTCGATACAAACATCGTTTCTGATCGGCGTCGCAATGTCGAGTTTGCATATCTCTGACGCGACGGGACCGAACTGCGACGGCTCAACGCCTGACGCTAAGTATGCCACTGCGGGAGCCATGACGTCCCGACCCTGGAATGTAGCGCTGTCTGCATCAATTGCATAGCTCCGGTTCGTAACATTGTAAACATCGCACTCGATTTCACGCATGACCATCGACAGCGCGCCGTTGTCGGGTGCAACAAAACGATACCTGCCAGAATCCATCAGGAGAATCTTTCTCTCTGTCCCGACGCCCGGATCGACCACGCTGAGAAATATCGTATCATCGGGAAAAAACCGGTACGATCTCCAGAGCAGAAACGCCGCCTGCCTGATATCGCCCGGACAGACATCATGCGTTATGTCGACGAATCGAAGATCGCGGTGAATCGACAGCATCACTGCTTTCATCTCGGCGACATAGCTGTCCGATGTCCCAAAATCTGTCAGCAGCGCGACTGTACGACTTTCGGGCATCATAGATCGAGAAGATTGAGACCGGTCTCAGCGTCGTGAGCCCTGTGCAATTCAGCCGGGATTGTCATCAGCACAAACTCACCTGTCACGGATATCATTCCGGAGAACAGATGGCCTGCGTGGACATTGAATTCATCATCGGAAATTGTCACATGGGCGTGAACGAATCCGCGTGATTCGACGAGAGAGATATTGCCGGTCAGATTGATCAGTTCGTAGTCGCCATCGAAATGTTTTTTCGAGTACTCTTTTTTCTTGACATCGAAGTAGCCGAGTTCGAGATCGCATACCGCGCCGATGCCTGTGATGAAGCCCGCACCGATTCCAGCCTCGTCCGCAAAACGCGCAAGCGTCCCGATGATCTCGTCGCCCTTCTCCATCCTCAGCACGTAACCGGTATCCGTCTTCCTGTGTTTCATATAGTCATCATTCCGTTCTGTCCTGGCGAATGCAGGCCTCAGTCCTGTTCGCAGGATTCATCGATCCACTTCAGATATGCCGCATCGCCATCGATTATCGGAATCGCGATGATCTCCGGCACTTCGTAGCTGTGGTGCTTCTTTATCACTTCGGACACGCGTTCATACATCTCTCCGCATGTCTTGATTATCAGCAGGAGTTCTTTTCCCGTCTGAGCCGCGCCACCCCACCTGTAGAACGACGTCACGCCCGGCATGACATTGACGCAGGCGGCAAGTTTCTGGTTGATCAGGTCCTCGCCGATCCATGAAGCTTCAGTCTGGCTCGAAACTGTCGACATGACCACTATATGCTCAGTCATCATTCACATCCAGGTCTGATTTGATTACTTATGTATCTCTTTTCCGAGATGCTTCTCGATCGATTCTATCTTGCCCTTGATCCTGCCGGTCGCTCCTTCTCGATCATCGATGACGATCCGCGTGCCGACGCGATTGAACTTCTCGCGCAGTTTCATGTGACACATCTTCACCAGTTCCATCAACTCATCCCAGTCGCCCTCGACAACCGTGCCCATCGAGTGAGTCTGATGTACAAGTCCCGAGTCCTCAATGATCGCAATAATCTCAGCCACGTCCTCCGAGAGAGACTCCGATGAACCTATGGGATACGTCGAGAATTCCAACAGCATGACTTGATCCTCAGTCCACTCCGTATGTTTCCTTCAACTCAGGATAGAGTGGGAACCGATCGCACAGTTCCTTGACGCCCGATCGCACCTCGGCGTAGACATCTTCGTTCTTCAAGTTGTTAATCACTTTGTCTATCAACCGCGCGATCTCTCGCATCTCGTCTTCTTTCATCCCGCGCGTCGTGACCGCAGGCGTCCCGAGGCGAACCCCGGAAGTCACGAACGGCTTTCTCGTATCGAACGGTACAGTGTTTTTGTTTGCGGTGATATTCGATTTGTCGAGAGCCTTCTCGACCTTCTTGCCGGAGAAATCCTTATCGAGAAACGACAGCAGCATCAGGTGCGTGTCGGTCCCGCCTGACACCACCCGCTGTCCGAGCTTGACAAACTCATCAGCCATGGCGTCCGCGTTTTTCACAATCTGCTGTTGATATATCTTGAACTCAGGCTGGAGCGCCTCTTTGAATGCTACAGCTTTCGCCGCGATGATGTGCATCAACGGGCCACCCTGAATCCCTGGCATCACAGTGCGATCGAGATCCTCGGCATATTTTTCCTTGCACATTACCATCCCGCCGCGAGGACCGCGAAGCGTCTTATGCGTTGTCGTTGTCACGAAATCAGCGTGCGGAAACGGCGATGGATGCAGCCCGGTGGCGACAAGCCCCGCGATGTGCGCGATGTCAACCATTAGATACGCACCGACAGAATCGGCAATCTCGCTGAACCTCACGAAATCGAGCGTGCGCGGATATGCCGACGCGCCCGTCACGATCATCTTCGGTTTGACATCGAGAACTTGTTGCGCGAGGACGTCGTAGTCGATAACTTCGGTCTCTTTGTCGACCTGGTACCCGACAAACTTGTAGAGCTTGCCGGAGAAGTTGATCGGATGGCCATGCGTCAAATGCCCGCCGTGCGAGAGATCGAGTCCCATGACCGTGTCGCCCGGTTCGAGGATCGTGAAGTAGACAGCCATGTTCGCCTGCGATCCTGAGTGGGGTTGCACGTTGACATGGTCGCAACCGAACAGTTCTTTCGCTCGATCTCGCGCGAGGTCCTCGGCGACATCGACAAACTCGCAGCCGCCGTAGTAACGCTTATGCGGATAGCCTTCGGCGTATTTGTTTGTCATTACGCCACCGGCAGCTTCCATGACGGCAGCCGAAACGAAATTCTCCGATGCGATCAGTTCGATCTTATCGTTCTGACGACCGACCTCGCCGCTCATCGCCTCGTATATCTCCGGATCAGTTTCCTTCAGATAGCTCATACTTCGATCTCCAGTATATGCACGGTGTCTTGTAGGTCAGGAGCCCTGCAGAGTCCTGAGCCTCGAAGGGCAAAGTCCTGAGCCTCGAAGGGCAGAGTCCTGAGCTTTGAAGGGCAGAGTCCTGAGCTTTGAAGGGTCTGCCCCTCACCGTGCCATGAAATCAATGGACTGTGAATGCAAAACGCAAGTGGATTCTGGACGTGTTGACGAAAGCCACGCCATGTCATCCCGGCGAAAGCCCTTCGCTCTACTCAGGACTTGCCGGGAACCATCTTCCGTCATTCCCGCGAAGG
>CBDUQR010000070.1:0-9394 GCA_965369655.1 uncultured bacterium | reverse complement strand
TTCGCCGGGATGACATAGCGCGAAGTCTTCGTCATCGCGAGTAGCGACAGTGACGCTGTGATCTCAGCTTCTGTCACCCCGGTGAAAACCGGGGTCCATCTTGCAAGATTGCCACGCTCCCTTCGGTCGCTCACAATGACGAAGAAATTCACTCACCAGTCATCTGACATGCCATATCAACGACCTTCTATAGTATGCTCTTAGGTGGCAGTCTGCCGTTCTAATTCTCGGTGACCGGAGATGGCGATTTTTCAAGTTCTTCGCCCTTGATGATCCGATCGAGCTCAGCGCCGTCAAGCGTCTCGCGTTCCAAAAGAGTCTCGGCGACTTTACGCAGGATATCTATACTGTCTTTGAGCAGTTCCATCGCTCTTGCCTCGGCTCTTTCGATGATCACCCTGACTTCGGAGTCGATGAGTTGCGCGGTCGCCTCGGAGTAATCACGATGACGTGCGATCTCCCGACCGAGAAATATCTCTTCTTCTTTCTTGCCAAATGTCAAAGGTCCGAGCTTCTCGGACATGCCCCACTCGCAGACCATCTTGCGCGCAAGAGCTGTAGCCTGCTCGATGTCGTTTCCGGCTCCAGTTGTCAACTGGTCGAAAATGAGCTTCTCTGCCGCCCGTCCGCCGAGAATATGAACGAGTTTACCTTCGAGGAATTCTCTGGAGTAGGTATGTTTTTCGTCGACCGGCAGATACGATGTCAGGCCGAGCGCCATGCCACGTGGGATGATAGTAACCTTGTGAACCGGATCTGACTTGGGCATCAGCTTGGCGACGAGAGCGTGCCCCGCCTCGTGGTACGCTGTCGTTTTCTTCTCTTCTTCGGAGATCACCAGTGATCGCCTCTCTGTGCCCATCATGACTTTGTCCTTGGCCTCTTCCATGTCCTCCATTGTGACTTTGTCATGGTTCTTTCGCGCAGCGAGAAGGGCAGCCTCGTTTACCATATTCGCAAGCTCAGCGCCCGACAGGCCGGGGGTGCCGCGAGCGAGCACCTCCAGATTCACAGAGTCATCGATATTGACTTTTGCGACATGGACTTTGAGGATACCTTCACGGCCTTTCACATCAGGTTGATCGACAACGATCTGCCGATCAAATCGTCCGGGGCGCAGCAGCGCCGGATCGAGGACGTCGGGACGATTCGTAGCCGCTAGCAGAATAACGCCTTCGTTCGACTCGAAGCCATCCATTTCGACAAGGAGTTGGTTGAGTGTCTGCTCACGCTCATCGTGACCACCGCCGAGACCAGCGCCTCTATGACGACCGACAGCATCGATTTCGTCTATGAAGATAATGCATGGAGCGTTTTTCTTGCCCTGGTCAAAGAGGTCTCTCACGCGCGATGCGCCGACTCCAACGAACATCTCAACGAAGTCAGACCCGCTCATAGAGAAAAACGGGACACCAGCCTCGCCCGCAACGGCGCGCGCAAGCAGTGTTTTGCCGGTGCCCGGAGCGCCGAGCAGAAGTGCGCCTTTGGGTATCTTGCCGCCAAGTTTCTGGAATTTCCCCGGTTCTTTCAGGAATTCGATGATCTCCTGGAGCTCTTCCTTTGCCTCGACGCAACCGGCGACATCATCGAATGTCACCTTGATCTTGTCGTCGGTGAGCAACCGCGCTTTAGCTTTGCCGAACGAGAAGAGTCCTTTCGGTCCGCCGGCTCCACCCTGCATCTGCCGCATCATGAACATCCAGAAAACAATCAGCAACAGCCATGGCGCGAATCCGAGAATTGTCAACCAGTTGAACGGCTGCTCTTCTGCCTTGATCTGGACATTTTTCGCTTCGAGCCGGATCAGCAAGTCGGGATCTTCAAACGGAATTCGCAACTTGAAATCGACGTAACTCTTACTCTCTCCGCCTTGAGCATGCGTGTACGGCTGTGTAAATTTGCCTCTGATAGTGCGCTCGATGATGACGACCTCGGAAACATTACCGTTATCGACCTGCCCGACGAACTCCGAGTAGCTGATCAACGCAATATCGGTCTGACCGGAGTAGTAGTACATTATGAGGAAAATCAGGACCAGACCTATAACGAGCCAGAAGAACAGCGGTCTGGCGCTCCGTTTCCACTGGAATTCGTCCTTCCCGTCTTTCGGAGATCTCGGAGGATTGGGTTTCCGTCCGCCCCGATTGTCCTGTTCGTATCTATCGATCACAAACTCTCCTCATCTTCTCTCGGATAGGCAATGAAGGGCAATCCTCTGTATCGCTCGTCGAGGTCAAGCCCATATCCTACCACGAACCGGTCGGGAATCTTAAATCCAATATACCTTATGCTCAGGTTCGCCTTTTTGTTCCACGACTTATCCAGCAGAGCGGCCACCTCCAGTGACTTCGGCTCCCTCGCCAGAAAACTTGCATAGATATAACCCAAAGTCAATCCGCTGTCAACAATGTCCTCGACGATGATAACATCCTGTCCCTCAATATTGTGATTCAGATCCTTTAGCAACCTGACCGCTCCGCTCGAATTCTGAGAGCTGCCATAGCTTCCGATTGCGATGAAATCAATCACATGATCTACTTTGAGCTGTCTGACGAGATCGGCTGCAAAGATGAAGCTCCCCTTCAGCACGACAACCAGTACGGGCCGCCGGCCTCGGTAGTCGGCTGAGATTTGTGTCGCCAGTTCTGAGACTCGTTTCGTCAGTCGGTCCCGGTCAATGAGAACCTCAAAGCCCTCAGCTACGATCATGCTGTTTAACGCGCGGTCCTGCATGTAGTTTCAATGCTCTTGATGTTTCTTCCGTCAACCTCGCTTCATGCGATATGCCGACGCCGATGATCCAGATTACTCTATCACCCGCAACAAGAAGCGGCACTTCATGTCTTAACGCGCGAGGAATCTTCCTGTCAGTGAATATGTCTGACAGCTTGCGGCTTCCCGGCGCATTGAGCAACCTGATTCTGTCGCCATCGACCGGCGCCCTGACTTCGAAAGGCCCGGATGCAATGTCGGCGTCGATCACAGCCGACCAGTTGTCGCTCGATCTGTCGATCCAGCCATCATAATCGATAAGTTCGCCCGATATTTCAAGAGAAAACTCCCTCAGATTGTTCGTTCCCGGCAGATTTACGGCATGTGGCTTGAGAGACTGTGTGTCGCGGTTGAATAGAATTATGGCGGAGTCGCCCCTCTCGGCCATGATCCCGTTAGCGAGATCGACTCTCTTTCCAACGACAGCATTTGTGAGGTCGTCGACATTCACCACCAGTTCGAAATCGAGCGACCTGCCGTTTCTCTCTCCCCCAACCAGAGACTTAAACGCTCTTCTTATCAATTCGTGACGGATCGCCGGTTCCAGATCGAGGTAGCGATCCAGGTCCATCAACACTTTGCCGAGACGGGATAGTGATACGACTTTCGGCTCGACAGCCTCCACACAGCTATCGAGAAATCCTTGCAAGTGACGAGCGATAGCTGCTGTCCTGCACAATGCCGGGACGATTCTGGAGTTGTAGTTTTCCTCGAGGTCGGGCATCAGCCTGTTACGAATCTTGTTTCTCAGGTATTTCGATTCGAGATTGCTCTTGTCAATCCTGTACTCGAGTTTTCTGCTGTCGAGATAATCGATTACATCTTCCTTGCTGCAGTCGATCAGCGGTCTGATCAGGTGCTCGGATCGCGGGTGTATACCAGATAAGCCGTCGATTCCGCTCCCTCTCAAGATATGCATCAAGACTGTCTCGGCGACGTCATCGGCAGTGTGACCGAGGGCGATCTTGTCGGCATGCTGTTCACAGCGTAGTTCTTCGAAAAAGCTTAGCCGATACTCTCTGGCCTCTCTCTGGAAATTGCTGTTCTTCATCATGGCGAGTTCATCATGGCTGATTGATCGAACACGTATAGGCAAATTAAGATCGCTTGCTATCTGCCTGCAAAGTTTTTCTTCGAGGTCGGAATCGGTTCCTCGTGTGTGATAGTTGACATGAGCAAGAATCAGGTCGAGATCGAGCTGATTTGATAGTGACACCAGAATATGTGCCAGACATACCGAATCTGGTCCTCCGGAGATTCCGCATACGAGCCTGTCGCCACGATCCACTAACCCATAATCGCGTATGGTTCCGAGCACCTTGTTCAATAGTGAGTCTGACTGCATCATCTCTCGTAACAGTATCTGTCTATGCGCTCAATCTACTCATGCAGCGCCATCTAATCCAGGTATTTTCAACATCCGGGCGCAGAAAGTGTTGCATGTAACCGGGAATTAGTTATCTTGATTCAGCATCAGAATTGTACTTTCCGATAGCTCGTTATCAACATTACTCTGCTTGTTGATATTATCATATACGAGCGATCAATTTGATCGGCGGCAAGTGCAAGCCGCGAACCCCGGAGGAGACATGTTCAGCATATCGAGACTCGTTTACCTGTCTGCAATATTGATTCTTGTGTTCAGCACCATCGTTATGGCGGTGATGCCGCCTGCGCCACCCGAATGGTTCACCGAGCACCACAAAATGCCGGTACCGGAAGGGATCAGGCAGGGAATGCCAACGATACCCCCCGAAATCCAGCGAGATCTCGATGAAGCGGCACGCCTGAGACCGAACAACACGGATAACCTGCTGTTGATCTTAGTCGAATTCTCCGACAATCCGGCAGATCAGGGGAGTCATCCACAGTCGGCATACACCGATCTAATGTTCTCCACAGAAGTCCTGCCGACAGGCTCACTGTATGAGTATTATCAGGAAATATCATACGGCGCATTCGCTCCTGCCGGAACGGTCACAGTCTGGATAACCGCTCCGCACCCATACAGCTATTATGCGAACGGAAACTATGGATTTGGATCGTACCCGAATAACTCCCAGAGATTGCTCGAGGACTGTGTCAATCTGCTCGATCCGGTTCTCGATTTTTCTGCATTCGACAACAATTTCGACGGCTACGCTGAAGGGATCTTCTTAGTTCACGCCGGTCCAGGCGCGGAAGAGACAGGCGACCTGAACGATATATGGTCGCACGCATGGTACTACGAGGCGTGGACTAACGACGGAGTAACCACCGGCAGGTATTCCTGCGAACCGGAGGAGTTGCTTGGCGGAGAGATGATAAGAATCGGCGTTTTCTGTCACGAGTACGGCCATGCGCTTGGACTGCCAGACCTTTACGACACCGATGGTTCATCCGAGGGGATAGGGGTCTACTGTTTGATGGCCGGTGGATCATGGGGTGCGCTGCCGGGAAATCCCGAAAGACCGACGCACATGTGCGCCGAGATGAAGCGTCGGCTCGGATGGATGACGCCTGTCGAGGTTACCGGAAATCTGATTGATCTCGTCATACCGCCAGCAGCCAGCAACTCGGTATGCTACAGGATCAGTCACCCGACTGACCCTGACGAGTATTTTCTGATCGAAAATCGAGCGAAGATCGGTTATGATTCGTTGTTCAGGGGCGACGGCGGACTCGCAATCTGGCATGTCGACTGGAGCGGCTGGCAGCAGGATGAAACTCACAGGTATGTTTCGCTCGAACAAGCCGACGGCAGCTCGGACCTCGAAAAAGACTACGGCACCGGCAACAGGCATCCCCGCACCAACAGAGGCGATGCCGGTGATCTCTACCCAAGTGCCACAGCCAATTCGCATTTCAGCTTCTCGTCGAATCCGAACAGCCAGAGCAACAACAGCGCGCTCGACCTGATGACGATAACCGGCATTGAGTACTACGGCGATTCTATCAGACTGGACCTGTATGTCGATCCGGTGGCTCCGATCTATCGAACTGTTGCGATAGAGATCCTCGATACTGCTACCACTGGTTACCCTTCAAACTTCAACTCCGATGCTGATTCAGGCGAAGTGGTCGATCTGGTCATTACCCTCGCGTGTGATGGCGCCGGCGCTTCGGTCCTGACAGGAATGCTAACGACAACTGACCCAAGAGTATCGGTGCTGGACAACACTGCGGATTTCGGCGTCGCGGTTCATGGTCAGGAGCTATCGAACGAGTTATCGCTATTCAGGTTTGAGGTGCTTGCAGGAAGACCCGAAATGGAGGTTGAACCTGATTCAGCGGTCACATTCCTGTTACAGCTCGATTCTGACGGCCAGCCGCAGGACATCGAATTGAAACTGAATATCAATCGCCAGAGAATCCTGTTGGTCCTCGACAACAACGGCTCGCACTGGTCGGAGAATCTTGTTGAGGCGATGCAGAATGTCGGATATTCGTTCGACACGTACTCCACTTCGGAGAGCGGTACGCCTGACTACGATGATCTCATTCCATACCATGCCGTTATCTGGACGACCGGTTCATACTTCGGTACAAGAACCTCCAGCCCCGACTATGTAAGCTGCCTGACGCAGGCCGAGACCGATGTTCTCGCCGAATATCTCGACAATGCGGGGAGGGTGGGATTGTTCAGCCAGGACTACATCTATGACAACGGCATTGATCAGTTTCTGTCGGACTATATGCACGTCGCCACGGTAGACCAGGATCAAAGCGTAGATCATCTCATCGGTGAACCTGATTCATATATGGATGGATTCGAGGGGTGGACAAAGGAATGGCACTTCTACGACTACACCGACCATATCACACCCGGTGCGAGTGCAAGAGCAACTCTGAACGACATGGATGGACCGGGACACGTGGCGGTGAGCCATCCATACTGGCTGGCCGAAAAGGGCTTTCCTGCGACTACATACAGCGCGTTCGGTATCGAAAGACTCGACGATATCTGGATCGAGCAGTTCATGGACATCTGGCTGAGTTGGATTCTCGATAGCCTGAATCTCGATGTCCCGTTACCGATCGCTCCTAAGAACGATGTTGTTGTCAATACTCTGATGCCTGAGTTGAGTTGGACAGCATCGACAGGTGCACTTGTCTATCATTATGAAGTTGCAACCGATTTTGATTTCTCGAATATCGTCCTGCAGGGTATGCAATTCAGCATTAACTCAGTGGAAACCGACTCGCTCCCAGAGGGATCCTACTTCTGGAGAGTCGCAGCCGAGGGAGCAGACGGTCCCTTCTTCCAGACCGCCTGGTCGCCGAGGGCTGCGTTCTCTATCGAGTTGGCCTACGTACCGGGCGACGCTGACGGCAGCGGATTTGTCGATATTGACGATGTAGTCTATCTGATTAATTACATTTTTGGCGGAGGTCCCGCTCCCGATCCTCTGGTTTCGGGCGATGCCGACTGTTCCGGTGATGTCGATATCGATGATGTCGTCTACCTGATTAACTACATCTTCGGAGGCGGACCAGCGCCGTTGGACTGTTGAACGTATAGTGCATTCGAGTAGGGCAGGAGTGCCTCACTCCTGCTGGAAAAGTCGGGTGGCTCACCCCTTGGAGGCTGTCCTAAAAGACTCGAAAAGCAGGTAATCATGTTTGCGAAAGAAGGTGGTGTCATTCCCGCGAAGGCGGGAATCCATTGAATGCGTTATAGTTAGATGGACTCCCGCCTCCGCGGGAGTGACATAGTCGGCTTCTCGCTTGAGTTGAATAGCACTTTTGGGACAGCCCCCTTGGGGTGAGGTCTTCGTATTTGCCCCAAAGAACCCTACCCCAAGGGGTAGGCCACCTGCCGGAGTTAGCAATAGCTACTGGAGAAAATCTGAAGCGTTTGGAAAAAGAGCCGGGCAAGCAAGGCTTGAGCGTGCCACTTTGGCAAGCCAGTAGGGAAAGAAAGTGATTGACACCAAGGTAACCATTTGAATATGATGTTTAAGAAACTACAACTAATGTTAAGGTGATGACCATTAGCAAGAAGCAGCGCACGACTGATATTCCCAACTGGTTGAGAAACTGGATTGAGGTAGATTGCCCCAGTCTTACTGCCAGCCAAAGAGAACTCCTTATCAGCGTCTTGGATGAGGTGGCAGACTGCGGTCAATTATCGCTTTTCAGGACTCGAGAGCACACAGGACAATCACCACTTTTCGGCATACCTTTCACATTCATCGACCTGTTCTCTGGAATCGGTGGATTTCGGCTGGGGCTGGAATCGCTTGGAGGTGAGTGTCTTTTCTCGTGCGAGTGGGACAAACATGCGCAGAAAACATACGAAGCCTGGTTTGGGGAGCGGCCGGAAGGTGATATTAGGGAAATAGATGCAACTCGCATTCCAGACCACGACATTCTTGCGGCTGGTTTCCCATGCCAGCCATTCTCCATCGCGGGTGTTTCCAAGAAGAAGAGCCTTGGAAAGGAACACGGCTTCAAGGATGCCACTCAGGGAACACTGTTCTTTTACATAGCTGAGATTATTGAAATCAAACGACCACCTGTTGTGCTTCTTGAAAACGTGAAGAATCTCCGTTCTCATAACTAGGGGAAGACTTGGCAGGTAATCAAGGACACATTGGAGGGTCTTGACTATCAGGTATTTGATGAGGTTATTGATGCTAAGTACTGGGTTCCGCAACATAGGGAACGGGTCTTTATAGTGTGTTTTGACAGACAGGTATTTGCGGAAGATATCCCCTTTTCTTTTGATCCGTTGCCTGCATTGGTAACCACACGATTCAAGGATATTCTTGAGGATAGCGTCGATGAGAAATACACTTTGTCTGACAAGTTATGGAATTACCTTAAGAACTATGCGGAGCGACACCGAAAGAAAGGTAACGGATTTGGCTACGGGTTGGCCGATCCGGAAGGCATTGCACGCACTTTGAGTGCCAGATACTACAAAGATGGATCTGAGGTCCTGATTCGCAACGGAAACGGCGGTAACCCAAGAAGGCTCTCTCCACGCGAGGCTGCTAATCTCATGGGATTCCCCAGACACCTGCCTATCGTAGTGTCTGATACCCAGGCTTACCGGCAGTTTGGCAATGGAGTTGTACCGGCGGTTGTCGAATTTGTGGGACGACAGATATTGAAATCAATACGCTGGCATCTTCGTCGTACTGGAAACGGCTGTCTCATTAAGAAGTAGTTTTTCAGAACTCAGATATTCTCACGATCACTTCGTGCTGGACTAACGTATCATCTCTCGCTATAATCCCGACACAGATATTTGTTCCCAAGGGAGGTTGACTTGACAGAAGAACAAGTCCTGGCTGAGTTAAAGGCTGCTTTTCAAGTACCCAGCGGTCACGACATCTGCATTCAGGCTTTGGATTCCGTTTTAGGCGACAGAGCCAACGATTCAGAGTGGATAAAAGCGAATTTCAGCTCTCTTATCGAGAGAACACAAATCACCGCATATGACTTGTATCTGGCAGCAGAGCGCCCAGCAGCCTCTTCCGCAATTCGAACTGCTCTTGCTGACAGGCTTCCTCAAGAACCCACAGTTGATGATTTCTTCCAGCTTATTGAAGCTAACTTCCATGCACTGGACAGGTTCTTTCTAGTGGTATGATTCATTCTGTTGGGGCATTATCCAGTGCGAGTCTTGCTCGTC
>CBDUQR010000069.1:0-9534 GCA_965369655.1 uncultured bacterium | reverse complement strand
GAATAGAATAAAACTCTATCTTCTCGATGTGTCCACTTAATCGGGGGAGGTTCAGCTCGCCACGATAGGAGAACGTATCATTTCTCGTCAGGAGGACACTATGCCCGTCATCAAATACAGCGATCTTACCCTCGATGTTGTAGACATGAAGGGTGTGAAGGAGACCACGAAATCAGATGTTATCGGGATACCCGAGGGATGGGACACGCACACGCTCCGTGTTTTTCGTATCGCGCCGGGCGGATTCACGCCGCACCATCAGCATGATTGGGAGCATGTGAACTACGTCATCAAAGGCAAAGGCACGCTAACTATCGGTGATACTACTCACGAACTATCCGAGAGCGATTTTGCGTTCGTGCCACCGAATACTATGCATCAGTTCCGGAATCCTAATGACGAGGCTTTCGAGTTTATCTGCATCGTGCCGAACAGAGGAGCCTATTAGCGGTCGGTGAGATCGACTTCAGCGGGTCTCCCAGCATTTATCAGAAGCCTGCCGGGATGCCGAGTTTGATGACACTACCGTAGCCATCATAGTCACTGAATTTCACTCTGCCTATTTTCCACTCGATGAAAAGCCCCAGTCTCGATAACATCCAGAACTCCGAGCCGATGCCGAAGAAGTATTCGTCACCGTTCTCAGCCAGACTCCCATCTGAGCCTCGGACATATCCACTTCGGGTTCTTACCTACTATCTGGCTGCCAGCTAAAGCGTTCCGGCACGCCTTCCGACAAGATGTTCAGGGTGACCGTTCGGAAATAAACGAAACAACATGCTAAACGGTCCTTGACAGAGAATCCGATCGGGCTATATTTACCAATGGATACGGATGGTTTAATTTATTTCGATTTCATACCCGCCTAACAGGAGGAAACAGAATGATACCCGCAACAAGGACAAAATCGTATAAGTTTGGCCTGAATCTGTCAATTATCTTTATGCTATTATTGATAATCGTTGCCATGGCGCCAATGGCCTCGGCTACGATCGCGACACTCGAGGAATCCGGGCAGGTCTGCGAGAACTGGTTGACATACATGGTCTACCAAACCGGCAACTGGGGTGGTGATATGAGTCCGCAGATCACTGGTGTGGATGACATATACGCCGACGGCCTGCTCCTCGCACGCTGCTTCCACATATATCCGCGCGGCTATGTGATTGTGCCGGTACTGAAAGAAATGCCGCCGATCAAACTGTATTCTGATAAGTGCAACTACAATGTTGATCAGGAACAGGGCCTTCCGCAGTTGATGCGTGAGATATTTGCGCACCGTGCAGAGATATATATTGATTTCTATGGAAGCCTTGAGGCTGATCAGGCGTCGAAGAACTACTTCATTTTCAACGATTCACACAGACAGGAGTGGGACCGCTATCTCAAGAGCCCGAATGAGTTCGCATTGGAACTCGGCAAGGAAGCGATGACAACAGTTGGCCCGCTTCTGACAAATGTGTGGCACCAGGGTCACCCATATAACGCGGACTGCCCCCCTGGAAATCCAGTTGGCTGTGTCGCTACAGCTATGTCACAGATCATGCACTATTGGCAGTGTCCGCCATCTGGTGAGGGATCGCACGGCTATACGTGGTATCCCGAAGGTGGCACCCCGACTTACCTCAGTGCGGATTTCAGCGATTCATATGAGTGGGACCTCATGCCCGATGAGTTCGTCTGGCCATACACAGACGAGATGATTGACGCGGTGGCGGAGCTCTCGTTCGAGATTGGAGTATCTGTTGAAATGGATTACGAGCCCGAGGGGTCAGGAGCATACTTTCATGATATTGCGCCTGCTCTGCAGAACCACTTCAGGTTCAATAGCGGGATGATACGACGCTGGCGTAGTTCTACATCTGCTACTACATGGTTCAACTACTATCTCAAGCCGGAAATCGACGCAGGTCAGCCCGTTATCTACGGTATCACACTTCACGCACTCGTATGCGACGGGTGGAGGGATGCTGGCGGTAATCAGTACCATATGAACTACGGCTGGGGTGGAAGCCAGAACGGCTGGTACGCTGTCGACGATTATTTCTGCGACTGGGGTTGCTCAATGAGCGATGAAACGATGCTGACAAGGATCAAGCCGCATCCCGATTTCGACGGTGACGGTGTCCTCAATGAAGAGGACAACTGCCTTATGGTATCTAATCCAGGCCAGGAGGATGCGGATGACGACGGTGTCGGCGACGTGTGCGATAATTGCGTAAACGACTACAACCCGGAGCAGGGTGACGCGGACGGTGATGGCATCGGCGATTACTGTGAAACGGATGCGGATGATGACGGAATCCCCAACGAGATCGACAACTGCTGGTTGACGCCTAATCCCGATCAGGAGAACAGTGATACCGATGTCTTCGGCGATTCATGCGACAACTGCCCATACGTGGACAATCCGCATCAGTATGATGAGGACGGCAACGGACAAGGCGACTTCTGTGACGGCGAGATGCACATACAGAGCTATCAAGTGGAGATTCCGAACGCGTACCTCAACCAGGAGTACTTCTACCAATTCTGGGCGGTCGGTGGAACGCTGGATTATTACTGGAATCAGTACACCGGTTCGCTCCCGTGGGGTATGAACTTCAACGGCGGCACTACCGGCACGATAACCGGTACGCCGACCTGGATGGACCCCGCCAAGGACGTTGATACGAACGCCATCTGGGTCGAGTTACTTGACTCAGGTGATCCGGAGCAACTCGGTGATACGATACTACTCTACATCTACACATATCGATATGGCGCAGAGCCGCCGGAGCTTGATTCGATCGGCGCGAAGACTATTACACAGGGAGAGAATCTGAATTTCCCTGTCACCTCCTCCGATCCAAACGGCACCGACCCCGATCTGATCTGTATTGACATGCCTGAAAACTCAACGTTCACAGATTACGGCGATGGTACAGGGGAGTTCGACTTCAACCCAGCGTTGGCTCAGGTCGGCGATCACGTTGTGCTGTTCATTGCATCCGATGGTGAATTGGCTGATTCCGAATACGTAGCGATAACTGTCAACGAGTTTGGGTACATCTGTGGCGATGCCAATGGCAGCGGAGCTGTAGACATCGATGATGTAGTATTCCTGATCAACTACATCTTCGGTGGCGGTCCCGCACCCGATCCGCTGGCTGCGGGTGATGCGGATTGCTCAGGTGGAATTGACATCGATGATGTCGTCTACCTGATCAACTACATCTTCGGTGGCGGCCCGGCGCCGTGCGATCCTGATGGTGACGAAATCCCGGATTGTTGATTAGATATTTCTTGATTGTAGATAAAAAACGGGAGTCGTGCAAGCGGCTCCCGTTGTTGTTGCCAGCATCCTGACCAGTCCATCTACACATCAACACTGCCGATGCGCGGACAGCTTTCTCTCGGATTCATCCCAGAATTTTTGACATGGCAGTCAGATTGGTTTTTCAAGTTGTTCTTCACAGATTCAGATTGATTTGATTTCAGGATGCTGTTATTTGTATCCCATGACTGTTTTCGATGAGGATAATTCTGCTCTGCATTACAGGTTCATGGGAGATGCGCTGAGAGAAGCCGAGAAGGCTGCCGAGATCGACGAGGTGCCAGTTGGATGTGTGATTGTCCATCAGAACCGAATCGTGGGGCGCGGTCACAATCAACGCGAACGACTTCAGGACGCCACAGCACATGCAGAGATGATTGCTATCACGGCAGCGTGCGGGACTCTCGGAAGCTGGAGACTCGAGGATTGCACGATGTATGTAACTCTGGAACCGTGCGCGATGTGTGCGGGAGCGATTATCCTGTCGAGGATTCCACATCTCGTGTTCGGCGCAGACGATCCGAAATCGGGTGCGTGCGGGACACTCTACGATCTGATGCACGATGAAAGGCTCAACCACGAGGTGGATGTTGTTTCGGGCTTGAGAGCAGAGGAATCGCAGTTGATGCTGAAGTGTTTCTTTGATGCAATGAGGCGCAGAGATCAATGAAGTTGACTCGCCAGGAAATCCTCAAACTCTCAGTCTCTCTGATGCATCTCGGATTACTGATCGATCTTGTAGGAGCGGCGCTGTTTTTCCTCGCTGGTCAACTTATGCGTCGATGGGAGGTCGTTGGAGCCGTAGAAGCCGAATCATTGCGCATGCTCGGCTATACGCTCCTCGCTGTGAGCGCATTGGAGATCGTCATGGTGTTTGTTCTAAGGCGCAGATGGATCAACAGCAGATCCAACCAGTTGCGGGCGATACGAGATCGGCAAGTGCTCGGCAGACAACTCAGGCTCATGTTTGCTATGCTCTATCTGGTGGCGCTTACGCCAGCGCTCTACGGATTCCTCTATTACATCCTTGGCGGCAGTGAGGGGATGTTTGTGATGATGCTCGTCGCGACGCTTATCGGCTATATGGTTATCAGAGTGCGGCCTGATGACATCGAGAACGCTATCGGGGATTTTGACTTCAAGGATCCTGGATAGCGCTCACCATTCTTGTAATTGTCTGTGAACTGCTTTACGTATTTGAACTTGACAAAAACGTCATTTGCGATAAGATAGGGACCGGAGAGGTGCCAGAGTGGTCGATCGGGGCGGTCTCGAAAACCGTTGAGCCTTCGCGGGTTCCCAGGGTTCGAATCCCTGCCTCTCCGCTTTGTTTTTCCCGCTCCACGTAACTTTGTTCCTGACAAATAGTTGTGAATATCGATATTGGAGTTGTGATGCCCTCGTGACTATATCGTGACCACTCGAAGGAGGTTGCTACCATGCGTTCCATATAGTAAGAGAAGGAATGCATGCTGCTGCTCGACCATTTTTCTGATTGTCTCAACCCGATATTCTTCACTTTCCTGAACGCAGGCATGAGAAAAGCTGAGCTTGAAAACCTCGAGTGATCTGATGTAGACATAAAGCGGAAAAAGATCAAGAGGTTGTTCAAAGAGTGCTATTCAACTCAAACGAGAAGCCGGCCATGTCACTCCCGCGAAGGGCCTGCGCGGGAATGACCTCGCTTTCTTTCGCAAACGTGACCACCAACCTTTTTAGAGTGATTGTCAGAATAACGTTCCGATTGAAGTTATTTCTCTGGCTCTTCAGGCCAGCATGTGGGTTTATTTTGCTACCTATCTGCCCGGTCCTTGGGGTTTGTTGAAAAACCCATATTTTTATTGGTTGCTATGGCAATAATAATGTATTTGCATAATTGCGATTCATTCTCGGCCAGGATTCCTGAAACTCGCTCCCAATACAGGTAAATATGTTTTTTATGGCATTATTATAGAGTATTCCAGGGCATAGAATGAGTGGCCAACCGTTTGAAGTTGATCACGGCAGCGATCAGCAGACACTGAACACGCATCTTGGATATACCACGACGCCATGCCCGCCTCAATCCATGCCACTCTTTCGCCTCAGCAACCCCCCCCCTCTATCACCGGCGCTCGACTGCGATACAATTTCTTGAAACTCTCAGTAAGACTATCTGCTCGAAGATGAATTAAAGCGGCATGATTAACACCCACCTTTAATTGACGACGATCTGATTTGGTGCATTTATCTTTAAGTTTACATTGACGACAGACACTTCGCAACCCCGCATAACGACGCTGATTAGGACGATCCTTGACTCGGCCTATATATTTCAAGGTCGATCCCGCAGGACAAATAAAAACATCTCGGCCATCATCATAAACAAAATCCTCCGTCGTGAAATACTTTCACCCGTATATGTCCGCGCTTTTGGTGGCGGACTCACTAAACGAATCCCTCGATCCATCATCTTCTGGCAATTCTCTCCGCTGCCATAGGCGGCATCCGCACAAACCACCTCAGGAATAGTCTTCAAACTCTTCATCGCTTCATCTATCACTTCCACTGCACTGTCATGCTCGGAACTGTTGGCTGGCGTTACCGACATACCAACTATCACCCGTGAATGACCGTCCGCCACGGTATGCTGCTTGTACCCCGGTTCCAGTTTCTTGTTGGGAAAATGACCATAACGAGCATCACGATCAGGACTGTCCGGCTTTCCAACTCGATTAAGATCCAGGTCCCACGTTAAGTCAAGATTTGACTTGACAATAAGTCTGTTTTGCGTAAATTTACTTACACGTTTGTATCTACTACACTGCGGGACCCGATGTCTCGCGAGCAAACGTTATTCATTCAGTTTCTGGGGCCGTTCGTTTTGTTCGGTTGGCTTGACTGATGGGGGTGAAGCAACCGGCGATCAGTAGGAACCAATTGCTGGAGCGCACATTCAGTTCTTGCGATACAGTCTTGAGCACACTCTGAATCGTACAACGGTTACTGATCTGTTTTACGTCCGATAGATATTTACTTTTCATAATTGCGGGAGAGAGAGGTCATGAGAAGATTGCTAATGCTTTTTGTAATCGCTGGGGTGTCGCTGGCCGGAGGGATGCAATCCGCCAATGCCACCGAGATTGCTACCGACACGACAGACTACGCACCGGGCGACACCGCTTTCATTACCGGTTCCGGTTACATGCCGGGCGAAAATGTAACTGTCGAGATCACACCGGTGCTCGGAGAGCCCGATATCGAGCCTTGGGATGTGACAGCTGACCAATCGGGCAACATCGAAACATCCTGGGCGATCCCGTACGGAACAGAGGTGCCCGACACGATGGTGGTAGATGGCACTGGGCAGGCCCCTGAATCGGACGCCAGTACTTCAGTGGTATTAGGACTTAAGACCTACTTGCATCAGCTCCACAATGGCACGTTGACTGTCGGACCGAAGTGGGCTCTGGGAAACATCAATTCTTCATCTGCCTGTTATAGCGAGGGTCGATCCGTGCCATTCAGGTACTTTGTCAAGGGTACTGACGGCGGAACCGAGCATTTCTTCACGATTCAGTGTGAGTGGACCAAAGGCGGCATTCATGCCTACGACTATTTTACCAGTGCGGACATGTCTGAGTATGACGCAATCGTGAATGCCGGCGGGTATTGTACCACTAATGCGAGCGCTCCGCCTCCCGGGTGTTCCGCACCAACCGATTCGATTTTGCTCCCTGATCCAACGGATGCGCTGAACTATTCAGGATCTATTCCACCCGATTTCTTCCCGGGCGGTTTCGCGCTTAATGGCCCCCGATATTTCAAATTCTACAATGCCTCTGTTGATTCGCTTGGAAAATACTTCTTCACCGGTTCGTCATCCGACCGAGAGATTAACCTCCAGATATTCTTCACGACCCAGACCACAAACAGCGTTGGGTTCTACTGGGGAGGTCACCTCGCCGAGAGTACACCCGCTGCGTGGGGTTACGGTAATGGCTCAGCATCTCTGGCTGGAGCTTCGTACCATATGCGAACTCTGAATCTCGACGGTGGCGGTGGAAAAAACATGGATCGAAGTATCAACAGTTCAGCTATATGCATGCCTCCTGATGCAACGATCACCTGTTCTGACGATTCAGTTTGCACAGGCCAGACCTATACATGCTCTGCTCTCGCTGGCGCGACGATTTACGACTGGTCGATCTCAGGCGGTACTATCATAAGTGGCAATGGCACCAGTTCAGTTACATATACCGTCACGGCGCCATCTGGCGATGATGTAGAAATCTCTCTCTTTACGTGTGCGGCAACCGAAGGCTGTCCGGATGGCACCTGTTGCTCTGATGATTATGTTGTTATACCAATTGGCAACTGTTGCGATCCGCCAGTTGCAACGTGTCCTAATGATACGATTCTGTTGCTGTGCGATTTGAGCGAGATATGTCTGCCGGGGTTCGATTGTACGCATTCGTCGACCGTGATCGGCGGATACTTGAATGGCAACTCTGTCTGCTTCACGCCGGTGGAAGGCCTCAATACATTGACTCTAATCTGCTCAAATGAGTGTGACGAAGCCGACACATGTTCTGTCGATGTGACTGTAGTCCTGAATCAAGCACCAGTTTGCAGTGTGCCGACAGATCAGACGATCTTCCAGTGCACACCGACGCTGGTATCGCTTCCTGTATCTGCTACCGATGCTGACAATAATCTGACCGGTTGTGTAATCATGTCTGGTCCGGGTGTGCTTACAGGCGGTAACTGGGAGTATACGCCATCAGGCGATGAGGTCGTGACAGTGACGATTCGCTGTACCGATGACTGTGGTGCATATTGTGAGGACAGCTTCACGATCACATTCGACATCAACGAAGCGCCAGTTTGTACAGTCCCTGACGATCAGACTATCACTCAGTGCACTCCGACACTGGTATCATTGCCATATTCAGCTACCGACGCTGACGGCAACCTTACCGGTTGTGTTATCACGTCAGGTCCTGGTGTACTGGTCGGCGGCAACTGGGAATACACTCCATCCGATGATGAAGTCGTGACGGTGACGATCCGCTGCACCGACGACTGTGGTGCATACTGCGAGGATAGCTTCACGATTACATTCGAGATCAACGAAGCACCAGTCTGCAATTTGCCCGCAGACGGCTCTTATTTCGCTTGTGGAGACACGACCTTTTCCTTCCCCGTATCAGCGACTGACGCAGATGGCAACCTTACGGGATGCACCATGCTTTCTGGCGATGGTTCGTTTGACGGTTCAACATGGACGTTCACGACGACTGGCGAGGCAACATACAGTGCGACGTTCCAGTGCGAGGATGCCTGTGGTGCGGTCTGCGGTGGCACGGTGGCGATGACGATCGATTACAATAGCTCGCCGATATGTATCGTACCGAATGATACAACGTTTTTCGTCGCCGCTGATTCTACATTCAGTTTTGAGATTCTCTGCTCTGACGAGGACGGTAACGTTGATAGTTGTGTAATGCTGTCGGGCCCGGGTACATTTGATGGGACATACTGGACGTTTACATCGAGCGCGCCTGGCGGTGTCTATACGGGGGACTTCGAATGCTATGATGCTTGTGGGACCACTGAAGGCAAGGGCAATGTTGTCAACATTACCGTTATATACAATAGTCCGCCGGTTTGTAATATATCACCAGATGATACGTTTTTCGTCTGCGACGATACGGCGTTCAGTTTCCCGGTCTCTGCAACAGATATCGATGACAATCTTGTGGGATGCTCGAAACTGTCAGGTCCAGGTTCATTTGATGGCAGCATGTGGACATTCACCAGCACCGGCCCTGGCGTATATACGGCTACCTTCGAGTGTGTCGATGAATTCGGTGAAACGTGCGGTGGTACTACGAATATTACAGTGATATACAACTCTACTCCGGTCTGCACAGTCCCTGACGATCAGACTATAGTACAGTGTGACCCAACCCTCGTTTCTCTGCCATACTCAGCTACCGACGATGATAATAATCTTACCGGTTGCACGATCATGTCTGGTCCGGGTGTGCTTGTCGGTGGTAACTGGGAGTACACGCCATCGGGTGATGAGGTCGTGACAGTGACGATTCGCTGTACCGATGACTGTGGTGCATATTGTGAGGACAGCTTCACGATCACATTCGATATCAACGAAGCGCCGGTCTGCACAGTTCCTGACGATCAGACTATAGTACAGTGTGACCCAACCCTCGTTT
>CBDUQR010000068.1:0-10033 GCA_965369655.1 uncultured bacterium | reverse complement strand
ATACTTTGATAGAAATTGCAAGCATCAAGTCAAAATCAGTCCTGTATGTACAGGGCGGTGAGAATGAATTACTTAACACTACCTCAACAACTTATTATAGCACGAATCCCGATTTTGTCAAGATGTGATTGTGTCGCCAATGAATATGAGTTACAGAAGATGTGTCGGCGAGACGCATTATCCGTACCGGCAGACCTGCGCAAAGCGTGTCCCTCAGGATCCCCTCTCCCACGGGATCCCGGAGGGAGAAGATCGGGGTCAATGACGGGATCAGCGACCGATGACCCGCCGGCCTGCAAGCGATGTGTCAGGTCACACATTCGGCAAGCCGAATGCAAGACCCGACACAACATGTAAATGAGTTCGTGCCCGGCAGATGTCCACATCTGCCGATTCAGGCGCCAAAGAGGGGGCAGACCCTTCGAAGCTCAGGACTTTGCGAGGACGTCTGCCGCCCACATGCATTCTCATAGACAAGGTCATCGTATGTCTGATTATCCATACGCAACCTCTTCTTCAAGTCGATAGCGCCTGTACATCTTCGCATAAGCGCCATCCCGAGTCACCAGATCTCCGTGCAATCCCTGCTCAACTATCCGCCCATCCTCGAGGACATAGATTCTGTCGGCCTGCTCGAGAGTATCAGGGCGGTGTGTTATCACGATAGCGGTCATCCCGGGCATGACCTCGTGCAATCGATCCCACAGCGCCACCTCGGTCGATGAATCGAGCGCGGACGTGCAATCGTCGAGGATCAATATCCTCGGCTTACCGACAAGCGCTCTCGCCAGCGACAGACGCTGCTTCTGTCCACCGGAGAGCATCATGCCGCGTGTGCCGACAGCGGTCTCGATACCGTCGGGGAACGAATCGATTTCGCTCTTCAATTGCGAGACATCGATCGCCCAGTCGATCAGATCGTCAGAGACATCATCCCGCCCGAGGATGATGTTGTTCCTGATCGTATCACTGAACAGCACCGGCTCCTGCGGGACATATCCGATCTGTGAGCGAAGACTTTCGAGTTGCATCTCCCTCAGGTCGCGCCCGTCGATCTTAATTGTACCGCCAGTCGGGTCGACCAGACGCGGAATCATATTGATCAGCCAACTCTTGCCCGACCCGACACGTCCGACCAGCGCAACGGTCTCGCCGGGCCTGATTTCCATCGATATATCGTCAATGATGTTCCTGTCGAGACCGGTGAAACTGAATGTCACATGATCGAACTTGATGTGACCGCTCAGGTCGCCAAAACCAGATGCAGTCCCGCCGTCTGCGACCATCGGTTCGACATCTTCGAGTTCCATCAGACGACCGATAGAAACAGCCGACTGTCTCGACTTGACCAGGAACTGGCCGATGTCGAACATCGGAAACACAAGATACACGACGTAGTATATAAACGCGATAAGCTTCCCGATCGACAATCCCGCATTTATCACATAGTATCCGCCAACCAGCAGAACGATGATTATCCCGAATTGCCAGATATACATGTACAGCGATTCGATCACGGCGTGCGTCCTGACAGCCGCGATCTCGGCATCTCTTCGTTCCGTAACCGCGTGATCGTACTTCGACTTCTGCGCCTTCTCCTTCACGTACGCCTTGACGACTCTGATTCCGCTGAAGCACGCTTCCATCACGTCGTTGAACCGCGAAATCCGCTTCTGCAGACGCTCGTAGCGCTTGTCCAGCAGGGACGAGGTCTTGAAGAAAACCAGAATCAAAAACGGCAACGGCGCGACAGACCAGATTGTCAGCATCGGATCGATCAGAGCCATCATCGCTATAGTGAAGATCACCATCAGGATAGCCTCATAGAGCCTGAACATGCCGGAACATGCAAACCACGATAGTTTCTCCGCGACATCGTCGGTCATCCTGGTAACCAGGTCACCCGTGCGGAACTTGTTGAAAAAATCAGGTCCGCGCAGGGTGATGCCGTCGAACGCCTTCTGGCGAAACGCCCATTCGAGCCTGATATTCATCCAGGCGCGATGGGACTGCACGAAGCAGTATAGCGCGCTTGCACACAAACCGAGCGTCACCAGCGAGAGCGCGTATGTCGCGGCAGTCGACAGACCGTAATCGGCACCGAATGCAGCGAGCCAGGTCGCTACCGCATTAGATGGCACCGCACTGGTCTTCACGAAATCGACCGTGAATTCGATCAGCCTCGGAATCGAAACCTGGAACACTGTCTGTACCGGAGTCAGCAGCAGCAGGACCGCCAGCACGTACCAGTAGCCGCGATAATAACTCCACAACCATTTGAATTTATCCAACATTTGATACGACTCCATTTCTACTCTTGAACTGCAGGTGGAACAGCTTCGAGTAATACCCATCTTTCAGGATCAACTCCGTATGCGTTCCACGCTCGATTATCTCACCGCTACGGATCACCATGATCTCATCGACATCGAGTATTGTCGAGAGACGGTGCGCTATGATCAGAGATGTCCGCCCTTTCATAAGCTTCTTCAGAGAAGCCTGAATGGTGCGCTCGGTCTCAGGATCGACCGAACTCGTCGCTTCATCGAGCAGCAGGACGTCAGGATCAGTCACGAGCGCCCTCGCGAACGACAGCAACTGTCTCTCGCCTCGGCTGAAGTTCGAGCCTTTCTCAGAAACCTCAGTCGAGTAGCCATCAGGCAACCGCATGATGAAGCGGTCAGCCTCGACAATCCGCGATGCATCGATCACCCTGTCGAATGATACTTCATCCGATTCGAGAGATATGTTCGATTTGACGTCGCCCGGGAAGAGCAGTATGTCCTGCAGCACCAGTGCGAATCTCTTCCGCAGATCCGCCTTGCGTATATCCCTGATGTCGATGCCATCAATCGTGATCTTCCCCTTCTGCGGATCGTAGAGCCGCAGAAGCAGTGATATAACCGTAGTCTTGCCACCGCCTGTCACTCCGACCAGCGCGACGCGCCGACCGACAGGTATCTCAAACGAGACATCTTTCAGCGCGTAGTTGCCGTCGTCATTGTACGACAGCGACACATTCTCAAAACGAATGCCCTTCTCGATCCCACCGACCGCAACCGGCTTTGCAGGATCCGGCAGCTTCTGCTTCTCATTGAGTAATGCGAATATCCTCTTTGCACCGGCAATCGCCTTCTGGATGTTGGCAAGCTGTTCCGACGTCCGCCAGATCGGTTCGAATGACCGCCAGATCAGCACGATGAACATGCCGATTGTCCCGACTGTTATCGCACCCTGTTCGATCCAGTAGACGCCGAAAAACAGCGTCAGCGCGACCATCACATATTCGAAGAAGAACACGGTATTGAAAAACACGCAAACCGCTATGTTAACGTACTTGTCCTCATCGAATTTGAGCTTGTTGGCGCGATACACACGCGAGCGCGCATACGATCCCCGATGGAAAATCTGGATGATCGACATGCCATGCAGGAACTCTGTCAATTGTGCGGTCACCTCGGCCATCTTCTTGCGCACCTCAAGAAACCTCGGAGTCGTAATCCGCTCGAATACGATTACCAGGACAGCTATGATCGGCATGATCGCCAGTAGAATCGCCGCCAGTCTCCAACTGAAATAGAACATCAGGCCGAAGATGCCGACGATCAGAATCAGGTCGCCGACTATCAGGACAACCGTGTTCGTAAAGAGCATCCGCAACGACTCGGTATCCGATTCGATCCGCGCCATGAGCCGTCCAACCGGATTGCGGTCGAAGAAAGAAACATCGAGCGACAGGATATGATTGAATAGCTTGTGTTTCAGGTCAACCATCACATCCTGACCGATGATTTCCAGCCTGATACGTTGTATATACTGAAACACGAGCGTCAGAGCCTGTATCAATCCGATTGCGGCAACCGTCAGGAGCAGCCCGTTGAAATCACCATTCTTGATGTCAACATCGAGCACCCGTTTCATCAGCACCGGCCAGATCAAAGACAGGATCGTAGCCGAGAACAGCAGAATCAGGCAAAAAACCAGTCCGCTTCGATGGGGGCGGAGCAGCGGCATCAGCTTCCTGAACGCCTTCTTTGAACCTATGTCGTCTTCAGGTCTGATCTTATCGTCTTCGTAGAAATCACTAACCATCGTCTTGCCTTCACTTTGTCAATACGTTCAACTTTTCTGACAGTTCGGCGACGAAAAAGCCCGCCGAACCATCTGGTCACAGCGGGCTTGAAAGCTCTCACGATCTGCTTCAGATCATGATACACCTCTCCCACCGTGGAGCCATACGAGACCCTGGATACAATTCGGTACGGATGTATTTCTCATTCGAATCACTCGTCTCCTCAGCGGTTAAGGTTATTCCATTATTGTGAACGTTCTACGCTATAATCTCTCTAGTTGTTTCACGAATGTACAAAACATATCGGTAGTGTCAATCTTTTTTTCACCCATCTGGCAAAAAACTATTTCGATCTCGACGATACAGGAGCTACGCTTTCGGTCTCCGCCCGGTCCGACTACCTCGAGACCGGTGCGATTAGCCATCTCCGGTATCGACTGGGTTATGTGCTACGCGATACGACCGAGTGTCCAGTGACCCTCAGCAACTTTCTGTGACAAAGATGCGTCGGTGAGCGCTGACAATAGTTTCGCAGTCGATTCGGACATATTCTTCCATGCGTGATTGAATTCTTCGATGCTGTTGATTATCTTATTCTCCCCAATAGCTATGTTCTGAACAGAACGGATTCTCTTTCAAACCATTTCTTCGCAAAGAAAAGCAAAACAACTGCATAGACAACTGATGCGACAAATGCGGTTGCAACATAGTTCCATTGTACAGTGCCCGAGACAGCGTTCTTGATAATCAGGCTCGCGTTCAATACGGGAATTAACGCCAGTTGATAGCTCATCTCGACGCCCGGCAGCATCGACGCTAACGCTGGCAGGATGATCATCATCGTGAGCGCATTGCTGTAATTCTGAGCTTCCTTGAATGACCGCGCAAACACTGACACCGACAACAGCAGGGCGGCGAATATACCAGACATCGGCAGGACTACGAGCACGACAAGCAATATGGTGCCAATGTCCAGTTGCAGCATTAGCATCTTGCCGATCTCTCCGGGGAGACCTTTGATCATATAGTTGATCGAAAATGTCAGCGAGCCGAGCGACATGAGCGCTGCCACGAGGCTCGTCGTGAGAATAACCAGATATTTGCCGACAACAAATTCTCCTCTCGAAGCAGGAGAGACCAGGAGTGTTTCGAGCGTCCCACGTTCTTTCTCCCCTGCGGCAAGATCGATTGCCGGATAGATAGCGCCCATGAAGCACATCAGAATGACAACATACGGAAGCATCGCGCCGACTTTCTCGCCCGCGAGTTTTCTCATAGGAGCTACATTGTGGCTGTTGATATCGAATGGCTCAATGACTTCTGCGGGGACATCGCGGCTCGCGAGACGCTGCGCGACTATATATTCGCCGTACGGTTCAAGAATATCTTTGAGTTTCCTGACAGTGAACTCAGATTTCAGCTCGGCTTCATCGAAATAGATTTCTACCTCTGTCCGCGATTCCGAGACAATCGCAGAGTCGAAAGTCTCGGGGATCACCATCAAGGCTTCGAACTCTCCGGCAATCAGTGCGGCCTTCAACTCACCCTCACAAACCGAATCACCTGCGCGATAGTCTTCCTCTGATTTCACCTCGACACGGTCGGCATCAAGAAGCCTCGTCCAGAGTTCGTCGGTGATATACTCTGCACCCTGAACGACCACAACCGACTCGTACTTCATCTGTTTTTCGATCTGACTCATCATCAGTTGAGAGATAGCCATAATCATAAGAGGGATAGCCACAATCGGTATCGCGAGCATGAAGATAAGAGTGCGGCGATCACGCAGGGTGTCTGTCAGTTCTTTCCTGTAGATTGTCCAGACTGTTCTGAAACGCATGCCTATTCTCCGATGATCTTAATGAACGCATCTTCCAGGTTGTCGCACCCGGATGTGTTCAGAATATCCTGGACCGTGCCGGCGGCGTAGATCCTGCCATTATGGATTATCGCAATCCTGTCACACAGCCTTGCAGCCTCGCTCATGATATGTGTCGAGAAGATGACACTCTTGCCATCCTCGCGGCACCGGTTGATGAAACCGACAATTGTTCGTGACGACATGACATCGAGGCCAGTGGTCGGCTCGTCGAAGACCATCACCGGAGGATCGTGAACCACAGAGCGGGCGATCGAGACTTTCTGTTTCATGCCACTCGATAGTTTGTCATTGCGGGCATCGGCGAAATCGAGCATATCAAGCATGGTAAATATCTTGTCGATACGTTCGGCAATCGCATCTTTCTGCATGCCGTACAGTTTCCCGAAGTATGTCACCATCTCGCGCGCTGACAGACGTCCGTAGAGACCTGTATTTCCAGAGAGAAACCCGATCCGCTTTCGCGCCTTCTGCGGCTCCTGCACAACATCGAGCCCATCGATCAATGCCGTCCCGGATGTCGGTTTCAGCGCGGTCGAAAGCATCCTGAGCGTAGTAGTCTTACCGGCGCCGTTCGGACCGAGTAATCCGAACACCTCGCCCGGCTTGCATTCGAACGAGACGCCGTCGACTGCGCGCACCTCGCCCCGCTTCTTGTCCTTGAATATCTTGCAGAGATCATTAGCCTGTATCATCGATTCCAATCGTCTTTGAGTGCAGCGCACAAGATTATCCGCACAAACCAATCTGTCAATCAGATAATTGTGCAGTTATGGCAACGCCTCGTTGTTCTTGTGCCCGGCAGATGTCCAGAGGCTGTCCCAAAAGACGCGAAAGGTGGGTAATCATGCTTGCGAAAGAAAGTACCGTCATTCCCGCGAAGGCGGGAATCTATTGAATGCGTTATCGTAAATAGGCTCCCGTGATATCCTGAGCAAAGCGAAGGGCCTCCGCGGGAGCGACAGGGTCAGCTTTCTGCTCAAGTTGAGTGGCACTTTGGGGACAGCCTCAGAACGTTTGCCGAGACGGTAATCGAATGCGAGAGTGTGTAAGTATTTTTGTGTAAGCGGCCCTGATGTATATTCATTAGAAGGAGGATACACATGGTCGACAAGCGCGACGATGCAGACAAGCTCATTGATGAGTTGATCTCAGGCAAAACGCCCGAGGAGATAGTTGGCGAGGGTGGGCTACTGCAAGCCCTTACCAAACGGGTCTACGAGCGGGCTCTTGAGGGGGAGATGACGCAGTAATGCTTGGTTGCTGTCGAATTATGATTGACAATGCTCATAGGGCGGGTTACTGTGATTTATAAGGAATTGGGATGATAAAGAAAACGGTTATGGCAAGTCCTAAGTCAGTAGAAGAACTAAGAGAAACGGCGGTTATATATTGGCCAGATGAAATTGCCGAGAAGGAGAAGGATCTGAGTGTTTTACCAATATTACTTTCTACTCAGGAAAGTTTCATTAGTGTGTTGAAACTGGCAGACCAGCCCCAGATGCATGGATCAAAGCAATTGAATTGAATAGTAATCTCTATCCCAATCTCTTTCTAAAACACCTTTGTGTGATCTCAGACGTAGGCGGAGAAAGCTTGAAGAGATATGCAACAGAACTTCCCCAAGTGATAAGTGACACACCATTAACCTACGAATTTCATGGGAATATGTACTCAAGTGAAATGAGGTCGCTTTTTGAAGGCAAGAAGTGGAGTAATGAGAATCTAGGATTGGACGGCAAGAGTATCCGTGTCATAAGAGAAATGGATGAGGCAATAAAGGATGTTTCCACACTTATTCTGTTCGGAAGTGCCGTAATAGAACCCGAACTTCCAACCGCAATTCGTGAGAAATGCATACTTGGCGAAATACTGGGCAATGAGAATGAATTGGAGAATTATATTCGTCAGAGATACATATGGGTCAGTAGACAGACTATGGGAGCACAGTCAAACACAATGGGAAATCTCATTCAGGAACATTTGTTAGAAGTATTAAAGAAAGAACTACCTGATTGGGATTTTTCAAGCAAATCCATTAAAGGGATTACGGAAAGAATTAGAGGTGGCAAGTCGAAGCTTACTACATTTGATATAGTAGCCAAATCAACAACGGGGCTCTGCTGGGCAATCGAGGCGAGTTTTCAATTCACAACAAATAGTGTGATTGAAAGGAAGGCAGGGCAAGCTACTTCAAGGAAGCGAGTACTGAATAAAAAAGGGCACAAAATCGCCTATGCAATTGACGGTGCAGGTAATTTCGAACGAACTTCAGCGCTTCTGACCATTATAGAAGCCAGTGATTGTACAGTCAATTTCAGCAAAGGTGACATACTGCGTTTAGCAAAGACGATGAAGCAGTCGGTGATACAGAATGGCTCATAAAAGTGACAGCCATTTCAGTCTAGAAACTGTTGAACACAGTGGTCTGGAACCGGATATTGAAGAGAACGGAAGTGTCTATCTATTCCATCACCGTACCCAAAGAGAGTACAAAAAGAGAAGATATGACGATTACTTCGTAGACAAGTACTCAGATCTCTGTAACAAGATCCCTGATGATAGCATAGTTTGTTTTCTGTTAGATGCTTTGAGTGCATGTGATCTAATATCACAGCTACAAGGCAAACTGCACTACCGTCTGTGGATTGCAATCAAGCGAGACCGTCCAGTTCCAAATGCAGGTCAACTGCCAGATAATCATGTAGCTCTAGTGGTATGATTCATTCTGTTGGGGCATTATCCAGTGCGAGTCTTGCTCGTCCAACTTTTTCGATTATCTCGTCCGCAGTTTTTCGCCAGACGAACGGTTTCGGGTCGTTGTTGTGATGGTCAACATAACCCATCACGGCATCGATTAGCTGGGGCACGCTTCCAAAAGTCCCTCGGTGCACCCGCTTTTCATCAAGATCGCGAAAGAATCTTTCGATGACATTGAGCCACGAACTACTGGTCGGAATGAAATGAACATGGAATCGTTTGTGGCGTTTGAGCCATGCCTTCACCTTCGGATGTTTGTGCGTTGCGTAATTATCTACGATCAGATGAAGGTCCAGATTTTCCGGCGTCTCTACATCAATCTGCTTCAGGAACCTGATCCACTCCTGGTGTCTGTGACGCGGCATGCATGATGCGATGACTTTGCCCTGGGTCATATCAATGGCGGCGAAGAGAGTCGTCGTACCGTTGCGTTTGTAATCATGGGTCATTGTTCCACAGCGCCCCCTCTTCAGTGGCAATCCGGGCTGCGTCCGGTCCAGTGCCTGGATCTGACTTTTCTCGTCGGCACTGATTACGAGTGCTTTCTCCGGCGGGTTGAGATAGAGGCCAACGACGTCGATCAACTTTTTCTCGAAATGGGGATCCCGGCTCAGCTTGAAAGTTCGGACCAGATGTGGCTTCAATCTATTGGCTCTCCAAACCCGATGAATCATCGATTGACTTACACTCAACTCTTGAGCAAGAGTATCGTTCGGGATCACGATCACCGAGTGACGGGTGCTCCAATGGGTCGCATGCTCCGGAGTCTCCTGTGTGGTCTTGCGAATGATCTCGCTTTCCAATTGCTCCCGCTGATCTCGCGGGCGACCACCACGAGGAAGATCCTTTTCGATACCGGCCAGACGCAACTCTGCAAATCGACTTCGCCAGCGCCCAACCGTGTGAGCTTTAACGCCCATTTGGCTGGCGATCTCTTTGTTCAACATGCCGTCTGCGGCCAGCAGAATCATCCCGGCTCGCTCACTCTGTCGCACCGAAACCCTGCGACCTTGTGACCATCGGTGAAGGGCTGTCTGTTCTTTCTTGTTGAGTACGATTTCCTCTGCCACGCGCATCTTTAATACCTCCACTGCAACTATACAATGGAGGAGGACTAATGAAAGCAAGATAATGCCCGTTAATTATGCATCACACCACTAGTATCACCTCCTGTTGTTGTCATTTGAGGAAACTCAACTGCAAAAACATAGAACGACCCTGTCTCTGCAAAGTCTTGCTCGTACAGTGTATCAACTGCAAGCAATGAATTGAACCTCCCCCGATTAAGTGGACACATCGAGAAGATAGAGTTTTATTCTATT
>CBDUQR010000067.1:0-10100 GCA_965369655.1 uncultured bacterium | reverse complement strand
AGGAGGACTAATGAAAGCAAGATAATGCCCGTTAATTATGCATCACACCACTAGGTCTTACACAGGGCAGGCGTCCGAGAGCTGGTAAAACCTTTGAACACGTGATAAAGGCTTTATTCGATGAGCTGGATTACCCGTATTCACCCCAGCCAATTATCAACGGTCAACCGGACTTTCTTTTGCCGAGCGAGGAACATTTCCGCGAGAATGCCATGGACTGCATAATATTCACTGTCAAGCGTACTCTCAGAGAACGATGGCGACAAATCACTACTGAGGGTACTCAAGGTAATATGTTCTTTCTTGCGACGATAGATAAGAATGTCGCAGCAAGAGACCTTCCTGAAATGAGAAGGAACAGGATATATCTGGTTGTACCTGAATCGATCAGATCAGAATGTTACAGCAATGAAAACAATGTCATATCCTTTGAAACCTTCTTCCGACACCACCTCGATCCAGCCATGGAGCGATGGCGAGAGAACGGAGTAATCGAATAGGCGAGTTCGCATGACTGATGTCCTTACCCCCGCACAACGGCGCAGAAATATGCGCGCTATAAAATCAAAGGACACAAAACCGGAGATGATCGTAAGACGTCTGGTTCACGGAATGGGGTACAGATTCCGTCTGCACAGGAAAGATCTGCCAGGGAAACCTGATCTGGTCCTTCCTCGTCACGGAAAGGTTATATTTGTTCACGGATGTTTTTGGCATATGCACAGATGCAAATATGGGCGAGTGACACCTCGCACAAATGCCGCGTTTTGGCGCACCAAAAGAAAATCCAACGTCCTTCGTGATCGCAAGAATAGAACTCAACTCAGAAAGATGGGTTGGGATATACTAACTGTCTGGGAATGCCAGACTCGAGACATTACCAAGCTTCAAGAAAGAATCCTTCGCTTCATTCTATCCTCCGGTACACGAAAGGCGTGATTCATCCAAGTCGTTCGTGTTACCCATCACTCAAACAAATCCATATTCTTCGTCTTTTTGTTCGGGGAGTATTTTGTTGGGCGGTCGGTGAGGTAGACTGAATCGCCTTTTTCGAGGTGGACAGCATCGTAGCCGCGATTCCTCAGGTCGGATGCGAATTCTTTGAAGCCATGAATGGTCAGGATTTTCCTCGGCTGGGCTTTCTCGACATACGCCAACAGATCATTGTAGTCAGCGTGATCGGACAGCGGCACCGCGCTGTCAGCACCGGACCATCTCGGAATGTCCCCGACACTCCACCCCGTCAGCATACAGGCTTTGACACGACGCAGACCCTTCATCTCGGAATTGCGTCGCCATCCCGGTGGAGCAATCAGCACTTTGTCTCTGTATGTCTCGCGGTTGAAAAGCTCGAACTCGCCGAATTTCACGCCGCACTTGCGGTACAGCTTCGACATTTCATAGACTGACGGATGAAGACTCGCGACGTATCCCTCGTCGCCGATGATCTTGAGCGCCTCCTGCGCTTTGCCGAGCGAATAACCGAGAATCATCGGGGTGTAACCTGACACACGCGTCGCCTTGATGAATTTGAGAATCAGATCGACAGATACATCGCGGTCAGGAAAGACATATTCCGGTCGGCCATAAGTAGTCTCCATCACGAGTATATCGCACTTCTTGATTTCGATAGGCGCGACAGTCGCGTTTTCACGCATCTTGAAATCACCGGTGTAGACGATCTTTCGACCATCATGATGGATCAATATCTGCGCCGCGCCGAGAATATGTCCTGACGAGAACAGTTCGACATCGACGCCGCCAACCATAGTTCTCTGACCGAGCGTCACAGCATGCGACAGGACACGATTGAATCTCTTGCGAAAAAAGATGATCGTCTCAGGTGTGGCGAGAATTTTCTTATGCCGCGCGACATGGTCCGAATGCGCGTGTGACACAAACGCGAAATCATGCTTGCGTGTAGCGTCGAGCGGGAAGCCGACGCCATCGATTTCAATGCCGCTGTTGTAATGAATCATGCGATAAACATTGGATAATCAGAGTTTGTAACCTATATCGCGGAGGAATTTCTTTCGGTCGGTTTTGTGCTTTTCATCCTCGATTCCAACAGGCGAGTTGCCATCGATCACCCCCATGACTCCCCTGCCGAGATCAGATTCCGCGACAATCACTTCGACCGGGTTTGCGGTAGCGCAAAATATCCGGCATACTTCGACACAGCCCTTGAGACTGTTCAGCACATTGATCGGAAAGGCATCGCGCATGAATACCAGAAACGAATGCCCGCATCCGATCCGCAGTATGTTCTGCTCCGCCGCTTTGATCAACTCCTCGTCGTTGCCGGATGACCGCACGAGTCTGTCCTGTGACGCCTCAGAAAACGCTATCCCGAATTTCGCGGACGGCACGCCGTTGACCATGATTTCATGGACATCCTCTACGGTTTTGATGAAATGGCTCATCCCGAAGATCAGGTTTGTGTTCTCCGGAGCTTCGATTGTCACAATTTCGGTTTTCATATGTCAACTCCCATTTGACTATTTCTGAGGTTGATAGCTGTATGGCATCTCGACAAATTCAATTCAATCACCTTCGGAAATCGATATTGTCCGTATGGAATCTCCAGCTTCTATCCTGTCGACCACCCTCATTCCCGAGACGACCCGCCCGAACAGTGTGTAGCCGCCATCGAGATGCGGCAGCGATGTGTGCGCTATGAAGAACTGCGATCCGCCTGTGTCCTTGCCGGAATGCGCCATGCCGACTGCGCCACGCGTATAGCTCTCCATGTTGTACTCGCACCTGATACTGTATCCGGGACCACCCCAGCCGTCGCCACGAGGACAGCCATCCTGGATGACAAAGCCGGGAATCACTCTGTGCCATGTCTTGTTGTCATAGAAACCGCTGGTCGCGAGATCGACAAAGTTCACGATAGTCTTCGGTGCAATATCGTAGAGCAGTTCGATTGCGATGTCACCGCGGTTAGTCCTGATCGTCGCAGTCGGATTCGAGTCGAATCTCTCGAAGATGTCACTGTAGTTGTCTGTGGTAATACGACTGTCGAAACTGCCGAGTCTATCCTGCCTGTCGATACCAATCTTGTCAAATGCCGCGATCGCCGATTCTCTGATATGATAGTCACGATCATCGACAGCTTTCTCGAGCGTATTCATCATCGCCGGATATGGCGACGCGCTGTCGATCCATGACGCAAGACCACGAACGATTGTGAGACGGATATCAATCTCGTTGTCGGAAGCATGATCTCTGTAGAGACCGGCAAGTCTATCGATCAGAGACGAATCCCTCGCAGCACAGATCATCTCGATGGCGGTTACCTGAACTGTGAAATCGTCATCATGGAGAGCATCTTCGACCAACGCCTTGACATTGTCTAACGTAGAATCCGCAAGAGCCGAGAGAGCCTGGCGGCGCAGACGCCCGTCCGGATCATCGAAAAGATCGACCAGGACATTGTGCGCAGAGTCGCTCTTGATCTCCGAAAGACCGTCGATCACGCTGCTTTTCACATAGTAGTCTGAATCTTCCAGCAATTGATCCAGCCTGCCCATGAAATACTGCGGATCCATCCTTGCTGCGGCTACAATCGCAGCCGCTCTCAAGGTTATGTTCTCGTGATCGAGATATGGTTTTAGTTTAGTCAAACTCTTACTCAATTTGAGCAGCCCCAAAGCCTTGAGCGCCTCTGCCTTCACATGGATCGAGTGCTTGCCGGACAGGATATTGAGTAGAGCCTTGAGTGCTCGGCGATCGCCCACCTGCGAGATGGAACGAATCAGACTGATCTTGACTAAGCTATTGCTCTCTCGCCTGAGTCGATCCGTCAGGTGACTCAATCCAGAACTGTCACCAAGCACACCAAGCGCACGAGCCGCAAAATAACGCACAAGCGGGTCCGAATCCTTCAAGCACCAGCGGAGCCGCCCAAATGCCGAAGATTTCCCGGTGCGCATCAGAGCATGTGCCGCCATCGCGCGAACATCCGCAATCGAATCGCGCGACATTTCGACAAGATCAACTGTCCTGCCATGCCCCGGAAGTCGCGCAAACGCTCGCACTACTGCACTCCGGACTGTCGGGTCAGGATCGTCGACATACCTTGTGAGCGCAGCGACAATAACAAGGTCGCCCATCCTGCCGAGCGCTTCGATCATCGCGATTTTAACGGCGGGGGATTGTTCATTGCTGAGATTGGCGGTAATGGCGAGGAGAGCATCCGCGCCTCCTATCAAACCGAGAGCGAATGCCGCTTCCTGCCTGATCACCTCGACGGAATCGGTTAGAGCCTCTGCGACATGTACGGATGCCTCGCGAGCGCCGATTCTTCCGAGAGCTTTGACAGTGCGGAGTCGTACAAGAGGATCGGGATCGGTCAGGAACTCAAAAAACTCGCCGTCGCCGAGATCGCGCGTGTCTTCCTGAATCGCAATCTTCACGAATTTGTCGCGCTGGGTCAGTTCACGATCTTCGCTGCCGCATGAGAGTATCGCTATGCAGAATATGATCGAAAACCCGACAAGACAGAATCGCATCGCATATCTCCTCGTTAAATCGGCCACCGGAAGATACGCGCTGCCGTACGATTATCAACACAAAAGGGGTAATGGATCGCGTGCAGAATCACCAGTAGTAGCGCAGGAGTCTCCGACTCCTGCGAATGCTACTTATACGAAGTATCTTCTCAGTTTCAACATATCTTGTCCCTGCCTTGCGTGGCACGAGTCGGGGACTCGTTCCCTACTTTCTGACCGATCGAGGACGCAAACTTGCAGGCGAAGCGATGGTGAGTTGACGGAATTGTCGAAACCACCCTTCGCAGGCTCAGGACAGGCAAGGGCTTCGACCTGCTCGGCTATTCAACAGCGACTCATAGCTGAGATTGTTCGTTTGTGATAACGCGTACAGTACGTAAGCCTGCCAGATGTGCAGCCTGCCTAACGTTAATCCCTTGAGTACCTATTGCCTTAGCACAAATCACTCGATTGGTTACCAGCACCTCCGCAGTGTTCATAGACTTGTTGATCTTGACGGATAATACATCATTCGGCTCAACCCCTAAACAGTTGATCAAGAAACTCTCATGATTCTCGACCCATTCTACAAACCAGACGGATTCTTTGAGTTTATCAACTAAGGCATTGACATGATGATTGTTTGTCCCAACACAAGTAGGAACTACTCCCGCATCAGTTGAAGAATGGCGGACCACCACTTTGCTCTGAACACTTGGGTCTCTTATCATATTGAGCATGACTATTGTTCCATTCGCCACTTCAGGTATTTCCTCGACAATGGCTTCTTTAAGAAGGTCCTCAGGTACGGAGGCTGGTTGTGGACGGGCCTTGTCTGTGACATCACCCGCAAAGAGAATCTGGATTATCAGACCTGTTATTTTACCTGTAAGTCTTACATTTACGCCTCTAGATCCTATGGCAATAGCAGCAGTTTCTTTATCGTGGACAACCACCTCAGCTTTACGGGATTCCCAATCGATTTTAATGTCTACCAATTTATCACTAGGAATTGAAAGACAATCTGCCAAGAAAGTCTTAGCATCATCGTTCCACTCCGCAAACCATATGGGTTCACCAAGAGCGCTGGTCACTTTCTCTAGGTATTCTCTGTTTTGACCTATGCACGCTCCAACTGGATTGAATCCATCTCGTGTAGCTTGAACAACGACTTTACTTACAGTACCTACATCTCTTGCTATGTCAATAACCTCAACCCCCCCCCCTCGCTATCTCAGGAATATGCCTTGCAAGGACTGCATGAACTTCTTCATCACGGTCAAGGAAAGCGTCCGCCTTTGCCATTGTACTGTGGCACGTAATCACAATAGTGTCTAATAACTTCCCTAATTTGGATGGAACGGTGTATTTTTGGTGTCTTACGATTTCAGCGATACTTTCAGCCTGAGCCCAGCGAGCTAAACGCTTCGCACGATGGACATTTGCATCACCAATAGCGAGCACGTAGATAGTCTCAACACCCATTCGTCTCTTTCTCCTGAACCAATTCTCGTGCGCACGCAAGCCACTCTTTGCAAGTGTCTCCATACGTGCCACAAGCAAAATCCCAACGCGAATCTTGTTTCCAACGAAATCCAATGGGTGTTTTGATCCCCTTTCACTCGTTGCGATTGTGTGAATGAAATTCGAGAAACTTCTCGTTTCAGTTTTAAGCGCAATGGTGCGGCTTTCGCGAAGAGCGGTTGCCTTTGTTCCTAAAATCCTCATCTCACGCATCAGAATTCGTGTCAGAAGTCCACTGACTTCAAGATCGCTCATCATCTCGCAATCTTCCTGTAAGGCTTCATCATCCTCCAGGGATGGATTAAAGAAGTTAGTCAGGAAGTGATGTGTTACTTCAGATTTTCTTACTTGTTCGAGCGTTTTCCATGCGATTGTGAGGTCTAGAGCCTTAATGAGAGTACCGTCGATATATGGACGTGAATCGCGGAGAAGTCCTTCGGCGATATATAACATTGTCGCAGTAACAATGTTACGGGCATCGTTGAATTCGTTTCTTAATCGTACTACAATCTGGCCTTCCTTCAGATGGGCTAGCTCTTCTCCGGAAGTGATCCACTTGATTCTCATAGGGTGGGGCATGACTCCCTGAACCTCAGATTCGATCGCCTCTGCGAAGATGTTTATTTGAGATTGAATCCCGGCTGCAACTGTTTTTTGCTTCCATGTCCTATTTGCCCATGAGAAAAAACGGCATATCCAAGTCAGAATCATTACTAGTTTTTCAATGTGCATAAAACCCAAATAGAGGATAAGAAGCACAAATGAGGTGCCTAGTATAAATTCAAACACAAGCCAGAAAATATCAGCCACTGGATTCCTTCTTTATGTCAATCATGTAGCGCCATCCGCATTTGGGGTCGCTGCAGATAACAATCAGTTTGCCTTGTTGATTTGCCACAATTTGTAGATTGTCCTTGTTTATTTGCTGTCTGCAGATAAGGCAAACAATTTCACCTCGATCGATTGAATCTATCAATCCCAATTCGTCAAGCCATTCATCAAGTTTGTCATTTGGGACTGCTAATAGATCCTGGCGGGTTGACCACCTTTTCAGTTTCTGAATGAGTTTCTTCATGTCGACCCCGCAAGTATTCGACGATATACAAGGAATTCTGGAGATAGAACGTTATGGCACATACTATGTCACTATGCAACACCTCTTTGTTGCAGTGTAGCCCGTGATAATGTCAATGTCAACAGTAATCAGACACGCAGTTATTCGCTAAAGCGCCATCTCGTATATCTTGACAATATCTTTCTTGTACAGCGGGCGGGCATTGGGTATGAAGTCGTTGCCGTAGCCATATAGGCGAATGGTATCATCGGCCATCGTCTCGAATTTCTCTGAGTCTATGCTGACATCAGATAGTGTTAAATAGACTCCGGTCGTCTTCATCCACTCCTCGAACATGCCGATTCCAGCCTCGACAGCATCATCCTGCGACATCGAACTTGTGTTTGCAAAGAATATATTCTTCGCGAATTGAACATACTTATCCGGATTCGTCTCAGACGTGTATCGCATCAAATGCGGCATCAGGATCGCCAGTCCGCGACCATGCGAGATGTCATAGTGGGCGGACAGAGCGTGTTCCATGAAGTGCAGCGGAAAACCCCCGGGACGACCCGTGTTCACGATCCCGCACAGTGCTATAGTCGAGCACCATGAAAGCTGCGTGCGCGCCTCGATGTCATCGCCGTTCGCCATTACCCGCGGCAGGTGATCCATCACTGTTCTGATAACGCCCTCGGAGAATCTATCCTGGAGAGGCGTGTAATCGGTACATGAGAAGTAACTTTCCATAACATGAGAGATAATATCGATTCCGCCATCGGCTGTGTAATCGCGAGAGACTGTCGTGGTCAACGCCGGATCGATGATAGAGAAACGCGGGAACATGAGAGGATGTATCAGCGAAGCTTTCTCCTTCGTCTCCCAGTTAGTAATCACAGCGCCGCCGTTGGCTTCGGAGCCTGTTGCCGCGAGGGTCGGGACTGTCACTATCGGCAACGCTGATGTCACTTCGGACGGGGTCCTGTCGGGACCGCTGTAGATGTGATCCCATATCTTTGAGCCAACCGATGCCGCCACCGCGATGGCCTTGGATGCATCCATCGAGGAGCCGCCGCCGAGTCCAATGACAAAGTCGCAGCCGTTGTCTTTGACGATCGAAGCCGCTCTGTCGATCGTAGCAGCGCGGGGATTCGGTTCTATCTCGTCGAAAATCGTCGTCTTGACGCCAGAGTTATTCAGCAGCTTGACTGCCCTGTCCAGCAGACCGGATTTCTTTGTAGATGACTTTCCGGTGACGATCAGTGCATGTTTGCCGACCCGTGAGGATTCCTCGCCGAGCAACTCTATTTCTCCGGCTCCGAATATCACTCTTGTCGTATTCGCCCATTGGAATTTCATGTCTTGCCTCCGATTCGTGACATTAACAGGAGATCATGCGGAATACCGCAGGTAGAACCTGCCAGGGCGCATCACTACATTGAAAGCTTATCTTCTGATCCGTCGCTGTCCGTCGTTTTCTCTTCAGTCAACTTGAAATCATCGAACAGCTCATCGTCAGGCATCTCAGCTAAGTTGTCGTTGTGGGTCTGTCTGCGAATGTCGATGAACGCGATCACCTGTCCCACGACAACTGTGTTGATGAAGTAAGCAATAATGAACAGAAAGACGAGGCTGATGCTTATCGTGACAAGATAAGTTGCAATCGAATATATCGTGTTTGATGGGTGAAAAGCGCCGAGCATGTACAGATTGATTCCGAAGTCGCTGCCGGGATAGATGTAGCTAAGGAACTTGATGACCGGCGAACTCACAGGGATTTTCTCGATCGCCGATTCGAATATGATCTTGCCCTTCTCACCCATCAGCGCGCCAGTCGTGTAATTCGTGAACTGGAACGCCCTGAATGAGAAGTAGAACAGAACGAATGAACAGACTTTGGCGATTACTACCGATGCCGCAGTGTAGATAGTCCATCGGAGCGGTCTCGATGTCACGACTGAGAGTCCGTCGAATAGTGTCGTCAGAGTATCCTCACCCTTGACGCCGACGGCTGCGGGACCGGTCAGCGTGAAAGTCGTGAACAGAAACATTATCAGCACTGCGAAGAGCGACAGGATGAAATACGGGAAGCCGTAGAATAAACCGAAACTGAGTTCACCGACGACAGGGATCTTTCCGATCAAACCGGCAATCAGACCGAGTGCGATCATGAAGAGAATAAAGGCGACAACGCTGATATACGCGCGGAACATCATCCACTTCTTCTCCTTGACGAATGTCCTGGCTTCGCAGGACGAAAAGAAGAGGTTCCCTTTGATTTCTTCAAATGCTGATTTGGACACAGCAAGATTGCCGCGCAGAAGGCAAATAACAAACCAGTGAAGCGCGACGAGCAAGACCAGTTTGCCCCAGATCGTCACGATGCCAAGCATGCCTATCGGAAAGATGAAATGGACGTCCCACGCATACCCGAGGTCGACACCCTCGACCAGTAGAGCGAGATATGCGATCACCGCGTACCCGATATATCCGATCAGCAGGTTTCGCATCTGCAGGTAGATATTCTTGCCGTGAAGAGATATGCGCGGCGCTCTGAATATGTCTCTGAAATCGTAGTAGTACTTGTTCATCTGCGACCTCCGGAATTTGGCGTATCGATATGCAGTTATCGACCGAATGTCAAGACAAAAGCCGGGTGCAGATGGGACTCGGAACCTAAAAGGTACCCCCCCCCTTCTTATCTGGGGGAAGAATGGAGAAAGGTTGATAAAGGAATGGTTCAAGATCAGGTGAGTCGTAGTGAGCGTAGTGAACGGAGACTTACCTGATCTACGCTTCCCTCAGGATCCCCTCTCCCACGGGATCCCGGAGGGAGAAGATCGGGGTCAATGACGGGATCAGCGACCGAAAGATCGGGGTCAATGACGGGATCAGCGACCGACAAAAGATCATCAAGCGTTGACCGTGATCCCTTTTCTACTCGACTTCCTTCGATCGCTACAGTATCTTTATTGGCTCATCTCCAAAGTGAGTGGGTGATTATGGGTTGTTTTTCATATCGGCTT
>CBDUQR010000066.1:0-10131 GCA_965369655.1 uncultured bacterium | reverse complement strand
CAAACTGTGGCTTAAATTATGAAGTCCAGATGTCCGGATTGTCTGAAGACGTACAATTTCAGCCCGATTTTCGCATTTATTGCTCTTGCATTTGTAGCAATCGAAACCAATTTAAAATCTGTTGGAAGATTCATTTTAACATTGCGCGTTTTTCAGGGAGGTAATAGATATGAATAAATATAAACGTTTTTTTACCGCTTTTAATATCCTTTTTCTCCTTTTCATGAGGTCTGTTTCGATAATTAAAATAATGTTGTTTTCTTATGTTTTTGATGTTTTTATCGAGAGAAGAAAATGCATTTATACTTTCCTATACGTAAATAAAGGTAAAAGATGGTTCTTAGATATATCTGTCTGTTACAACTGCAATTGGTGCCGCACGATTTCGCCGTCGACCATGTAGATAATGTCCTCGGCGATATTCGTAGTGTGATCGGCTATTCTCTCCAGCTGTCTTGAAACATTCAGCATTCTTATCAGCCTGTCGACGCATTCCGGGTGCGCCTGAATTTCTTGTCCGACCCGCTTATACATATCCCTGTGGATGTCATCGATCTCGTCGTCCATTTCGAGAACTTTTCTGGCGGTTTCTTTGTCGAGATTGATCATAGCATCGAGACAAGTCCTGAGCATGACCTGCACTTTGGCGGACATCCCGGGGTAGTCATACGGCACAACGACAGACTCGCGCTTGCCGAGGAATGTAGCGCCCTTCGCTATGTTCACCGCGAGATCGCCAATCCGCTCCAGATCGTTGTTCATCTTGAGAATTGCCACGAGGAACCTGAGATCGACAGCGACCGGTTGATGCAGCGCGAGTATCTTGAGGCATTCCTCCTCGACGTCGATCTCCATCTGGTCTATACGAACATCGTTTCTGATAACCTTCTCGGCGAGTTTGATATCTCGGTCGGATACCGACTTGACCGATTTATACACCGCCTCCTCGACCTGGGTACTCAACTGGACTATCATCCGCTTGAGTTTTTCGATTTCTCTCTGAAGACGCACAACCATGTTCTAACTCCCTCTCTTATCCGAATCGCCCTGTGATATAGTCTTCCGTTTCCTGTTTCTCAGGATTCGTGAATATTTTCTTCGTGCGATCAAACTCGACCATCACGCCCTGGTAGAAAAACCCGGTATGGTCGGAGATTCGCCCTGCCTGCTGCATATTGTGAGTCACAATTACTATTGTATAACTTTTCTTGAGTTCGCCAATCAGCTCTTCGATCTTTGAAGTCGATATCGGATCGAGCGCGGATGCAGGCTCGTCCATCAGAATGACTTCGGGCTTGACGGCAAGCGCTCTCGCGATACAGACCCGTTGCTGCTGCCCGCCCGAAAGCATATAGGCGCTGACATCGAGCTTGTCTTTGACTTCGTTCCAGAGGAAAGCATCCTTGAGCGCATTTTCCACGGCTTCGGCGATCAAACCTCTATCGGTTACACCGTTCACTTTCAAACCGTACGCAACATTGTTGAAGATCGATTTCGGAAACGGGTTGGATTTCTGGAATACCATTCCAACACGCCTCCTGACGGCGGAGACATCTTTGATTTCGCTGTATATATCGATGCCGTCAAGCAGTACCGTGCCGGTCATCTTCGTACCAGGTATGGTCTCATTCATCCTGTTCAGCGTCCGTATAAACGTCGACTTGCCGCAACCTGACGGGCCGATCAGAGCAGTGACTTTGTTCTTCCTGATATCCATCGAGACATTGAAGAGCACCTGGTTAGCGCCATAGAAGAAATTAAGTCCCTTGATCTGCATCTTGAGTTCAGGATTCTGTGAATCACCGTTCGGCGTTCCGGCCTTGCTTGCGACTGTTCTCTCGATAACGGATTTATCGTGCATGAGCTCTTGCCCTTCTCATACGGGAACGGACCATTATGGCCACGAAATTCAGCATGAAAGTCAATGCAAGCAGCACGAGTACTGTGCCATACAGTATCGGCTTGGTTTTCTCGACATCGGGTGACTGAGTAGCCATAACATATATGTGGTATCCGAGTTCCATGAACTGATCGTTGAGCTTCGACGGCAGATACGGCAGATAGTATGCCGCGCCTGTGAACATGATAGGAGCGACTTCGCCCGCGCCACGACTGACTGCGAGAATGCTCCCGGTCAGGATGCCGGGCAACGCCTGCGGAATTATGACTCTCACAACAGTCTGGAGCTTCGTGGCGCCGAGAGCGTAGCTGGCTTCCCTGAGTTCAACCGGTATGGTCCGCAGAGCTTCCTCGGTCGAGATGATCACGACAGGCAGCGTGAGAATTGAAAGCGTGAGCGCCGCCCAGATGATTGCGGGCTGTCCCCAGACAGGCCGCGCGGAATCGAAGAACATCGAATCGATACCGCTCCCGACAAACCCGATGAAGAACCCGAGCCCGAACAATCCAAACACGATCGATGGCACACCCGCCAGATTCGAGATTGCAATGCGGATCAGTCTCATCACTTTCGAGTCAGGACTGGTATACTCCTGCAAATACACGGCTGTCAGGACACCGATCGGGACTACAGCGATCACCATGAGTATCACGAGCGCAACTGTGCCGAAGATCGCTGGGAATATGCCGCCGCTTTCCATGCCGTCCTCCGGCGGGCTCGACAGGAAATCCCAACCGATAATCCCGGCCCCGTGATAGACGACATTGAAAAGAATCACTGCCAGCATTACTACGATTATCACGACTGCGGTCATGGTCAACCCGACTGAAATCTGCCCAACTCTGCTGGTTCTTGCAGTCGCTTGACGAATGATAACTTCGACTGTCGTTGATGTATGCTGCGCCTGCATTATTCTCTTTTTCCCTGAAATCTGACCTTGAGCCTGTCGAGAACTATGTCTCCACCTAAGTTCGTCAGGAATGTGAAAATGAACAGAAGTGAACCGATGAAGAAGAGCACATTGTAGTGCGCAGATCCGAAGACCACTTCAGCCAGTTCGGCGGCAATTGTAGCTGAGAACGTTCTGACCGAGTCTGTCAGGCTTGCGGATATGACAGCGGCATTGCCGGATGCCATCAACACGATCATCGTCTCACCGATGGCTCGTCCAAAGCCGAGCACCAGTCCCGCCGAGATACCCGGAATCGCAGCCGGCAACACCATCGTGAGCGACACCTGCCACCGATTCGCGCCGAGAGCTGATGCGGCATCTCGAAGAGAGACCGGGACAGTAGAAAGCGAGTCCTCTGCAACAGTGAAGACTATTGGTATTACTGCCAAACCAAGTGCAATCCCCGCAGTAAGGGCATTCAACCTGAATGTCAGACCGAGAGCATTTTGCACTATTGTCGCCAGCACAATCAGCGCGAAAAACCCGAGCACGACCGATGGTATCCCTGCGAGAAGCTCAATCACAGGTTTGATGAACTCCTTGAGCTTCGTTGGAGCAAATTCCGATGTGTAGATCGCAGCGCCGACTGCGAGAGGCGTCGCAAAAAGCATCGCCACGAGTGCGGCCTTCAGCGTGCCTATGAAGAGCGGCAACAGCGAATACTTCGGAATGTCTGAATTTGGCTGCCACGACCATTTAGCCGGTTTGTCCTCGTAGTATTCCTGCTGGAATACCATCTTGTCGAAGCTCGCTTCTTCCTTGATGAAATTATCGGTGAAAATCGGCAGCGACTCTTTGAAGATAAAGACGAATATCAACAGTACGACAATGAGCGCGGAAAGTGCGCATGTCGAAATGAGTTTCTCGCCGAGAAACTCTCTTACTCTGGATTTGGGTTTGAACTCCCAGTGGTCCATTTGTATCTACCTGTCAATGTTGAGTCGCGTTCGTCACCCCGCAGCACTAAAGTCATCGCGAGGAGCGGAGCGACGTGGCGATCATCTCACATCGCCCTTGTATGCGCACGTCACCCTGCGGAGGCAGGAGTCCAGTCGAGTATTTTTGAGTCCCTGACATATGCGCATCCTGAATCTGGTTCTGGATTCCCGCCTTCGCGGGAATGACGAGGGCTCGTAACTGGCTGGTATGCGTGAGATTACCACGCTTCCTGCAGTCGCTCGCAATGACGGTACGTTGCGATCATTGCCTACATCGTTGCAGTAGGTTTTGTGAATCCGCGCCGTCAGATTCATGTGACCTGCCGCTCAAGTCTGGTATACGCTTACGTGTCAGGTCACAATACCGCTTACACGGTATCAAGACCTGACACAACGGAGAACATTTCAAGTCGCTGACTTCTTGCAACAAACCCGATTCCTACTTGATCATGTTCTTTTCGGCCATCTCTTTAGAGAGAGGGACATAGTCGATACTTTCCGCTAATTTCTGGCCTTTCGGCGAGAGCGCCCAATTGATAAGTTTTTTCAACTCGCCGGTCGGCTTGCCATTGAAGAACCAGTAGAGCTCGCGCGATATAGGATAGCTGCCATCCGAAACGGTCGCGACTGTCGGCTCAACTGCCGGTGACTTGGCATCAACTTTGACTTTCGCGAACTTGACCGACTTCGCCCAGGCAATTCCGCCATAGCCAACACCGTTCTTGTCTTTCGACACAGCATTCACAACCGCCGCGGTTCCCGGAAGAGTCTGTGTGAAGTCGGCGTAGTCTTCGCCATCGAGTACCTGCTCTTTGAAAAATGTATACGTGCCGGAGTTGTTCTCGCGACCGTAAAGAATGATCCTTGAGTCATGCCCGCCGACCTCTTTCCAGTTGGTGATCTGGCCGGTGTACATACCTTTCAGCTGCGCAAATGAGAGTTCTGCAACCGGGTTTTCGGCATGAAGGAACACGGCTATGCCATCGAGCGCAACCGATACACGATGAGGCGTGATCCCCTTCTTCGCGGCGAGCTTGTATTCCTTATCTTTCATGTCGCGAGAAGCTTCACAGACATCTGTGGTACCGTTCAGCAAAGCGGCGATGCCGGTGCCGGATCCGCCGCCGGATACCTGGATCACGACATCCTTATGCTCCTTCATGTATTCCTCAGCCCATCTCTGGCCAAGGCGTACGAGGGTGTCAGAACCCTTGATTGTGATCGTGTTGCGTGCGGAGACAATCCCTGCGATCATCAGAACCGTGACTGCTGCAAGAATGAGTTTTTTCATAATGTCAACTTCCCTTGTTCCTGTTCAGGAACCGAACGTTATCGGTCAATCAGCCTACTTGAATTTGAGCTGCAGATCCAACTGCAACCTGTTGAAGCCTTTTTGTTCCTGTTCTTCGAGTCCAATCTCATTGACGAAGTACCTTGCATTGAACGCCGCGTTTTTCATCAACTGAATCGCGCCGCCTATCTCGTGGCCTCGGCCATCGGTGCCGCCACCCCGGAAATCGGAATCGGTGAACGTACCGAGAACAGCATCCCTTTCGACCTCGCGGTAGATGTACCTGAACGACCATGAGCCAGGGTTTTTCGTTTTACCGACCCGCAAGCCGAGAAGCCATCCAGTGTTGAGGCTGTCAGCCGACATGTTCGTCACATAATCGGCCATGACTGTGACAGGAATATCATTCAGATGATGTGTCGCCTCGGCGAACAGTTCGATCAAATCATAGCCGTTTGCGTAATGGCCGAGCGTATCGACACTGTTGCCGGATGGATCATCCGAGTCGAAGAAGGGCTCGTAGCCTTCGGCGTTTACATACCCAAAGAATCCTGCGCCTGCTGACACGCTTGTTTGCTTTTCATCTATGTTGAATTTCAGCACACCCTGACCGGCGACGATGTATGAGTCCTCAGCGGTCTTCCGTTCTTTGACATACAGACCAGCGCCAATCAGCGTGACAGTGATATCCTCATGGTCTCTGGAGAATTCGACGACGCCACCCTCGGGATTCCAGTCGGAATCCCAAATCAACTCAGATTTGCCCGGCTTGTAGAACGGATTCCTGATCTTTCCTGCGGTTAGTTTCATACCGGGAAGCGCGTCATGCTTTGCCTCGAAATACGCAAGATCGAGCACGACATTCTTGCTCGAAAAGCCATCTCCGATAGTCTGGTTGGTCGAGACAGGATCGTCAGAGCCGGTAGCGAGTTGAATTCCTACGGTCATATTCTCATTCACTTTTCCATACATGCCGAGCCTCGCACGGATGCGATGCCGGCTGCGATCAGGTTTGCCTTCCGCATCGATCAACTCGTGACGATACCTCAAATCGCCGTTGAACCTGATATTCTCCCACCACTCGCCCGCAACCGCCGACTGACAAAAGATGAGCAGCATGCATGCAGTCGCCGCATACTTAGTCCAGGCTGGTAACTTGGGACATGGTCTCTGATTCGATTCGCAATGTTTCATTCTTCTCTCCACGTTCCTTTCCCTCCACACTCGTATTCCGAACTGCGTATCGCGTACATTGAACGACTGAATTGTTAGAATTCGATTAGGGTTGTGTTAAAGGTGTGTATTCACGCAGGTCAGGCATCAGCCTGTCTGAGCGGTATCTGGATACGGAATATGCTTCCACTGCCCAGTTTGCTGTCGACCCTCACACTGCCGTTGTGAATCAGAGCGGTATGCTTGACAATCGACAGCCCCAGCCCGGTCCCGCCAAGTTCACGGCTGCGCGTCCTGTCAATGCAATAGAACCTCTCGAAGACTCTGTCGAGATGCTTCTCCTCGATTCCGACGCCGGTATCCGCTACCGAGATCGTAATCGCATCGCCACTCTCCTCAGCCGAGACACGCACACTATCGCCCCTACTGCTGTATTTAACCGCATTGTCGATCAGGTTGATGACCGCCTGTTCCATCAATGTCCGATTGAATGTCGCAGAGAGGTTTTCGTCGCATTCGAGCTGAATCGCGATACTCTTTGAAGCCGCTATGCTTTCGCATGCCTGCACACTGCTGGCGAGCATTTCACGGATTCTGGTCGTCTCCATGGACATGCCGGTCTGATCGGCCTGCTCATCGAGGCGCGACAGATTCAGCAGATCCTCGACGAGTGAATCGAGCCTGTCGGCCTGCTTAGCGATGATTTCAAGGAATCGCCTCGTTTCATCAGAATCACGAAGGTCGCCATCAAGCAGAGTCTCAACATAACCTTTGACCGACGTGATCGGAGTCCTGAGTTCATGAGAGACATTGGCTACGAAATCTTTCCTGACGATCTCGAGTTTCTTCAGGCGAGTGATGTCGTTGAGCACAATCAGCGCACCGATACGACTACCGTCTTCATCGGTCAATACAGTGCCGCGGCCCAGAACATGCAGATGACCGTTGTTTCGCAGGGTGGTTTCAACTGTCTGATCCTTTTCCGATGCAAGCGTATCGGTGACGAGTCTCTGCAGTTCCGCATTACGCATCATCTCGTGAATGCTCCTGCCTCGCACCTCGACATCCCGCAGATCCAGGAGCGTGACGGCGGCATCGTTTATCTCGATGACGCGTTCGTCGGCATCAACTGCGAGAACACCCTCGAGCATACTCGACAGAATCGCTTCTTTGTCTCTGCTCTGCTTCGTGATCGTATTCATCCTGCCGTCAAGCTCGGCAGCCATTTTGTTCATTGCATCTGCAAGGCTCGCGATTTCATTCGATCCTTTCACAGCGATCCGCCGACGAAGATGCCCTTCTGCGAAACGGTCCGCCGCGTCTTTCAGGCGCTCGAGCGGATGGCTTATCCTTCTGGCGACATACAGACTGACCAGCGCCGCAATGATCGCTACAGCCACGCCCGCGAAAGCGATCTTCATCCTGATTTCATCGAGAGCCAGCTCAACAGACGTTATCGGTATGGATGTCCTGACGACGCCCGCAATCTGATTGTCGATCTCGATCGGGATCGCGACATACATCAGCGTAGCCGTCAGCGTCGTGCTGTACCTGGTTGAGAGTCCAACCTGTCCACTGAGCGCCCTGGCAATCTCCGGTCTGTCGGAATGGTTCTCCATGATCGACGGATCCTTCTCGGAATCTCCGATCACCCTGCCGGACGGAAGTATCACTGTCACTCTCGTCGAGTTGCTTCTCCCAAGCCTGTCACACAGGCTGTCTACAACGTCGTACTGCCCGGATTGAACGAACTGTTCGACTTGCGCTTCAACGAGGCTTGCTCTCGATTCCAGACTTTCTGCGATGTTTTCCACGTAGAAATCGCGGAGTTCACTCGATGAGTACCATGCGATCGCAACAACAGCGATGATCGTAATCAGCAGGTAGGAAGGATAAAGCTGCCAGAGCATACGCCTTCGAGTCATCGTTCCTCTTTCATTCGATAGCCCACGCCCCTGACAGTTTCTATGACCTCGCCAAGTTCGCCCAGCTTTTTCCTGATACCGACGATTTGCACATCGACTGATCTGTCCGTCACAACTGATATTTCATCCCGGATGGCATCGACAATCTGATAGCGCGTAAACACCCAGCCGGGATGTGTTGCGAGGAAGTAGATTATCTCGAACTCGGTCGGAGTGAAATCCACCTGTCTGCCGTCGACAGTGACAGATCGCTTTCCGGGATGAATTTCGATCTCGTGCAGCCGGATCGGTTCTGTACCGGACGCGGGACGGGATGACCGCCGCCGCATCACGGCTCTTATCCGCGCGATAAGTACTTGCGGAGAAAACGGCTTTGTTATGTAGTCGTCGGCGCCAAGCTCAAGGCCGGCTACGATGTCTGTTTCTTCGCCTTTAGCGGTGAGCATCACGATCGGTATGCTGCTTGTCTTCCGATCGGCCTTGAGAATTCTACACATCTCCAGACCATCGATTCCGGGCAGCATCAGGTCAAGAAGGATCAGGTCGGGCGACTCCGAGCGCGCGAACTGAAGTCCCTTCTCTCCGGATTCGGCAGGTATCACCCTGAATCCATCCTTTTCGAGATTATACTGCAGCAGATTCAGAATATCCGCTTCATCTTCCACTATGAGAACTGACCGATGTGTCATGATCTACCACCATACGGAGTTTAGATGCATTTAGCATGTATGTAGAGTGGAAAACAAGAAGATAATGTTCAGTGTTTGTTAGGAATGTGTTAGGAAGATGACCCTGATCTTGTATCTCCTGATAGAAAAGCATGGCGAGATTCAACTCGTCAGCAATCTGAGTCTTCGTTTCATATCAACAATTTCCTTCAATTGAATATCGGCATCTCCCCAGTATTCCAGGACAGTCTCATAATACGATTTCGCCTCCTGAATCTCTCCAAGCCCCTCGCAGGCGCGACCGAGATAGTAAGCATCCAGCAATTGTCGGAAAGCATTCGGTGTTTCGTACTCACCCGTCAGGAGTTTTTCAAGCGCTTTTTTACCTTCGAGGAAACGACCTTTTTCGATCAGTAATATGCCGAGTTCGAGTATATCACTCGAACTCTTGTTGTCCGATTCATCGAGAAACTTCTGGAGAGCCTCGATCACAAAACTTGTGTCAGCCCTACAATATCCCTCGAAGACTCGCTCAAGATTGTCAACGATATGCCAGAGTTCTGCCGGGACTTTATCTCGGAAATCCTTGGTTCCCGCTTCCATTATCTTACGAGCCTCCGACGCATTTGCCGTATCAAGCTTGATCAGCATTAGTGAGTGACTCAGCATAGGATTGAATCCCGTCGCCCATTTGAACGCCTCTTTGCTATAGACGAGAGCGCTGTCGAATTCGCCAAATCTTCTGTAATAACGGGCTATTGAGTTGTAATTACCATTTATCTGGGAACTGTCACCGGTCGTTTTCGCGATACTGAGGGCATCAAACCTGTAATCCATTCCTGCGCGGAACTCTCCCTCCCAGAATGTCAGGTTGGCCAAAGACCCATAGTAGTTGATCATGGCATACTTGTCATCAGAATGATGCTCTTTGATCAGTTCCAATACCCTTCGTGCCTTGTCGAATTCATGTCTGATCTCATAAGTAGAAATGAGAATGTTCTTAGCTGACAGGTTATCGGGAAACCGTTCAAGAATCTCGTTCCCGACGGTGCAACCAGACCTTTAGCTTTTTAGGTCCCCACCTCGGATGGGCATGGCGGGCCGCGATAACCGCACCCTCAACCAGCTCAGACACCGCGTTGGGATGATGATGTGGCGCTCGTGAACGATCTTCCAAACCGCTTAAACCATCCCGCTGAAACCGTTTTACAATCTTGTAGCCCGTCTTCCGGCTGATGTCGAAGTGGCGACAAAGCTCTGCCATTGTCCATTCTTCCTCAGAAT
>CBDUQR010000065.1:0-11465 GCA_965369655.1 uncultured bacterium | reverse complement strand
TGGCTTTCTCAGCCTCTATCTGCTGATTCCTACCCACTCGTTTGGGAGAAGACCCTCTTTATTTATGAGCGTATCCTCCTTCTAATGAATATACATCAGGGCCGCTTACACAAAAATAATTACACGCTCTATATCCGGGCTGCTGCTGCGAGTATCGAAAAGAATATCAGGAGTTCCCGATTTCAGATTCTATGCCCTCTCCGATGGCATAAGAGAGCTGCTAAGGCGCAACGACAAAGGTCTACTACGGAACCTTCCCAACCAATCACCCAAATACCAGTTCTCACTCTTCAACCCATGATGTTTTTTGAGGAAAGTCCAACATCAAACGGCTTGACGTGGGACGGGGATCGGCGTATCCTTCCGGGTCGCTTTTTGTGTTATGTCAGGTCTTGCGCTGAAGGCGTGTGACCTGACAGTAGGTTTGCGCGTCCGGTCACAACTGCGACCAATCGCAGTCAAGACCCGACGCAACATGAGGACGGACTACTCTTGACCAGGGAGGGTTCATAATGCGTAAATTGACAGTTGTTTTCCTGACATTATTCTTCATCGCGGGCGTAGCTCATGCCGACATCAAGCTTGCACCGACAGAGACATTCAAGCTCGACAACGGCATGACCGTGATCCTCAAAGAGAATCACTCGTCGCCAATGATAACATCGATCGTGTTCATCAACGCCGGAGCACGGTACGAGACTGATTTCAACAATGGCGTCACACACTTTCTTGAGCATCTCCTTTTCGACGGCACAAGAAGCCGCGATCGGATCGCGATCAACGAGACAGTAGAGATGTACGGTGGATATATCAATGCGTTCACCCGCCAGGATTTGACAGCCTACATGATTCTGATGCCGAAGGAGTACATCGAGATCGGTCTGGACATCCAGTCGGATCAGATATTCAACTCGATCATCCCGGAGGAAGAGCTTCCGAAAGAGCGGAAGATAGTGATCGAGGAGATCAAGATGAGTGTCGATGATCCTGATTTCCCCGCAGAGGTTTTCCACCGCGAGACGCTGTATCGCGGCACGCCCTATTCGCGCCCAGTGCTCGGCTATGAGAATATCATCTCGACCATCCCGCGCGAACGGATTCTGGAGTACTACAAGACGTATTACATGCCGAACAACATGACCGCGCTGGTGATCGGCGATTTCGAAACATCGGACATGCTCGCCAAAATGGACAGCTACTATGGCAAGTATCCGGCGAAACCTCTGCCGGAATTCGATGCAGTCAATTTCGCTATCCCGGAGGGCAGGACTGTCAAGCGTGCCGAACTGGCTGTCAAGAACACGCATGTGCAGCTTGCATTCAGGGCGCCGCATTACACTGACCCGGATTATTTCGCATTCTACCTGCTCGCCGAGCATCTCGGCTCCAGCGATGTCTCTCCGCTGATAAAATCTCTCACGGAGGGCGAGAACCCGCTATCGCAGAGCGCAGGCGCATGGCTTACGACACAGAAAGACTTCTCGATTCTCGAAGTGTATGCAACGTCCGATTCTCCGGGCAATGCAGACAAGATTCTCGGAGCGATCGACAACGTGATTTCGGATGCAGCGAGCCTCGTACCGTCAGAGAGCGAGCTTCGCAATCTGATCGTGGGTCTCAAGACGAATGACATCTACCTCCGCGAAAAGCTGCATTTCTATGGTATAATCATCGCGTCGATGATGGTATCCACCGGATATGATTTCCTCGAGAATCTCATCCCGAATCTCGAAAAGGTGACGAGAAGCGACATCGAGCAAGTAGCCGATAAGTACTTCGGATCATATCTCGCGACGGTTGTGACGCCGAGGCCGGAAGCCGCTACTGAAGAAACCGAAGTATCGTACAGCCGTTTCCTCAAAGAAGTTCTTCCCAACGGGCTGACTGTCATCATCAAGAGCAATCCGGACAGCCGGGTGTTTGCGATGAATGTTATTGGCAGAAACCGTACCGCGATGGAGCCTGTCGGCAAAGATGGAATCACCGATTTCGTCAACCAGTTGCTGACCGAGGGGACGGTTGAATACAGCCGCGAACAGTTCGCATCGGAGCTCGCGTCGATCGGCGCAAAAGTTACGTTGACAGATAATCCGTACCTGCCGCACGATGACAGATACACAACGCCGCAGTTTGCTTTCATCAAGTTCGAGACGATAGATGTATTTTCCGACAAGGGCATGCTGCTGCTCTCGGACATGCTGAAAAACGCGGCGTTCAACGAAGAAGATATCGAGCGAATAAGACGCAAGAAACTCGGGATGTTAGGCAGATCATCCGGGTCGACAAGGGAGCAGTGCCGCAAGCTTTTCTACGAATCGCTGTTCCCGGAAGCTGCGTATTCAAGGTCGGTGCCGGGAACGCACATGTCGCTCGCGCAGATCACGAAGAACGATCTCGTGGCGCATTATCGGACATTCTATTCACCGCAGAATATAATCCTGACAGTCTGCACCACCGATGAACCGGAAGTTGCACTCGAAAAGATCACCGCGCGTTTCGGTGATATGCAGTCTGTTGATTTTGCTGCTCCCGGAATCGGCGCTCCGGCAGAGCCGACAGGAATCGTCTCGGCGAATGTTCCGATGGACAAGGAGCAGGTTTACATATATATCGGCGGACCGCTCCCGGGCATATCGAGTGAGGATGCGGCAGCATTGAAAATCGCTGGTGCGATTCTTTCCGACAGGATGGCGCTCGAACTGCGAGAGAAACAGGGGCTGGCATATAGCGTCGGCGCATCGGTGAGTCTGGACCGGGATTTCGGATGGTATGTCGCCGCCATGGGTACGGGACGTGACAACTACGAGACTGCTCGCGACGGAATGATCGCAGAGATAGAGAAGCTCAAGAACGACCCGATCGATCCCGACGAACTCGAGAAAGCCAAGAACTCTCTCTGGGGATCATCGCTGACGAGAAACCTGTCTCGGATCAACCAGGCGTACTACATGGGAGTATATGAACACCTCGGCGTCGGGTACGATTACGGCCCCAAATGGATAGCGATGATGCGCGAAGTCACGGCGGATCAGGTTTCATCCGTGGCGAGGAAGTACCTGTCTACCGAGAATTATATCCTCGCAACAGCCGGACTTCCGGAGTAGCGAATTAGAAGAACTTAACGATATCGACGATTTCCTTTACCGCTCTTTCGAACCCGGTCAGAACGGCTCGGGCGACAATGCTGTGTCCGATTACGAATTCGGTTATCTCGGTGTCGGAGAGCAGCGGAAGGATATTCTGATAGTCGAGACCGCCTGCCGCCCTGATGTGCAGTTCCTGTTTCTTTGCTGACTCAGTGGCCTTGATGAGCCTCTGGAGTTCTTCGCCTCTCTCTGAAGACGACTTTGCCTCGCGGTAGTGATGAGTGAATAACTCGACTCCATCCAGTCCGGCTTTGGCTGCGCTCTTGATCGAATCGTTGTCAGGTTCAACAACCGCAAATACAGTGCAACCGGCCGCTTTGAGTTGCATAACTGTTTCACGGACAGCTTCTCCCTGCTCGCTGAAATCAAGTCCTGTTTCTGTGGTCAACTCTCCGGATCGCTCAGAGACAAGCGTGACTTCCGATGGCTTGACTTCGAGGGCCCTCGTCACCATTTCGGACGATGGAGTAATATAGAGGACGAGTCTCGTTTTGACGGTCTCTCTGAGAATATAAAGATCGCGATCACGAACGTGGCGCTTGTCCATCCGCAGATGTATTGCAATGCCGTCGGCACCCGCCATCTCGGCCAATGCGGCTGCGGTGACTGGATCGGGTTCTTTCTCCTTGCGGTCTTCTCTAAGTGCGGCAACAGCATCAACACTGATTATCAAGTTACGCATCGAATTCCCCAGTAAAGCGTTTCAGAGACATCTTCGATCAGACAATTATTATACAGAGCAATCAGGATATCAATCAAAAAAGATCGTGTGACCTGAATCTAAATCGTGGAGCGATCTTCCCAGAATACGATCCGCCAGAGACCGTCATTCTTTGATTTACGGAACTTAAATTCGGCGAAACCGACAGCCTCGAAGCTCTCACCGCCAAAATCACCGTCGATATCACGTACCGAAAGCTGGAAGAAGACATTATAGATTTCCCAGGTCTCGTTGCCGACCTGCTCCTCTCCGACTCTCCGGGGTATCCATGTGCCGAGTCGTATCTCGTCGAAGAAGTTAAAGAGTCTCGCCGTCCTTTCGAGATCACCCGACGGACCATCCCTCGGCACCTCGATTGTCTCGATCTCGCCTGCCAGATTCTGATCGGTATAGCTGAATATGAATCCGGGATCGAGGCAGTTTTCATATACATCGATGTCGTTGTGTTCGTAGGCGTACTTGAAATTGCTCAGCACAGCGCTGACGTCATCCTGCCGGAGAATGGGCTTCGTGCCGGACGGATCGACAGACGCCGGCGAAAATGGATTCAGGCAGGACAAGGCAGCCATCGAAATGAACACGAGTATTAAAGCAATCCTGTTCATCTATCTATATCCATACTTGAAATCCGCCCATGACTGGTCGCCCGACTGCAAATGTCTGTCTGTCCATTTGCGCAGCGCCCACAAGTTGACTCCAGTCTCGACAATTTGGAATTCTGCTCTTCCCTTGTAGACGACGGTGTCGGGTTCATCCGTATCGACGCCGGTGATTGTGACGAGTTCGTACTCTCGGTACAGAGTGGCCATCGTGTCGCCATCATAGTCTGGCTGGTCGAGCTCTCGCATCGTCAGCGACATGGTCAAAGAGCCGGAACCAGACCGGAAGAAAGAAAACAGCTTGTCGGTCATCCCGATATCGACCAGGCGCGACCAGCCCGTGTCGGAATCTCCTCCCGACTGAAGGAAGTCATACCGAAAGAAGAAACTCGAATCAAGACTCGCATCATAGTTTGTAATGATCTGCTCGTTGTACGATGCCTCAAGGTTGACCAGGACTATCTCCGGCTCAGTCGGTGTGATAAATGTCCCCAGAACCTCGGTCGGTGGCTCTGATTCTCTCGCCGAGAATGGACTCGTGCACGAAAGGGCCGATATTGCGATCAGCACGAATATGTTAGCAATCGACTTTCTCACCAGAATACCCTGTGAACGCTGATGACGAACTGGTTGGTTTTATCGTCAGCGAAGACACTGCTTGTCTGAACGCGCCTCTGTGCCGACGCAGTTATGCTCGTGCGAGGACCGGGAGAGTATTCTATGTTCAGGTGCATGGTGGTTCGCTCAAACGTCTCTTTCTCGACACGGTTTATCACACCGCTGTCGTCTATTACGAATTCCCATGATTTACGTTTCTCATACGAAATGCCCGGATTCATCCTCCAGCTTCTGACCGGTCTATATGTAACCTCGAGTGATGGCAGATGTGTGCGTCTGTCCCAGTTAGTCTTTTGTACCCATTGATCGCGCCACAGGAGTTGACCGAAATCCTCGAATTTGTAAGAATACATCGGCCTGAACTTCAGCCTGCGCGACAGCAGGATCGTGTATTCGCTCTTCCATCGGGCACGCCTGAAGAGCGTGTTCCTGTCGGAGTCGGCCTTCTTCTCATAGTCGTACCATATATAGTTTGCGTGAAGAAGGAATGAGTTGGAGATGTTCAGCCAGGTATATGGGCGCCATGTAACAGATGGCTGTACCACGTAGACTCTGTTGTGGTTGTTGTTCGCGGAGAGCTTTCCAGAAACGAATGTCTGATGGAAATCTCGAAATGATCCATCGACGCGCAGACCGAGTATGCTGTTGAACCTGTGGAAAAACCCGCATCCATAGAGCTGCATCAACCTGTCTCTGTCGGAGAAAAACGATCTAGTCTGCTCGGTGAAATAACTCGTTGCCGAAAAAACTGCTTCGACCCAGAGCGAATCATTCATGCTCGGCATGGCGCGCAGTGCAGCTCGCCACTCGCCAGTTCTCACGCGCTGGCTCCCGGTCGGCGCTCCATAGTCTTCGTGAGTCTCTCGAAACATGTAATGCGTGTCGAAGGCAAAACGTTTCAGAAGATTTCTCGTGCCGGTGATCTTGTAGTCGATCGCTCTGGAATTGTTGTCCAACCCGAGCAGGCCCGATGATGCTCCAGGCCTGCCGAAATGTTCGTATCGGTACCGCCGGTAGTCGAGATTCGACTGAACACGGATTCGTGTCTCTGCGAGCGGCTTGAAACTCGCCAGGAATCTGGCGCCGGAGATAGTTTTCACCTGTCTCGAAATCGACTCGAAAGACCTGGATGTTGTGAAATATCGCCTGACCTGTAATTCACCTGTTGCCGATATCCGCAGCGAATCCTCTCGCGTGAGCCTGCTGAATGAAGAGGAAGCATCGAAGTCATATACCGGAATGTCAGGCACAAGTCTGGCGTCCTGTCCGAATGAAACTCGCAGGTTATCCGAGTCGGAAAGCCTGCGTGAGAAGCCTGCGGTCAGGATGTTGCGGTATCCCGAAGCCCTGTGTTTCGATCCGAAGTTGTTGCGAGCAGTTGTGACGAACAAACCGGTGTTCGATATTACGAGCGCTGCCGCAGGCCTGAAGAGAGCCGTGATGCCTGCACTGTTGTCTACTACCGTTCGCTCCTCGAATGAGCTGTAGTCATTCTGTATGACTGAGGAGAGCGTCAATTTGGGACCCTCGGTCCAGTTCCATCTCAGGCTGCTCCTGTAACTCTCCTGCCACCTGTCGCTTCGATCCGGAAAGACGGTTTCTTTGATCAATGTAGTGGTTGATTTGTTCGAGAAAAGAATCGGATAGGAGTTCCCGACTTGCGGCTGCCAGACAAGCGAATCATCCCACGAATAAGTCTCCCTGTTCTGTGAAAAATCGAAGTAGAGTTCCTGCGCGATCGCCACCGATGTGATCGACATTGCGAACAGAGATAGAATGACCAGGATGATCCTAAGCACGATTGCTCCTGTCAAGCGCGGTGAACAGCGCCGCGTATTTCTCCAGAGTAATCGTCTGTGGCCTGCTCACCTCGGGAATGCCTGCTTCATCGAGAATCGGGGCCAGCTTCTCCTTATCAATTGACGAGACCATCGCAAGACTGTTCAGAATTGTCTTGCGACGATGGCTGAACAGGCTCTGCACAAAGGTCGAGAAACGCTCCAGATGATCCTCGGCGATGGGCGTCCGTTCCTTGAATCTCAAGCGCACGACTGCGGAACTGACTCTGGGAGGCGGGAAAAACGAACCCGGTCTGAGAAGAAAGAGCTTTTTCGCATCACAATATGTGCTTACGAATACTGTCAGGGATGAGTAGTCCGCAGAACCGGGGCTGGCGGTCATGCGGTCAGCGACTTCCTTCTGCACGGTGAACACCGCGGTCGAAAACAGTTCGCGGCTGTCGAAGACCTTCTTCAGGATCGACGATGTTATGTTGTACGGCAAGTTACCTACGACTTTCCATGTTGAATCTTTGTCGAGCATCCCGAAATCGCATTCGAGTATGTCCTCGTTTAGTATTTCAAGTCTGTCCGTTTCACGGAACCGTTCCTCGAGCTGCCGTATCATACGCTCATCGAGCTCGACTGCGACGAGTCTTATCGGACGCCGCACGAGTATGGAAGTAAGCGCGCCATTCCCGGGACCGATTTCCAGTACAGAATCACCATCGGACAACTCCAGAGAATCAACGATTCTCCTGGCCGCTCCGGCATTCTGAAGAATATGCTGGCCGAGACTTTTCTTATATTTCACCATCACCTAAATTAAACAGGCGGATGGCGTTTTCATCAACAGTTTTTTCGAGAGTTTCGAGGGGGATATTCTTAATTTCGGCGAGCGCATTATATGCGTAGCGCACATAGGAAGACTGATTGCGCTTGCCCCGGTATGGTTCAGGGGTGATGAAGGGACAGTCTGTTTCGAGGATGATGTCCTTGAGCGGCACCGCTTCTGCCGTGTGTATGGATCGCGATTTCTTAAACGTCAGAGAACCGCCGAATGCTACCAGCATGTTCATATCCGCCGCTGCTCTGGCGTCATCCGGGGTGCCGAGAAAGCAGTGTAGCACGCCGCCAACCTCATGTGCTTTCTCACGCCGCAGAATATCCAGAGCGTCACTCATGGCCTCTCTGATATGGACCACAATCGGCATCCCGAACTCCCGCGCCATTGCGATCTGTTCGGTAAACACTGTTCGTTGAACATCGCGGGGGGAGTGGTCTCGGTAATAGTCGAGACCGATCTCGCCGATTGCCACAACTTTCGGATGCTGAGCAAGACGGGCGATTTGCTCCCTGCCCGGCTTGTCGAACTTCTTTGAATCGTGAGGATGGAAACCGACCGCCGCGTAAATCCTGTCATTGCAGTCTGCCAGTTCGACGCTGCTGATCGAAGTTTCTCGATCAACACCTATGTTTATGATCGCCCTCAAGCCTCCGTCGAAAGCGTCTCGGATGACAGCCTCTCTGTCGGAGTCGAATTCCGGAAAGTCGAGATGTGCGTGAGTATCAATCATCGGTCGAAGCCTGCGTATTAACCGCTCGGCGGCATCAGGAAATCCCGGCACCCGATGGAAGGTCCGTATCGATTGTCAGGAGCGTAAGCTTATCTTTCTTCTTCGCCACCAGAAGCATACCATTCGATTCAATGCCTCGGAGCTTTGCCGGCTTCAGATTGGCAACGACGATTACCTTCCTGCCGACCAGTTGTTCGGGGGAATAATGCTGTGCGATCCCGGCCACGATCTGTTTGCGCTTGTCACCGATCTGAACCTGCAGCCTCAGTAGTCTGTCGGTCTTCGGCACTACTTCCGCCTCGACAACTTCCGCCACTCTCAGTTCGACCTTTGCGAAGTCATCGATTGTGATCAGATTGTCCGGCTCCGCAGGCTGTTCTTTCTCCGTCTTCATAACGTCGATCCTCGGAAAGAGCGATTCGCTTACGGCGATCTCGTTTCCCTCGACGAGTAGTTCGAACGATTCAGCCTGATCAATCGATTTTGGCGTCGGTTCACATCCGAGTAACTCGCGAAGCCTGCGGCATTTGTTCGGCAGGAATGGATATGCCAGCACAGAGACGCAGCGGATGCCTTCGAGTGTTGTGCGAAGTACCGTGCCGAGCCTTTCGTGTTTCTGTTCCTTTGACAATACCCACGGTTTCTGAGAATCGAAGTATCTGTTCAGTTCACGGGTAATGGTCATAAATGTGGCAGCAGCGCCGTTTGGATTGATCGTCTCGACATGCCGCTTGCATTTCTCCACCTGTTCCCTGACAAGATCGTGAAGCGCTTTCTCGTCGGCGGTAACTTCCCCGACCGGGGGAATCCTACCTTCAAAGTTGCTTCTTGTCAGTTTGATCGTCCGTGACACAAGGTTGCCGAGGTCGTTCGCCAAATCAGAGTTGTATCGTCTGACGAAATCGTCAAGACGGATATCACCGTCAATCCCAAACGGGAACATGTTCAGGAGCAAATACCGAGCGGCGTCCGGGCCGAATCTCTCGACGAGTTGCTGGTTGGATATCGCATTGCCGAGGGACTTGGACATTTTCTGACCTGATATCGTGAAGTAGCCATGAATGAAAATCACATCCGGCAGCTTCACTCCTGCCGCGAGCAATATCGCCGGCCAGAAGATTGTGTGGAATTTGAGTATATCCTTGCCGATCAGATGTACGATTCGGGAGCCATTCCACCACTTGTCGAATAACTCAGGATCATCGCCGTAACCGATCGCCGTGATGTAATTGGAGAGAGCATCTACCCAGACATAAGCCATCTGGTCGGAGTCAAAAGGCAACGGAATTCCCCACTGTACTTTTTCTCTCGATATCGAGAAATCATCGAGCCCTTGTTTGAAAAGGCCGAGAGTCTCGTTTTTGCGCTCTTTCGGAAGAATCAGCAGTTTGTCGCTCTCGATGAGTTCTTTGACCTGATCGAGATAGGATGTCAGCCTGAAGAAGTAGTTTTTCTCCGACAGCAATTCCGGCTTTGTGAGATGATCCGGGCAGAGTCCATCGGCGGTCAGGTCCCTCTCCGTCAGGAATTTCTCGCATCCGACACAGTACAGACCTTTGTATTCTCCTTCGTATATGGCGGGTTTTCCATCCGGGGTCATAGTCTCATGAATCTTCGCAATCAACTTCTGGAATGCCTTCTCATGCTTCGGATCTGTTGTACGTATGAAATGGTCATTCTCAATACAGAGCGCCTTCCACGCATCTTTGAAGTGCTGTGCGAAATCGTCCACGAGTTGCTGTGGCGTGACGCCTGCGATTTCAGCGGCCTGCTCGATCTTTGAGCCATGCTCGTCGGTACCGGTCAGGAAGAAGGACTCCGCCCCGAACAGCTTGTTATATCGCGCGATAACATCTGCAGCGACCGTGCAGTATCCGTGACCGATGTGCGGGCGGTCGTTGACATAGTATATCGGCGTCGTGACATAGAATGATCGACTCAAAACAGACTCCCCTTACTCTTTGTCATTGTTCCGCTCGGTGATTTTTCTGTAGAATGACGACCTGCGCCTGTTGCGGCGCTCGACATCCTTCAGACGGATGACCTGAGTCTCAGCGCCGTCAAGCCTGACAGTCATCTCTTGCGTGAATACATCTATTTTGTCGACTGTACCCTCGCCGCTCGATGTCATATATCTCGTTCCGGGCGGTGGAAAGCTTCTGATCGTTTCCTGGTAGTGCTTTTTCTCATACCGCAGGCAGCAGAGCAACCGCCCGCAGTTTCCTGAAATCTTCTGTGGGTTGAGAGAGAGATTCTGCTCTCGCGCAAGCTGAGTGGAAATCGGCTCGAAGTCACGGAGCCAGAGTGAACAACACTGTCTGAAACCGCAGATGCCGAAACCGTCGATGCGCTTGGCCTCGTCTCTGACGCCGATCTGACGAAGCTCAATCCGGGTCTTGTAGACTGAGGCCAAATCCTTGACCAACTCGCGGAAGTCGACTCGCTGTTCGGCTGTGAAGAAAAACGTAAGCTTGTTGCCGTCGAGTTGATACTCGGCATCGACGAGCTTCATCTGCAGGTGGTGTTTCTTCACCATGGCAAGACACTGCGCGACCGCTTCCTTTTCGCGAGTACGGTTTTCTTTCATGTGCTCAATATCGTGTTCTGACGCGCTGCGGATGATAGCCTTGGGACTGCTCTTGGACTTGATGCTTCCAGTCGGCTTCCTCCTGACGATCCCGATATCCTCGCCTCGCTCTGCAGCCACGACAACATAATCGTTCGCTTCAAAGATAACGTCGTTGCAGTTGTAGTAGTAACTTGTCCTGCGAGCTTTGAATTCAACTTCCCAAACATCGGCATTCAATTCAGTATCCTCCGATTGTAGAACCAATATATACACATTTTATACGACGTGTGTCAAGCATACGTGGGCTGAATAAATCCACGCCGATCTGGTTTGTCAGGCGCAGTCGAGTAGGGCACAACCCCATAAGTGGTTCTGCCGCTCTTCCTGAATGGCAGAATCACACCGCTTCGCTTCCCTTCGCAGGGCTCAGGACTTCGCGGGTCACTGCCCTTGTATA
>CBDUQR010000064.1:0-11701 GCA_965369655.1 uncultured bacterium | reverse complement strand
GGAGGACTAATGAAAGCAAGATAATGCCCGTTAATTATGCATCACACCACTAGCTATGTCCTCATTCGTGTTCCGTGATACCAAGCAGCGACAAGCTCTAGTTCTCGACTTCTTCAACAGCAAGGGAAGAGTTGAGCCGCTTGAGTTTATCAGTGTTCTCAAGTCCCTCAAAGGACTCGCCAATGAGATGAAATCAGATAAGAATGTAGGAACCGATTATGCTGAACCAGATCGGACTGACTAATCAACTCTCGATCGCTGATATTCTGGATAGATTCGGCATACCGCACAGACGAAATCGTTGTGCTTGTCCAATTCACGGGGGTGATAACCCTACAGCATTCTCGTTTACGGATCAGGTTTTCTACTGCCATACGCGTGGTTGCAGTGGCAACACGATCACTCTGCTCAAACATTTGCTGAACACGGATTTCAGGGGGGTCCTGGGGTATCTTGGAAGTAACTTCCAATCAACGAGGTCTGTACCTCGTTCAACGTCCGTACGCCAGCCGCCCAGAATCGGCAGAACTCCGAAATGGGAACCCATTGAATTATCCTGTCTGAAGAGCAGATTCCGTGAAGTGTAGCAGTTATCAGAGCTACTCACTGAGCAGTTGATTCGTTTGACCAATCGGCTGGAGAAAGGAGTGATTGGCTTGAGCTGCTATTACGCCTGGGAGCAGAAACTGGAATGGTGGCTGTACGAAACAGACTTCGAATTGGTACTGCTGAATTATAAGATTAAGCACCTCAGTTTCGCAGCAGGGGATGATCGCAATGTCTAACAACGCAGCGATCAGTGATATCTATGCAAGGGAGACGTGTGCACGAACCGATCTGGTGATCCCGGAAAAGGGATTCATCAAGGACTACTACAGCTATGCCTGTCCTCTTACTGAGGCACCTGAATCGTTTCATCTGTTTGTTGCATTCGCTCTGGCGGCTGCAGTGTGCAGCAGGAATGTCTTCTTCAGACTTGGTCCTCAGGTGATCTATCCGAATATTTGGATTCTACTCGTTGCGCCCTCGTCACGCTGCCGCAAGACAACAGCGGTCAACATGGGCAGGTCGCTGCTGTGGAAGCTTGAGAACGACTACGTCTATCCAAACGAATTCTCCAGTGAAGCTCTGCTCGAACTGCTGCAAGAGCGTCCTCAAGGATTGTTTTGTTGGTCTGAATTTGGCGGTGTGCTTGAACAATTCAACCGTAGCTATATGATCGGGACCAAGGAGATGTTGACTGATCTGTATGACTGTCCGCAACGACATACACGTCATCTGAAGAAGGACATCATCACCATAGAGAATCCCTGTATCTCTATCCTCTCTGCCTCTACAGTCGCATGGCTCAATTCGAAGCTGCGTGAAGACGACATCATGTCGGGCTTTCTGGCACGGTTCGTCTATGTCAGCGGAACAGAGCCGTCAAAGTTATTGCCGATTCCGCCTGTCCCTGATCCAGCTGTCCAATCTGAACTTGTCTCGCAGTTAGAGCAGATTTCTCGTGTTGAAGGCGAAGTAACACTCTCGCAAGAAGCAAAGGAAATGTACGAGGATTGGTACACGCAGCACAAGACAGCAACCGAGAAGGAACAGGATTTCGAACGTATAGCACCGTTCTTGTCGCGACTCGAAACGTATCTATTGAAATTCGCAATGTTGTATCAGATTTCTGAAGATCACTCCTGCGAAATTCAAGTACACAACATGAAAATGGCTCGTGACTTAGTGGAAATGCTGCGCGTGAACATTCGTTGTCTGCTGGATACGGGGCTTGTCTTCAGCCAAGAAGAACGGGATGTGCAGAAAGCTCTGAAGATCATTAAACAGGAACCTGGCATTGATCGTTCTTCGCTTCTGCGGAAATTCAGACACGGCAAGATGAGACTCGATGATGCTGTGGCAACCCTTGTTGATCGGGAAGATATTCGAGTGGACAGCAAGAAGAAAGCTACTCACTTCCATCCACAAAATTCACGGGTTACAACAGATTATGGGACATAGGATTATGACGGAACTTCACGAGATTTCACAGGGTGGTGTGAAACGTCAAGGAGGGAGTAAATCTATGGTATATATAAATACATATAATATATACTACAAATTCACCATTTCAACTTGTCTCTACGCACCGCGATTGGATTTCCGATTCTAGGGATAGGGTAAGTGTGAAGTGTGAAACGTGAATTATAGGTGTAACGCTATGAACTGCAAGGAGATCAGGTTTCACATTGGGGCGTGAAAATTCACAGATTCATCGGGTCGTGGGTCTGTCAGGACGGCGAGGATGTAACATGAATACTGCGATTCATCGGCAGCGTTTCGAAACTCGCCCAATAGCCAATGACTCTCCTGACTGGCCTTTACATATGGTGCTATTGGTTTGTGTATCAGCCCAAGAAAAACAAGGTCTTCGCAGGAATTCTCTTGATAGGTGCCGCGATGTGGAGCATTGTGTTAGCTGAAGGAGACGTAAGATAAAGGAATGCATAGACATAGGACGGTCACAGAAGCTCGGCAGGATTAAGGCTCGCAGGCATTCTATGAACAGCTGTAGGATTCACATGACAGATGAAGCCGAGAAGATCAGGAGCATGATCGAAGGTGGTGACGAGTAGTATGAGATGCGCCATCTACGCCAGGTACTCCAGCGATATGCAGAAGCAGACCTCTATCGACGATCAGATTCGGGAATGCAGGCAGTTCATTTCTCACAAAGGCTGGCAGGTATGTGAGGATCATATCCACTCCGATAAGGCAGTCAGCGGAGCCGAAGTCAACCGACCGGGATATGTGAATCTCAAGAAGTATGCGTTTGACAGGCTGTTTGATTGCGTCGTCGTAGATGATCTATCTCGGCTTGGTAGAGATGCCGGAGAATCCATCCATATATTCCAGGAACTCACGATGTTCGGGATCGGCATCGCTTCCGTATCTGATGGGATCGAAACGCTGTCTCAGTCTGCCAAGATTCCTTACTACTTCAAGAGTATCGCAAACGAACTCTTCCTCGATGATCTCAAGGCTAAGATAGTTCGTGGAATGAAGGGACAGGTCTCTCGTGGTTACTCCGCAGGCGGCCGGGTGTATGGTTATGACGCTGTTCCTGATTTGTTCGAGAGTGGAGAACAAGACAAGTTCGGTAGGCCGAGGCGACATGGTGTGCACATAAAGATCAACGACAGGGAAGCTGAGGTCGTTCGAAAGATGTTCGAGATGCGCAAACTGGGCATGGGTTACAGAGCGATAGCCCATGAATTGAATGCAAAGGGAATCCCTTCACCTCACGCCGGCAACGGCAGCAGGAGCGGGCATTGGTGTTCGGGCACAATTAAATCGATGCTGAATCGAGAGAAGTATATCGGCGACTGGACATGGAACAAGACGAAGTGGTTCAAGAAGAATATCACCGGCAAGAGACTTAAGATTGATAACTCGCCGGATAAATGGATCGTTCACAAGGACAAATCGCTGAGGATTGTACCACAGCGATTGTGGGATGCAGTTCACGGCGAGTCGAATCCACAGAATGCGCCCAAACGATCCCGCTCACGTCCGGCAAACGGCAAGTACCCGCTATCGGGCTTACTTGTCTGCGCCGAATGTGGATCGTCTTACATTGTCACATCATCGAAGAGCTACTCGGCCTTCATCTGTAATGGATACTGGAGCAGAGGTACTACAGTCTGCGTATGTAATCATCGCATCAACAGGAAGTCGGTCGAGGATGCCGTGTTCGGAAAGCTGTCTGAATTGCTGCTGTCCGAGGAGACGTGTCAGCTGCTTGCCAAGAATGTCAACTCGATGCTGAAGGCAACGGCTCAAACGCCTCGAAACATGAAAGCGAAACTGAAGAAAGAGAAAGAATCCCTGACCGCTGTAGTACAGAACCTGCTTGATCTCGCCGAGAAGGGAAATCTCACAGAATCACTCAAAGAGAGGCTTCTGGCCAAGGAGTCTCGACTCCAGTCTGTGAAGCGTGAACTGGCGAGTCTTTCCAACAGGAAATCGATTCCGACCAATGTCGACGCCGAATGGGTGAAGAAAAAACTCTCCAGTCTGGGCGATCTATTGCAGAGGCACACCGAGTCGATGAGCGTGTTTCGCGCTACTTTGAGGAATATCTTTCCGGATAAGCTCACAGTAAAGACAGAAGAGAAGGATGGCCGTACAGTCTTCAGAATAAGCGGCAATGCGATGCCGTTGAATGCGCTTGGTGAAAGTGGACTTCCAATAGCTATAAATAGCGGTGCAGGGACTTGCAACGCTATTGGAGTCTCCATCCCGTTTGAAGTGATCGTAGTTTCAAAAAGAAGAGCAGCTTGATGACAACTATACACGCGCGAACACCGTCAAATTTCTTCCAGCACAACTGGCACCTGGTGGTATAGAGCACCGGATGGATATTGACCACCGACCTTCGGGTTATTAGCCCAACGAGTTGCCGGACTACTCCACCCCGCGATCTCTACCGATCTACAGCAGCATTGACTGTAACGCAACCTTACAGACTTAGAACCTGACGCTTTGCCTGTCTCAGTTCCCTCCTTCGAGACCCTGCAGAGTTGTGCCATCAAATATCTGTTGGACTGTTGTCTCTGCCGGTCCCTCCGGAACTGTAAATGACACAGTATCGGACCCCCCGTATGCAATGCTTAATTCTCCTCCGCCGATGCCCGCATCAGTGCCGTAGACTATAATCGATACGCACGCTGTGCCGATGTCTGATCCGAGCGGATCTCCACCGTCATCGAGACATGTGACCCTGACGGTGTGGAGGCCGGGAGAAAGCTCTATGTTAAACGTATTGGCTGCTCCCTTGGGAGTAACTCCGACATCTCCTCCATCGACTGACACAAGGAAAATATCGTCGGCTGCGGTTCCGCAGTCGCTCACAGTCACCTGTACATTCTTATCACAGCATCCGGCGTCGCACTCATCGATTTCACCATCCTTGTCGTTGTCAATACCGTCGCCACAGACCTCGACTCCGCCTCCTGCGTCCGCTCCAGACTCGACATCATCCGGATCAGCGTCAGTCTCGGCTTTATCACCTGAGTTCATATCGGCGGCGTCCTCATCACACTCGTACGAATTGTAAGCTCCAATCACTTGAGCATACTTCACATCGAGCGTCTCCATCTGGCCCGCCACTCGAGCAAATTCAGCATCGGCTGTGGAGAGATCAATCGTCGGATCGATTGCTTGTAGTACAATAAGTTCAGCATAAAGGCCGGGCACAGCGCTCAGAGTGAAGTCATAAATATCGGTCTGGGTTCCAGCGGCAGTGATTGCAGAAGCTACATCCCCGCTCATACAAACTTCCGGTCCCAGTTCACGGATTCGCTGATCGGCGAAGTCTGCCTGTGAGTAGAATTTTCCCGCGATTCCATCCAGATCCGAAATCAGTGCGTAGAATCCAGCCAGCATGGCGTCGGAATCCATCCCGGTGCTATCGAGATCGTCTTTAAGGTCATTGATGAGACTATCGAGATCGTCGGTTGCATCGGCAGCAAGGTCTATTACAATGGCAATACTGGCAACATCGTTAGTCGACGTGACACTTGCGGTTCCGCCCGCAGTACTACCGTCGGCCTTCATGACCGATGCGGATATGCTGAGCGGCGTGCCGAGTTCATGCTGCACAGGCCCGAGCGAAAAACTACCCGCGCCATCCGTCAGTGCGGTTTGACCGCCGCCGGATACAGATGCTCCACCGATCCCATTGCCATCAGTACCGATAACTGTTCCAGATACAGTCACCGCAGCAGTCTTGTCTTTCTTCACAACAAGCGTGATACCTCCGATCGATGTATTCGTGCCATCAAATGTCGCCGAGACGGGTCCACCGGCATAGGTGTCCTGACCATCGGTATACGCGGCACTTACCGCAACAACCTCGTCTTTGACCATTTCGATCGGCGGCAGAGAGAACTCTCCGGATGCTGCGCTCGTGGTAGATGCTGATCCAGCCGTGACTATCGCGCCAGAGACACCGGCGCCATTCTCGTCGATCACAGTCCCGGAAATAGTGACATCATGGACATCTTCCTGGGTAACATCGAGAACAATCGTCGGAGCTGTGGCAGCATCGCTCATCGGCTTGACATCGACCTGCCCGCCTACCGCGACTCCGTTCATGTCCGTAATCGTAGCCGAGATGGATACCGATGTTCCGAGTTTGTGTTCGAATGCGGGGAGAGTATACTTGCCGGCGCCATTAGTAGTGGATGCGCCTCCCCCACCAGTGACAGCGGCACCCTCGATTGGCTTGCCGTCTAAGTCCGTCACTAATCCGGATATTGTCACGTCGGTCACTGTCTCTATATCGAGAGTGATCACCACTCCCGAAATGCTCTTGTTCGCACCGTCAAAAGTTGCTGTGACTGGCCCACCAGAGAATGTATGCGACCCCTCCTTCAGTGTAGCCATCAGGGCGATTGAAGAATCCTTAACCATCATGAATGGTCCGATTGAAAATGCCCCGGAACCTGAAGTTGTGGCTGATTGGCCGGCACCTGTTACAACTGTGCCGCCAAGGCCGACGCCGTTTGCATCGAGAACTTTCCCGCTGATCGTCACAGACTGCGGAATCAGAACGGGGATAGTCAATGTCGCCGCACTCGGAGATTCGCCTTCGTAGGATACACTTTTAGAACTGCCGCCGACTTTCACGCCTCCCTCGGCAACAATCGATGGAGTCAGGGTTACAGTGAATGCCTCATCGGGCCATGTGTCAGGTATCTCGATTGGCCCGATTGTCGCTGCTCCATCAGCGCCTGTCGTGACCGCTGAAACATCGTGGGTGCATGTGACTATGGCGCCGGGCAATGGCTGGCCTGCGTCATCGAATACTATGACATTGATGATCCATGAAGGTCCATCATCATCGTCTTTATCCTCACCAGTTTTCGAAAGCGTTATATCAACGCCAGAATGAGCTTCGCCTGTTACGGTTACAGTTGCGGCACCGGATGCGGCATCCTTTGTAGCGGTGCATGTTACTGTAACGCCCTCGATTGTCTTCACAGTCAAGCGATAGGAACCATCTCCAGCACTGGTAGCGCTTCCAAGTTCCCCTGCCTTTTGCGCGGTCGCCGCAACGGTTGCTCCATCGACAGTCACCGCTGGTTCATCTTTCTTCTCTTTGATGTAAACAGTCCCGCTGATTACAACGGTCATTGCCTTCTTGAGAAGAGTGTAGTCTTGCCCCTGAATTGCTCTCTCGATCATGTGTCCATCATGCTCGATCGGCTCAAACCCCTCTTTTGTAACCTTTTCGTGGATGGCGTCGTTGACTTTGCCTTTCATCAATATCTCGTATTGGCCGTTCTGATCAGTATCCATCTTGTAGTTTTTTCCGGAGATGGTAAACTCAACTTGAGCTCCGGCTGATGGCTTCTTGTCATCCTCTTCAGTCTCATACACGGTTCCAGCGATAAGAACGTGTTTCTCATATTCCTTCATTATCGCTTCTATGGCCTTATGATGTTTCTCGGCCAGAATATAGTTGGCGACAAAAGTGTCTTCGTCGAGACGACCATAGAAATATGCGTCCTGATAGAGTCCCAATTTTTCTATGATGATCCAGCCTGGGTCGGTCTTGTCCTTCCATCCTGAGAAACTTGCGTAGTATTCCCGTGCTTTGCTCTCTGTCTCCGCCTTGAGAGAGTTGGACCTGCTGGCCAGCCAGTCAGGATCGAGAGCAACTCTGTCGAGCAACCGCTCGTGCCAGTTATAAACTTTCTCTGTTGTGCCGGTCGGAGAAAAATATCCTCTCTTGCTGCTCGGATCATAAAGGAAATATGAGTTATTGCCCTCATAGGTTTCACCTCGCATACGCGGAAAAATGCCAACTGCGAAATAGGTCAGACAGCTCTCACCTTTTTCTGAGGCGGACTTGAAGGCGCTCTGCTGGTCAGTTCTGTAACCGAGCTGTCCGCACAGCGACCCGCCTCTGAAATCATCGATTTTCTTGCCGAGTCGGTCAAGAGCGTTTGCAAAATCACCCGCTACTTCGCCATAAGCTCCGATCCATTTGCCGAGTATCTGTCCAACCAGCGGGATTTTCTCCATTTTGCTGGCGCTTTCCTTGAGGAGATCCCCGATCAATCTCAGCCCATATGTCGGGTTGTCTTTGGCATGCTTAGGATCGAACTTCTTGGAGAATTCCCATACGTTCGTAACTTCGCCTGCAACATTGTCAGCGAATTCGAGTCCCTTGGATGCCTTCTCCAATTTGGTCTTGATACCGCTCTTGTCGAGTTCATTGAACATCTCGCGGAGGGATGCGAGTTTCTTTTTCGCTTCTGCTGTCTGGCTCTTGTCAAGATTGAACAGCTTGCGAGCCAGTTCTATGCCTCGCTCTGCATCCTGGCTGAACACAGCATCTTCGTATTCCTGATACTTATCCTTGAACGTATCGAACTTGGTCTTGCTCTCCTGCATCGTTTGGCGAACAGCATTCCACTGATCCTCAGTTTGCTGCAAAGCCTCATCATACTCGGAGTCGCCATATGTCGTTGTCATCGGAGCCATCAGAGCTATAATAAGCAGGGTCACCGATAACAGTTTTCTGACAGTGATAGAATTCCAGTTTGTCTGTATCATTTTATTTGCCTCTCCCGATTTTTCGATTACAGTCCGGTGCCAAAGAGATACTTGACTTGCACTCCAACATTCGATTTGTTAAGGTCTGCCACGGATTCAATTTCTACCCGGGTTCGGTGTATTTTCGCATACCCCTCCACGAGCCATTTATCGTCGATCGGATAATTCAGGCGTGTGCTCAATTCGAGAATGTTAGTTGTGCGCATCGGGTCTGCATTGTAAAGAATCGAATACACGTAACTCAGATCGGTTCTCCATGTGACGGTCTGAGAACTCGTCCCGGAAATACCGACTTTCAGACCAGCACGAGCTGTGTTCTGTGGGTTTCTAAGAAGAAAGTCAGTATCAATAAGATCTTCGTCGAACGCATCGGATCGTTCAGTATCGAGATAGACCCTGGTGCCAAAGATCGGCCCCGCCGAAAAGCCCTGGAACCAACTTCCTCCGATCCAGTTCCATCCGAGATTCCAGTAGCAATCTACGGTATGGGGAGGGTGAACGTTGGAGAAACGCAGAGCATCGTCATCGTTGGAAGATTCTGTATAATATCGAGCTGCAAGATTCAGATTGGAGTAATACCCTGAGCCGATCGGGCGGCTGTTGCTCCGAAACTGTAACTGTGCAAAATCATACTGACTCGTATCAGAATACATGCGATACGCCGCTTCCAATCGTAAAGTCTTGAAGCTGGTCGTTCGTTTGTTTGACTGAAGAAAGAGCTTGAAATCGATATAGTCTCGCGCTTCATCGTTTGGGAACTTGTAGATCATCACTTCAGGACCCCATCGCGATGTACCGGGTCCAGATTTTTTGACAAGATGTAGATGCGCCTTGATTCGATTGTTGTCGAGAGGGCTGTCGTCAACCTCAGGGTGAGAGAATTGCTGATACTTGACGCCGACCTCAGACCCGCACGGAACAAATTGCCAGATCGCGCCTGGGCTGAACTCAGTATGATTCAACGCATCAATATCATTTGATTTTGACAGGTAATTCATTCTCAGTTTGACATTGCCCAATCCTACGGGCAATGTGGCTCCTCCGGACAATGTTGTCGTGCTGTAATCTGCGTTATCGAGATCGGAATAACCACGCGAAGTGCGCCGAACCTGGCCATCCAGACGCATACCCTTTTTCTGGAACGCAACCCGTCCGAACATTCCCAAATCGCCATAGCTGGCGATATCGATTGTCTTATCCGAATACCTGGAATAATCGAGACCTGCTGATCCGGTGAAATTTGGAGTGAAGTTCTGAACGACAGACGCTCCCAGCTTTGTCAGCGCAATTTCTCTTCGCTGGACAGTCTTCTTGTGATTCAGATTCATCAGTACCGTTGTGTTTTTGGAAGGGATAAACAAGCCCTTTACTCCAAACAGGAAGTCGGTCGAAGATGATTTGAATGCTGGATTGGCATGCGGACGTTTATACTGGGAACTACCAAGACCGGTTGCAACCTCACCGCTTATGGAGAGCTTCTTTCCTGGCGCCAATCCTGCTGCTCGGGGTGCTCCAATAATCGGTTCACCGTAATTGTTGATCGCTCGGTTGTAATGCTGATTTACATATTGTCGAAACCTGGCAATTTCTATCTTTAGTTTTTTGATACCCGGGGTCAACTCCGCAGCAAGTGTAGCCCTGTATGCCGACGACATCAGATCTCTTTCGAGTTGCTTCGAGAGTTTTTCAGCATCATCCGAGATCGTTTCAAAAGATCTTACCAGAAGTCTAACTCCACCCAGACGGCTCCTGGCTTCGCCGGTCCTGCCCGGAACAGGGATGTCACCGTCACTCAAACAATCGGCGTCAATCTGCTTGATCTGTTTAAGGACAGCGAGCGCTAATCCTCGCGATCGGTTAACCTGTTGCGAGAGGTTGTCGAATTGTTGGTATATGTTGACACTAGAGCCGGATGCAAAACTTTGAAACAACATGGCCATCAACAGTGATAGTAATATCAATCGCTTCAACATAACGCTCCTATCCTTCCAATCGGTGCTTACCGGAAATCTGGTATTTATCAACCGTCTGCAACATACTTCAGTCGCCTTCTCGGCAGATGAGCAGGAACAGGACCTGGAATCCAATAGAACATAGTTGTAATCCTCCCCAACCAATAAACGGAAGATACACGCTTACGCACGTTTTTCAATACAAAACCCTGTTGTTTTTCTTCAGCTTAATCCAGACACAATGGGCTTGAAATTGAACTGAGTTTTAGTAGATTTGGAATGATAGTAAGCAGCATAATTGCTGCAAGGGACTGATAATAATATCGATCCTTTTGCTGCATTCCCGAAAAGGGCTCCGTACTTAGGGTTCTCCTTTCCGGGACAGTCCAGCTCGTCAGGGGAAGTAATGTCTGTTACTAGGGATCTCGTGTGGACACAGATCTATCACAAGCCCATCATGGACAGCGACAGCAATATTATAAGTGGTTTCATTACAGGCAAATTCATCAAATAGCGGTGCAGGGACTTGAACCCCGGACACGCGGATTATGATTCCGCTGCTCTAACCAGCTGAGCTACACCGCCATTATGTCTATACGCGAAGCGTCTTGGCAGTTTGACACTGTCAAACCATCGCGGAATTAATGTAATTATCGGCATTTGTCAAGTTATTTGAACCCGCTCGGTGACGCAACAATCAACGCAAACTGTCGAGAGTACAACGGCAGGAGAAAAACCGATCAACCGAAAGCGCTTGCCATTAGACATATTGCAGATTATATCTACTGCAAACAAAACTAAGGAGATTCCGCACATGACTATTTCAGCCGAGCAGGCTTACAACGAGTTGATAACAACATACCGCGAGATCGCGATACTCGGTTCCTGCGAGTCGCTTCTCGGATGGGATGAACGAACCTATATGCCGCGTGGCGGAGCCGAGGGCCGTTCGCGACAGGTTGCATTGCTGTCGGGATTAGTCCATGAAAAATTCACGGACAAGAAAGTCGGTGAATTGCTTTCAGCAGTCGAGGAAAGCGATCTGATCAAGGATGCCGAGTCGGATGCCGCCGCGAATGTCAGGGAGATCCGCCGCGAATACGACAAGCAGGTCAAACTTCCGAAGGAACTCGTTGAAG
>CBDUQR010000063.1:0-11830 GCA_965369655.1 uncultured bacterium | reverse complement strand
CAAAAATCGAATTCAATCCTGAATTCAGAGCTTGACTTTCAAGACAGTATCTACTAAACTGATGACATGAGAAGATGGTTCCCGATAGCATCCTGAGGGCAGCGAAGGACTTTCGTCGGGATGACATGATGCACATGCTGATATTCATCTCAAAGCTTCGATACAATGCGTTCGATCATCGCTGATCGTCTGTATTCCCTGAGCCTGTCGATATCGAGGTCGTATGAGTGGATGATGGATCGGGATTCCGATTCGGGGAATACATTCCAGAGAAGATCCCATGGCGCGGCAACGAGCGACCTGCCCTGCAATCTCCTGCCGAAGATCGAACCTGTCGTGCATGTCTTGACGATATAACCCTTCGCGGTCATTGCGCCCCCGACGAATATCTCGCTGTCACGTTTGGCTTTTTCCTCGACCGTGTCGAGCGGCCTGTAAGGCGATGTGATCGGAATGAATACAATATCGACGCTCTGTCGCTTCATCTCCTCGAAACTCTCAGAATGCAGGACATCGGCACAGATCAATACGCCGATTCGCACGCCGTTCACTTTCCATGATGTATACTGCTCGCCCGGCGAGATGCCTTTTTCTCTTTCGCCGACAGTCGGATGCACTTTGCGGTAGCTGCCGATACGGTAACCTTTGCTGAACACGAAGCACGTGTTGTACATCCTGTCGCCTGTCCTGACAGCGACTGTGCCGCCCACGATGGTCGTGTTCAAGTCTCTCGACAACCTCGCGAGGTATTTGATATTCCACTCATACTTAGAGGCGAGCAGGGAATAATCCGTAGATTCAGCAGGCATCAGGAAATACTCCGGCAGGCAGACAATGTCCGCGCCTTTCTTCATGATGCTCAGCTTCTCTTCGAGAGTCAGACCTCGCTCACGAATCGGCAATTGACAGATAACAACTCGAATCATCATTGAACACTCGCACCTCTTGTCTATCTATACGAATGACAGGCGTATAGTTTCCTGGATAGAGATAACAATCGAGAGGATTTTCGATTTAATCAGGTTTGAATCCGACGGACGGCAATTGTTTGAGTTCTCACACGAGAGCCATGAGCAGAGAGTTGTAGTTAGTTTCGACAGAGTCGGCCAGGGATGTCGCACAGATCGGGACTTTGCCCCCGACCACCACGCAACCAGACGGCGCTTTGACAAAGAATACGAAGGCTTTGTACATGCCGTAAGATGTCTCGATATTCGGCTGGACGAGAATATCCGCTTTTCCTGCGACCCATCCGGTTACGCCCTTGTCCTTTGCTGCGGACTCGATCACGGCACAATCCATCGAGAGAGGTCCGTCAACAAGACAATCCTTAATCTGTTTTCTGTCGGACATCTTGGCGATGACGGCGGCCTCAAGTGTATGCTGCATAACGGGGTAGATGACTTCTACGGCAGCAGTCAAAGCGATATTCGGCTTCTGAAATCCCAGCTTCGCTGTATAAGCTGCCGCGTTCTCGACGAGACCAATCTTGGCCTTGAGATCGGGCGCTGGAACCACGATCGGGTCTGTCACGAAAAGCAGCCTTCCGAGTTTTCCTACAAAATGAGCGCTGATACCTGAGACAAGCTTCTTCCCCAATCGGAACCCGCTCTCACGTGCGAACAACGCTGAGAGCATATCGAGCGTGCCGACATCACCTCGAACGAGGACATCGACCTGATCCGAGTTCAGCGCCTCGACTGCGGGCTGCACGACATCGCCGACAGTGTCGCTAATCTCGAATCCGGTCAGATCAACCGAGTGAATTTCTGCATTCTCGCGTATCGCCTTCTCGTTCCCGATCAGAACCGGGCTTATCAAGCCAGCATCCATAGCCTTCCTGAGCGCGAGCATCCATTTGTAGAAGCAGTTGCCGATAACCATCACTCTCTGCGGCTTGTGGATACTTGATCGAACGAGAGATTCCAGATCGCCGAAATCTTTGACCATCAGATATCACCTCCGTGCTCGCTCAGATAATCTGCCACGAGGCATGCGATGGAGAGAGACGCTTTCTTGTTCTGGACCGAGTCAGTTCGCGAGACGAGCGAAACCGGCACTTTCGCGCCGACGATGACACCTGCGAACGTAGTCTTTGTGAACAGTATCAGCACTTTCGAGACGATGTTACATTCCTCGATAGAATCGACGACGAACAGATCCGCATCGCCGGCAACCGGACTTTCGATTCCGCGACTTGAGGCTATCTCCTTCGATGTCGCAGCTTCGAGAGTGATCGGACCGAACAGTTCACAGCTGGGAATATTCCCTGCGTTATAGTGCTCCATCAGTCGCTGGTTCAGGATAGTGGATGGGAAATTCTCGTGGACATAGTCAATAGCACTCGACAGCGCCACTTTCGGTTTTTCAAAACCGAGAGCGTTGAATATCATCGAACCGTTATCGATCAACTGCAGCTTCGTCTCGAAATCGGGCTTCACAATCATGCCGCCATCAGTGATACCGAGCAGCTTGTGATATCCCGGGATATCGAGAACCGCCGTGTGCGACATCGTATTCTTGCCGCGCAGGTTGAAATCTCTCGAAAGGATAGTCTTGAGCAGAGTCGATGTGCCGACAAAGCCCTTCATTATCGCATCGGCGTCACGGGAGTCCGCCATCCTGACAGCATTGTACGCAGCCTCGACCGGGTCCGGGTAGTTCTCTATATTGAGATTTCGTATATCGATCGACTCGGCATTGGAAATCTGCCTGATCTTGTCCGCATCGCCGAACAGAGTCACATCGCAGACAGCTTCGCTCTCGGCAGCCGAGACAGCTTCCAGCACGGCGGCATCCGCAGCCGCCGCAACGGCAACATGCTTCCGCTTCTTTTCGGAGACTCTCTTTGCCGCCTCGATAATGCCATCAGCCGATGTGATCGGTTCCATACTATACGTACTCCTTCGGTGCCTCTTTGCCATCGACAACCCTGAATACGCCCTCCGCCAGCGCTCTCATCTCGAGCTCTCCCGGTCGCTCGAAAACTTCTCCGAGATGACCGATGTATTGCTCGATCTCATCGAGCAGCATCCTTGAGTGAGCCATGCCGCCTGTCAGTATCACGCCATCGATTTCACCCTTGAGCGATGCCGACATCGCCCCTATCTCTTTGGCTATCTGATAGGCCATTGCCTTGAATATCTCTTTGGCTTTCTGATCTCCGCCGTTTATCATCTTCTCGACTTCGATCAGATCGGACGAACCCAGATAAGCCACCAGGCCGCTCTGTTTCGACAACCTGGTAATCATCTCTTTCATGGTGTACTTGCCAGAGAAGCATAGTTCGATCAATGCACCGATTGGAACGGCTCCCGCTCGGTCGGGCGAGAACGGTCCCATGCCGAGAAGAGCATCATTGACGTCGATCACCATGCCGCGACGCAGAGCACAGACAGAAATGCCGCCGCCCATATGTACAACAATGAAGTTGGCAGTGTCGATTGTCTTGCCGATTGATGCGGCCACCTCGCGGGCGTTCGCCTTGATGTTGAGCGCGTGGGAGCGGCACTTGCGCACGATTTCCGGCACACCGGAAATTCGTGCTTCCGGGATGAAATTGTCAATTGTAATCGGATCGACTACATAGGCTTTCACACTGTATTCATCCGCCAGTTGCGATGCTATTATCGCTCCCAGATTCGAAGCATGATTCGCGTATTTGCATGAGTGGAGATCATCGAGCATAGCCTGATTGATCGAGTAAGATCCGCCTTCGAGCGGCTTGAGCGGCGCGCCTCGTCCGGCTACAGCCACGACCGTATGATTCGCGACACCGAAATCGTCGAGAGCTTTCCTGATCTGCGAGATACGAAGTTCGTACTGCTCGGTCACCTTGTCGAATTTGGATATCTCATCCTGTGGATGCTTGATGTTCTCCTCATACAACGCTTCATCGCGTGTCCACACGGCGATCTTTGTCGACGTCGATCCCGGATTGATTACAGGTACTACTTCAGCCATTGCAGACTATCCTACCTGAGCGCTCTCGAATGTGAGTGACCTGCCACGCTCGAAAGCTTTCAGATTCAGTTCTACGAATTTCGGCGGGACACGTTTCTTGATTACATCCAGCCAAAGACTATCGGGAATATCGAGCGAGTGCGACAGGACGCCGAGCAGAATCGTATTGACAAGTCTCGGATTCCCAAGCTCGGATGCAATCGTATCTGCATCAACATCCTTTGCATTTGGGGCGTGTTCTTTGAGCAGTGCGATTGGATCATCAGGATACGTGAACTTGCCGATGGTCGTAATCGGCGGCACCACCCGCGTGTGAGATGTGATGACGGTTCCGCCCGGTTTGAGCCACGGCAACGCTCTTACGCACTCCGCCGCCTCGAACGACATGAGCACATCCGCTTCGGCATGATTGATCGTCGGGGAGTAGACTTTCTTGCCCATCCTGACGTGCGATGATACCACACCGCCACGCTGGCTCATGCCGTGAACTTCGGACTTTTTGACATCCAGACCCGATTCGAGAGCCAGCAACGAGAGGACCTCGGAGGCAAGCAATACTCCCTGCCCTCCGACGCCGACTATCAGTATGTTTATTGTCGTTTCAGCCATTTCATCTACCTCACTGCAGGGACCTTCTCAGTTGCGAGGACAATAGCGTCTTCCGGGCAGACCTGAGCACAGATAGTACACCCTGTGCACGTATCCGTATCTATTATCGCCTTGGGATGACCCTTCTTCGTCAATTCTTTAGATGCCGCGATCGCCGGACACCCAATTCTGAAACAGAGTTTGCAGCCGTTGCAACTGTCTGAAATGACCGTGTAGGGTGCTTCTTTGATCTTGCTCGGCATCAGGACACAGGGTCTGTCGGATATGACTACCGATGGGCCGTTGAATTCGAGAGCTTTCTGGAATGCGGCTTTCGTCTCATCAAGGTCGTACGCATCGACGGTGTGGATGTCTTTCACTCCGACCGCCTCACAGAGCTTCACGAAGTCGACCTGAAATGTTTCATCTCCCATGAGAGTCTTGCCGGTTCCCGGATGATTCTGTCCGCCGGTCATAGCTGTCGTGCGGTTATCGAGCAGAGCGACAGTGATATTTGCGTTGTTGTATGATGCGTCGAGCAGGCCGGTTAGTCCGGAATGCAGGAAAGTCGAATCGCCGATTGCTGCGACGACGCCTTTCTTGACTCCGCCCACCTTTGCCATACCTACTGCGCTGCCGATTGATGCGCCCATGCAGATGCATGAATCCATCGATGACAATGGTTCGAGCGCGCCGAGTGTGTAGCAGCCGATATCGCCGGTGACAGTGGTTTTGAGTTTCTTGAGGACTGTGAACACACCGCGATGCGGGCAGCCGGGACAGAGCACGGGTGGCCGTGGGAACAGTTCCAGGCTATCGATTGCGAATGATTCCGGCGCGGGTCTGACGCCCGCTTTTGCGAATCCGCCTGCGACAATTTCTGATGACAGCTCGCCAAATGATGTGAAAAACTTCTTGCCCTCGCACTCGATTCCCATAGCCAGGATCTGCTCCTCGATGAATGGCTCGAGTTCTTCAACAGTGAACAGCCTGTCGACTGAGTTTGCGAACTCGCGGATTTTCCTCTCCGGCAGAGGATAGGGCATTCCGAGCTTGAGGAAGCTCGCGTCGGGCATAGCCTCTTTGGCGTACTGATATGATATCCCGGATGTGATAATTCCTATCTCGGAGGAACCCTTCTCAAATCGATTCAGGTCAGTATCATCGGAATAAGCTTTCAGTTTTTCGAGCCTTTCGAGCACGATCTTCCGACGAAGCCGTGCATGTCCCGGTACCATGACATACTTGGGAATGTCACGCTCGAACCCTGCTACTTCAGTTTCTATCGGATCGACTGTCTCGACCACTCCCTTGGAGTGTGATATCCTTGTCACCATTCGCAGCATCAAAGGCGTGTCAAACTCCTCGGATATCTCCATACCGATCTTCACGAAGTCTTTCGATTCCTGGCTGTCTGATGGTTCGAGCATAGGTATCATCGCGAACTTTGCGTAGAACCGGTTGTCCTGCTCGTTCTGCGATGAGTGCATGGATGGATCATCGGCTGAGATAACGATGAATCCCGCTTTGACACCGGTATAGGCAAATGTCATGAACGGGTCAGCGGCAACATTGAGACCAACGTGCTTCATGGCGACCAATGATCGAGCGCCCGCCATAGCGCCGCCGATGGCCACCTCGAACGCTACTTTTTCATTGGGTGACCACTCGGAGTAGACATTCTTATACCACATAGATATGTTTTCGAGAATCTCGGTCGAGGGTGTACCGGGATAAGCCGTTGCCATTTTGACGCCAGCCTCGTACACCCCCCTTGCGACAGCCTCATTGCCAGACATCAGAACTTTCATGTCAACCTCGCTTGCCAGAGATGTTCGGCTCAATCGAAATAGAAGGTACTTGCGGAATGGCTGTCTGTCAAATGGTTTGCGATTCTATTCGGAAATGGAGTAACATAGTAGGAAATGATAGGCCGTAACAGAACACCCAGAATATCGCAAGGCTATTGGTTATGATCGTACTTCTTAATCAGTGCTTGGAAGCGCGGGTGGTTCCTAAGCGGCTTATACTCGGGAAATTTCTTGAGAATAAGAACCGACACATTCGAAGGTCCCGCCAGGAGGTATTCAAGCTGATCAATAGCAAGATCGTACTCACCCACAGCGGTGTATGTTTGAGCGAGTCTCCTAACAAGTTCGGCACCGACATAAGCATCCTTTGAAAGTGGCAGTAGTTCAACTGCATATAAACCTTCTCTGATGGCATCCTCTTTGCGGCCCAGTCCGGCATAGACCCTGCCCATGATACTGTGGTACAGCGGATCATCAGGATCGTCCACAATCTTTTCTTCCAAAACTACACGAGCGGAATCGTAATACGGCTTCATTAAGTCAGGTCGATTCATATAGCGGTACATTTCGCCCTTGAGAAGATAATACTCAGCGGTGTCACACCGTGGCACGTAGTACACCTGGCCGGGTGCGGTTATGAGACTTAAGGCCCGCTCAAACTGTTCGTCAAAACAGTCGTACAGCACTTCAAAGAAGGTCAATTCCGGTGACCGACCATTGCGTTCCAGCGTTACTTGTAAAACATCGCGGGCTTTTTTCGTATCACCTAATCTGGCTAAGTGTGACCATGATTTCACAAAATACGGCACGTGGAAATCCGGTGCGAGTTCAATGGCACGGTCAGAGTAGTATTCGGCTTCCTCGTACTGGTGATTTTTCATAAGCGTATGGCCTAACTCGAATAGGAAATAAGGCTCACGAGGATTTAGTTTCACTGCTCTTTTCAAGTACTCGATTGCCTTGTCACAATGGCCCTGCCTTCGTTTCGTATAGGCAATGCTGGCAATGGCCAGGCTGTTGTTTGGTTGCTTCTGGAGTACGATAGTAAATTGCTTCAGCGCCTGCTCGTAATCGAGATGGCCGTGGTAATAGTACCAACCGAGAGCCAAATGCGCTACTGGTTCGTCTGGTGACAGTTCAAGCGCTTTATCGATGGATTCCTTAGCTGCTGTTAGCCGCTGCTCAGTGCGGTCATAGAAGCTCCAATACATGTCGGTATAGACTATCCCCAGCTCCGCATACGCCAGGGCGAATTCCGGATCCAGCTCGATAGCTTTTCGATGCATTACCTCCGCACTGCGGTAGTCAGCTCTACCGGCCTCTATGCTGAAGTACTGTTTACCTCGCAAATAATAGTCATAGGCTTCAGTGTTTTCTGTCGGCTGCTGCGTCAGGGCATGACGCTCTGTCTCAAGCAGGGCGACATTGAGTGCCTCCGCCACTTTTTCGGCAATACTCGATTGAATCTCGAAAACATCAGAGAGAATCGCATCATAACGGTCGGCCCAAAGATGAGTGTCGTCGGCCACCTTTATCAACTGAGGATGTATCCGCACTCTGTTTACATCGCCCGATTTATCCCACCTAATAGTCCCTTCGAGTACATAGTCAACACCCAACTCCTCGCCGATCTGACGGAGTCCCTTTTTGCTGTTCTTATACTGCATAGCGGAGGTGCGGGAAATCACGCCAAGTCCCGAGAGCTTCGCCAGGTTCGTCAGGATTTCCTCTGTGATGCCATCGGCGAAATACTCATCCTCAGGATTACCGAGATTCTCGAACGGGAGCACCGCCAGCATGATTCTTTCAGATTCTGTCGTCTCGATTTCTTGCAACGTGGTACGCATGAAAAACAAATAGACAACCGCTGCAATTAAAACAGGAACTACAGCAACCGCCACCCAACTCAAGGTTCTCCGCGATGCTTTGCTACCGGTTCCGGCAGTGCTTGCCAGCTTCTTGAAATCAGCGATCACACCGGCAGCCGACTGATATCGAAGCTGGGGGTCTTTTTCCAACAGCTTCGACACGATACGTTGCAGTTCATCCGGCACACTGCTCTTGTATCTCGATAGTGGTTCGGGAGTGTCATTCAGGACAGAGTTCATCGTCGCTGCTTCAGTATCACCTTTGAACGGTAGCCGACCGGTAATCATCTCATACAATACGACACCGAACGAAAACAGGTCTGAACGCTGGTCTATCTCCCTAACCTGTATCTGTTCGGGTGACATGTAACCGATCGTGCCAAGTGTCGAACCTGTCTTGGTGAGCTTGTCTGAACCCTGAATCACCGCTAAACCGAAATCAAGCAGCTTTGGTCGACCGTCGAGGTCTATGACGATATTTGAAGGCTTGATATCCCGGTGGGTAATACCTGCTTGATGCGCCTTACTCAATCCTTCACATATTTGAATACTCAGATCGATAACTCTGTCCGGCTGCAACTCCTCACTTTTGATTATGTCACGCAGCGATTGTCCCTCGATCTGCTCCATCGCTATGAATGGCCGTCCCTGATGCTCACCGACTTCGTAAATCGTTACGATGTTGGGATGGTTGAGCTTCGCCGCTGCCTGTGCTTCGCGAGTAAACCGCTTGCGACATTCTCTATCTTGACATAAATGATATGGCAGAAATTTGAGAGCGACTTTGCGTTTGAGTTTTGTATCCTCAGTCAGATACACTTCCCCCATACCACCGGCGCCGATCTTCTCGACAATCCGGTAGTGGCCAACCATTGTCCCTTTTGCCAGAATTGTGAACGATCGAGTCTGATCGTCATCGCAATTATGCTCATTCACGAAATGTTCTCTCGTCTTATGAGATTATCTGTACGAATCTATCTACAATTGTTGACAAATACAAGAAAGAACCTGTCAGCGAGTGAGCATCTGGGGCAAAAAGAAAAGGCGGTCGATGTGACCGCCTTCTAATCGAAGCAGGTCGCTTTTTTAGAACCAACCCTTGCGCATTTTCTTCATGTAAGTGGCAGTTTTGCGCAGGCCGAGATCGCCAGCTTTGCCCTGGATCGAAGAAACCGAGCGGCCGAGTTTCTTGGCGACATCCTTGGTCGGCATATCGCGGAAGATCTTCCGCAGAGTCTTGATCTCGTTCGGAGTCCACGGCTTGAAGCTGTAGTTCTTGCGAGACTTGTCCCAGCTCTTGCTGGTGTTGGTGGGCATGGTGCGCATGGTGCGCGGGCGCGTGGCCTTGTAGGTGCGGCCACGGGCGATGCGACGGCGGTTAGTGCGTCTAACCATTTCATTCCTCCTTGAACGTTAACGAGGATGAGGAAACAAACCGGGAGCTTTTATTATCGGAAGAGAATTACTGAGACGAACCCTCCCACAATTCCAGGATATTTCCTCATATTTGCAATTCTCTTTTGTTTTCGGTTCTTTTTGATAAAGCTTTAGAATTGCAGGCCTGATTCGTTGACGGTTAAGCCCTTCTTATATCACCCGCAGGAATCCAGCATGTGCGTTGACCCGTGCTCGCAACACATTGCATATCATCATATTACGGGGGTACTCTCATGCAGGCTCACGATCTGAGTAATAATCCACGAGACGATTGTCTTAATTTGTTCAAACAAGAGACAGATAACGATTCAAGAGGTTGATCGTCAAACATGCTTGATTGCCAGAGCAATGACCATTTGCTCTTGCATGAATATGACTGCGGGCTTAATTGTCTCTTGAACGAATGTCCGAAGGATGGTATGTATGGCTGGCGAAATCGAAATCAGGATCGTGCTGGGGGATATCACCGAATCATCATGCGACGCTATAGTGAATGCCGCGAACAATCATCTCTGGATGGGATCGGGCGTTGCGGGAGCGATCAAGCGGAAGGGCGGCGACGAGATCGAGAAAGAAGCAGTCGCAAAAGGACCTATCCAGCCCGGAGAGGCGATAGCCACTGGTGCAGGAAAGTTGGCTGCGAAGTATGTGATACATGCTGCTGGCATGGGACAGGACTTGCGAACATCCGAGCATCTTGTCCGGCAATCGACATTGTCGAGTATGATGGTGGCAGACGATCTTGATCTCAAGTCAATCGCGTTTCCGGCGATCGGAACCGGTGTCGGCGGGTTTGATCCCTACGAATGCGCGAAAATCATGATCGATGCTGTCAGGAGTTACTCCGCATCGACGCTGCGAAATGTTGAGTTTGTCCTGTTCGATGAGAAATCGATGATCGCGTTTGAGAAAGCGCTTTCGGAGCTTGGTCCAGGATCTCACCCCAAGGGGTGAGCCACCCGTGCCGTCGTCATCGCGAGGAGCGAAAGCGACGTGGCGATCTCAGCACATGCAATGGTGTGGGCGGCAGACGTCCTCGCAAGGCCTGAGCTTCGAAGGGTCTGCCCCTCTTACGCAACGGCAGATGTGAACATCTGCCGCGCACAGAAACCGAAGTTCTGTTACATCACTTCTTGTTTGAACCCTTCTTCTCCGACTCATCGTGCTTTACAATCCTCTTCGGAGGTGGTGTGGGAGGAAGTGGAGGTTTATGTTCCTGTTTCGGCGCTGGGTTCTTATTATCGTCTCCCATCGACATCCTTTCTGTCATTGGTCTTCTCATCTCGACCCTTATTTGATTTCGCAGGATCTTCGCCTTCGGTTATTATTCGCTTCGGCGGCGGTGGCGGCGGCTTCGGTGGATCGGGGTGTCGATCCTTGTCTTGAGATTTAGGGTCATTTTCGTCCATTGTGACTTCCTCCCGAGATTGTCCATTTACTCTTAAACACTTCACTGTCATCTCTTGACCAACGGACTTCAGTTCACCGAAATGAAATGGAATGAAGGATAAGATGACGAATGCAACTGTGTATAAAATATGTTTGCTTGTCTTGTGAAGATAGAATGCCTTCTTGTCGTTATTCAAAGTGTTCGCTGCAGAACACTCGATATAGTAGCGTTGCAGATAATCCCTCAGGTGCTGAGATACCAATTTCTCGTGGTCATCCCAGTCTTCATACGTCTTAACGAGAAGACACCGATACTCTTTCGTGTCGGTTGCAGTCGGTAAGTATTCGTAATCGTATCCTCTCCAAGACTTGACGAAGTTCACAAATGCAAGTACCGCAAATAAAACACTTAGAATAAATGGCAAGAAAAACAATATGTGGACAAATCTCCAATCGGCAAACGCAACATTCTGAAATAGATATGCAATCCCACCTGATAACGTGACAAGTATAGCCAACGGGATCTGTAAACGCCCGTTGATCTTGTCCCGGATGTCGATTTCGTGGAAGTAGAGTTTTTCATAGAAAGTGAACAATTCTTCGTCTGTCATCGTAACACTACGCATTTGGTGTTTAATTAACTACTGGATAAATATGCGTAGAGATAAACAGAGTCAAGACAAATCAACTAGTACTAACTTGTGTTAATTGGCGACATATGGATTTTCTTCGCGTAGACCTTTTCTTTGCGCCACTCAAAGGGGCTCGCGTTCT
>CBDUQR010000062.1:0-12215 GCA_965369655.1 uncultured bacterium | reverse complement strand
AGTTCCCAGACTAAATCTTTCACCATTCGGTAACATTTAATGTGAGGCAACTCGTAAATATCGACTCGGAACGTGGACCACTTGACAAATCATTCTGTCCCTGCTATAGTGTTATCTCAGTTGCCGATCACGGTTCTCAGACCAGAGAGTCGACATTCGGCGCGCGGATATGTATCGGCGGGAAGAGAACGATAAATGGCATTCATAGAAAGGAGCCCGTATGGGTTACAATAATGTCAAGGTGGAAATTGAAGGGGGACTGGCGGTGATAACCATCACTCGTCCAAAAGCCCTCAATGCGCTCAACGACGAAACAATCACCGAATTGGGACATGCCTTCACCGAACTGGAGCAGGATGAAACGACACGCGTTGTCATCATCACCGGCGATGGCGAGAAGGCGTTCGTTGCCGGCGCCGACATCAAGGAACTCCAGCAGGCCGATTCGGTTGGTGCGAAGAGAATCTCCGAGAAAGGGCACGAACTGTTTGCTCAGATTGAAACATCTGATCTGATCTCGATCGCCGCCGTGAACGGTTTCGCTCTGGGCGGCGGCTGTGAACTGGCTATAGCGTGCGATATACGCTATGCAGCCGACAGTGCCAGACTGGGACAGCCCGAGATCAGTCTCGGTATTATTCCAGGTTATGGCGGTACTCAGAGATTTCCCCGGTTGGCCGGCGATGGCAAAGCGCTCGAGTTGCTCCTCACGGGTGACATGGTAAAAGCGGACGAAGCTCTGAGAATCGGCCTGGTCGACAGCGTCTTTCCGGTTGCCGATCTCGATGATGCCGCGAGGAAACTGGCTGAGAAGATTCTCTCCAAAGCGCCCCTTGCGGTAGCGTCGATAAAACGTTGCGTCAGACAGGGTCTCGAGGGATCACTTCCGGCAGGATGCGCAATTGAAACAGCCGAGTTCTCCGCCATTTTTGCGACCGATGACAAGAACGAGGGTACTACCGCGTTTCTCGAAAAGCGACCTGCGAAATTCACAGGCAAATAATATATAAGAGCCGGCTTCGCGCCGGCTCTTCTTTTCAAACTCCTGACATCCCTGGAATTATCTATTCTTTCCGCCGTTAAGATATTTCCACTGTTTCCGATACAAACATTAGTTCCAAACCTGAACGGATATGTACTGAGCGGGGGAATATGGATAATTCTGTTTCTATACGAAATCGGACTTTGGCAGTTAACGACACGGATCGAAATGGCCGGTTTCGATCGACCCTGATCGAAACATTGAGGTGGTTCTGCTCGGAAGTCCCGGAAAACAGACTTCAGTCCTCACTCGAATCCCTCTTTTATCAATCACGAAAATGTTCCGTGTTGAACTGCTCCGTAACCAGAGACAGTGTCGAGTATGTTCTCGATGATGCGGAGCCTGCGACTTCGTCAATGCATGGACCATCGGCGGTGGAGGTTCCATACTTCTCCGAGTTTTCAGAGACTGCCTGCTCACTTGCCCAGCTTGATCTTCCCGTACGTTCGCTCGATGGCGTCGAACTTCGCGTAGAGCTGCGGCTTTCCGTCAAGACCGACTCGGATCGTGTCTGGCAGGCCATACTCAGGGAAATCAGCTCGACTGCGGAAGGATATGCGTCTGGTCATGGCGGAATCGAACTGGAGAACAATCGAATCATCGCACCCCGTTCTATGATGATCGGGGAAGATCGTACCGCCGACTCGGTGACAGAGTTGGGCGTCCAGGAATTCGCAACAGAACTGACGCACGCGCTGAAGAACCCGCTCGGGGCGATAATTGCGGCAGTCGATCTTGTCAGCTCTTCCGGGCAGGGTGCGCTTTCGCAAGAGAATCATGGGCTGCTCGATGTCATCGAGTCTGAAGCTCAGAGGGCAGACGCGATCATTCAGAACTTTATGGAACTGGTCCATGAGCCTGATGTGCACCTGTCGGAAGTGGATCTCGTTGAGTTCACGAGGGGACTGGCGGAATGCTGTGCGACAGATGGCACTGGGATGGCCGAACCTGCATTATCTCATGAAGTCAGTCGAATAAATGTAATGCTTGATCTCGACGTCATGAAACGAGCTTTAATGTTTCTGATCGAAAAGATGCCATCGGCACTCGATTCATCCTGCAGTGTCACAATTGGATGTTCGAGGTCGGAGTGGCATGGCCATCCTGGCCATGAATCACGGGCTGGAAGCCACTTCGCTCAAATAAAGATTGAATATCACGGTGACGGCATCAGACCGGATATACTAAGGAAGGTTGTGTTACCCTTTGACACCACCAGGGATGGTGGTTCCGGTCTGGGTCTGCATGAGATTTTTGGAACGGTAAATGCGCATAGCGGCAGGCTGGCGATAGGACCGACTGAAAGCGGTGCGGTCATCAGGCTGACACTGCCGATATGCAACTGAAGTTGATAACAAGTCCAGGAATGAGAGGTTGAGTATCATGGCGAAAATCCTCGTTGTTGATGATGACGATGCTCTGCTCCACACTGTGTCGCTGCTGCTGACCAGGCATGGGTGCGAGGTCAGCCAGGCCAGGAACGGAAGGGAAGCACTCGAGTGCCTCAGCAGGGATAACTTCGATGTTGTTGTCACCGATTTAAGGATGGAAGAGATGTCGGGGCTGGACCTGCTGAGACGAATAAAGGCCAACTCACCTGAAGTGGAAGTGATACTCCTGACCGCCTTCGGATCGATAGAAAACGCGGTTGAGGCGATGCGTGCCGAGGCGTTTGAGTACGTCACCAAACCGTTCAAGAGTGATGAATTGATCGTGGTGGTGGACAAAGCTCTGGAGAGAAGAAAGCTGGTAGCTGAGGTCAAGTATTTGCGCGAGGTGCTCGACTACAAGTACAACTTTGGGACCATAATCGGTCAATTCCCTGCGATTCGCAAAGTGATCGATCTGGTCGGGAAGTACTCCGGGACAAGCGTGGCTCTGCTTGTCAAAGGCGAGTCTGGAACCGGTAAGGAACTGGTAGCCAAAGCGGTGCATGATAACTCAGCAAGAAAGAGAAACAAGTTCCTTGCGGTGAACTGCTCTGCCGCTCCCGATGAATTGCTCGCGGTTGAATTGTTCGGTCAGATGAAAGGAGTGTCTCCGACGGTAGACGTATCCAGAATCGGGCTGATCGAAGAAGCTGACGGCGGGACCCTGTTCATCGAGGATATTGCAGACTTGAGTGCCGATCTTCAGGCGCGGCTCTGTGCGTTGCTACAGCGGGGAGTTATTCGGCCGATCGGTTCCGACAGCGACAGGTCGATTGACGTTCGCGTTATTGCGGCCACGACGCAGAATCTTTCAGAAGCGGTGGAAAAGAAATTGTTCAGGAAGGGCCTGTTTGACATCCTGACAGCGAATCAGATCATCCTGCCAAGACTCCGAGAGAGAGGAGAGGATGTCCTTCTGCTCGCCGAGCATTTCGTAAAAAAATATTGCCGCGAGTTCGGCAAGCTACCCATGGCTCTCACACCGGAGACAGCCCGGACACTGATGAGACACTCCTGGCCATGTAATGTCAGGGAGCTGGAAAACGCGATCAAACGGACAGTCGCTCTCGCGAATTCCGACAAGATAAGGAGCGAGGACCTGATTCTTGTGACAGATGTAATCGAAGGGCCTCACAGGCTTCTTATCAAATCTGGTCCCGGCAGAGAGAAATCGCTCGAGAACAAAGAACTGGAATATATCCTCTCGTCTCTCCGTGAGAACGGGTGGAATTATACACGAACCGCCAGGCAACTTGGAATCGGCCGAACGACACTGTGGCGGAAGATGAAGAAAATCAAGGAAAGAGAGGCAACAGCCGTCGATTCTTCTGGTTAGCATGTAACTGCTCATCGGCGGGGGCCGCAGTCGAATCGATATCGAATTGGGCGCAACGACATCGATACGCCGACGAGGTTCTGATTTGAAGATTGCTGAGATTGAACAGACGTTTGCCGGTATCGCCGCGTATAACAGTGACGATTACCGGAATGTGATCTTTGACCTGGACTCGCAGCGGGTTATCTACAGGAGCCTGGAGTCCTCGATATGCTCACTAAGAACCAGAAAGGATGTCTTTGTCCGACTTACGAAGAAACTGGATAAGTTTTTCGCTATCCACAAAGCTTCCTACTCGCTCAACGATCCCGAAAAGGATCGGATGAGGGTTCCCGTTGTGTGTCAGGGTGGTGATGTACATTCCGGAGTGGTGATCAGCGTTGCCGGCAACAAGTCTTTGATGCGCAAAGTGCTCGAAGACGGACGTATATACCTGGAAGATTTCCCGGAGCAGGTTGTCGGCAATATCATCGAACGGAAGCTCCTGCTGCTTTCAGATACCAGTTCGCTCGCTATTGTACCAATGCGCGTGGATGGTCGTGTGCTGGGCACGATGAATTTCGCCTCACCGGCGCCTTTCGCCTTTTCAATTTTTTCTTCCCATCTCTTTGATTATCTCTTCGCAATGGTCTCGCGGCGATTCGCCGAGCTTCATTCGTGACAAAATAGTTCTTGAATGTAGCTCGATTGAGCCTATCTTGGAAAACTAACGCTGGGAACAAATCAGCCCCGAATTGGTTCATGACTGTGGCTGGAGGCTGCGGTCAGGATAGGGTGTCGTGGCCAAGAGCAAAGTATCAGTTGCACAGAAGGAATTCGAGCCGATAGCGCTTGTGCATACGGATGCGCTGTTGCGCACGGCTCTTCGAATGACCAGGAATCAGAACGACGCAGAGGATCTTGTTCAGGAAACAATGCTAAAGGCTTATCGCTTCTTTGACCGGTTCGAGCGCGGATCCAATATCAAGGCCTGGCTCTTCAAGATAATGACGAATATCTTTATCAACAACTATCGTCAGAAAGCCAGGAAACCGACTGGAGTGTCGTACGAGGATATTGACGACAACTTCCTCTATCACCAGTTGGAGAGTTCCAGGGGGATGGCCGCCGACCCGGAGGAGATGCTCTTCTCGAAGCTCATGGACAGCGATGTCCGGTCAGTCATAGGGGAGCTGCCCGAAGATTTCCGCATGGTAGTCATCCTCGCTTTTCTCGAGGGATTCTCCTATGAAGAGATCGCCGAGATTGCAGACATACAGCTTGGGACCGTCAAGTCCAGACTGCATCGTGCACGCAAACTGCTGCAGAAGAGCCTTTGGGACTATGCTGTGCAACGGGGAATTGCAACAGAAGGTAGCAAATGAACTGCCGTGAAGCATTAGGACATCTTTACGACTATCTCGACAACGAGTTGAACGAATCAGCCGTCAAGAAAATCAAGGCTCACCTTTCAACCTGCGAGCATTGTTTTGGCAAGTACGAATTCGAGAAACTTCTTCATGTGTTTGTCTCGGAGAAAGGGAAGCTGACTGTAGATGCAGAGCCTCTGAAGGCAAAGGTGATGGAGCACATTGCCGAAATTGACGCTTCCTCAGGGCGCTCGGGTTTGTTCCAGCGGTTTCGCCCGTATCTGGCGGCCGTAGCCGCTGTGATTGTGACTGTTGTCGGATTGTATTCGTTTCTTGGTCAGAGTGACTCCACTGTTCTGGCTGCGGACGTTAAGCCTTTCCTGGCCAGCCACAAGAAGTGTATTGAGGACATGCTGTCCGGCGCGCATGCGGCAATGACACTGGATCAGATCGATTCATGTTTCGCCGATGTCGTGCGGTTGCCGGAGAAATTCTTCGCATCCCATTCTGATCGTGACGCCACTCTCGGGTTGATCGAAACAATTGGTGATCATGTCGCTGGACACATGATGTTTAATTACGGAGCTAATGACGTCTCAGTATACGTGCTTCCGGACGAGCATTTCACAGTTCCCGACGGACTGAAGCCCACGAAGCATGGAAATCACGAGTATCATATCGGTTCTCTGGATGGCCTCAATATTATGCTGTGGCAGTGCCAAGGTATCTGGTGCGTAGCGGTTTCAGACCTGGGCGTCGATGACATGATGACATTCGCATCGTCCTACTGATCCACAGCCAATCCCCATTATCTACAATTAGGACAATAGGTCAGGAGCCCTGCAAGTCCTGAGCCTGACGAAGGGAGGCGTGACGGTCTCAGTAAAGACTCATGCCCTGACTGGAAACCCACCCGACGCTTTGGCTTTGGGTGGGCTACCGGCTTCGGGTTCTTCCCTACAAGACTTCCCCATCCGTCGGGTCGCGCTCGCGCAGGTCGACCGAGATTCGGTACCAGTCCTGCAAACAGTCGCGCAAGCTCAGCCTGGGGTTAACGGCGGTGCGAATCAGGTGCAATAGGAACGCTTCCTCTCTCCATAGACATCGGCTTCGGCAGCCGGTAGCCCACCCAGAGTGAAACGCCGGGTGGGTTTGCGTTATTTCACCAGCACCACCTTCTTCGTATCTGTGAATTCGTCAACTGCAGCAGGTCAGTGCAAGCGGGCGTGACCTACAAACTAATCGCCTTGTGTGACCCGCATCGGCTGCCGTTTCCAGTATGTCAGTGTGCGCCAGATCCATTCGGCAGGGCCGAACCGGAAATGCTTCAGCCAGATTGGGCTTATCAACAGTTGCAATACCCAGACTCCAAAGACAAACCATATCAGTCCGAATCGATTTATCTGACCAAAAAGACCGAATCCGAATCCGCAGAACAGCACTGTGAATATGAGTGTATGTGTCAGATAGTTGCTCAATGCCATTCGCCCGACAGCGGCCAGACGCTTTCTCAGGCCGCCGAGGATGCCCGACCGGAAAACAATCATCAGGAGCCCAACATGACCGAGTGCCACGAAGACGCTGCCGATGTAATCATAAATGCCGCCAGCCCTGAAAAAGTAAACAAAGTCGAAATCTGCGGCAAACAACTGCTTCATGCCATAGCCGGTCAGAGAGAAGCCTATGACGTAACCGGCAATGGCGAGGGTGGCGTAGAACTTCATCGAACGTTCTGCCGAGAAGACTCCAGCTTTCATCAGCCCCATGCCGATAAGCATCATCCCGAAAACGCGCCAGAATAAAAAAAACGGCAGGGCCTGTACGTGCATCGCGAACGCTTCCGGCAACCGGTATTTCACCATTTCGCCGTAGTTTCCCTGCATCGCCTTTATCTCCACAGATAACACCTCCGGAGATGGGTCAAAAGATTGACATAGTTCGTCCCAGACCTGACTCATTACATCCTGCTGTTGAGTCATAGTCTCTCCTGCGGAGACTGCGGCGTTTCCAGCTTCGGCTTCCCCCCTTATGTACTCAAACATCATTCCCGTCCCGGCGCTCAGAAACACTCCGACTACAAAAACGAGGATTCCAAGCCCCACGAGGTACTTTGTGGAGATTCGACGGAGCGGATAAAGAAGGAGACCGGCGATTGCGTATGGGAAGAGAATATCGCCATACCAGAAGAAATACGCGTGAATCAGACCGAAAAGCCCCAGCCATAGGATTCGGCGGTAGTAGATCGCTCCGAATGTCCGGCCTGCCGTTTCAGCCCTTGTGCTCATCATTATGACACCGGCACCGAACAGCATCGAAAATATCGCCATCATCTTCTGAAAGAAAACCATGTAACTGACTTCCCACACTACGAGGTTGGCTCCGCTGAATCCGCCAGCAATCGGCGCATTGAAAAGGGTCGCGCTCGGCAGTGCGTAAGAGATGATGTTTATCATCAGTATGCCAAGCAATGCGCACCCACGGAGCACATCGACCGCCTCGATTCGTGCATCAGCCGTGACAGGTTTCAGGGAGTCGATGCTGCCATGAACGGGTGATCGATCGGTGTTTCTCATCAGGTCATCGCTTCCTAGTTCGTCGGACATATCGCCTCTTTCCATTGAGTTCTTAGTGTATGAATACGATTCGAACCAGACCGAGGTTGCAAACAAAACCTCAAGTTAACGACAAGCGCTAAATCGAACATACAAGATTAAGACCTCTGACAAATCTGTCCGTATTAGTGCTGTACTTCTTGTAGTTCAAGCGCTCTCGCCTGTCCTGAACTTAGAAGGATCTGCCGCTCACACCTTCGCCGAGAGATCGCCACGTCGCTGTAGCTCCTCGCGATGACCGCAACCTCAAACACGTCAATTGCGAGTAACCGACAAGTCCTGAGCCTCGAAGGGAGGAAGCGTGGCGATCTCGTATCGGGTCGCACACTACAAGCCGGTAGCCCACCCAGAGTGAAACGCCGGGTGGGTTGTCGTCACTTCCTCCAATACTCCAGATTCTTAAACGGCAGGAAGCTCATAAAATCGGCATGATGGACAATGTACGCCTCGGTCGATCGTTTGACATGATCTCCCTCACCGGCATGCGCCGCGATGATGTGGCAAACTTTGTCCGGAACGCCGCACTGCATCGCGAGACCGACGCCCGAAAACGGATGCCTGACATACTTACCGTAAGTGCTCGTAACGGACTTGCCGTCGACTTTGTCATATTCGAGCAGTTTCCCGACATCCGCCAGGATCGCACCTGAGATAACAGCATCGAGATCGATCGGAAGGTTATCTCCAAAGAATTCGATCATCTTCTTTGCCGACTCGTTAGCGATATGCACTACGGCGCGCTTGTGCTCCATGAATGTCACAGGACAGTCTTTGACCAGCAGCGTAAACGGTATCTCGTTTAAGTCCTGCGGATCGAGACTGCTCTGCTCGAGCGCCAGCGCCCATGTCTGCGCGGTCTTGTCGCGAAGACCGCTGTCCTGTATCCAGTCCAACTCCGGCCAGAGTTTCTTTGCCTCGTCAAGCATCGATACACCTCCATATCCAGATCACTCATTTGACAAGCAATATAGCCGAACACGGATAGACGTGTCAATCGTCTTGCGAAAGTGACTTGAGCTTTTCACTTTTTCCCCAACCATTAGAACAGTAAAATGTATATATTATGAGGGTACTGATTGCGAAGGCATATCGGCATCCGAGGTTTCCAGAATTACGGTAGCCGATGTTCTGCTCTGTCCGATAAGAATCATAGGCGATCTGCGTGGACGGATGCCGCAAATGAAATCGGACGGCTCTTACGGATGAGTTGCATTGTGACCTGATCATTGGAACGTTCACGTATTAACCAGTGTCGCTGTACATTTGGGCGGCATTTTGATATGGAGTCTGATATGATCTCAACATCCCTGAAATTGATTGCGTCCGTCGTAGCTCTGCTTGTTCTGTCATCTGCTTATGGTGATGTACCGCTCCTGATCAACTACCAGGGGCGGCTGACGGACGACCTGGGTCATCCTCTCGACACCGTTATCCAGGTAACGTTTCGCATTTACGATTCGCCGAACGGCGATGGAGTCATGTGGTTCGAGACTCATCCGTCTCTGACTGTGACGGATGGTCTCTTTGATGTGTTCCTCGGATCGACGACGGAAATCCCGGAATCAGTCTTCGCGAGCCGCTTCAGGTGGCTCGGGATCGAGTTGCAGGACAGACCTGAGCTTTTCCCGAGGACTCGGATTGTCTCGGTACCATATGCATATACGACCATCAGGGCCGACACCGCGCAGTATTCGCTGGAGACAATGGGTGGAGTCAAACACTGGACCGTCATCGATTCGATACTCTATACCGACAATCTCTGGGGACTTGCCAGAGGGAATTCCGCGAGCGTTCTTTTTGGCAATGCCGCGTTCACGATGATAAACTTCGGGTTGTCATGTACGACAGGAGTAGGCGGCCAGAACAGTATCTATCCAGCCGTAATGAGCGGATATAACAATGTCGCCGGTGGCAATTACAGCTTCGTCGGCGGTGGCGTGTACAACAAAGCTTACGGTCAGTACAGTGCAGTTGCAGGTGGGAAAGATAATATCGCCGAAGGCACTTATTCGTTCGCGGGCGGCCACAATGCGCATGCAAAACACAACGGATCATTCGTATGGGCTGATGCATTTGATACGACGTTCGAGTCGGCGCGAAACAACCAGTTCCGGGTCAGGGCGCACGGCGGCGCACGTTTCGACATCAATGACGACAACTGGATCGAGATATTCGACGACGGCGTGGGGCTAATCACGAGCAACACCGGTGCGCGACTTACGATTGCGGGCATTTGGGCGAATGCATCGGATCGAAATCTGAAAGAGAATTTTACTCACATTGATGGAGAGCAGATCCTCGAAAAACTCCGGAAACTCGATATCACGATGTGGAATTTCAAGTCCGAAGATGACAGCATTGTCCACATAGGACCGATAGCTCAGGATTTCTATGAGCTTTTCGGTCTTGGAAATGGCAATACAACTATCTCTACGGTAGATCCGAACGGCGTTGCGCTCGTTGCGATTCAGGAATTGTCCCGCAGGACTCAACGCATAGATGCGCTCGAAGCTCAGGTCGAAGAGCTTCAGCGTCGATTAGATCAACTCATTGCAGATCAGGAGAGATAGCGGCGACACACAGGAGGTTGTCCTGAAAGTACCAATCAATTCAAGCGGGAAGCCGGCAATGTCACTCCCGCGGAGGGACTTGTTGAAAAAGGTATTGGGCGTGGGATTCTAAGCGACCGTTAGATCTCGCCGTCATTGCGAGCGACCTAAGGGAGCGCGGCAATCTCATGTTGGGCATTACATTGCATGAACTGAGATCACCACGTCGCTGGCGCTCCTCATGATGACGATGGTTACTACTTCTGCATACAATGGGTTTATCAACAAGCCGCCTTCGCGGGAATGACAGTATTTGCTTTCGCAAATGTGATTACCTGCTTTTCGCGTCCTGTGGGACAACCTTATAGCATGCGCCTGCTCTCTTAGATATCTACTGTCTGGCCGATTCCCTTCTCGACCGCGCGGTCATAGACCAGCTTCGCAGTCGCGACATCCTGTATCGCGAGGCCGTTCGACTTGAACAATGTGATTTCGCCGTCATCGGATCTCGCAGATTTCTTGCCGGTCACGATCTCACCCAGCTCGGCGTGCATGTGCGATTTGTCGATAGCGCCTTCATCGATCGGGATCATTATATCACCCGCTTCCTTGAGGCAGGCTTCGTATGAATCGGCGATCAGCTTTGCCCTCTTGATTATCTCCGTATCGAGTTCGCGCGCACCCGGCGTGTGGCTGCCGATGCCGTTTATGTGGGCTCCCGTTTTGACCTTGCCGCCATCGAATATCGGCGTCGGCGATGATGTCGCGGTGCAAATTATGTCAGCTTTGTCAAGTATCTGATCGGGTGTGTCAGCCCGTGAGATGTCGATGCCAAGTTTCTCTTTCATTTCAGTAATGAAACTCGCGGCTGCCTGATCCGAAATGTCATACACGTATGCTTTCGACAGCTTTCTCGCGATGGCGACAGCCCAGAGTTGCATCTTCGCCTGCACTCCGGCTCCGAATATCCCAGCGACCTGGTCATCACCCTTGCGAGCGAGATACTTCGTAGCAACACCGCTAACTGCACCTGTCCTGACTGCGGTAAGGTATCCACCATCCATGATACATATCACATCGCCGGTTTCCGGATCCTGTACCAAGACCTTACCGATTGTGGTTGGCATATTGTGTTTGGTCGGGTTGTTCTTGTAGACTGTAACAACCTTGCATGCAAGCGCTCCCATCTCCTTGAGGTACGCGGGCATGTAGAGCGACAGACCGTCGGGTGGTGTGATATTTATTCGCAGTGGAAGCACGGCGGTGCCATTCGCCATCTCCGCAAACGCTTTCTCGACAACATCCATACAGTCCGACATTTCGAGAACACCTATGACATCGTTTCTGGTCAGAATGAGCGGCATTAACTCCTCCTTGATCGGTTATTTGAGGACAGTATATCAGTAATCAGGCAATATCCGCAAGCTAATTGTTCCACATCGGATAATACACGATCCATGCTCAACCACAGGCTGAAGGCTTGCCATATTGAGCCGATAGAAAAATAAAGGAGAATATTATGAAAAGAATCTGTGTTCTGCTATCTGTCGCGATCTTAGTTGCATTCATATTTGGCTGCGCCGGTGTGGTGTACATACCGGAGGCACCGCCGCCCCTGAAGACCGAAATCAAACCTGCGCCGCCGGGACCCAAGGCTGTCTGGATCGACGGTCACTGGAAATGGGCTGGCAACAAATATATCTGGAAACCGGGCCATTGGGAAAAAAACCCGAGGGGTAAATGGGTGACTGGTCACTACGCCAAGCGGGGTCACGGCCATGTCTGGGTACCGGGCCACTGGAAACGCTGATCTGTATAAGTCTTGTTTTGTGTGATGGCTCTGAGTTGATCTTCCCCCGCTATAACGGACATGTTAAGAAGATAGTGTTTGCAGTCG
>CBDUQR010000061.1:0-12233 GCA_965369655.1 uncultured bacterium | reverse complement strand
TTGCCGGTGCTGTCGCCATCAAGATAGATCAGCGCGCCGGTCGGCGTTGAAATTACGGCAATACTCCCCTTCTGAGGGGGAGGGGGATCTGTGCCTTTGTCGTCACTCGAACAGCCGACATATGCCACAGCGAGAAGAACGACGAACGGAATGGTTGCCAGAAAACGTTGTCGCAAGCTACGCATTGTATCCTCCGAGCATGGTGTTTAATTGCGATTCAAGTCAGATCCATTGTGCAAACCTCTATCGGGATAGATTAATATTATGCCCATACGTCACCGACAAGTCAAGCTGATTATGCGGTCGTCGCGCAGAAGTCCAGGTACCTCGTTTGCGTGCCCGCGAATTACCGGATCAGGATCATCGAGCGATTCCATCAACTTCGACCACATATCCGCAAGCGTATCAGGAGCAAATCGAGCCATACGAGACAACGCGCAATGCACACCCCGTTCGAACAACTCCTCACACGCGTGACGCACCTGCGTATCACCGTATTCTTCGATGGAATCTGACATGGAATCCTCTGATTACTATTGATGCTCAGCCGAGTCGCAGTATCTGTCTGAATGCCTCTACAGTTGAGTCTGTCGAGTAGCGCTGCTGCGCTGTTGACAAGCACGACCTCCGGAGATTCGACAGGCGTTCCCTGTCTGTCAGGAGTGATTTCAACACTCTGTAAAGGGATTCGACGTCCCCCGGTTCCACCAGCTGGCCGTCCGTCCCGTCGTCGGTGATGATATCCGTGATTCCACCCGACCGCGATCCGACCGCCGCACAGCCGCACAGCATCGCCTCTGGTAGCATGAGACCTAAACCCTCACGCTCCGAAACCAGCGCCGCAATTTCCGATTTCCTGTACCGATCCGCCAGATCACGCTGCGGAATCGGGCTGTGAATCCTCACGAGGCTTCCTAATTCGAGACTATCGATCAAAGCTTCAAGATTCTCTCTTTCGGGTCCGTCGCCATAGATATCGAGAGTGAAAGAGACATCGTCGGACATCAAGCGTTTCGCAGCATGAATGAGCACGTCGAGGTTCTTCTGTTTCGTGAGCCGCGACGCAGTGATTATCGATCCCCCCTCCGGTATTACAATCTCATCGAACGAAAAGAGCTCTGTGTCGATCGGCATTGGCGCAACAGAAATCCTATCTGATAGGTTGCTCACCTTCCCGCCAATTGCCGCGACCAGGCTGTCTTTCAGGAAACTGGAAACAACAGTGATCCTCTCGGCGGCGGCGAACACACGGGAGCCTGCCCTCCGTAGCAACGGGTACGCGTTCAGCATATGTATGTCCGTGCCGTGGCATGTGATTACCATCGGACAGCCCGATTTCGCGACAGCCTTTGCGCCGACCCAGCCGCCCGGTATCCACCAGTGCGCCCAGATCAAATCGAACTCACCCGATTCGGCAAGACGAATCGCCTCTGACTTGAATGACAGGAAAAATCGAAGAACAGATAACGGAGCCGATCTTACATGACTCTGCATTTCGCCACGATATGCGAGTATTTCTTTGTAGTCGGGACCGTAGCGGAACCGGCGCACCTCAATGCCGCCGACTTCGTCTTTGTCCTTCAGCCCTGCGTCATGAGGTGCAAGGACAATGAATCTCGCATGATCCCGGAGTCCATTGAGTAGATTGTACAGGAATACCCCGGGCATATCGCCCTGATATCTTGGGAAATTATGCGTGAGAACGAGAATGTTATTTCGGCTGCTATTCCGACTTGTCACCGGAGTGCACTTCCCGTTTGCCACTTCCCTCCATCGACTGGAGTTGCTTCCGCAGGCTTGAAAGCGATTCGGACAGGTTGTCGATCTTCTGCCCCTGCTTTCTCAACCCACTGATTTCATCCTGCACATATATCAGCGACTCAGCCACGAATCCAAGTCCTATGGATGCGAACCCGGAGATAACCAGAAGCATCACCAGATACAGCAGCGGCCTGAAGCCCTCGTTGAGAACATATCTCAGATAGATAGCAGTTCCTCCGGTCACGAAACCGAGAAATATGAGCAGCATACCGAGCGTGCCAAAAATCAGCATCGGCTTTCGCATGAACGATATCTGATACTTGACAGAAAACAGATCGGTCAGCCCGATAGGTATCCTGAGGATGCCGAATTTCGACTTGCCGTGAAGACGGGGTTGCAGCTTCACCCGAACTTCGCCCACTTTGAACCCGCGCTGCGCCGCAATCACCACCAGGTAGCGATGCCATCCCTCGCGAAGGGTCGGCATCTCATCGTAGACCTCTTTCCTGAAAGCTTTTACTGAGTTGAGGTCGTGCACCTTCACCCTGAATAGCAGTCGGGAGAGTATATTATACACGCACGAGACGAGTCTCTTCAGTCCATATCTGCCCTTTTTCCAGCCGCAAACGACGTCATAGCCATCCTCGATCTTGGCAATCATCTTCGGGATGTCTTCGGGAAGATACTGCAGGTCAGCGGGCCAGAACGCAAATATCTTTCCCTTCGCAGAATTGAATCCGGTCTCGAGAGCAGCCGTCAGACCCTTGTGCCTGCCGGTCGAAAGCACCCTGAGGAATCTTCGCCCACGGGCTTCCTGCTGGGCGAACTGTAACGTCTGGTCGTCCGAACCATCGTCAACTATGATGACCTCAGCAGGAAGGCGGGTCCTCTTGATCATCTCATCGAATTTCTCGACCAGCGGACGGATATTCTCTGCCTCATTATAGGCGGGAACAACAATCGACACCCTTCTGGAATACCGTGTTCTTCTCTGCGGATACGACCGCACATGACTCCTCGGATAACTCATCTACAATCCTCTCAAAAAATCCCAGGCAGACGGTGAACAATTCCCCGTCATTCATGCCCACTTAAATAGTGCTGCCGGGGTCGACTCAGCCCAAGCCGCCACCAGAAACAGTATTCCGGTCGGAATACATGACGTGAAGATAGACATTTGCATGTCTGTGTCAAGGAGTCTGTTTCATCACTCGCATAAGCTCGCGGACCGATCCGATCCCTTGACACCTCACAAGCTTCAGAATCTGTTCATCTTCGCAGAGCCTGACAATCTGAGGAATGTCGAGACTACACTCGGAGAAGACACCCGGATCATCAAGTGTATCGAACTTGTCGCCGACGAATCGCATCCTGCCCGCCCGCATCAGCACAAGATCATCGCAGATATCGAACAGGAACTCCGTATCGTGCGAGATTATCAACTGTGTCCTTAAAGCATCACTGAGACTCCGTACTGCCCTCTCGAACGACTCGGCTGAAAGCCGGTCGAGTTCCACATTCGGCTCATCGTAGATCATCACATTTCGATCCAGCGCGAGATTCGACGCAAGTGATACCTTGCGCATCTCTCCGCCCGACAGATCGAACGGCGATCTGTGCGCGTAATCCGCGAACTGGAGACCTGCCGTTTCGAGTGAGATTCTGACTCTCTCCTCGATCTCGTGACTCCCGACACCCATGCGCTCCAAGCCGAAGGCGACCTCATCGAATACAGTAGCAGAGAATATTTGTCGCTCCGGAAATTGGAAAAGATAGCAGAACTTGCGCAGGCGATACCCGGCATCGACACCCGTTCCGTTAAGTGCGATTCGACCGCAATCCTGCTCTATCAACCCGGCCAGTAGCAAACCGAGGGTGGTCTTCCCTCCACCCGACGGCGCGGCAATGCCGGTCACCCGCCCGCATCGCAAAGTCAGGTCCAAGCCATCGAACACATCGGCTCCATCAGGCCAGCGGTACGACAACCCGCTGATATCTATCACATCACTGCTATGCGCAGAATCGTGAGGCGTTGACATCCGTTCAGTAACTGCAAACTCACTGGCGACAACGCTTTCTGCGAGCAATTCTTCAGGCTGCCTGATATTTCGTTCGCGGCATATTACCACGTCACTGAACAACTCTCTCGGCATTCTGTCTGCGACGATCTCACCCTGCTCCAGGACAATGACCCGGTCGCATCCGAGAGCCTCCGACGATGACTGCGTCACGATCAGGACTGTCAGCGATGGATTCGCAGCTTGAGCCTGTCCAATCGCATCCCACAGGATTCGACTTCCGGCGGCGTCGAGATGAGAAGTCGGTTCGTCCAAAATCAGCAGATCGGGACGCGCTATCAGAGCGGCGGCAAGGGCGAGCTTCTGCTTCTCCCCACCCGACAGGTTATTCGGAGAATCGAATCGTCTATCCTCGAAATCGGCCCAGGCGAGCATTTCATTGACGCGCTTGCGAATCTCCGATGACGGTATCTGACGGCATTCGAGAGGAAATGCGAGTTCTCGCTCGACAGAGACGGAGATAATCTGATTGTCAGGATTCTGAAACACCACACCCGGGCGGCAATCCTCGTTATTCAATCCTATCACGCCTGAGACCGGCTTAAAAAGTCTCGCGGCAAGGAGTGCGAGAGTCGTCTTCCCGCTGCCGTTGCCGCCCATCACGGCCACACGCTCTCCTTCAGCGATATCAATGGAAATATCTTTCAGGACAAGCGGCGAATCGGCGCTGTACCTGAAGCTGACAGATTCAAATTTCAACACAGGGTGAGCCACCAGCCTTCGTCATCGCGAGGAGCCAGGCGACGTGGCGATCTCAGCCCAAGCAATGTGATGCCAAATATGAGATTGCCACGCTCCCTGTCCCTCGGGGATCGGGATCGGCGACCGACGGTCGCTCGCAATGACAGCGAGATATAGTGGTCGCTCGAAATAACGGCACACTGCTTCAATCAGAACGCCAGACAACATCCAGCTCAGTTGCAGCTTTCCGCTCGTCGAGTCTCCTGACCGGCGTGTTCTGCGGAGCGTCTTTGAGAGCTTGCGGATTCTCGTCCACCTCGCGGTCTATCTGCATCATTATCTCGACAAACCTGTCGAGCGTTTCCCTGGTCTCGGTATCCGTCGGCTCGATCATCATCGCCTCGGGAACGATGAGCGGGAAATAGCATGTTGGGGCATGTACGCCGAAGTCGAGCATTCTCTTCGCCATATCGACTGTCCGTATGCCGCGTTTCTTCTGGCTGTTGCCTGAGAGCACAAACTCATGCATGCAGTGCTGCGGGTACGGCAGGTCGAACTTGTCCTTGAGTTTTTCCTTCAGATAGTTGGCATTGACAATCGCCGATTCGGAAACTTCGCGCAGACCTTCGGCGCCATTCATGAGTATATATGTGCATGCCCGCACCACCACCCCGAAATTACCATAGAACGCGTGCAGCTTGCCGATGGAATCGGGACGATCGTAGCTCAGATAGAACGATTCCCGACTGCGATCTCTCGCTACGACCGGGAGCGGGAGAAACGGTTCCAGCGCTTCAGTCACGCCGACCGGACCGGATCCAGGACCGCCGCCACCGTGAAGTGACGAGAATGTCTTGTGCAGATTGAAATGCACGATGTCGAATCCGAGGTCACCCGGTCTGACAATTCCGAGCTGAGCATTCAGGTTTGCGCCGTCCATGTAGAGCAGCGCACCCGCATCATGAACGATTTTCGCGATCTCTTCGATCTCTGTCTCAAAAAGCCCGAGCGTATTCGGATTCGTCAGCATCACCGCTGCGGTATCCTCGTCGACAACTCCGCGAAGATCATTTGCGGAAAGAGTTCCATTAGCTGATGACTTCACCTGCTTCACCTGATAACCAGCAAGTATGACCGACGCCGGATTCGTGCCATGAGACGAGTCAGGAAGTATCACATACTTGCGTTGCCTGCCCTGCTTCTCGTGGTATTTCCTCGTGATCAAAAGGCCGCAGAACTCCCCCTGCGCACCGGCCACAGGCTGCAACGAGACAGTGTGCATCCCGGCAATTTCAGACAGATACTCAGACGTCGCAAACATCAGTTCGAGTGCGCCCTGTGCGGTCGTATCGCTCTGGAATGGATGCGCGCACGAAAATCCGGCCAGCCGGCAGGTCCGCTCGTTGATCTTCGGATTGTATTTCATCGTGCATGATCCGAGCGGATAGAATCCCTTGTCGATATGATGATTCCTGACCGAGAGACTAATAAAGTGTCTGACAACCTCACTCTCCGGAACTTCCGGGAGCTCTGGTGGATCGTCCCGCAGAAATCGTGTGTCTATTAGAGTATCAAGCGGTTTCGCATCGATTCTGGTATTCGGAAGAGAAAACCCCCTCCTGCCGCGACGAGACCTCTCGAATATATTCAGTTCATCAGAGGGCACAGATGCCATAGATTACTTCTTTCCTTCCTTGATCTCTGCAATGCTTTTGTCTACCCATTCGATATCTTCAGACTCAGGAAACTCCGTCTTGAATACCTCGAAATACTCGATGGCCTTCTTGTCTTCGCCCGCCTTCATGTAGGTATACGGGACATAGACATTCGCCTCTTCAAACAACTCACTGTCGGGATATCGATCCTGTAGTTTCTCGAACATATCGATGGCATCGGAATAGCGCTCAGCCTTCAGTTTCATTCGACCCAGCGCAAGCATCGAGTTGTCAGAAAACCCCTGCAGATTCTCAGGGTCATCGAGGATGATATAATCGTAGTGCATTGTCGCCGGAACATTCATAGAGCGGTACTGATACTTCTCCGCAACCTCAATCCGAAGAGCATGGCTGTCCGGATGGTTAGTCAGACGCGTCAGATAATCGTCGAGAGTGTTTCTGTTCTGCATAATATCAAACAGCGCCGGCACGAATTCTTCCGGCGGATAGAAACCAACGAGCCTGTCGAGTTCGGTCCCATTCGGTTTGATTAGAACCATTGTCGGATAACCTGCAACGCCATAAATCTTAGCGAGGATCGTGTCCTTATCGGCATCGAACTTGCTGAAGACTATACTCTTCGAAATCGCCGCAACTGCGGGATCAACAAACGTAACGCTATCCAAGCGTTTGCACCATACACACCGGTCGTTGTAGAAATCGAGAAGGATTACTCGATTCTCGGACATTCCCAGAGCCTGTGCATCGGCAAAGCTCTCAGCCCATTCTATGTACAGTGAATCGGTACCCTCAGCTTCGTCCGCCCGGACCAGCGAGACTGACAACAACATGAGTATCGCTGACAGTGTGAGTCTTTTCACCATAAGCTCCTTTACTCTTCGTCGCCGACTGTCTGCCTGCGAATCTCCAGTGCCTCTTCCTCGTATTCTTCCGGAACATATATTTCGGCGTCGACCGCTTCGGTACCGAACAGCCCGACCGATCCTAGCATACCGCGACCGAATAGCCCGCCAATTATCTTGCAGAAGCAGGGTATCTGGGCGGACTTCAGCGTTTCAACGAGGAAATCCGTGTTCAGTCTTGAATATGATTTATAGAGAAGCACTGCGCTGTCCATGTCGATCTCGTCGCCTTCCGAAATGGATTCATCCGAATCGGAGTCATGCAGTTCGTCACTTGGACGATCATCGATGAGATCGGAGCCGCAGTATGGACAGGCAGCTACGGTATCATCGAAATCACAATTGCAGTTCGTGCAGTGCGGCATCAGTCGACAGCTACCTTTCTTGTCGCCACAACTCCCGACAGCGCATCGACGAAACGATCGAGATCAGATCGAGTTCGTTTCTCAGTTACGGCGATCAGGAGATCATTCCTGCGTTCCGGATAGAACCACTCGAGCGGTATACCCGCAAGTATCCTGTCGGCTTCAAGTCGTTCCGTCAGTTCACGAGCCGGGATGGGCGTCCTGATCACGAATTCGTTGAAGAACGAACCGGGGTACGGCATGGAGTATCCATCGATCGAGACGATCCTGTCGGCAAGGTAGTGTGCGCTTCGGACACACGTCTCACCGATCTCGACGATACCCGCTTTGCCGAGCAGGCTGAGATATACAGTGCTCGCCAGTGCGCAGAGCGCCTGGTTCGTGCAGATGTTCGATGTCGCTTTGTCGCGCCTGATGTGCTGCTCGCGAGTCTGAAGGGTCAGCACATATCCGATCTTTCCCTCTATATCGGTCGTGCGCGCCACGAGTCTCCCCGGGATCTTTCGCACGAGTTCCTTTTTCGTGGCAAAGATACCCAGACCGGGGCCCCCGTATGACATCGGGTTGCCGAGACATTGCGCCTCACCGACGCAGATGTCGACATCGAACACTCCCGGCGGCTTGAGAACTCCGAGTGAAATCGGATTCGTCACGCATATAAGCAGGCTCTTTCCCAGCATCTGCTTGAGACCATCGAGGTCCTCGATGAGACCATAGAAATTGGGAGATTGAATAACGACGCAGCCGACTGAATCATCGAGAGCGTCGCTGAGCGCTCCCCGATCCAGCAGACCCGAGGCATCGGGAATCTCGACTAATTCAATATCCATCCCGGACACGTAGGTACTCACGACTTCACGATAGAGCGGATTGAGTCCTGACGAAATAAGCGCCTTTCGCTTCTTCGTGTGCGCGAGCGACAGGAGAACAGCCTCGGCGGTTGCCGAAGCACCGTCGTACATCGAGGCATTCGCGACATCCATCGCGGTCAGCCGGGCGATCATGCTTTGGAATTCGTAGATGCTCTGCAGAGTACCCTGAGAGACTTCAGCCTGATATGGTGTATACGCGGTCGCAAACTCAGGTCGCGATATGATCGAATCCACGACAGCCGGGACATAATGATCGTAGATGCCGCCACCGAGATAGACGTCAAAGTTCTCGGTATTCACATTTTTCGATGCAAGCCCTGAGAGATGCCTGTACACTTCCCACTCCGACATCGGCGCGGGCAGATCGAGTCCTCGTGTCAGCTTCAGATGTTCCGGAATCGCGGCGAGAAGATCATCGAAAGATGAGACGCCGATCTCACGGAGCATTTCATCGCGTTCACCCTTTGTGTTGGGGACAAATCCCATACTATTCCCCTATCATCTCCTTGTATGCCGCCGCATCCATCAGGTCGGATAATTCGTCCGGATTGGTCAGTTTCAGTTTTATCATCCAGCCGTCACCGTAAGGCGACTGGTTGACGAGAGCCGGTTCGCCTTCGAGTTTATCGTTGATCTCGACTACTTCTCCCGAGACGGGGCTATAAACCTCCGAGACAGCCTTGACGGCTTCGATCGTGCCGAATGATTCGCCCTTGCTGATCGATGAGCCTGTCTCCGGCATCTCGACATAGACCACATCTCCAAGCTCCCCCTGCGCATAATCGGTAATACCGATAGTGCAGACATCTCCCTCGACCCGTATCCATTCGTGATCTTTCGAATATTTCAGTTCCTCAGGCGTATCCATTTCGCCTCCAATCCTATGTTGATGCTTTCGCGTTCTCAGGCTGAACTTCAGCGGTTTCGCCCGCCATGAACCTGTCTACGAAAGTAGTGTCGTAATTTGCGCTTTGAAATACGGGATCGCTGAAGACCCGCTTGTGAAAACCAATCGTTGTCTTCACACCCTCGATGACAAATTCTTCGAGCGCTCCCTGCATTCGCATTATCGCCTCTTCGCGAGTTTTTCCATGCGTGATAAGCTTGGCGATCATCGAATCGTAAAACGCAGGGATCACATACTTGGCATACGCATGTGTATCCACCCGCACCCTGTGACCGCCCGGCACATGAAACGTCGTTATCTGACCCGGTGAAGGCCTGAAGTCATGCTCCGGATCTTCTGCGTTTATGCGGCATTCCATCGAATGCCCCCTGATTACGATATCCGTTTGATCGAAGTCGAGCGGCAAACCCGATGCGACCCTGAGCTGCTCGCGAATTAAGTCAATGTCGGTCACCTCCTCAGTGACCGGATGCTCGACCTGGATGCGCGTATTCATCTCCATGAAATAGAAGCTGCCGTCCTCATCGAGAAGAAACTCAATCGTTCCGGCATTCTGATATCCCGCCCTCACGGCTCCGCGCACGGCCGCATCGCCGATACCGGCTCGCATTTCCGCTGTCAGCGCGGGTGACGGCGACTCCTCTATCAGCTTCTGATGACGACGCTGCACAGTGCAGTCGCGCTCTCCCAAATGGACAATATTGCCGTGCTCATCGGCAAGAATCTGCACTTCAATGTGACGAGGACGTCCTATGTATCTCTCTATGTAGACTTCCGGATTCTTGAACGCCACCTCGGCTTCCATCCTCGCCGTTCTGAAAGCAGACTGCATCTCGGATTCACTATTGGCGACGCGCATTCCTCGCCCGCCACCACCTGCCGAAGCCTTTATTATGACAGGATAGCCGATCTCATCAGCGACTTTCAACGCCTCTTCGAGCGTCTCGACTCCGCCTTCAGAACCTGGGACGACAGGAACACCGGCATCCCTCATGAGTTGCTTGGCCGCCGCCTTATCCCCCATCCTGCGTATTACATCCGATGGAGGACCGATGAACTTGATTTCGCATGATGAGCATATGTCGGCGAACTCGGCATTCTCTGCGAGGAATCCGTATCCAGGGTGGATCGCGTCGGCGTTGGTGACCTCAGCCGCAGCAATGATCCTCTTCGGTTCGAGATAACTCTGAGAGGAGTGTGGAGGGCCGATGCAGACGTCCTCATCTGCGAATCTCCTGTGCAGCGAATCACGGTCGGCTTCAGAATACACCGCAACAGTTCTGATCCCGAGATCACGACAGGCTCGTATTACCCTGAGCGCGATCTCTCCCCTGTTTGCAATCAACACCTTATTGAACATGCGGTGAAGATACTGAAAGTGATTCAGACTTGGCAAGCGGAAAAAGCCCGGCTGGCCGCTTTCATCAGTCATAACGGCCGAACCGGGCAAAGATTGTAGTCAGATAGCAGCCTCGTTCCAGCAGTTAGCTGACGTCGCTGAACTCAGACCAGCTTCTGTCGGACGAGCCTGTGATACCGCGCAGGCGCAGATCGAAGTCGTCCGGATTCGTAGCCTGCTGCATAGCTATTTCATATGCGATAATGCCCTGTCTATAGAGCATCATAATAGACTGATCGAACGACTGCATGCCATACTGCACATTGCCCGATTCGATCAGCTCGATTATCTCCGGCGTTTTGGTCTCGTCGATGATATACTCGCGGACCGATGCGGTGCCGATCAGCACCTCGACCGCAGGCACACGGCCCGGGCTGTCCGACCTTGCGAGTAATCGCTGACAGATGATCGCCTCGAGAGTACCCGCCAGCAGCAGCCTGATCTGCTTGTGCTGATGCGGCGGAAAGAACGAGATAATCCTGGATATGGTCTCCAGCGCGTTTAGCGTGTGGAGAGTGGTCAGCACGAGGTGTCCCGTATCCGCGGCGGCAAGTGCGGTCTCTAGCGTGTCCTTGTCACGAATCTCACCGATCATAATAATGTCGGGATCCTGCCGGAAAGCATGTCTGAGTGCGGACGAGAACGATGGAGTGTCCCCGCCTACCTCGCGCTGGGCGATTACACTCTTCTTGTCCCTGAATATGAACTCGATCGGATCTTCGATCGTCAGGACATTCTCGCTCCTGGTCTCGTTGATATGCTCGATCATAGACGCCAGCGTTGTCGACTTACCCGATCCGGTGGTCCCTGTGACAATGACCAGTCCGTGCCGTTTGCCGGAAATCTTCCTGACCACTTCCGGAAGCCTCAACTCATCGAATGTGGGAACAGAAGTGTTGACCGCACGAATGGCGACTCCGGGTGTGCCGCGCTGACGATAGAGATTTATCCGAAACCGTCCAAGCTTGGCGACTGAAAGCGCCAGGTCCATTTCGTTTCTCTGCTGAAACCTTCTGAGTTGCTCAGAACTCAGTATCTGATTCAGCGCTTCGGACATCTGCTCCTTTGTCATGGGATTGGCGTCTAACGGCATCAGTGCACCGTTAAGGCGCATAGTCGGTCTGATTCCAACGCGGAGGTGGATGTCGGACGCACCTTTAGAGAGCATCTCCACCAGCATCTGGCGCAGATTCATGATCGGCCTCCTCGGTTCTGAGGATATTATCCGAGCGGTTCGACTAAGAAGAGTGTCTGGCCGAATTCAATCGGCTGTGCGTTCTCGACCGGACGCTTAACGATCTTCCCTTCGATCTCCGACTCGATTTCATTCATGAGCTTCATCGCCTCGACGACGCAGACCACCTGTCCGACAGAAATGACCTGCCCGACATCAACGTACGGCGGTGCATTCGGTTCGGGTGACGTATAAAACGTCCCGACCATCGGCGATTTGATCTCTACATATCTATCGTCGGATTTCTCGGGAGATTCTGTAGCAGTTTCAGCAGGTGCGGCAGCAACCGGCACTGCCTGGGCAGGCTGCGCCGGAGCAGGTCGCGGTTCTGTGAGCACGAATTCAGTCGGCACACCGG
>CBDUQR010000060.1:0-13084 GCA_965369655.1 uncultured bacterium | reverse complement strand
AAGCGATCTACTCAGCCTTACTGCCTGCCGATTCCTTCTCTTCGAGAAGATTCACAATATCCTCAAGATTCCACAGCCTGTCAGTCACTCCTGCTTCCATTGCGGGCGTAACCTTCAACGTCCGATGTATAGCGAACGAAGTTGTAGTACATGAAGAAGAGCGAAACTGCGTGCGTTAGGTTCTCAAGAGGAATCTCGTAACGGAATCTCAAGCTGACCCACTACCCTCAATTGACTTAAATAACTAAGACTGAATCGATATATCTGAAACTGACCCACTACCCAAGATTAAGTGAGCTAACGCTCGGATAAAGTGTATATTACTACGGGAGAGTAAGTATGCGCTATTGCAAGAACCATATCCTGTTTGCCGTCATACTGGTGGCGGCGTTTTTCATCGGCGGAGTGCAGGCTCAGACGTCAGAAGATGTCCTCGCTGAGCTTCAGAAACGGTACGATGACCTGCTTGATCTCGAGGTCTCGTTCGAGCAGCAGGTCTATTCGGGAGTGTTCGCGTCGACGCAGAAGACCTCCGGGAAGATGTACCTGGCGAAGGGCGACAAGTTCAGGATGCAGACCGAGGATCAGACGATCGTATCTGATGGGAAGCTTCTCTGGGTATACTCCAAAGAAAACGAACAGGTGACGATAGACAGGGTTTCAAAGACGGCGGACCTTGTAAGACCGAGCGACTATCTCTTTACGTTCAGAGAATCGTATTCGGCAACGCTCCTGCCCGACACCGTTCTCGGTAAGATAGAATGCCGCCGTGTGGAGCTGGTGAGCGATGAGAAGGATGAATTTATCCAGCGGATGACGCTCTTCGTCGGTAGGAAAGACCTGCTGACTCACAGGGCAGAATATATTGACATCAACGGTAACAGGGTCGAGATAGTCTTTAAGGATTTGAAAATAGACAAGGGGCTGAAGCCGGAGACTTTCAACTTCAAGACGCCCAAAGGAGTCGAAGAAATCCGACTCCCGTGAGACCTCCCAATGAACCGCAGAGTATTCCTGAAAAACCTCGGATGTCCTAAGAACGAAATCGACGGCGATCTGATGGCATCATATCTGGAGCAGATTGGCTGCAAAATGGTCGATTCTCCCGAGAAAGCCGACTTGCTCATCGTGAATACGTGCGGGTTTATTACTGAGGCGAAAGAAGAATCGATTGAGGAGATTTTCGAACTGGCGCGAATCAAGTCTGCCGGCGAGGGGAAGAAACTTGTCGTGTCGGGATGCCTCGCGCAGCGTTACAAAGAGGAGCTTGCCGCAGGGATGCCCGAAGTCGATCATTTCCTCGGCATCTGCGATCTGAAGAACATTCGGAGTATAGTCACTTCCGACAATGGTACCGATGGTTTCACCGGGAAACTGACGCGTCGTTACCAGAAACACGACGTCCTGCCGCTTCGATCGAGGAAGAGCTACGCGTATCTCAAAATCTCTGATGGGTGCGATAATCATTGTTCATACTGCGCGATACCTCAGATTCGGGGGCGTTTCCGGAGTCGCCCCGTTGCGGATATTCTCAGGGAGGCGAGTCAGCTTGCAACCGATGGTTTTCGTGAACTGATCCTGATCGGACAGGACGCCACAATGTACGGGACCGACATTTACGGCAAGAGAAGACTGGCTGACCTGCTCGGCTTTCTCAGCGAATTGGATAAACGGTTTGTGATACGTGTTATGTATGCGCATCCGAAGCATGTCGATGACAGGCTCATAAGCGTGATCGCCTCGAATAATCAGGTCATCCCATATATTGATCTTCCGATTCAGCATATTTCCGATAGAATGCTCAAGCTGATGGGACGCAAAGTGACATCTAAGACCGTTCGCAGGCTGGTTACGAAGCTGCGTGAGACCGCTCCGGAAATAACGATTCGTACAACGTACCTTCTGGGGCACCCTGGCGAAACGACCGCGGACTTCGAAAAACTGTTGCGTTTCCAGAAGGAGTTTAATATCGAGAGGGTTGGAGTCTTCGGCTATTCCGCCGAAGAGGGCACGAAGTCATTCCGACTCGATGGTCGAGTCAGAGAGAGTACCATCGCGCGCCGGATCGACGCTATGATGAACCTCGTGCAGGAACAGTCGCTGATGCGCAATCATGCGCTCGTCGGTAGTGTTCATAAAATGCTTGTCGATGGTCCGGCTGATGCCGGTCGGGTTTGGGCACGGATGTTATCGCAGGCGCCGGAGATCGATGGCTCGGTTCTGCTGAGCGGAAGGCACAGGGTCGGCACTGTAGTTAAGGGCCGCATTCTGTCGGCGGAAGCGTATGATCTGTACGCCGCCGACGTGTGACAGGAGCGGAGAGATGATGCAGGAGAAATCGTTTCGAATAAGCGGACTCGCAATGTCGCGTCCGGTCGCTCTTATCTTCGCGTTGATCTATGTCTTCCAGTCTGCGACGATATTCTATCTGCTGACGGAGAAGTATGAGAACGATAAGTTGATCCGCTTTCAGCAGTCCAGGATTGAACAGCTCGAGGAAAAGCTCAAGATATTAGACATCATCGAGGGTTTCCAAATAGGAATGCGGCCGTCTGAAGTCGGAAGGCTTGCGAACGTAGTGTATGAAGAAAGCAGAAAATACGGATACGATCCGTTGCTGCTTCTCGCGCTGATCCAGGTGGAGAGTTCGTTCAGGAAGGGTCAGGTGTCGCACATGGGCGCGATGGGGTTGATGCAGGTTAAGCCTTCTGTCGGTTCCGCCATTGCGGACAGAAGCGGAATCGACTGGTACAACAGAAGCATGCTGTTCGAGCCTGAGTACAACGTGCGGCTGGGCAGCCTCTATCTGTTCGAGTTGGTTCTCAAGTTCGGCGATCTCAAAGAAGCGATAACGGCGTACAATATCGGCGAGACAAAACTACGGAGCATCCTCAGAATGAAGAAGGACCCACCGAAAGTCTATCTCGCCAAGGTGATGAAGAAGTACCGTGCACTCAAAGAAGAATATGACATATAAGATACGGTGTATCGGAGCCGTTGCTACGCTGATTGTGCTACAGGCCGCCAGCATATATGCCGCTGATTCGAACGAACGGTTCGTTCGCCGCAGTCTTGAGTCATTTTTCTCTGAATCAATCAGGCTCGTCCCCGGTTCCATGCCGCAGCCGGTCTATGTGCTCTATGATGCGCCGCCTGTCGATGAACTGAATGTCTCCGGAGCGGCGCTCAGCGAAGAACTCGAATCGTCCGGAATCACTCGAATATCGGAGAAAGATCCCGCAGCTCAAAACGGTCTCGGGTTTCAGCTCAGTCGGCTGGAGTTCTCCTATCAGAATCGCAACGGCGGGGTGTTCTCGCGAGGCGACATTTACCGCGTGCTCGACGTCGCCGGCAGTGTGAAACTGCTGGAGACAGGTTCGACCATCTGGGAGGACTACCTGATACGCAGTTATGAAGAGAAAATCGATCTTGCAGAAATAGAATCGCTCGAGGACGAATCATCCCGGCTGTTCGGCGCCGATATTCCCCCCGGTCCGGTGCAGAAGATCTGGGAGCCGGTGATCGTATCTTCGATAGTAGGCGGACTGGTATACCTGTTTTTTGCATCGAGGTAGGGAGCTATGACAATGCGCAATTTCATCTTGTTCGTGACAGTTCTGACATTGCTGGTTGTGGGGTGTTCATCCACCGGCAAATTGACTAAGGATAACGCCGAGGATCAGTATGCCACGGCACAGGACCTCTATGAGCGCGGCAAGTATTATCAGGCTGCGGAAGCCTTCAGGCTGATTGTGTTCAATTACTCGGGGGTCAGTTTCATCGATTCAGTGCAGTATTACCTCGGCATGTGCTATTACAACGATGAGGACTACATACTTGCCGTGGCTGAATTTCGCAGGCTGACAAGGAATTTCCCGCACAGTTCACTTGCGGATGACGGACAGCTCATGATCGGCAAGTGCTATTATCTCTCCGCGCCGAAGAATACAGGCCTCGATCAGTCTGATACATACACGGCAATCTCCGAGTTGGAGAATTTCATCGAGGATTTCCCGCAGTCGGAGTTGATCGGAGAGGCGGAGGAACTGCTTGCAAAGTGCAATGCGCGAATCGCTGAAAAGACATTCAAGAGTGGCGAGCAGTATTACAAGATGGGCATGCATAAGGCTGCGAGAGTCTATCTCGAGAGTGTCGTCACCGATTTCGAGTCCCCCGAGTGGAGAGGCTGCGCGTTGTATGTCCTTGCCCGGATGGATAGGAAAGAGGAGAAATACGAGGACTCTGAAGCCAAGCTGACTAACCTCCTGCAAACATTCCCCGGTCACAAGTGGGAGCATAAGGCCGAGAAGTTGCTCGAAAAAGTCCACGAGCAGAGAGGGACATCTCAACAAGCCTCAGGATCATGATAGCAGAGCGGCGCGTGGGGATAGGCGGGGGCGTTTTTGATCCGGTCCACTACGGGCATCTGTTTCTTTTCAACGAGTGCATTCAACAATTGAAACTCGACAAGGTCTTGTTGGCGCCGACATTCAGGGCGGTACACAAAGAGCATGAGGGACTCGCGCAATACGAGCATCGGCGCGAAATGATTAAGCTGGTGTGCGAATCCAACGACCGGTTCGAGCTGTCCGAGATCGAGAAAGAAACCGGCGGACCGTCTTACACGATCGACACTATCCGGACGCTGAAGGCGAGGATCCCCGGCGTTTCCTGGTACTTCATCGTCGGACTCGACAACCTCGAAAAGATGGAAGATTGGCATGAGCCGGATGAAATCGTCAAAGAGGCGAGAGTGATCGTCGGAACGCGGCCGGTCGAATCCGTTTCGGTCAATGCACGATTCAAGGATAGAGTCGATTTCATCGATATTCCTCGTCTGGAGATTTCCTCCACAGACATTCGAGAGAGAGTTCGTTCGGGACGCAGCATCAGGTATCTTGTTCCTCGTGAGATCGAGCGGTACATTGCCGAGCATGGGCTGTACGTCGAATGAAGAAGTCTCTGTTTCTCATCGATGGCTCCGCCCTTATTTACAGGGCATATTTCGCCTTCATACGAAACCCACTCGTTACCGCTCGCGGCGAACCGACGTCCGCCGTATTCGGATTTCTCATGTCGCTCTTCAGAGTCATCGATGAATTCTCACCGTCGCATCTGCTTGTTGTGTTCGACACGAAAGCCCCCACGTTTCGTCATGAAATGTATCCGGAGTACAAGGCGACCCGTGCTAAAATGCCTGACGATATGGCGGAGCAAATCCCGCGTCTCAAAGAAGTAATCGATGCGATGAATGTGGCGCGAACCGAGAAGGAAGGACTCGAGGCCGACGATCTGATCGGTGCGTATGCCGTCAAGGCGGCGGCAGAGGGATTTGATGTCGTGCTCGTCACCGGCGACAAAGACTTCACGCAGCTTGTGAATGAGAAGATCAAAATGCTCCAGCCTGCGAAATCGGGACAGGAGACGGAGATGCTCGACCGCGAGGGTGTGAAGCAGAAGATGGGAGTCTACCCGGAACAGGTGCTCGATCTCCTTGCGCTTATGGGCGATTCTTCCGACAACGTTCCCGGCATCCCCGGAGTTGGCCCAAAGACTGCGCTTAAGCTGCTCGATGATCATGGCACACTCGAAAATGTTCTATCGAAGGCAGACGAGATTCCCCAGAAGGGTCTCCGCAAGAAAGTGTCTGAAGGCAAAGAGAGTGCGATTCTATCCAGAGAGCTTGTGACTATCCGCACAGATTCAGAGACCGCGATCTCGTTCGATGAGATGCTCATGCAGCCCCTGGTGAATGATCGCGTGCGGGAGCTTTTCAAAGAGCTCGAATTCGGCAGCCTGCTGAAAAAGCTCGATGGTCAGGCTCCCGAAATTGCTGTGAGCAAACAGCGAACCGAGCTCAAACAGGATTACAGACTGATCACAAGCCTGGATCAACTCCGCGAGTTCATCGACAGGGTGAGAGAGAAGGGCGAGCTGACGTTTGATACCGAGACATCGAGCCTCAATCCACTAACGGCTGATCTGGTCGGACTCTCGTTCTGTATCGATGAGGGTGAGGCGTACTATGTTGCCGTCGGTCACGATGAGTCGGAGCAGAATCTCCCGCGCGATGAAGTTCTGAATTTGATTGCACCGATCATGACAGATCCGTCGATTGCCAAATGCGGTCAGAACATCAAGTATGATTACCTGATCCTGCGCAGCGCCGGAATTCGTATCGAAGGCATAAGGTCCGATCCGATGATCGTATCGTATGTGCTGAATCCATCGTCGCGGCGGCATGGTCTGTCGTATCTCGCAGAGGAGCATCTTGGATACAAGATGCAGCCGATCAGCGATCTGATCGGGACTGGCAGGAAGCAGAAATCTTTCGCGACTGTCTCAGTCGATGACGCGACGTTCTACTCCGCCGAGGACGCCGACTGCACTCATCGCCTGAAGAATCTTCTCGAACCGAAGCTGGAAGACTTCAGCCTGGAAAAACTCTATAGAGAGATCGAAATGCCGCTCGTGGAGGTCCTCGCGGAGATGGAATACGAGGGTGTGAACATAGATGTCGATTTTCTCGCCGAACTCTCGGTCGAGATGGAAACACGGCTCGACCGCATCGCCTTGGAAATCTACGATGCCGCAGGTGAGGAATTCAATATCAATTCCACGCAGCAATTGTCGGCGATCATTTTCGACAGGATCGGCCTGAAACCGTCGCGCAAGACTGGAAAGAAAACAGCCTACTCGACTGACCAGTCTGTTCTGGAGAAGCTCAAAGAAGATCACCCACTGCCGGGACTCATTCTCGAATACAGGCATTTCCAGAAGCTGAAGAGCACATATGTCGATGCGCTGCCCGCGCTGATAAACGAGAAGACCGGACGGGTGCATTCATCGTTCAACCAGGCGATCGCCGCGACAGGGCGGCTGTCATCGTCTGATCCCAACCTCCAGAACATACCGATACGGACTGAAGATGGATCTCAGATCAGGAGGGCGTTCATTCCGCGCGATTCGGATCACATACTGCTGGCCGCAGATTATTCGCAGGTGGAGCTTCGCATCATGGCGCATGTCGCGAACGATCCTACGATGATCGAGACATTCGAGCGGGATGAGGATATTCATTCGCGGACTGCATCGGAAGTGTACGGCGTACCGCTCGACGATGTCACTCCCGACATGCGCAGACGGGCCAAGACTGCGAATTTCGCGGTGATCTATGGCGTGTCCGCCTATGGGTTGGCGCAGCAGTCGAGTATGACGGTCGGCGAGGCGAGCCAGTTCATCGAGACATACTTCATGCGGTATCCCGGCATCAGGCAGTATATGGATCAGTACATTCAACTCGCCCGGGACGATGGCTATGTCACGACGCTTCTCGGCAGGCGCAGATACATACCGGATATCAATTCGAGCAATCGTAACGTGCGTCAGTTCGCCGAGCGGACTGCGATCAATACTCCGATTCAGGGCACCGCTGCGGACATGATAAAGATTGCGATGATCAGAGTGTTTCATCGACTCAGGAACATGAAGTCGAGGATGATCCTGCAGGTGCACGACGAACTGATACTCGATGTCTACAGGTCTGAACTGGACCAGGTCAGCGAGATTGTCAGGACCGAGATGGAGGGCGCTGTCGAACTGAAAGTGCCACTCAAAGCCGACATGGCTGCCGGAGACAACTGGCTCGAGTGCAAATAGGACGGTACTATTGAAATGCTGATAATTGGAATCTGCGGGAGGATCGGCTCGGGCAAATCCGAGGTTGCTCGAGTGTTCGAGGAACATGGCGCGGTGGTGATCTCTGCCGACCGGATCGGAAGGGAAGTCGTCGAGAACGACAATACCGTTCTCAACGCCCTGAAAGAAGCGTTTGGCGATAAGATAATCTCATCCGATGGCTCCCTCGACAGGCAGAAACTTGGCGCATTGGCATTCGCATCGGATCAGGCAAAGGCGAAGCTCGACAGCATCGTGCATCCGCCGCTGCTCGACAAACTCAGATCGGAGATTGAGAAACGCCGATTTGCCGCTGACTGCGATATAGTAGTGATCGATGCCGCGCTTATTCTCGACTGGGCGTTCGAGAGCGAACTCGATATTCTTGTCTGTGTCACTTCTTCGGAGGATCAGCAGATCGAACGGCTTGTCGATTCCGGCCTGACCAGAGAGGAGGTTTGCCAGAGGCTTTCTTCTCAGATTCCCGCGATTGTGCAGGCCTCCAGATCGGACTTCGTGATCAATAATTGGGGCAGTCTTGATGACCTGAGGTCGGCATCAGAAAGGCTTTTCGAGCAGCTCAGGGGGCTGGAAAAAATCGATTGACATGCAATGGGCTGCCATATATTTTTCGTTGTTAATTATCTCACAAGTGAGCGGAGGCTTGTTTGAACCCGTTTAACTATGATATTGAGCAGCTTCAGGAGAGGGCTCGCGACATCAGGCGTGACATCGTGACGATGCTCGTAGAGGCCCGATCTGGCCACACTGGAGGACCGTTGTCGGTGACTGATTTCGCGACCGCGCTTTATTTCAAAGTTGCGAATCACGATCCTAAAAACCCGTCTGATCCGGACAGAGATATGATCATATATTCGATTGGCCATGTGACAGCCGCCAACTACTCAATTCTGGCGGAGTGTGGGTATTTTCCGTTGAAGGATCTGATGACATTCCGCAAGCTCGGATCGCATCTGCAGGGTCATCCAAACATGCTCGACACGCCCGGCATCGAGGCATCGACCGGCTCACTTGGACAGGGGCTTTCAATATCGGTGGGCGCGGCATCAGGATTCAGGATGGATGGCAAGCCGAATCGAGCCTACTGCATTATGGGTGACGGCGAACAGCAGGAGGGATCGATTTGGGAAGCTGCGATGGCAGCCGGGTTCCTCAAGCTTGACAATCTGTGTGCGGTACTCGATCTGAACAATGCGCAGATCGATGGTCCTATGGATGAGATTATGAGCATTCATCCCATAGCTGACAAATACAGAGCCTTCAACTGGAATGTGATCGAAATAGATGGCCACGACATAAGGCAGATCGTCGAAGCGTTCAACACAGCTCAGACGGTCAAGGGGATGCCGACGATAATAATCGCGAAGACTGTCATGGGTAAAGGCGTTTCATTTATGGAGGACGACTACCGCTGGCATGGTGTTCCGCCGACGCTCGAACAGGGCGAGGATGCTCTGAAAGAGCTCGGCACAACGTATGAGGTCTGGTCGCAGCGTCTGCTGTCCAATTGAGGAGTCGAAATGGTGGTCATGGAACGGACAACAGTGGAAAAAAAGAAGACCCGCCAGGGCTTTGGACATGAGCTTCTGGAGCTTGGTCGCGAGAACGAGAACATCGTTGCGCTGACGGCGGATGTCAAAGGGTCGGTCAATGTCAGCTATTTCGCGGATGAATTCCCGGACAGGTTTATCAATTGCGGTATTGCCGAGCAGAACATGTGCAATATCGCGTCCGGGTTGTCGCTTGTCGGTAAGATACCATTTTTCGCGACATACGGCTGTTTCGCCACGGCTCGCTGCCTCGACATGATCAGGACGACAGTCTGTTACGGCAACTTGAATGTCAAGATCGTGGGTAGTCACGGCGGTCTCCTGACCGGTCCCGACGGCGCGAGCCATCAAGCGCTCGAAGAGCTTGGGCTGATGCGGGTGCTGCCGAATATGACTGTCGTGGTACCGTGCGACTACTGGGAGGCGAGGAAGGCGACTCGGGCTATCGCCGCAAAGCCAGGACCCTGCTTTCTCAGGCTCGGAAGAGAAAGTATCCCGGTGATTACCTACGAAGATGCGCCATTCGAGTTGGGCAGGGGAGTGCTGATGCGACATGGAAATGACGTCGCATTGATTGCCTGCGGATCGATGGTCTACGAGTCATTGCTGGCTGCGGAGATGCTCGCACAGGATGGAATCGAGGCGCGGGTCATCAATCTCCATACGATCAAACCTATCGACAAAGATATTTTAGTGGACGCAGCCGCCGAGTGCGGTGCGATAGTCACTGCCGAGGAGCATCAGATATACTGCGGGATGGGGAGCGCGGTCGCAGAAGTGATCGTCAGACACCAGCCTGTCCCGATGGAGCTGATCGGCGTTAATGATCGGTTCGGCGAGTCTGGGAACGGCCACGAGCTTCTCACGAAGTATGGCCTCAGAGACGTGAACATAGCTGAGGCAGCAAGAAAAGCAATTAGAAGGAAAGGTTGAAGTCCGCGCTAATCTGTTGCAGCGTATGGTGTAATGTTTCTACGCATGTGATTTGTTTCACTATTGGCGTGACTTGGCAGACAGTCTCGAAAGTACAATAAGTCATAATACAGGAGGTCTCCGGACCATGAGTCTTAGTCAACTGGCAAGAGCAATCGCCGAATCCCCCACGATTCGGCTCAATGAGAAGGCCCGCCTTCTCAAGGAGGACGGCCAGCCGGTGATACATCTCGGCGCCGGGGAGCCGAAGAGCAAGATACCTATCGATGCCGTGATTGCGGCGTCGTCGAAACTGACTACAGCGGACGTCAGGTATACTCCGACCGACGGCATTCCATCGCTGAAAAAAGCGATCATCAAGTATACAGAAGAGAACTACGACAAAGGGGTCGCTCCCGAGAACGTACTGGTGTCGGGTGGGGCAAAACAGGCTCTTGATGTTGTTCTGACCACGCTGCTCAACCAGCAGGACGAGGTGATCATTCTTGCGCCGTACTGGGTCAGCTATCCTGAGATGGTGAAGATGAAGTACGGTATACCGATCATCGTTACGCCGGAGGACGGTAGATTCCATCCGAGGATACGGGATATCGAGGCGAAGATCAGTTCATACACCAAGGCGATCATAGTCAATTCCCCCAACAACCCGAGCGGCCTCGTGTACAGTGAGAAATTCATCGCCGAGATAATCGAGTTGTGCGAGCGCAAGGGTATCTACGTGATAATGGACGATATCTATCATCGGCTGATATTCGATGGCCAGACATTCACGTCATGCTACAAGTACTCGAAGGCAGAACTTGATACATCGAAGTTGATCGTGGTGAATGGCGTGTCAAAAGCCTACGCCATGACCGGGTTCCGCATCGGCTGGGTAGTGGCGGCGAAATCAATGATCGAGGTGATGATAAATGTCCAGGCCCAGACGACATCCTGCCCGGCGATGGTATCGCAGGCGGCGGCTGTCGGCGCTCTCAATGGAATCCAATCCGGCGTAGAGGCGTTGCGCGTGTTCCTGCAGAACAACAAGGAAATCATGATGCAGGAATTGAATGCCTTCGAGGGAGTGAGGATCGAGGAACCAGGTGGTACGTTCTACTGTTTCCCGGATTTCTCCGCATACAGCAATGACTCAAACGCGCTCTCGCAGATGCTTCTCGACAAGGCGATGGTCGTGACGGTACCCGGCAACGAATTCGGCATGGAAGGGCATCTCAGGCTGAGCTACTGCGGAACTGTCAAGAGCATCAAGCAGGGCATAGAGCGGATCAAGTGGGCGCTTGATCCGAACTCACCGAATGAGATTTACATCGGCGACAGAAAAATGGTGAGGGATTGGAAATGAAATACTACCTGAATATAAAGACACCGGCGCAGGACCAGGCGAGGGCGACGAAAAGTCAGTACAAGCTGAAGAACCATGGCCTGACCGGTTTGCATATGCACTACTGGAATCTCCCGACAGAGGCGCTCTACGAAGAAGCCCTGTTCAGGCGAGAGGGAAGGATTACATTCCAGGGACCGCTTGCGGTGAATACTGGCAAACATACTGCCCGCGCAGCTAACGACAAGTTCATCGTGAAAGAGGAGCAGACTGAAAAGAACGTCTGGTGGGGTGAATACAACAGGCCGATGTCGACCGAGAAATTCAACGAACTGCTGATCCGTTTGCAGGGATACTTGCAGGATCGCGATGTGTTCGTGCAGGACTGCTATTTCGGAGCGGACCCGAACTACAGGCTGCCGGTAAGAGTTATTACCGAGCATGCCTGGCACAGTCTCTTTGTGCGCAACATGTGTATCATGGCGAAGACGAACGAGGAACTTCGCAACCATGTGCCGGAATTCACGGTCATTGCGGTTCCGTCATTCAAATCTGTCCCCGAAATCGACGGCACAGCCTCGGACACATTCGTCGCTTTGAGCTTCGAGCAGAAACTGGCAATCATCGGCAACACCGGCTATGGCGGTGAGATCAAGAAGTCATTGTTTACGGTGATGAACTACCTGATGCCGCTGCAGGGGGTCATGTCGATGCACTGCTCGGCGAATGTCGGTCATGACGGCGAAGTCGCCCTGTTCTTCGGCCTGTCAGGCACTGGCAAGACTACGCTGTCAGCGGATCCGAATCGGCGACTGATTGGAGACGACGAACACGGCTGGAGCGACGACGGCATCTTCAACTACGAAGGCGGCTGCTACGCTAAGCTGATAAACCTGTCGCCCGAGGCGGAACCACAGATTTATGCCTGTACTCGCAGATACGGTACTATTATCGAGAATGTCGTGTATGATCCGGTGACGCGGTATCTCGATCTTGACGACGACCTGATGACCGAGAACACGCGCGGCGCATATCCTCTCGAATTTATCGAAAACTCAGTACCGGAGAAGCGAGCGGGTCACCCGAAGAATATCATCATGCTGACATGCGACGCATCGGGCGTTCTGCCGCCTATCGCCAGGCTTACTCCCGATCAGGCGCTGTATCATTTCATCTCCGGTTACACATCGAAAGTCAGCGGCACCGAGGTCGATCTCGGCAAAGAGCCTGAGATCACGTTCTCGGCCTGTTTCGGCGCACCTTTCATGGTACATCATCCTGCAAGGTATGCTGATCTGTTAAAGCAGAAAGTTGAGAAGCACAATGTGAACTGCTGGCTGGTAAATACAGGCTGGTCGGGCGGGCCGTTCGGCATAGGAAAGCGGATGTCGATTCAGCATACGCGGACACTTCTGAATGGCGCGCTGTCGGGCAAGCTGCTCGATGTGCCGTACAGGAAAGATGAGGTGTTCGGCTTTGAAGTGCCACAGAAGGTGGAAGGCGTGCCTGATAAGGTTCTCAATCCCGAAGATACCTGGCACAGTAAGGAAGCCTATTGGCAGAAGTACCGCCAACTTGC
>CBDUQR010000059.1:0-13348 GCA_965369655.1 uncultured bacterium | reverse complement strand
TTCATCTTGTTATGGACAATCTCAGTGCACACAAAAAGGCGCTCCGTGAACTTCCCCGGCGAATTCGTCGCCGCTTGCAGGTCTACTGGACACCAACGAACTCCTCCTGGCTCAACTTGATCGAATCCTACTTCTCAACCCTAAAGCGAACAGCATTGGACAACACCTACTACAAAACACCAGCCGAGATCGAACAAGCTCTACTAAACGGCGTCCGCTATCTTAACGACAATCCCAAACCCTACAAGTGGAAGAAACTATAGCACTATATATGTGTCATACCACTAGAGAGCGTCAGATCGGGCGGCCACGATTCAAGATTGCCACGCTTCGCTCGCAATGACGAGGTCTAAGTTTTCTCAACATGCCTTTTCAAGTGCTCGCGGGGGCTATGCCCCTGCGGATTCTGTGCTGTATCTACTTGCTGTGCAGTAAGCTGAGATCACAGTGGCACAGCCACTGTGTGCACACAATGGGAAATATCTGAATCAAGTTGCGCTGAAATCTCAGTCTTCTGATACAACTTCGAGGATTGGTTTGTCGGTATCGACGAGGTCGCCCGGCTCAAAAGCGATGTTCTTCACTACACCGTCGAGCCTGGCCTGCACGACATTCTCCATCTTCATAGCCTCGACGATGCAGACTGTCATCCCCTTGGTGACCTTCTCGCCCTCGGATACGGTTACCTTAACAAGCTTGCCGGGCATTGGCGCGATCACTTTCTGCACACCATCGACGATATCGCTTGCTGCAGCGCCACCGCCGGAATCCTCATCCGCAAGCACATCTTCGAGAACATGCACCCGACCGTCCATCTGGAGATAAACTTTGCCGTCGGTGTGTGCGATGTGGAGCAGGCGTTTTGAGCCATTGTCAGAAGTCAGTAGATATGTGTTGGAGTCAATTCGCGTGACCTTGAGTGGGAACGAAGTATCACCTACAGTGACTTTGTATCCCTCTTCGGCTTTGTCAACCGAAACCGAATACTCCTCGCCGCCAAATCGATATTCGTAGTTCATCTTATGATCCCGCGCCAATTTCCCACTTGCCGATAGTCTGCCACGGCGTCGGCATCACTGCTTCTCCATTACCGGAGACAACGACAGACTTAGGTGAAAGCTGATCGGCAAACGCCGCGCCCGCGAGGATGAGATGCAATTCATCGTCACCGGGATCAGCAGGCTTCCAGTCGGGCATGTGAGTCGGAATAAAATCGGTGTAGGTGCGACCCTGAATGAATTCATCATGCTTGAGGACGTCGCGCAAATAGTCTGTCTGAGTTGTCACACCGAGAATTACATACTCCGAAAGCGCCTTGATCATTCGCTTCCGCGCGGATTCACGATCCGGCCCCCAGACGATCAGTTTCGAGAGAATCGGGTCGTAGAAGACCGAAACCTCGTCGCCCGAGTAAATGCCGCTATCGACGCGAACTCCCGGGCCGGTCGGTTCTTTCAAGTATTCGATCCTGCCTGCCGCAGGAAGGAAATTATTAGCTGCATCCTCGGCGTAAATCCTGCACTCGATGGCGTGTCCGGTCTGCGCTAACGATTCCTGCTTGAACGAAAGTTCCTGCCCGGCAGCAACCCTTATCTGCTCCACGACCAGATCGACTCCGACCACCATCTCGGTAATCGGGTGCTCGACCTGAATGCGCGTGTTCATTTCGAGGAAATAGAAGTCACCGCTCTTGTCCAACAGGAACTCGACTGTTCCTGCATTCGAGTACTTGCACGCCTGTACAACCTTTACTGCCGCATCACCCATTCGGCTGCGAATCTCCGGAGTCAGCGCAACTGAGGGTGTCTCTTCGATTATCTTCTGATGCCTTCTCTGAATCGAGCATTCTCTCTCGAACAGATGAATAGCGTTTCCGTGATGATCGCCAAAGACCTGGAATTCGATATGACGTGGACTCTCGATGAACTTTTCGAGATACACGGAGTCATCGCCGAAAGCAGACTTAGCCTCTCTCTGTGCACCTTCGAGCGCATCACCGAGATCATCAGGCTTGTCGACAACCCGCATCCCCTTGCCGCCACCTCCGGCAGCAGCTTTCAACAGAACAGGATATCCGACTTTGTCTGCTTCCTTCTCGAATAGGGAGACATCGACTGAGGATGCCTGCATTCCAGGTATGACAGGAACTCCGGCATCAATCATCATCTGGCGCGCCTCGACCTTGTTACCCATCACACGGATCGAATCGGGATGCGACCCGATGAATACCAACTCTTCATCAGCGCAGAGTTGAGCGAACCGATGATTCTCAGCAAGGAAACCGTAGCCGGGATGAATAGCGTCGCAGCCGATCTCTTTCGCCGCTGCGATGATCTTATCCATAGCCAGATAGCTTTCGAGCGGGGGCGGTGGACCAATACATACGGCCTCATCCGCCATCAGGACATGGAGTGCCCTGGTGTCAGCCTCGGAATAAACGACGGCAGAGAGCACACCAAGCTCGCGGCAGGCGTGAATAATCCGACAGGCTATCTCGCCCCTGTTCGCTATCAGTATCTTGTCAAATGTCTGTTTCATTCAGGACAGTATCACTCCGTCACCCAGTTCGGCTTGCGCTTGTTCAGGAATGCGTCCATACCTTCCTGCCCTTCGTCAGACTTTCGCAGGTTGGCAATAAACTTGGCCGTATGAACCTTCGCTTCCTGCATATCCATATCTGAAATCTTCGCCAGCAATTCTTTGCACCTCTTCACCGCTTCCGGTCCGGAGGATATGAGCTGTCCGACCATAGCCTCGACTTCCTCGTCGAGACGCTCAGGAGGCACGACTCTGTTCACGAGTCCTGTCTCATACGCCCGCTCCGCACTGAGCCTTTCGCCCGTGAGAAAGAATTCGCGCGCTCTCCCCTCGCCGACTCGCTTTACGACATACGGCGAAATGCAGGCAGGCACCACGCCAATCTTCACTTCTGAGAACGAAAAAATCGCTTCCGTCGAAGCGATTGCGATGTCGCAAACCGCCACGAACCCGGTACCTCCGCCGATGGCGGCGCCATTAATGCGACCAATTACCGGCTTCGGACAGGTGTATATCTTATGAAACACTTCAGCGAGTTGCATCGACTCGGAGAAGTTTTTCTCATAACCGTAGTCTTGCACCGCACGCATCCAGTTGAGGTCGGCGCCGGCGCAGAAGGATTTCCCTTCGCCTGTCAGGACGACCACTCTAATGGAGCGGTCTTTCTGTATGCGCTCAAAAACATCGTAAAGCTCCTCGATCATTTTCGAGTTGAACGCATTGTGGACTTCAGGTCGAGAGAATACTATCTCACCCAGTTTTGTCTTGCGGTGATAGGTTAGAGTTTCGTAATCCATAAGTTTGTCCTACATCCTGAATATGCCGTATCGTTGATCCGGAATCGGTTGATTGAGAGACATGGAAATCCCGAGACCGAGAAGAGTCCTCGTGTCGACCGGGTCGATGATCCCATCGTCCCATATATGCGATGTCGAGTAATATGGCGATGATTCCCGTTCATACCCCTCGATAATCGGTCTCATGAATTCCTTCTGCTCTTCAGGCGTCATCTCGACACCCTTCTTCTTCAGTTGACGCATTTTGACAGTGAGAAGAACGCCGGCGGCCTGTTCGCCACCCATGACGCATATCTTCGAGTTCGGCCACATCCAGAGCAGTCTCGGGAAATACCCGCGCCCGCACATGGCGTAGTTGCCCGCGCCGTACGATCCACCGACCACAACCGTGAATTTCGGGACGTCAGCATTCGCTACCGCATGAACGAGCTTCGCGCCATCTTTCGCGATGCCGCCATGTTCATACTGCTTGCCGACGATGAACCCTGTGATATTCTGCAGAAAGAGAAGCGGTATTTTCCGTGCGGTACACAATTCGATGAAATGCGCACCCTTGACCGAACTCTCGGAGAACAGTACGCCATTGTTGCCGAGTATCCCGACCGGGTATCCCATGATTCGCGCAAAGCCGCAGACGAGAGTGATTCCGTAGAGTTCCTTGAACTCCTGGAAGCGCGAACCGTCGACGATGCGCGCGATCACTTCTCGAATGTCGTACTGTCTCTTAAGGTCTACTGGCACGACTCCGTATAGCTCTTCCGGATCGTAGTACGGGTCCTCGGGAGTTGTGATATCGAGCGGGAACTTCTTCGACCTTTCGAGACACTCGATGATGTTCCTCGCAATCGCGATAGCATGCTTGTCATCGCGGGCATAATGATCCGCCACGCCGGAAATCCTGCAGTGGACATCCGCGCCACCCAAATCCTCATCCGATACGGTCTCACCGGTAGCCGCCTTCACGAGCGGCGGACCGCCGATGAAAATCGTCCCCTGCTTCCTGACGATAACCGCCTCATCCGACATCGCGGGCACATAAGCGCCACCCGCCGTGCACGATCCCATCACGACAGCAATCTGAGGAATGCCGAGCGCCGATAGTCTGGCCTGGTTGTAGAATATTCGCCCGAAGTGATCCTGGTCCGGGAATGTTCCCGACTGGTGGGGAAGGAATATCCCACCCGAGTCGACGAGGTAGATGCATGGCAGACGATTCTCGAGCGCGACCTGCTGAGCGCGAACATGCTTCTTGATAGTCAGCGGAAAATATGTCCCGCCTTTCACCGTGGCATCATTCGCGACGACAAGCACCTCTCGCCCATGCACGACCCCAACGCCTGTAACCATACCCGCCGAAGGCGCTTCATTATCGTACTCATCCCATGCGGCCAAAGGCGACAGTTCTACAAACGGTGTGTTCTTGTCGAAGAGAAGATCGAGCCGCTCACGAGCAGTCAGTTTCCCGCGCTTGTGATGCCGCTCGACCATATAGTCAGGGCCGCCCTTCTTTATCGTAGAAAGATGTTCGCGAAGCTGCGAGGAGAGCTTGAGAAACTTATCTCTGTTCGCCTTGAAGTCAGGCGAGTTTGTGTCGATCTTTGATTCTATTCGATACATCTGATTATACCGTCGTCACACCCTTGATGGCCGGGACGGCCTTGTAGCCATACGACAGCACGCCATGCTCCTCGTGCGTCTGTATGCGCCGGAACTCCATTTTCACCTTCTGTCCGATCTCAAGTTTTTTCGGATCACAGTCAGCCACCTGGCAGGTGATCTTGGTCCCGTCTACGAGTTCGATGATCGCCACAACGTACGGTGCCTCGTCCTTGAACTGGTTCGGCGGCACTTCGATCACAGTAAACGTGTATATCGTTCCCTCGTCGGGAAGCGTATATGGCTCAAAACAATCGGTCTCAAGCGTGCCGGGTCTCACCAGCCTCGGAGGAAAGTAGACCGTATTGTCCTTCGTACATTTGACCGCTTCGAGCCTGTATCTCTGCGGATATTCTCTCCATGTTCTTGCCGGAAACATCAGAGTACCTCCATAATGTGAACGACGGCCGAGCCGCCCGAACCGCCCATATTTTGAGCCAGACCAACTTTCGCACCTTCGATCTGCCGATCACCGGAATCACCGCGAAGTTGCGTTGTCACTTCAATAGCCTGTGCGACGCCCGTTGCACCGACCGGATGGCCTTTTGATTTTAGTCCACCGGAAGGATTGATTGGAATCCTGCCACCGATGTACGTCTCGCCCGACTCTGCGCCAGTGCCACCTTTGCCCTTCTCGAAAAACCCGAGGTCCTCGATAACTATTATCTCAGCAATCGTGAAACAGTCGTGCACCTCAGCAAAATCGATATCTTCAGGCTTCTTTCCTGTCATCTTGTATGCGCGCTCGGCTGCCACAATCGTGGCGTCGAGCTGCGTCAGCGACTTGCGCGAATGCAGAGCAATCGCATCTGTTGCATGACCGAAACCGAGCACTTTCACAATCGGCTTCTTGCAGATTCTTTTCGCAGTTTCGAGATCAGCCATCACCACGCACGCCGCGCCATCGGTGATCGGCGAGCAATCGAGTATGTGCAACGGGTCGGCGATCATGACCGAATTCATGACGCCATCGAGCGTGACCTCGAACGGATACTGAGCTTTCGGATTCTTCGCGCCGTTCTTGTGATTCTTGACTGCGACATGCGCGAGTTGTTCCTGCGTTGTCCCGAACTCATGCATGTGGCGACGTGCCATCATCGCATACAGACCGGGGAATGTCGCGCCATGAAACACTTCGTATTCCTGATCTGCGGCGGTAGCCAGTGCGTACGTAGCGTCATCGCCGGAGCAGTCAGTCATCTTCTCAACGCCGCCGGCAATCACGATATCCGAATGCCCCGATGCAATCTCCAGAAACGCAGACTTAATCGCAACGCCTCCGGATGCGCACGCCGATTCGACCCGCGCGCAGGGCAGATTCTTAATGCCGAGATAATCCGCGAGCAACGATCCGAGATGCTCCTGACCTACAAACAGGCCCGGCGCCATTGCGCCGACATACATCCCGTCGACTGTATCGACGCCTGCATCTTTGATCGCCTCGAGCGCAGACTCAACATAGACATCGCGGAGAGACTTATCCCACAGCTCTCCCCACTGATTCATGCCGACGCCTATTATGGCAACTTCTCTCATATTCTTTACCTCATCACTTGTTCTTCAGGATTTTCTTACGGAACTTAGCGTACGTTCCGTAGTCGATGTAGACCTTGTGCTCATCGAGTTGCACGCGAGTCTTCGGAGCCATGTCGCGCACCTCGTTGATACGATCAGTAACTTTCCAGATGAACGCATCGGCTCCGGCTCCGGAACCATACGAGCACATGAAGATCATATCACCCGGTTTCGCGACATCGAGAATCGCGGTCAGTCCCATCGGCGATGATCCTGAATATGTATTGCCGAGATACGGCACCAGCCGTCCCGTGTCGATCTGTTCCTTCGTGAAACCGAGCCTTTTGCCGACACGCAGCGGAAATTTGCCGTTCGGCTGATGGAATACGGCGTACTGAAAATCTGACGGTTTCATACCTGATTTTTCGAGAATCGCCTTCGATGCGCCGGTGATCGTCCTGAAGTATGCAGGTTCGCCGGTGAATCTTCCGCCATGCTGTGGATAATGCTCATGCTCTCTGCGCCAGAAATCGGGCGTGTCAGACATGAACGAATGAGTGTGGTGACATTCGGCAAGCACGTTTTCGGTGCCCATCACAAACGCCGCCGCTCCTGCCGCAGCAGAATATTCGAGCGCGTCGCCCGGTGCACCCTGACTCGTATCCGCACCGACAGCCAGGCCATACTTGATATAACCAGACTTGACCAGACCGAGACAAACGAACATCGCCTCTGAGCCAGCCTTACATGCGAATTCGTAGTCGGCGCAGTGGCAGTCATTGACAGCACCGATTGCTTCTGCGAGCACGGTACCGGATGGTTTCACTGCATACGGATGCGATTCTGATCCGACGTAGACCGAACCGATATCGACGGCGTCGATTCCCGCGCGTGTTATCGCATATTTCGCAGCCTCGACCGACAGCGTGATGCAATCGACATCGGGGGCAGGCACGGACTTTTCGGTCAGTTCGAGTCCTCTCTTATAGGACGGCGCATCTGCTCCCCAGACCTTGGCGATCTCCTCGACCTTGATTCGATGTCTGGGAACCTTGGCGCCATAGCCCACTATTCCTTCCATATGTCAAACCTCACTTGATGTGATAAGTATTTGATTCCGAAACCTGTATGATAATGGAGCAGACAATGTTAGTAACGACTTCCTCCGCGAGCGCTTGCAACTTGAAGACCCCGCTAAGCGAGTGTGCACCATATAGAAAAAATATATTATCAATTCCACAGGGGAATGTCAAGCGCTATCGCACTCTGAACTTGCGGTGTGCAAGGCATTTATGTATATTGGATACAGATTTTTTTGAAAGGGGTTACGTAGATGGCAGAGTTGACACAACTTCCAGTTGGTGAGTTCGTCAGAAAACTGAAAGACAAAGCAGATAATTTCTCCGATTCAAAGTTCGTTTTCTTCATCGGCGCCGGTTGCTCTATCTCGTCCGGGATTCCCAGGGCAGTAGGTCAAGCGATCTCCGCAAAAGTGTGGCTCCCGTCATCACGAGGAGCGACAGCGACGTGGTGATCTCAGCCCTGTCACCCCGGTGAAAACACTTCACAAAGCTCAGGATCAAACCGGGGTCCATCTTCGTGAGATTGCCACGTTCCGCTCGCAATGACGGTGTCCCGCTTGTCATTCCGGCGAAGGTCCTTCGCTGTGCTCAGGATCTGACCGGAATCCATCTTCCTACGAACAAGCCTCACAAGGCTCTGGTCCGCCTGCGAAGATGTATTGGATCAGGTATACTACGTCATCTATGTCTACATTGCCTGAACAATCGGCATCACCCGATTCAAGCGGTGCCGGTGCTGGTCCACTTGCGAATATGTAGTTGATCAAGAAAACAACATCATCAATGTCAACTCCGCCGATTCCATTCACATCTCCACAAAAGAATACCTTGACCAGGAAAGATGCAGTATCTGCATTACAGTAATCTGAGGCTGTGACAGTCAACAACTCGATGAATAGTGTATCGGGAACAGCGCCGATAACAGAATCATTTCTTATTTCGCACCAATGCGGATATGTTGGAAAAGCAATTGTGTGCAACATATCGTCTGGATCAAGAATTGAAGGATAGTAGGCGAACATAGTCTGACTTCTTGCATAAACAGCACTCATAGAATCGAGGATTGTAGGAATTTGATTTGAGTAATCAAGAATTATGAAAACTTCCAGAGTGTCAGATAAATCTCCATCGGATGCAATAACCTCGAAGGATGTATCGACACTTTCGCATTCAGGTGTTCCTGAGATACTGCTTCCATTAACTATACACCATGATGGACAATCAGCGTAGCTGAATACAAGTTCTGTTCCATCACAGTTCGGATCGGTAGCCGTAGCCGAGTAATTAAACGTATCACCAGGTTGCACTGAAATCTCTGAAACAGAAGTAACAAATGGCGGCTCATTGCTTTCGGTTGGATTGCAGCAATCGTCCAAAGCATGCTGTGGACATACATCGCAAGAATCTCCAACACCATCAGAATCAAAGTCCTCCTGTGAAGGGTTGAAAACAGCAACGCAGTTGTCGCATGAATCTCCGACTGCATCCAAGTCGCTATCTTCCTGCAATGGATTAGTTGTTACCATGCAATTATCACAACTATCACCGAGTGCATCTCCGTCTGAGTCTTCTTGGAGTGGATTGATGTGAGTCAGGCAATTGTCGCAACTGTCACCAATAGTATCACCGTCATTATCTTCTTGATCAGGATTGAAGTGAGCTATGCAATTGTCACAACTATCACCGATAGTATCACCGTCATCATCTTCCTGCAATGGATTAATTGTTACCATGCAATTATCACAACTATCACCGAGTGCATCTCCGTCTGAATCTTCTTGGAGTGGATTGATGTGAGTCAGGCAATTATCACAACTATCACCGATAGTATCACCGTCATTATCTTCTTGATCAGGATTGAAGTGAGCTATGCAATTGTCACAGGAATCGCCGACGGTATCACCATCATCATCATCCTGATCTGGATTGAATTGTGCCAAACAATTATCGCAAGAGTCCCCAACGAAATCGGAGTCAGCATCCTCCTGGAGCGGGTTGAAATAGGATAGACAATTGTCGCAAGAATCACCCACAGAGTCAGAGTCGTAATCCTCTTGATTTGGGTTGTAGAAATTCGGGCAGTTGTCTTCTTCACAATCGTTTTCAGGGTGACCGGGATCACCGTAGCCATCGTCATCAGTATCAACACAAGTTCCACCATTTAGAAGTACCGTAACTTGGCCAGACGCCCCACCAGCCACTGCAATGTCTATATCACCATCGTTGTCAAGGTCAGAAGAACAAATATAGCCTGCTACTCCATCAATGAACTGGGAAGTGCCTTGACCGAAACTCCCATCTGTTTGATTTACTAACAATGCGATCTCGTGGTATAAGCCGTTTACTCCTATTAGTTCAGGATAGCTATCACCGTTAAGATCGGCTGCAGTAACTGCACAGGGATAATCACCTGCTTCATAGTAGATAGCACTTTGGAATGTCCCGTCATTGAGATTCAGCAGCACTGATATGGAAGGATTCATGCAGTAATGGTAATGATCAGTATTGGCATTAACAATATCAGAATACCCGTCACCATTGACATCTGAAAAAACAAGTTCCGCTGGGTTACAGCCAGTAGCATAAGAAGCAGATGGAGTGTATGCTCCAGTGCCACTATTACTGTAGACGTAGATTAAATCGTCGGCGAAATCAATAATAGCCATGTCAACAGCTCCGTCATTATCAATATCAGATACATCAACATAGCACGTTGAATAATTACCAGTTCCAAAAGTGTAATTCACAAAAGCGCCGAATGTCCCATCCCCGTTGTTCTTGAGAACAGAAGCGTGGTGTGTTCCGTATGACGTGGCTACTGCAAGATCGAAATCGCCATCACCATCCAGATCAGATGTAGCCAGGGAATATGGCCTTGCACGTGTACTGTAAGTATTATGCCCGACAAAAGTACCGTCACCATTGTTGATGAGAACTGACACATTTTGATAACTATGATTTGCATTGGCCAAATCGATAAAACCATCATGATTGAAATCTGCTGCACAGACAGAGATTGGCAGGGCACCCACAGGATAGTCAACATTTGGCAAGAATGATCCGTCGCCATTGTTAATGAGAACTGAAATACTTGCACTACTCCAATTCGTTACAGCCAAGTCCAGGTATCCGTCACCATCCAAATCTGCCGATGTAATTGACGAAGCTTCTAGACCGACTTGATAGGATGAGTCAAATGCAAGCCCTTGTTCGTTACCTATGGATGCTACAGTGAATTTCCATACAAAACCATTCTCAATAGAATCTCCACTCACTGATCTTATCCGATTAGAGACTATGGCAGTGATTTTATCTCCTTCAAAAAGGACTTCTAGTGGATCAATTGTCGCAGTCTGCGAAATACTGTCATAGCTGATAAGTGCTTCAAGAAATCCAAAGCTACTAGAATAAAGGATAAGGGATGAATCATTAAGAGAAGATTCATCGATAGAAGTGCTGAAGGTAACTGAAACATTAATATCAGTCTGAACCCCAAGAGCATTCTGGGATGGTGTTGTCGAAACAACAGTGGGTACGTCTGCAATTATTGTTCCAGCAGAACCCGCTGCAATACCGACCAACAGTATGATGTGTGAAAATCTCATGACCCACTCCAAACGCTACAAAGTTTACTGCCAGTACCAATCCCTGCCTGAATCGTCGGTTGTTCGGATGGCACGTGGATAGTTGTGGCAAGACATACGACCGGCCACAGTATCGCTAATGAGATAAGTATGATCTTTCTCATGATTCACTCCCACTGATATGTTGGACCAATCGGTACGGGATCAATATAGCAGAATCGGGCGAATTGTCAATGAAAGCTTGTCGCGAGCGGCAGGCGTCTCTTTTTTACCGTTTGCCTAAATCCCGCGAACTTATATATTAGTTGAGTGTTTTTCCGGCAACATCGGACTATGCGAAGGTATTGATATGATTAGTTCATTCATCTGGAGCCCCGACGAGGGCGGTCGTGAAGTCGAAGGGATGCTCGATTTCGCCGAGCTGTTATCCAGACCGGATCATGTCGTCTGGGTGGATATGTCGCAGCCGACTGACGAGGAATCGTACATCCTGACACACGACTTCAAGTTTCACCCGCTCTCAATCGAGGACGTACTGACTGAGATGTCCCGTCCGAAAGTTGACGACTATGAAGATTATATCTTCGTTGTATTTGTCGTTGCCAGCGGACGTCCGGGCGGAGAGGACGAGCTCCCCTTCAAGGAAATCGGCCTGTTCCTGACTAAGAACTGTGTGATTACTGTCCATTTCCAGCCGCTAAAGGTTATTGACACGGTATTTCAACGCCTTCACAGGGATGAGCGGTTCATCTCGCGCGGCGCAGATTTCTTCTTCCACACACTCATGGATCATCTCGCCGACTCATACTACGATACTCTGCGGGTAATCGAGCAGGAGACCGACAAGATCGAGGACGAGATATTCGAGGACCCGGACCCTGAAATCGTCAAGCGCATATTCACTATCCGACGCGATGTCCTGCAGGTGAAAAGAATTATCGCACCACTCAAAGAGGTGGTCGCACATTTCATGAGAGCGAAATTCTCCCTGATAGGCGAACGCACGGCAATCTACTTTTCCGACATTCATGATCACCTCGCGCGCATCTCTGACGAGGCTGACGAGCACCGTGACGCTCTGAACTCATCGCTCGAAGTCTATTACTCCAACATTTCGAGCCGCACTAACAAGATCATGAAGTTCCTGACGATATTCACTGCCCTTCTCCTGCCGCCGTCATTCATTGCCGGGCTCTACGGCATGAATTTCAACCACATGCCGGGACTCGACTGGGAATACGGCTTCGTGTTCATCTGGGTCATCATCATCGTCATCGTGGCCGGACTGCTGCTGTTCTTCAGAAAACGCAAATGGATATAGGTTACCCTTAGATTTCGAGTAGTCATACCTGAATTTCAGCTTTCTCCCCTGCCCGTTCTGATTACAGCGATTGTTTGCATAACATGTATCTGCGGCGGGGCGACACATGGCGCACTTCGCCGAGCGGCTACAGGATGTTGTTGGATCGACTCCCGGAACTGTCGACATCGACAACACGCTCTCTAAAGGGGTTCCGGAACTGAGAATCAATGTTGACCGTGATAAAGTTGCCGATCTCGGCCTGAGCATGATGCAGATCGGGTCGGCGGTCAGGTTGCTTGTTGAGGGCGAAGTCATCTCGCGATTCAAGGACGGCGATGACGAACACGACATTCGGCTCAGGGTAAAAAAGTCCCAGCGCGACTTGACATCATCATTGAAAAATTTCCTGATACCTTCAAACAAGGAAATTGAGGGCATCGATGTGTTCGAGTATGTCAGAACCCGCGACCGGACGTACGGGATGCAGATACGAAAGCACTATGCTGAACCGTACATAATCACCGAGCAGATCGCAATCGACGACCCCCTGAAAATACCAACTGCATCGATATAGAGAAACGCATCTGTTCGTAGGCGCTTGCCGCCCTGAGGTTGCCCAAGAAGTAGGTCGTGTTCCGAACCTGATGTAATCAGGTGAGAAACGCGACACTTCTATCTTGTTGCACGGGAGTCGGGTTTCTTGCAGGCTTTGCCTGCTACGGAACACCGACCTACTGGAGATATTCATTGTTGCGTCGGGTCTTGATCGCGCGGAGCGCGAGTGTGACCTGACGCATCGCTGGCAGACCGGCAGGTCATCGGTCGCCGATCCCGTCATTGACCCCGATCTTCTCCCTCCGGGATCCCGTGGGA
>CBDUQR010000058.1:0-13832 GCA_965369655.1 uncultured bacterium | reverse complement strand
AGCGACTGCAAACACTATCTTCTTAACATGTCCGTTATAGCGGGGGAAGATCAGATCTACTCCCTTGCCTTACGGCTACGGTCGGGAGCAAAGTAGCGCAGGAGTGCCCCACTCCTGCGAAGAATATCGATAGGTGTTGGTGACATCTTCCCTACAAAACTGCCCCACGCAGTCACACCGGCGAAAGCCGGTGCCCATCCACATGTCCAAGAAAAGATGGTTCCCGGTTTTCACCGGGATGACATAAGCTTGACTCCCGTCATCACGAGGAGCGACAGCGACGTGGTGATCTAAGTTCATGCAATGTGACACCAAACACGAGATTGCCACGCTCCCTTCGATCGCTCGCAATGACAGTGAGATATGGTGGTCGCTTGGGATCCCATACTCATCACCTTTTTCAACAAGCCCTAAAGGATGGCAACCGGTCAAACCCAATATTGATGATCTGAATACACGTCGAAACTTCTTGACTTTTCAAGAATTCATACTAAAATACGCTCTGACATAGTCTTCGGGGTGAGGTGCAATTCCTCGACCGGCGGTTAAAGTCCGCGAGCAGAGACATCACAAAGTGAATCTCTGCTGAACCTGTGAAATCCAGGTACCGACGGTAAAGTCCGGACGGGAGAAGGCACGCAGGAACCTTATGAGGGTTCTTGTATTGTATTCCCCGAAGATATAGTCTTCGGGTTTTTTTATATGAATGACGCTGAATACATGGCCATAACCCTTGAGTTGGCGGCAAAGGCAACCGGCAGGGTCTCGCCCGATCCGCTCGTGGGGGCTGTCATCGTAAACGACGGCGAGGTTGTCGGCACCGGTTACTACGCAGAATATGGCGCACCCCATGCCGAAGCTTCCGCAATACGGGAAGCTGGCGACAGGTGCAAAGGTGGAACGATTTACACCAACCTCGAACCATGCGGCCACTTCGGCAAGAATCCTCCCTGCGCCGATGCGATCATCAGAGTCGGCATCAGACGAGTCGTAGCGGCGATACACGATCCGAATCCGAAAGTCGACTGCAAAGGATTCGCCAAGCTGCGCGCGGCAGGCGTCGATGTCGAGATCGGATTGATGGAAGATGAAGCGAAGGAACTGAATGAACCGTTCCTTAAATTCGTCACTACTCAACTGCCTTATGTCGTGCTGTCGATCGCACAGACCTCCGACGGCAGGATCGCGCAGCCGGACGGTCACTCGCAGTGGATCACATGCAAAGAATCGCGTACGGAAGTGCACAGGATGCGCGCGACCTACGATGCGGTCATGGTCGGAGCCAACACGGTGCGCGTGGACAACCCGCAGCTTACTGTCCGACACGTCGACGGCAGGCATCCCAAACGGATCATAGTGGCCGGATCGAAGCTTCTGCCGCAGGACTTCAATGTATTCACAGATAACGAAAAAGCCCGCACGATCGTGGCATGCACACCCGATCAAACCGAGCATTATTCTCGCTTCGATGGCGTCACAGTCTGGGAAATCGACAGGTCTTCGGACGGCTACCCAAGCCTGACGGGGATACTAATGAGAGCGGCACGTGAACGAATCGCCTCGATTCTGCTCGCAGGCGGTAGTGCCCTGACCAGCTCATTCCTTGTTCACAAGCTGATCGACAAGATTCATATATTTACAGCGCCTATTATTCTTGGCACAGGACTGCCATCGGTGCAGGACATCGGCACGGACGGGCTGGACAGGTCAATACGAATCCGGGACGCTAAGTACAAACAAGTGGGAGACGATATTGTGACCACCGGATATCCGGAGTGGAGATAAAACATGTTCACTGGCATAATCACTGAGATCGGGATTGTCCATTCGGTGCGACATGAGTCATCGCATCTCAGGCTCATTGTCGAGGCGCCAAAGACCGCCTCTGAAACTGCGCTCGGCGAAAGCATCGATATCAACGGCGCATGCCAGACCGTAGTGTCGATTGATGGCAACACATTCGCAGTTGACACAGTGCGAGAGACGCTCAAAAAGACTACGCTCGGACGACTAACCTCTGGTAGCCGGGTCAATCTCGAACAGGCGATCAGGCCGACAGACAGACTCGGCGGGCATATCGTTTCCGGGCATGTCGACTGCATCGGTACTGTGCGAAACGTGCGGAAAGATTCCGCAGACAAAACAATCGAAGTAACTTTCCCTGACGAGTTCGTCGATCTTGTCGTCCCGCAGGGATCGATCACGATCGACGGCGTCAGCCTGACGGTTGCGAGTCTCGAAAAGAACATGATGCGCGTGGCTGTCATACCGACTACATGGAAAATGACCACGCTCTCCGGGCTGATCTCCGGCAGTTCGGTGAACCTGGAATTCGATCTCATCGGCAAGTATGTGATGAAATACATGAACAGAAATGAACCACACAGTCAGATTGATGAAGACAGACTCAGAGAACTCGGCTTCTAAGAGAGGTATCCATGAGCGACAAGCTGACAATTTTGAACGAGAGCGAAACGGAGTTCGCATTCTCACCGATAAAAGATGCCATTGAGGCGATACGAAACGGCGAGATCGTGATTGTGATCGACGATCCCGACCGCGAAAACGAGGGCGATTTCATACTTGCGGCTGAGAAGATTACTCCCGAAGCTGTTAACTTCCTCGCAAAGTACGGCAGAGGGTTGATCTGCGTATCGCTGCCGAGCGACGGGATAAGCAGGCTGAGGCTCCATCCACAGACAGAGATCAATACGGCAAAACTCAGCACGGCATTCACTGTCTCGGTCGATGCCGTCGAAGGGACTACGACCGGCATCTCAGCATCTGATCGAGCCAGGACGATCTCGGTGCTGGCCGATCCGGACTCGAAGCCGGATGACCTTGCCCGCCCGGGCCACATTTTCCCGATACAGGCGAGAACCGGCGGCGTGCTCAAGCGTGCCGGACACACAGAGGCATCGAGTGATCTTGCCAGACTCGCGGGACTCGAACCTGTTGGCGTCATGTGCGAGATCATGGATGATGACGGCACGATGGCGCGCGTCCCACGACTGATACAGATCGCCGATGAGTTCGATCTCAAGATCATCACCATTCAGGACCTGATCGCCTGGCGCAGACAAACCGAGAAGCTTGTCCGGAAAGTAACCGATGTCGATTTCCCAACGCGGTTCGGACAATTCAGGCTGTATCTTTACGAGTCCCTCGTCGACAACCAGCATCACATCGCAGCGGTGAAAGGCGATGTCAAAGGCAAGAATGACGTCTTGGTGCGAGTGCATTCCGAATGCCTCACTGGCGATGTCTTTGGCTCTGAACGATGCGACTGCGGGAGCCAGCTTGCCGACGCCATGAAGATGATCGAGAGCGAGGGCGAAGGCGTTCTGTTGTACATGAGGCAGGAGGGTCGCGGAATTGGCCTTCCAGCCAAGATTAAGGCCTACCACCTCCAGGACCAGGGATTCGACACGGTCGAAGCCAACAAGAAGCTCGGATTCAAGCCTGATCTTCGCGAATACGGTATCGGCGCGCAGATTCTCGCTGATCTGGGCCTGACGAGCATTCGGCTGATCACGAACAATCCGAAGAAGCTGATCGGCCTTGAAGGACACGGCCTGAATATCACCGAGCGCGTACCGACGGTACTCGCTACCAATTCGCACAACCGTAAGTATCTCGCCACGAAGCGGGACAAGATGGGTCACCTGTTTGGATCAGTTTAACCGTCAGAAAGAAATTTCGAATACCGTGGGCGGCAGACCCTTCGAAGCTCAGGACATGCGTCCTCGTCTGCCCCTTCGTTGTTGTGATGCATCTAACTGCGGCAGACGAGGAAAAGCTGTCTCAAAAGTAGGTCGTGTTCCGACCCCGAGGAACAAGGGGGAGAAACGCGACACTTCTATCTTGTTGCACGGGAGTCGGGTTTCTGGCAGGCTTCGCCTGCTGCGGAACACCGACCTACTGGAAAACAGGACTTTTGAGATAACCTCAGGACGTCTGCCGGCCACAGAGTAGAAGGAGAATCTTAATGTCAAAGATCATCGAAGGTAACCTCGACGCTAAGGGAATGAAGTTTGGGATCGTCGTGAGTCGATTCAACGAACTGCTTACAGGCAGGCTGACCGAAGGAGCGATAGACTGCCTGACCCGTCACGGGGCGGACGAAGCAGCGATAACAGTGGTGAAAGTGCCCGGCGCATTCGAGCTGCCGTACGCCGCCGCACGTATGGTTAAGACAACCGACTACGATGCAATCATTTGCCTCGGCGCAGTGATTCGTGGCCAGACACCGCACTTCGACTTCATCGCCGCCGAAGTCTCCAAGTCAATCGCAAACCTTTCGCTCCAGCAGGACATCCCGGTCATTTACGGCCTGATCACTGCCGATACATTGGAACAGGCGATAGAAAGGGCTGGTACAAAGGCCGGCAATCGAGGTTTCGATTCGGCCCTGACTGCTATCGAATTGGTCGGCGTATACAAGCAGCTTGCTATATGAAGAGAAGAACTCGCGCCAGAGAATTGGTCCTGAAATGCCTCTACGCTTACGAAAGCCTCGGAGGCAACAGCGACCAGGTATTCGAGCAGACATGCGGTGGATCGAGTCAGGATGTCGAAACCCTCGAGTTTGCGTCGAACCTTTACAGAACGATTGTCAGCAGTCTCGATGAGATCGACCACCACATTACCGTTCACGCCGCTAACTGGGACCTCGAACGTGTGGCTATCGTTGATAAGAACATCCTTCGCATAGCGATTTGCGAGCTCTTCTATTTCCCTGATATCCCTGCAAAGGTATCGATCAATGAGGCTATCGAGATGGCCAAGAAATACTCGACGATTGATTCCGCAGGTTTCATAAATGGGATTCTCGACGCGATATACAAGTTGAACGAGACACGCCTGCAGGAAGGAATGAACGCCGACTAATCACATCCGAATCGCTCCGCATTCGACGACTTCCTTACAACTTTTACATACCTCTACTACGATTACATATTGCGCCTGATATACCATGCGTTATATTGAAAAGCAGCAGCCGTTCTCTTCAAATCAATTTTGGCACTGCACAACAGATATTCAAATAGGGAGGAATCATGAGAAAAGGAAATCTCACAACAGGCGTCGCTCTTGTGCTATTTTGCATCGGCTCTGTCTTGTCAATGTCGCCTGCTAATGCTGAGGTAATCATTGCTGACCACATAGCAGTTGGTGAATTCGATTCCATCCCTCTTTCTGTTATTGAGGCTATAGAAATCGACTACAGAATCTATTACGTTCACACATCGCACGGTAGTCAGATCATGACTGGAATAACGATGGTCCACGTCGAGAACGACGACTACGACCCGCCATATTTCTACGAGCGTTCCGATGATCTGGGTCACAACGGCGACACATCATGGGTGCCGCATACTCGATATTATCTGGACACGTACCCCGAATGCAACATGGCGATGTTTTCATGGTGCGGTGGAGCATCTGATAACACCGAAGAAGGAATCAATATCTATCTGAACAAGATGGAGGAACTCGAAGCAGATTATCCGGATGTTACATTCATATACATGACGGGACACCTCGACGGAGGGGGACCCGACGGGAATCTGTATGTACGCAACAACCAGATACGAGATTACTGTTCCGCCAATGACAAAATACTCTTCGATTTCGCAGACATCGAAAGCTATGACCCTGACGGTAACTATTATCCAGACGAAACGGACTATTGCTACTGGTGCTATGACTGGTGCGCCGTGCATACATGCCCAACCTGCGGTAGCTGTGCGCATTCACACTGCTTCAATTGCTACCTGAAAGGAAAAGCGTGGTGGTGGATGATGGCGCGGATATCCGGCTGGGACATTAATCCGGGAGTTCCCATATGCGGCGACGCGGATGCCAGCGGTGCAGTCGATATCGATGATATAGTCTTCCTGATCAACTACATCTTTGGTGGCGGTCCAGCGCCAGATCCACTTGAGATAGGAGATGTTGACTGTTCTGGGAATGTCGATATCGATGATGTTGTCTACCTGATCAACTACATCTTCGGTGGCGGTAACGCACCGTGCGATCCGGATGGAGATGAGATAGCTGACTGTTAGATATTGCAAGAAACTCAGACACAACGTGGGAGTCGCACCGGGCGGCTCCCATATTCATACGTGCTCCCTCTTTTCTGTTGACATGTAGCGTGCAAGTCCGTAAGCTCATTGGAACGATGCCCCCGTGGTGGAACGGATAACACACCGGCCTCCGGAGTCGGGAATCCAGGTTCGATTCCTGGCGGGGGTATAATAGATAACCGGCCACTTAACCCAGGCATGCGTCAATCGTCAGAATTCAAGTATTGGAATATGATTGACACACATCGAATCACCAGCTAATTTTCGTGACGAGATGTTCAGCTATTGTATCCGGGCTAACGAACAGTTCGAAAGGGGCATTGGGATGATTCCAATACCGCAGAGCAGTCGATGTCGGCTGACATGGTCGCGGTTTAAGCAAAGACAAAACGGCGATTGGCTGCTTAGTCTGCCACCATACTATGCTAAGCTCTTCTCCGCCGAGAATACTGCGATCATGGGAAAGTCAAACACCGGCTGGCGCGAATCAGAGAGCGGAAAAACCAGATTCGCGTTCTTCACCGGATTGACTTCGGATGACATCGCATCGATCATTGCATTCATCAATGATTACAGCCACTTTATACTGGTCGGAAGAAGCGATGATGTCGCCTGGCACTTTTCCTCAGAACTCGACTTCTGTCTGGCAATCGACTACACATTCAAGTTTAGCGAACGAGGATCACGCACCGATATTGGCGAACTCAAGCATCAGGCAAAGTACAGTCATAAGTTACAACTAACACCGCAAATCGTTAAGCTGATGCTGCCCGCATTTCAGAGACTCGTGAATTTCATTGGAGAACCTGTATCTGTCACATATCTTCCCCCGGTGCAGGGATCGGATTACTGTTTGCCCGAACTCCTGGCGAAAGGACTATACAATCTCTACTCCGTATCTCATCAGGACAGCGATGTTGACATTTTCAATGTCCGGCTGAGGAGTCGAAAGCCGTCATTCAAAGATATAAGCTTCAAGAGCAAAGTCAGGAAATGCAGGAAAGTCTTTTCCGAAAGCAATGTGGAACTTGATGGCAATCTTGACGGAAGAAACATGATAATCATCGATGATCTGTATCAATCGGGCGCGAGTATGTGGTCCTTCGCAGGATGCCTGAAATCACTCGGAGCCGTGCATGTCGCCGGACTGGTGTGCGTTAAAACATGGGGAGATCGAGATAATCTATGAATGATTCGATTGCGGTTTTGCAGTTGATCCTTACGCCGGGGCTGGGAGCAAGGACATTTGATCGTCTGCTTAAGCAACTCGAACACGAACGAGTCCCCATTAGCGAGCTCGTGTTACTGGAGACTTCCGTCCTGATCGAAAGCTTCGATCTGAAACCGGGTGTGGCAGCATCGATCGCAGAACAGAAGGATCAAGCTGAGACTCTGAGCGCCGAGTTGGAGCAGCATGAGATCAATATCCTGCTGAAAGGTGATGGGAGTTACCCTTCGCGTCTGGCAAATGCTATGGGCGATAACGCTCCTCCCTGTCTGTTCGCAAAAGGAAACCCCGATATCCTCAAGCGACGATCAGTCGGGTTCTGCGGCTCCAGAAGAGCATCCGATGAGAATTGCCAGGTGGCAATGTCTATCGCGAATCAGCTTGCGCGCAGCGGCATCAATGTGGTGAGTGGATATGCTTACGGAGTCGACACTGCCGCACACATCGGCGCTCTCGATTCCGGCGGAGTGACAACATTCGTTCTGCCGACCGGGATTCTCAGCTTCAGCCCGAAGAGTGCGGTCGCAAGTCTTCTCGAACCGGAGAATCACGTCATCCTGTCGGAGCTTCCGCCGAACTTAGGCTGGCACTCACACAATGCCATGAAGCGAAACAGCACAATCTGCTGCCTGTCCAACGCTATCGTGCTTGTGGAATCAGGCTTGGAAGGCGGCACGTTCGCGGCTGGAAAAGCCGCGCTGAAACTGCAACGTTCACTCTTCGTGCTCCAGCACGACGATCCGTATTCTACCCCACCCGGCAATCGATTCTTCATCGAGAGGGGGGCGCGACCACTGGATATTAGCGCATCTGGTGAAGTCGATTTGTCGGAACTTCTGGAAACGGTCGCGACAGACTCTGAAGAACCGCCCCAGACTTCTTTCTTGTCTGAACTGTAAGTCGGCGACGATGGATGATTTCCGTTGCGACAAGCGGTGCTGTTCGAGCGAACAAAGTCCCGCATTCGTGGTTTAATCAATTCGCTGTCACACTTGACGAGCCTTTTTCGTTGTTGATAGCATAATTACTCAACGGTAGCGCAGGAGTGTTCGCCCCTGCGCATTTTCTTGCACTACGATAACGGCAGGTCACACGAATCCGTTGACAAGGATTCGCAAGACCCGCCGCAACAGTGGAACGCATTTCACCGTTGTGTCAGGTCTTCATCCCGTGCAAACGGGATTGCGACCTGACACTTCGCCGCATTATGATTAATGGTAATTTGACTGACTTCGGACTCGCAGAATCATCCGCCCCAGTGGAACCCTCTACTCTTTGCGACCGCTCACGGCGGCGCTCAGCGGATCGATCAGCCGCCTCCGCCGCCCTTTCCAAGCGACAGGTACAGCACAAAAGCAACAAGTGCGATGAGAATAATAACTGTGTTCATTCTCAAGTCTTCCCAGTTGTCATATTCATGCTGTAGAATGCAGATCCAGCTACATTGTTCCCAGATAAACAACACAACCGCTTCTGGTTGACACATCCAAAGTAACAGCATACCTTTAATCGGATCAAATAACAATCGGTTTTTTTACTATGGATCATATCGAACGAATGAGCTTAGATCAGAGAAAGGACTTCATTCTCGACAAGTTGTTGCCTCCCCGGGGACCTTTTATCAAATGTCCGTCATGCGGCAGAGATACATTCGCGGTAGAGAGGATAGAACCTCTCTTACTGAAACGGCGGTGTGTGAAGTGTGGTTACCCACCACAAGGGAAAGCAATATACGAGTCTTTACCCCGACTCAACAAGAAGATTCTGTATTTGGATCAGTTCGCCTTTAGTAATATGATGAAGTCGATCCATCCCGATTGGTCGCCCAAGCACTCTGAACCAGATTTCCAACTATGGAAAACATGCTATGCGGAACTAAGTCGGTTGGTCCTGATGCAGTTAGTGGCCTGCCCTACGTCAGAGTTTCATGTTAGAGAGTCACTCGGTTGGCAAAACATGCTTAATGACCTGAAACCAATTATTGAGGTACTATCCAATGGTGTCGAGTTTCGATATCCTTATGATGTGCAAGCACATCAGGCGATTGAATCCTTCTTGCTCTGGAGAGGCTTGAAATCCGAGCGAGAATTTCCCAAGCGAAATGCCATGAAAGGTAATCTGGATGGATGGAAAGATGCCACTCTCTACTTGACAACGCCGATTCCGAGGGAACTATACGATGAAGCCAAATCTACTAAGCACGAAGGTGCTCAGGAGTTGGAAGCTGTTCACAGTCGATGGAAAACCGAAAGCACCGGGAATTATCGAGATTGGTTCAATGAGGAAAAACAGGCATACGGAATTGGACTGATTTCAGGTCTTGCGAACATCGCCGCGAAACTCTGGTCCATTAAGAAAGATTTGACATATGGCTCACCTGAGAATCCACACTTCTTAGAACAGAAGCTCACGCATATGGAGATGAATTGGGTCCGACACCCACTTCAGGTAATTCAACAACTGTTAATCGGACATGGTCACAATTTCCGTGACACCGCTGATATTATCCAACGATTCCTATCTTCCAAAGAATTTGAAGAATCCCCTCACAATATGATTGGCGCTGCCATTTGGGGAGCAAAGGCGCATGAAGCGAGAGCAGGGAAGAAAGAGATGGGGATTAGTTTTTCTGTCGATCAAAATGCCATTAAGACTTTTTTGCCATATTGCGATGCTATGCTCATAGATACAGAATGCAAACGCCTAGTGGAATTCGCACAAAAACGAGGCGACATAGCGTACAATACTCGGCTATTCTGTGCTCGTGACCGAGAGGAATTTTTGGAGTACTTGCGAGAGATCCGTCAATCAGCAACTTGGGAACACAAGAACAACCTCAAGAAAGCTTTCGGCTCTGACGACCCGCAGCCGGTATTCTCTCTTTACGAGCACAACAACTCATCACTCCTTACCGTCATTTCACCATTTCAAACATCGGATCCCATGGCGGGAGTATAATCGGGTCCTGGTCGTAGATAGAAAGTATGTCGTCAGGCACGAATTCTCGTTTCGCTATCACGTTGTAGACATGCTCGTCGAACCATGTATCGTACAGAGTCCAGTAGCCGCCGCTGCCCTTGCTTGAACCCCAGCTATTCTCGACCAGCCACTTGACCGGCTTGTCGTCTTTCACATCGACGCCGACAAACACCATCGCGTGATTCGGAGAGCTTTCCCTGAACAGAGATCGCTCCGCCTTGGACATTGTCATGTCGGTTTCGTAGATCGCGTCGTAGTCGAATATATCAACAGCCATTATGCCATGCTCGCGGCTCTGATCCTTACCGACATCGCAGGCAAACCAGACAGGCTCATCGGCAAGGACTGACTTCATCGCCGTTTCTTTGAGCACGTCGATCGTGGTATTGGCGAAATTGATATCATCCTTGTCGTACATGTTGCGTGACAGCCGGACCCTGTAGTGTCTGCCGAAGTCCTTGGTTGGGTCATTGAAAATATTGACATACTCATTCAGATCGACACCGACGAATTCCTCATAGAACTGCTTCGGAGTATAGATCGCGAGTTCGCTCACGACAGAATCCCTGTCCTCGAATCGCCACGGAAATTCAGTCGGCGGCTCACCGAGATTCATGGCGAGCATACGGTATACCTGCGCCAGCATCCTGTTCTTCTCGCTTCGCAACTCATCGAGCGCAACACCCTCCTGATTCATCTTCCTGAGTTTGACCGCGTCTGCGCGCAGTGTTCGGGTGATGAGCCTGTTCATCATGCCGGTACTGCCGGAGCTGTTGGTCTCGGGCATGACCTCTTTCGGGACCGCACCATACTTCTCGATCAGGTCCACCACGTATTTCCACCAGCCGCCGTCGCCGAACGGACTCCTGAGCAGGATTTCGAGTTCACGGTCCATCAGGTCACGATCGCGCAGATCGATCATCTGTTCGAGGAAACAGTTCGCTTTCTCCATCTTGTCCCAGAACGCGAGGTAGTTCTGTGAGAACTCGAAACTGCCGAGCTTGTATTTCTCGATCACCGCCGGACGCATGATGTTCAGTCCGGCGAACAGCCAGCAACGACCGCTCGATTTCTGATTGCTGATGCCTTTGGCCTTGATCTTGTGGCTGAAGACCTCGTTGTGTTCTCTGATTATGTCTCTGTTCAGAGCCAGCTTATTGATGTCGTTGTTGGTGATCGCATTGTACATCGCCCTGGTATGATTATCCATATCGAGTGATGACTTCATCTCATTGATCATGTCGCCCGACAGTCCCCCCTCCCCGGCTTGTGCGAGAGATGCAAGACCGATCAAGCTGGACAAGACAACCCAGATTGTAACTCTGATTGAGGCTTTCATAGCTGCTCCTATGCGTGATGGATACGAAGCTGTTTCAAGATGCGCAATATACCGGATACAAGACGCCATGTCAACGAGCAGTGTTATATTCCCGCGGCATCTATCTGGTTGACAGGCAGCCTTGTCGCAGGTATGATGATCCATATTAAACACACGCTAATGGAGAAACGCATGCAGAAATATAGAGCGATCATATACATTGTAGTAATCGCAGGCATAACTTTCGGGTCTGCCATCACGGCTAATGACATATTTACCACATACTATGAAGCATCCGGATACCTCGAAACCCCTCATTACGCCAGGACGGTGTCATTCTGTAAACAACTCGACTCGGCATCGCAATATGTGAAATACATCGAATTCGGGATAACACCGCAGGGACGAAAGTTGCCGCTTCTGATACTCGATAAGTCGGGATCGTTCGAGCGTCCTGTGGATGGAAGACTTGTACTCTACATCACGGCATGTATCCACCCGGGAGAATCGGACGGCAAAGACGCGGGACTGATGCTAATCAGGGATTTCGTCAGGGACGATAAGTTCTCACGCCTTCTCGACAGCATAGTAGTTCTTTTCATCCCGATATTCAATGTCGACGGTCACGAACGGTTCGGACCATACAACAGGATCAACCAGAATGGCCCTGCTGAGATGGGATTCCGTACCACTGCGCAGGGATATAATCTCAACAGGGATTTCCTGAAGGCGGATACACCCGAGATGAGGGCGTGGCTCCGGGTGTTCAATGAATGGCTCCCTGATTTCATTGTCGATTGTCACGTGACAGACGGCGCCGATTATCAATATGTTATAACATACGGCATAGAAACACATGAAAACATGGCTGAACCTGTCCGAAGCTGGATCACAGACCGGTTCCTCCCAACAATCGATAAAAGAATGGAATTGAACGGCTTTCCAATCGTCCCTTATGTGATCACTCGGGATTACGAGCATATCACGCACGGACTACTCGGCCTGATATGGTCGCCTCGATACTCCACCGGATACGGTGCGGTCCAGAACCGCCCTGCCCTGCTTGTCGAAACGCACATGCTCAAAGATTATCGAACGCGAGTTACGGGGACATACACAATCCTCGCAGAATTGCTTGAACTGCTCACTGAGCAAAAGAACGTTCTGAGCGCGGCGGTCGCGGCCGCTGACAGCGCCGTTGCTGTGTCGCTGCCCGGCTCGCACTACATTTTGAATTACAAGCGCACAACAGACACGACGGACATCATAGAATTCAAAGGTTATGATGTCACAACACAACCAAGCGACATATCCGGCTCGGAATGGGTCATATGGGGAACTGAGCCAACCGTTTATAATGTTCCCTATCTCAACACGTTTCGACACGCCGATTCCGCCCTGATTCCGTGGGCCTACATCGTACCACCTGAATGGACAGATGAGATCGGGCTTCTCGAAGCTCATGGCGTCGAGATTAAGTATCTGGCGGAAACGCAAATGATAGAGATTGGATCGTACAGATTCCATGATATAGAGTGGGCAAAGGAGCCGTGGGAGGGACGGCATCGCCTTAATTTCTCGATGGAAGAATCGCGCGAGACCAGGGAGTTCCCCGTCGGCTCCGCAGTAGTCATCACGAATCAGCGCACGAATCAGATTGTTGCGCATCTCCTCGAACCGAAGGCGCCTGATTCTTTCATACGATGGGGATTCTTCAACACGATATACAGCCAGAAGGAGTACTTCGAGAGCTATGTAATGGAACGCATCGCCCGCGAGATGCTCGACGAGAGTCCCGAACTGCGCATCGAGTTCGATTCCCTTCTCGCTGCCGATACTGTATTCGCTTCCAGCCCTCGGCAACGACTGACTTTTTTCTATGAGCGATCACCCTACTGGGACCAGACTGTAAAGCTCTACCCGGTCGGCAGGATCATGCAGCCTTGTCGGATCGCCCTCAGCAGCGAACATCCATTCTGAGTCCGAATGTCGATAGTCAAATTTGAAGCCGTCCCAAAAGTCCTATTCTTCAGTAGGTCGGCGTTCCGCAGCAGGCGAAGCCTGCAAGAAACCCGACTGCCGGTCAACAAGCTATAGGTGTCGCGTTTCTCATCCCGCTCTGCGGGATTCGGAACACGACCTTGTATATTCCCCTCGTGTTGATTTATAATGGTTAAGGACCGGGATGAAACTGTACACGACCTGAGGCTTGAAAGCC
>CBDUQR010000057.1:0-14066 GCA_965369655.1 uncultured bacterium | reverse complement strand
CAAGACCATACAAGTGGAAGAAAGTATAGCGGTATATATGTGTCACACCACTAGTATCATGTCCCAGGAATCCATTCACAATAAAAAGCGGCAAATTAAATCGTGGCATGGGCATCTTGCCCATGATTCACGGGCAGGATGCCCGTGCTACTACAAAAGAATATATGAACATATATCCGGGACACGACACTAGGTCGATCATTGACAAGCCGCTTGAAAAGCGCCGGACCGTCGGGATAATGTCGGGGACGTCGCTCGATGGTGTGGATATATCGATTGCCCGGTTCCGGAAGGATTACCGCCTTGCGGAGTCGATCAACTATTACGTCCCGTTTCCTCGCAAGCTGAGAGACAGGCTCCTGGACATCGCGGGCGATGACAGGGTTTCCAAGCGCGATCTTCTCGAACTCGATCATGAACTTGGCGTATTCTACTCTGATGCCGTAGGTAAGCTGCTCGACACGGATCGTGCGCGCGGGTTGTCTGTTGATCTTGTCGGTTGTCATGGTCAGACAGTCTGTCACTCGGAAGTCCGCAGGCGAAGAGTACGCGCCATGACACTTCAGATCGGGTCCACGGAAATCATATCGCAGAGATTTGGGGCGCCGGTCGTATCCGATTTCCGCTCGGCGGATATTGCCGCCGGTGGTCGCGGCGCTCCGTTGACGCCGATAGCGCATCACTACCTGTTCAGACAGTCGGGACAATCGCGAATCGTTGTAAACATCGGGGGGATTTCCAACCTGACTTATCTGCCCTCGTCATGCAGTATCGACAGTGTCGTTTCGAGCGACTGCGGTCCCGGCAATATGCTTCTCGATGAAGTCTGCCGACGACTGTTCGGCAGGGATTATGATCGCGCCGGTAAGCTGGCGTCGAAGGGCGAGGTGGATAAACGACTTCTGATCTATCTAAAGAAGATGGGATTCCTGCGCAGAAAAATGCCGATTTCTCTCGGCAGGGAGCAGTTCGGATCAGGGGTCGTCGATGGAATCCTCGATTTCTCCGGTCGGCTTCAGATAAGAGCGGAATCTGTACTCGCTACGCTGTCGTTCTTTACCGCGTACTGCATAGCCCGGTTTGGTTCCAGATTCACCGATGTGACGAAAGTTTTGGTTTGCGGAGGAGGCTGTCACAACCTATTCATGATGAGAAGGCTGGCTGATTTGTTCGAAGGAGTTGATGTGACCGACACCGGCGTCGTCGATATCGATCCCGATTTCGTAGAATCGATTTCGTTCGCCCTGCTTGCGAATCTCACCATCGATGGTGTGCCGGGTAATCTGCCGAATGTAACCGGCGCGGGCCGGAAAGTTATCCTCGGAAAAATCACACCGGCATGAGATACCTCACGAGCCTCCTTCTGCTGGCATTGCTGCTAAGTTCGTTCGGTTGTGCGAGATTCGACTATGTCGAGAAGCGCAGGGGCTACAAGCATCTCATGCGGCCCTTTGTCCGAGTGAAAATAATGGAAACATCGAAGCTCAAGCTCAGGTGTACCGGACCTTATGAGATATTGTGCATGAGCGCGGAGGGTGAATCGACTGATTATCGCTCCAATTCAGCCATAGTTGTTTCGATGTCGGATGGGATGATCTCTGTACACGAGCAGATCGGGATACCACTCGAGAAATCTCTCGTGCGAGTGGTCGCCATTCCGAGGAACATCGAGAGTCATCTGTATCTTAATGGCAAACCGTTTCGCGGTATTGCGGATATGATTATCGAAAATGGCTCCATCACGGTGGTCAATGCCGTGTACACCGAGGATTATCTGAAGGGAGTGCTGCCGCCGGAGATCGGTCGTCACGGCAAACCTGAGTTCGAAGCACTGAAAGCGCAGGCAGTGGCTTCGAGAACATACGCGTTTTCGCGCTTCAGGCTCAATCCGGTGAAACCGTACGATATGGTCAATGATGTCGCCGATCAGATTTACAGCGGAATGCAGATTGAGGATGGCTGGATCAACAAAGCTGTCGACGCGACGAGAGGTGAAGTGCTCCTCAACGACGGTGAGTTGATCACAGCCTATTACCATTCTACCTGTGGCGGCGCGACGGACAACATTGAGGATGTCTGGAAACGGCAGCCGCGATCGTATCTCAAGGCAATGCCGGATGACCATTTCTGCGAGTGGTCGAAATTCTACGAATGGTCATACACATGGCCGAGAAAGAAACTGGAGAAGTCTATCTCCGAGTATCTTCGCGACAGAAAGCGGCTGGAAGGGCGAGATGTTCGCATCGAGGACATCGTTGTGATAGAACGGTTGCCGTCGGGACGGATCAAAGTCCTGCAGGTGTTGACAGACAGGGGCAAGTTTCTCCTCCTGAAGGATGAGATAAGATGGGCGCTTATGAGGCCGGACAGAGATAATGCGATTCTCCCCTCGACAAACTTCGAGGTAACACTGATGCGCGATGCCGACGGTCGGATCGATAGGGTCGGGATCGACGGGCGCGGCAATGGTCATGGCGTGGGAATGTGTCAGTGCGGGGCGCTCGGGCGCTCGCGTAATGGACAGGATTACCGGAGGATATTGTCGTCATATTACACAGGCGTCGAGATTTTCTCCATATACCGCTGATGACCGTCTGCACTTTTTTGTTGCAAATCCGTGAGCGCTTTGCATTATCATAGATGTTATGGTTTGCGTAACGGCAAGAAATGCGTTGCTGCGTCTGATGATCCTGGCATTCTGTCTGGCTCCGCTGTCGGACGCCACAGCCGGACTTGGCAGGAGGTGGTCGATCAACCTCGGCGCCGGAGTGAGGCAAGCCACATTCAACCGCAACAGTCAGCCCTGGGTCATTTCGCCCACCTTTGAAGCGAGATTCTATTACAAGGCAACCGAGAGACTGTCTGTCGGGCCGCTGTTCTCCTACTCCAAAGTTTACAACGATTCCGTGTCGATTGAAACATTCAAGATCGGTCGCGAGAACGCCAACGAGGTCTGGAAGAATTATGGTTTCGGACTGGCCGGAAAAATCTATGTCTATCCCGAAGGATCGTTCATGCCGTATGCGAAACTCGGCGTAGGGCTCTCCATCTGGGACATCAGGAGCATCGCGACAGGTCAGCCCGTGTCCGTAACTAACTCCGGTGGCTCCGACACAGACTACAAAGCGACCGAGCTTTTCATTCTCGGCGGGATCGGAGCCGAGAGCTTTATCCATCCCCGGTGGAGCATCAACTATAACATTGAGCTTTTCTATCTTACCGGTATCGGCGCTGATTTCGACGATGCAACCGAGGACTACAGGTCGAGAGGGTATGCCAATTTCAAGGTCGGACTCGCGTTCTATTTCGGAAAGCGCCACAGAACGTTGTGGGAGAAATGGCGCGACAGCGGCGAAATGGCAGTCGTGAGAAAGCAGCCGTCTCGTTTTATCGAGCGCGAACCGGACGGAGGCTCTCCCTTTGATAACCTGCGTCAGTCAGCAGATGATTTCTATGCCGATTCGGACTACGACGGCGTTAGAGATGACATCGACCTCTGTCCCGATACGCCGATCGAAGCGAAGGGGTTTGTGGATGAAACGGGTTGTCCGACTGACATCGACTCGGATGGCGTGCCTGACTATATGGACGATTGTTTCGATACTCCGCTGAACATGACTGTCGATACAGCAGGTTGTCCGCTCGATCAGGATTCGGACGGCGTGCCGGATGATATCGACAAGTGCCCGAACACACCTCGCGGTTATCAGGTGGACAATGATGGTTGTTTCGACAAATCTCTGATCTTCTCAAAGAAAGTCCTGCATGTGAGCTACCAGCCGGGCGGTGCGGAAATCGATATGAAGACAGGATTGTTTCTCGATAGCCTGACTGACTGGCTGAAGGCATTTCCCGGCGTGGCGGTGAAGGTTTTTGGTTACACCGACAATATCGGGAACGTCGAGGCTAACTTGAAGTTGTCCCGGAAGCGAGCCGATAAGATCAGGAACTACCTTGTGCTGAACGGAACAGATCGTGATCGGATCGAGGCTGTTGGGAAGGGTATGACCGGCTTTCTTGCCTCCAATCAGACCAGGGCGGGAAGAGAAAAGAATCGCAGAATCGAGATAGAATTCATATATTGAATGATCGGCGAACTGCATTTCCACACATGATTGAGCGTGGTATCGCCGATAAATAAAGGTGGCAACTGAGATGCCGCCGTTTGTATAACGAGGAAAGTTCATAAGGGAAGGATGCTATGCGGATTGTCACTGTTGGAGCGCTTCTTGTTCTATTCTGCGTCGGGCTCGTCGCGGCCCAGGATATAAGTCCCAATGACTGGAGCCTGAGCTACAAGTTCAGGATAGCGAACCCAATGAGGAAACTCATCGAGGTTCAGGCCGATTACACGTTTCCGGCACGCACGGGTGAAGTCATGTTTGTCCTCGATGATGTCGACAACCACTACACGCGGGGTTACAGGAAACACATAAGAGCCTTCACGCTCCGGGACAATCATGGTGAACGCGTAGATTTCGTGGAGGACACGGCTGGACAATATCGCGCGAGCGGGCTGAAAGGATCCTACACTGCGAACTACATCATAGTGATGGATCACTATAAGACTCAGAGCGCTCTCGGGATCGATGACACACCGCTGATGTGGGGTACTGCCGCGATATTTCCAGGCGCCGCGATAGTCGTGTACCCGAAAGATGCTGATGGCAGCAGGATTGGCAATATCGATATCACGTTCGAAGGTCCCGAGAATGTGGTCTTCATAACGCCGTATGAGAAAATTGGCGAGAGCAGTTATCGAGTTGGGAGCCTGAGTCTCCTGCGCGGCGAATTCTGGGCCCTGGGCGATTTTGACGTGCAGACATACGAGAGGGATGGCGACTCGATCATCTGTGGAATCAGTCGCACAGGGCTTGGCTTTTCCGCCGACGATCTCCAGCCTCGAATCGACTCGATCCTCGATTTCTACGTATCCATATTTGGGACTCTGCCGCATCACAGAATCAGCATGACGGTCTATTTCACGCCGAGCTCAGGAAAGGCATCCGGAACACATAGCTACGGAGCGGTTGGCACGCGCAGTTTCAACTGTCTGATAGATGAGAAGACAGGCCAGTCACAGCTCGACGAACAGATGGGGCTGATCACCTATAATCTCCTGAGCTTCTGGACTCCCGGATACTTCAGGCCTGCCTCAACCGCGCGACTCGACTGGTTCACTACCGGCGTTTTGAACTACATGCAGTTGAAATCGATGCTGCGGCTCGGTTTTATCAGCAGGGATGATTTCCTGGCCAGAGTTGCGAAGACATACACATCCTACACAGAACAGCTTCGCAGGAAAGGCTTGTCGCTGTTTGCGCTCCTGCAGCTTCCCAACTCCGATGAGAGAAGCGTCTATTCGTTTATGATGGTTGCTATGTTCGATCTCATGATGCACAAGAACAGCGGTGGCGAGATGGCAATCGAGAGCGCTCTCAACAGCCTGTCACATTCATATGGCGGCGCCGGGGGATACACTGAGTTCGAGTTGTTCAGCCTGTTCAAAGACCTCGGTCTGCCGGAGATCGATTCACTCCTCGACGCCCATTTTAGAGGCTCTGAAGTGATCGATCTCGACAGGATCATCGAACCTTACGGGGTCAGTATCAAACATGAGCCGAGCGGAAATCCTCAGATCGGGCTGCTCATGGCCGGCATCAATGATCTCTCTGTCGAATATGTGGAACCGGGCGGACCTGCTCAACAGGCGGGGATCGAGTTCGGCGACGTCCTGAGTGAATTGCGCGGATTCAAGATGAGCAAGGCGTCGGACTTGAACAAACTGGTGGCCGGGATGAAACCGGGCGACAAAATCGATCTCGGCTTCGAGAGAAACGGAGAGAAGAAAAAAACTACGATTACGCTTGGGAATCGGATGCTCTATCGGGCAAATCTCCGGAGCCCGATGCCTGAATCGTCAAGAGAGCTTTGGGAGAGTTTCATCGGCATGTGATTTCGTGATCTTTGGAATTTCAACGGCTGTCTCTTTGTCTGAGACAGCCGTTGTCGATTCGATCAGAAGAAGAGTGCGAACTGTGGAATCTCGAATATCTCGATATCCGGGTTGACATGACGGACATCATCTTCGGTCGCGATATATGCGCCGTTGTCAGGCGTCCCGAGCACAACCAGGTTTCCATCCGACGCGAGAGCGGTAACTTCGAGCGCCTCTGACCAGGCCATCGGCCTGACCCATTCCTCGAAGATCTCGAAGTATCCCCAGTCACGAGTACCGGCGAGGATTTTCCAGCCTTTGAATGTTATTGCCGTCACATCACAGACTAAGAGACCGTCGTCGCCGTCATACATATCCCAGCAACCGCCATCGTAGACATACATGCCTTCTGACGTACCTACATAGAGCCTGTCGAATTTGAAACCGAGCGAGGAAACGCAGTCGAGGGCCGTCGAGTCGGAAATCAGGCTTCGCCTCCGGCATTTTACACCGTCATAGCAATACAGACCGTCGTCATAAGCTGCTATCCAGACGTTTGATCCGCCGACTTCAATCGCCCTGATATTCTGACTGCTCAGGATGACAGTCGTGTCGATGGGTGAGATTTTGATTACGCCGTCGGTCGTGGTTCCGATGTAGATGTCGTTGCCCTTCGCGGCGATCGCCGTAATCTCGACCTTCAGGTCGGGAGCGATCTGCTCGACGTTGCCGTTCTCATCCCTGAGAAAGAGACCAGACCTGGTGCCGATGTAGATCCGATCACCATTCGGGCAGAGCGCGGTGACATGGGGATCGATCAGGCCGTCGTAGATCGATACCAGCTCAATCGATGTTTCGACCGGATCATAGATGAAGATGCCGCCTTCCGTACCGACCATCGCTTTGCCACCCATGACGGCAGCGCAGTTCACATTCGAGAAATCAAGCTCGATCGTATCGAGCGGAATCATTACTATCTCCGGTACACTCGGGGTATCGGTGATGATCGGTTCTGCGGAAAATTCCGCATCGATGTCGACGGCGAACTCAACCTCTTCGGTTTCGAGAAACGCCGACTCGACGGATGGAATCGCATCGCGTCTCTCGATTGTGAAGAAAAAGCCCGCGACGACGGCAACCGCTACTGCGGTCATTCCTGCTGCGAAAAGAATCTGCGATTTCATGATGTTCTCCTTTCTTAGAGGGTTCTCTCTTTGGTTTCGATCAACACTATTGCAGAGAACGTGCCGATCAGTTAACATGGTGGAAGACAGCGCGTTACGATTTATGAGAATGTTTGGAGCTGTATCCGTGTGTGTCATAATGGACACAGATACTGTCGCGCCTGTATGGGTGAAGCTATGATGTGATTGCACGGATCGTGAAAGCAGATGGAATGCTGGCGCTGTATTGGAACAAAGGCTGCACGAATCCGTTTAACATCCTGCTCAACATGATTCTTGACATCGACCGATATGGGAGTATTTTGTTTTTCCCGATCGGGGTGTGGCGCAGTCTGGCAGCGCGCTTGCTTTGGGAGCAAGATGTCGGAGGTTCAAATCCTCTCACCCCGATTTTGAATTGCTCCTGGTCGATCCCGAGAGGTTTTCGTTCATTGATGGATGTTTTCTGTGCGCCATGTATTGTGAAGGACGCTTTTTTGTGCTCATTCGACCGTCAGTGCTTCCGATAAGATATATGACTGACAACATCTCTCCATCACCGGAGGCAATTGGAATTGCGACCGTTCACAGTTCCTCGAACAAAACCGGAGTCGATCAAGTACGATTCGACATGTAAGGTTCTGTTCCTCAACTGGCACAATGCGAGCAACCCGTTCGAGACGTCCGATCTGAGGGGTGGTATCGATTTCGAGTCGTACCGGATCGTATTTTTCGATCCGCTCGGTTTTGCTGCTGACCATGGGTTCAGGCCGGAAACGAGCGATATTTCACTCGCCTCATATGTCGGCTGCACCGAAGCCAATTTCCGTCGATACCTCGCCGGGATAAAAGCTGCGACTGCGGGCATCCAGAGACTCCTCGAAAACGGCGGGATTTTCGTGATTCGCGCTCAGATACCGAATGTGCAGTTCAAAATCCGCAAGAAGAGCAGCATTGGTACTCAGTCGTACACGGAATCGATCGTATCGCCCTTCTTCTGGTTGCAGGAGTTCCTGGGGAATTACTCGTTCGAGTATTGCAGCAAGAACACTCTCGAATTCCTGGATCGGCGCGGTCAGTTCGCTCGCATTTTCGGACGATACCCTATCAACTGTCTACAGACTCTGGACTCGATTCCGGGTGGCAGGGTTGATGTCATCGCTCAGACTGCGACGACTCCGAAACATCCTGTAGTGTCGGGAGTCAGCTTCGATTCGATGCCCGGCAGAATATTCCTGGTCCCACAGTTCCTCGTGCGAGACGAGGAGAAAAGACTGGTCGACGCTTTCAAGTCAATTCTCTTCAATAAGACATTTGGAGTTGTCAGGCCTGCCTGGGTCGAAAGCCTCGAGTCTGATCTCGATGCGATAAATCCCTTCAGGGCGGAACTCGAAAGACTCGACAGGCAAATTTCATCTCTCGAAAACGAGAGAATACTCCTTCTGGAGAAGGTTGAAGAAACGATGCGGTTGGTCGACCTGCTTGTGGAGACAGGTCTCGATCTGGCCGAGGCATCCAGAGTCGCTCTCGGTGTGCTCGGTTTTGAGATACTGGAGGCAATGCCAGGGAAGAGCGGGGGGATGTTTGAAGTTGTCTTCAATGGCGACAGGATTCGCAGGGCGATAGTGAAGACCGCAGCATGTGACCAGGGTCCGATTCGCGCACATGAGATATCCGAGCTTGTTGAACGGATAGAATTGAGCAGCTTTCATGTGAAGCCCAAAGGCATCCTGATCGGGAATGCGTGGCGCCTGAATGCCCCAACTGAGCGAGAGATATGGTTTGACATGGAATGCCTTGACGACGCAAGGAAGCATGACATCTGTCTCGTGCCTTCGAGCGAGTTGTATTCCGCTGCCTGCCACTGTCTCGTCAAGAAGGGCTCGGACGTAATCGATGATATTGCCTCTTCACTGTGCCGCGACCTGATCGGATGTGATTCCCAGTTTGAACTCGACCGTAAACGCTACAATATATAGGCTAAATGATCCCATCACAGTTTCTGTCATTATAACGAAAGACATGTTGAAGAAATCATTTAAGCGCGCGTTTCTGCTGTTGTCATCACGAGGAGTGTAGCGACGTGGTGATCTCAGTTCTCGTGATACGAGGCCTGACTTAAGATTGCCACACTCCCTCCCTTCGAGGCTCAGGACTTGTCGTCGGTCGCTCGCAATGACGGGACAGTTATCAGAGAGTCGGGGTTTCGGTCGCTGATCCCGATCCCGAGGGACTTGAAGGCTCCACCTGCTGCGGAACACCGACCTACTGGAGAATAGTCTTGTAGGTCACGCCTGCTTGCACAGTCCTGAGTCTGTCGAAGGGAGGCGTGACAATCTTTTTTCCTTTTCGCACTATACGAGAATTGTCGAAACCGTAAAGGTTTCGACCTACCAAGACTGCCGGAACGGACGCAAAGACTTACGGTTCGGTTGATTATTCATTCACATTTCCCGAGGCGTCGGTCTTGATCAGGTAAACGTCCCCTGAACCAGCACTAAATGAAATCTTGAATCCTGTTATGATATACCCGCCGTCACTGGTCGGTGCAACGGAACTACCAAAATCCAGAAGAGAGCCGCCGAATGTTTTTGACCAGGTTTCATTTCCCGAGGCGTCGGTCTTGATCAGGTAAACGTCATAAGAACCGGCGCCATATGACTCTGTAGTTCCTGTTATGATATACCCGCCGTCACTGGTCGGTGCAACGGAATAGCCATAATCCGAATCAGAGCCGCCGAAGGTTTTTGACCAGGTTTCATTCCCCAAGGCGTCGGTCTTGATCAGGTAAACGTCATAATCACCAGCGCCAAATGATTTTGTCATTCCTGTTATGATATATCCGCCTTCATTGGTCGGTGCAACGGAATTACCCGTGTCAAAATTAGAGCCGCCGAATGTTCTTGACCAGGTTTCATTTCCCGAGGCGTCTGTCTTGATCAGGTAAACGTCAGCAGAACCAGCGCCCAATGAGTATGTTTCTCCTGTTATGATATATCCGCCGTCACTGGTCGGTGCAACGGACCAACCCCAATCCCAACCAGAGCCGCCGAATGTTTTTGACCAGGTTTCATTTCCCGAGGCGTCGGTCTTGATCAGGTAAACGTCCCAATCACCAGCGCCAAATGATCTTGTAATTCCTGTTATGATATATCCGCTGTCACTGGTCGGTGCAACGGAAAAACCATTATCCCAATCAGTTCCGCCGAAGGTATTTGACCAGGTTTCATTCCCCGAGACGTCGGTCTTGATCAAGTAGACGTCATTAGAACCGGCACCAAATGATTCTGTTTGTCCTGTTATTATATACCCACCGTCACTGACCGGTGCAACGGAATTACTATAATCATAACCAGAGCCGCCGAAGGTTCTTGACCAGGTTTCATTTCCCGAGGCGTCTGTCTTGATCATGTAAACGTCCATATTGCCGGCGCCAAATGATTTTGTAGATCCTGTTATGATATACCCACCGTCACTGGTTGGTGCAACGGATAGACCCCTGTCAAAATTAGAGCCGCCGAAGGTTTGTGACCAGGTTGTCCCTGTGGTATCAATCTCAGAACCTACCGGAACATCCTTCTTATAGCAACTAAATGCAACTAATAGTGATGCAAAAACAATTAGAGGGAACCATATTTTGATATGATGTTTTTGCATAGAACCTCTCAATACTATTAATATTGCGGTTTTGGATATGCATAGTTTTCAATTTATAAGAAATCGAACAATCACAAAATGTCAAGGCGAATAGCAGAAACCTTTTTGAAACTTGACACGTCTGACACCTCTCCTGCTTTTTGATGAAAGCAAAGAGAATAAACCAAGTTATTGAATGGACAATTATGGATAACAAAAAATATCTCGACTCCAACCGTGATCTCTGGGATCGCCTCGTTCCGATTCACAAACGGTCTGAGTTCTACGATGTCGAGGCGTTCAGATCAGGTCGGAGTACTCTTCTCGATATCGAACATCAGGAAGTGGGGCAGGTCGAGGGTAAGAAGCTCCTGCATCTGCAATGCCACTTCGGACTCGATACTCTCTCCTGGGCGAGAGCAGGCGCCGAAGTCACGGGCGTTGATTTCTCCCCTGACGCGATAGACCTTGCGCGTTCCATCTCAGCAGAGTCCGGCATCGCTGCGAAGTTCATTTGCTGCGACATATACGATCTGCAGGAACACTTGACAGGCGAATTCGACGTCGTATTCACTTCTGGTGGCGTTTTGCCGTGGCTGCCCGACCTGAGGAAATGGGCTGAAATCGCGTCGCACTTCGTGAAACAGGGCGGAATGTTCTATATTCGTGAATTCCATCCATTTTCAGGGGTATTCGATGATGAGAACGAAGTCGACAGGCCAACTGTCCGCTATCCCTATTTTCATTCCGGCGAGCCGATGCGGTTCGAGAATGAGGGGAGTTATGCGGACGGGACCGCTGATGTCCGCGCTGTCCACTATGAATGGACTCACTCGCTCTCTGATGCCATGAACTCGCTGATTGAGGCGGGTCTCAGGATCGAGTTTGTGCATGAGTTCCCATTCAGTTCATACCAGTCTCATCCGTTCCTTGAGCAGGGCAGCGACGGCATGTGGAGGTATCCTAAGCGTCCCGAGAGCTTGCCATTGATGTTCTCGATCAATGCGGTGAAATAAGGCGGATATTGTCGACAGGGCTGTCCGGCGGCACGGACGGGGGAATTGCCTGTTTTTGGGCAGGTGCAATTTTTTTATTAAATGTGAAAGATTTGTGTTGACATTGGGGCGATTTGACGATATAAATAGCATATGCTGATTGTTATTTCCTCATTGATTTGACCAGGTTTTTGATTATTCCACAAACATCGCAGTCAAAATTAAGGTTGGGTAGCATCGGCGGTAACGTATGTTTTAACTTGTTTGTCCTGTCGCCTGAATCTCGAAAGTTGGATGACTTGCAGCAGGATGAGCGAAACTGGAGTTCTGTATGAATATCTACGTCGGTAACCTGCCTTACGGTGTGACAGATGATGAGCTGCGAGATGCTTTCGGAAGTTACGGCGAAGTGGTGAGCATCAACGTCATCAAGGACAAATTCAGCGGTGAGTCGAGAGGGTTCGGCTTTGTTGAGATGTCCAGCGATGAAGAAGCCCAGTCTGCTATTGACGGATTGAACGGCTCTGAATTCGGCGGCCGCAACCTGAAAGTGAATCAGGCTCGCCCCCGTGAAGATCGTTCAGATCGTTCGAACCGCGGCGGCGGTGGCGGTGGCGGAAGACGCTCCTGGTAGGGAGTTCGTTAATCAGGTAACAGAAGTTTTTCTGATATACTGAGGACGATGTGGGATCGAATTATTTCGATCCCACTTTTTTTGTGCCAACATTGCGGTCATAAAGATTGAGCCGACTCAGCGAATTGAGCCGGCTCTGGAACCGTTAACAAGTATCTGAAGTGGCCGGGGTGGGGCTGTGTCCCGGCTGTAATTATTCTCTAAATTTCATCATCGTCAAAATGTGACCTGTCGATGTCTTTCAGTTCCGGAATATCCCTGCACATTTGCCGATAGATATCCTCCAGATCATCCGCCATCTCTTCGATGACCTCGGCGTGCTTTTCCAGAATTTCAGCCTTCTCCTCGAGTTCCTCCGCCTGTTGCTCGATATCGTACTCGAAATCCTCCATCTCATAGCTCGTCAGCAGGACCTTGATCAATCCGGCCACAGCCGCAATTCCAATCTTTGCCCCTTCCGCGCCGATGGCGGCGCCCTTCCAGCCGATGTCGATCGCCCGTTCGATGACATCCATAGAACCATCATAGAATTCCCGGACTAACTCCTGTTGTTCGTCGTTGAGATCGATTATTTCGTCATCCACGAATAGCTGATAGTCTTCCGTAATCTCTACCGTCGTGTGATGGCGATCCCTGTATTCAAGGATGATCGACCCGTCATCGATGTCGAATGACGCCCAGTCGTCGAAAAACCAGTCGCCGTGGACATTGCCGCTCTTGATGACGATATTGTCGTGTTCATACTCGCCGTCGTAAGCGAACGCGGACGTGAACATCAGTGTGGCAGATATTATGAGAGTAACAAGAAATCTCATTTTGCTTTCCTCCATGCTTCGGTCAGTTGCTTCATCTTAGTAGACGGGAAAGAACGGTGAAAGTTGCATATCTGATATTGTATTGTTGGCGGCAGACGTCCTCGCAAGTCCTGAGCATCGAAGGGGATGCCGTATCCAGCGTTGGTATCAGCAGATGTGGAGAGGTTGTCCCATAAAGTAGTTTCGACGGGTCTTGGCGACGACGGAGTCGGCGGTGTGACCTGACGATCTTCTGTAAGCTGTTGCCAGGCATTGCTTCCATTTTTCGGTCGCCGATCCCGATCCCCGAGGGACCGGCAGTTCATCGGTCGCTGATCCCGATCCTGAGGGACACGTTCGCCTTCGGCGGACGCAAAAACAGTATAGTAGCTCACGCCCACTTGCAACGTCCTGAGCTTCGAAGGATCTGCCTGGCACGGGGGGCCCTACTTGCATTCACGGGAAGTTTCTCTTGCATTGTCGATAGGTTATCTTATTTAGCCCGATTAAACATGCTCGTGACTCTTGAATTGGAGGCCTCACAAGAATGGGAATAGAAGATATATCTGTAAAAAGGTCCGTTCTTCTGTCAGCTCGTATGCGCTTTTCTCCCCATACGCAACCTATTAAGGAGACAGCCATTGACAAGATACTTGAGCAGAATCTGCTAGTGGGCGACTGCGATCAGGGACTCACTGTTCGGGAAATGGAGCAACAAGGCGCCACTTGCTTTCCTGACGGCGCCCCCGCTATCAGCCGCACAGAAGTAGATAGATCTATCCAGCGCCTATTGAAGGCGAACCGCCTGCAAGAAACTGTCTCAGCGCATGTCGCAAGATACAGGCTCGATCCTAGTGGTATGATTCATTCTGTTGGGGCATTATCCAGTGCGAGTCTTGCTCGTCC
>CBDUQR010000056.1:0-14984 GCA_965369655.1 uncultured bacterium | reverse complement strand
AAGTCTAGTTTTTTCTGCGCCCAAACGGAAAATATTTATGAGAAATGCTATAACGATATTGCGAGAGCTGTTAGCGTCGTGTCCCAGGAATCCATTCACAACAAAAAGCGGCATATTAAATCGTGGCATGGGCATCTTGCCCATGATTCACGGGCAGGATGCCCGTGCTACTACAAAAGAATATATGAACATATATCCAGGACACGACATTAGTATCCAACCTGTCAACCTTGCCGGGATACGCACCACAACACCCGAGACGATACAATGAATCAAAGTCAGGTTACAGTCGCGCATACGTTCAATTCCCTTGCGACATCAGCAGAAAGACGATAGATTAGCAGCCTTATTGTCAAACAGGTGGTTCTCGCGGTGATTACACACTTCCGTCATAAGTCTTTTTCGATAGTCCAAGCAATCACATTTGTGGTATTGCTGCTGATTGCGCACAGCACAGCGCTTGCCGAGGCTTTGATTACGGGCGTAGTATTCGATATAACCACGAGGCAACCGCTTCCCGATGCAAATGTGATCGTGCAGGGTGATTCTCTCCATTCGAGCACCGATGAGCACGGGCGTTTCAGGATCAGCGGACTGGCGCCGGGCAGATACACAGTCGAGGTCTCTTATGTCGGGTATTGCAATCAATCGAAAACTGTGGTTCTCTCGGACCTGACTGAGAAACATCTCACGACCTTTCTGGAACCGATTTCTATTCCGGTCGACGGGATAACCGTGACGGCCAATCGGATGGAACAGATGAGCTTCTCTGCGCCGGTCAGCGTTTCGACGACATCTGCGGAGAAATTCCCGGAGCGAAACGTCAGTTCAACCGCCGACATCCTGCGCGAGGAACCCGCTGTCATGGTTCAGAAGACCACTCACGGGCATGGCGCGCCTGTGCTGCGCGGGTTGATCGGCAAGCATGTCCTGCTCCTGTACGACGGCATCAGGCTGAACAAATCGACATTCAGATTCGGCGCGAATCAATACTTGAACACCATCGACCTCAATTCATTGAGCCGGGTCGAGGTCATCAGGGGGCCCTCCTCGGTCATGTATGGAAGCGATGCGATAGGGGGCGTCGTTAATCTCGTTCCGAGGCGTGTACCGGTATCCTCCGGACAACTATCACTGACCACTGAGGCCAGCACCCGGTACTCAACTGCCGATCGCGCTCGCACGTTTCATGCGGCAGTCGGGGCGAGGACTCAAACGATATGGCTTGCCCTCGATGGCGCATACAAGAATATCGGCGATCTTCGAGCAGGCAACAGAATCGGAACTCAGAATCCCACTGGCTGGGAAGAGACAGATTTCGGCGGACAGATCGCTGTGGACCTGGCTCGCCAGACTCAACTCAGACTCGATTACCTCGGCGTCAGGCAGGAGAGAGTCCCGCGTTACGACAAGTACGTCTCCGGGGAATTTGAGGAATACATCTATGATCCTCAGGATCGAGATATGTTGTCGCTAACATTCGAATCAAAACTCGTCGCACCGGCCATCCATTCTCTTAAGTGCGGCTTGGCCTGGCAGCAGGAAACTGAGGGGCGATTACTCCAGAGGACAGACTCAGACGAGAGAACAGAATCATTAGACAGAATCAAGAACTATGGCGGGTATGTTCAGCTCTCGACATATCTTGGGACAGGTCACTGGCTCAGTTATGGGATAGAACATTACTCTGACAAAATCGAGAGCGAAAGGACTGCAATCACTGTATCTGACAGTGTTGAGAGCATAAGGCCGACCTTCCCTGACGGTTCTAAATATCGATCTGTGGGGATATTCGCTCAGGATGAATTCTCGGTCGTACCTGATGTCACACTCATTGCCGGTGTGCGGTACAGTCATTTCATGCTGGAGTCGCTGCTGGAACCGCCGTATGGCAAGGTCGAGGATTCCTACGGAGACATCACCGGGTCACTCGCTCTGACCTGCATGTTGTCAAGTGATCTCAACCTGATCGGAAGCTGGTCGCGCGGATTCAGGGCGCCGAATCTCAACGACGTCGTAGTCCTGAAAGAATCGAGCAGCGGCTTCGATGCGCCGAGCATTGGGCTTGCGCCGGAGAAGAGCAACAATTTCGAGCTGGGCGCCAAGCTGAGAACCGACCGAACCAGAGGAAGCCTGTTCTTTTACTACAATATTCTTTCCGACATGATAGACAGAAAGCCCGGGACGTACGACGGCAAACCGTACATTGATCTCAACGACAACGAGGAGCAGGACCCGGATGAACCGGATGTTTTCCAGCGAAAAAACGTCGGGAGTTCGAGAGTTTGCGGTTTCGAGTTCGATGCGTCGGCAAAACTGACAGACATACTCAAGATCAATGGCAACTGCTTCTGGACATATGGAAAGAATCAGACCGACGACGAGCCGCTCTCCCGAATACCTCCCCTCATGGGCATGCTCGCGTTACGTATGGATGTAAGCAGGAAACACTGGATCGAGTTCTATGTACGCGCTGCGACATCGCAGCGTAGATTGTCCCAGCGCGACATCGATGACAGCAGAATCGAGGAGAACGGCACGCCATCGTGGGCGACGTTGAATCTTCGAGCGGGGATCGCCCTCGGCGATCTGAATCTGAATCTCGGCTGCGAAAATCTCGCAGATGCTACGTATAAAGAACATGGCTCCGGAGTCTATTCACCCGGAAGAAACATGACGCTGACTCTGACATATGGACTACGCTGACTGTTCGTTAGGCTGACATGATCTGGATCGGTTTTCTCATATCGCTCGTCACGATACTCCTGATCTCGAAGCGAAATCTCGCGGTCGCATTGATCAGCGGCTCGATCGTGCTTGGCATATTCACACTTCCGTTTGAGCTTGTGATCGACCGGATGATCTTCACGATCACTGATTCATCGATAGTCCTTCTCGCGCTCGCGATGGGACTGATTCCGATTCTGGGCGGGATCATGACCGACAACGGTCTGATAGACAACCTCGTCTCGAATCTCCGCATCAGCAGAAAATACCTGCTTGCTTCCGCGGCGGCGCTGATGGGTCTTCTGCCCATGCCGGGGGGAGCATTACTCTCGGCTCCCATACTCGCGAAAGGCGGTGATGGAGTTCCGGCGGAACTGAATGCCGCAATCAACAACTGGTTCCGGCATCTCTTTCTACTGATCTACCCACTCGGCCCGGCTTTGATCGCATCGGCCAAGATCGTCGGCCTCGACGTTTACCATGTCATCCTGTACCTGTTTCCCGGAGCGATTCTGGCGCTCATCTTAGGACATGTCTTCTTTCTCAGGCATGTCAAGGGCGCGGTCCGGCACGCCACAATGTTCTCGCTTTCCGGACTGCTGATACCTCTTTGCGTGATTGTCGCGGCGCCTGTCGTCGATTTCACACTCAAGCGTTTATTGTCAGCGGGATCGCTCGCCACGGTCATCGGCGTGAGCGTATCGCTGATCCTCTCGCTTTTACTCGGGCGAAACAACATTAGCATAAAATCGATCATCGTGCGCATGAAGCCGTGGAATTTCGCGCTGATAATCATCGGTATGTTTCTGTATCTGCACATATTTCAGGAAACCGATATCGGCGCGATGATCTCGACTATGCCTCTCCCGCCACTGATCCTCGCGGTCTCAGCAGGGTTCCTGCTCGGTCTGGCTACCGGCAGAGTACAGCTCCCGGCATCGATCATATTCCCTATCTATCTCGCATCGATTGCCAGCGTAACTCCAGTCATTTTTGCACTGATCTACATCGCGATCTACTTCGGATATGTAATTTCGCCGGTACATCCTTGCTTAGTCGTCACCTGCGAGTATTTCAAAATCGGCATCAAAGATTTGATGCTCAAACTTGCCATACCGACAGCGATTCTCTTCGCAATAGTACTCGCCATTTCGATCCTGATAAGCTCGTGATACCGAGCCTGTCGGAGTCGCCGTCAGGGTTATCGATCATCGGAGATTCTGTGCCGGGCAGATGTCCAGAGGTTGTCCCATAAGTGCCACTCAACTTGCGCGGGAATGACCTCGCTTTCTTTCGCAAAGGTGACCACCAACCTTTCAGGCCTTTTGGGACAGCCTCAGGAGAGGCTGTCCCATATGTAGGTCGTGTTCCGAACCTGATGTAATCAGGTGAGAAACGCGACACCTCTATCTTGTTGACTGACAGTCGGGTTTCTTGCAGGCTACGCCTGCTGCGGAACGCCGACCTACTGGAGACCAGGACTTATGGGACAACCTCCAGGACGTCTACCGCCCACAGTGTTCCATGCAATCAGAGCCACACTCCAGGTTTCCTGTTATCAAGGTCATCGACCGTCGAAAATGTGAGATCAGACTTTCAGACATCAAAAAAGTATTGGCTCATGCGGGATAATCGGTTACAATGTCATGTCGATAGAACATATAGAAGTATCCGGCGCCCGGAAGCCGGCTTTTCACCTTGGCGAATACGGCCGTTTGCCGCAGTCGATGGAGTAATCAGGACGATGGGATCAGATGAATCTGCCACAGTAAACTTCATCAAGGCAATCATTGATGAAGATATCAGCAATGGCAAGAACGGCGGACGAGTCCATACCAGGTTTCCTCCTGAGCCGAACGGCTACCTGCATATAGGGCACGCGAAGGCGATCTGTGTCGATTTCGGAATGGCAAAGGACTATGGCGGACTGTGCAACCTGCGGTTCGATGATACTAATCCGGTCAAGGAAGAGATTGAGTATGTTGATTCGATCATTGAGGATATTCACTGGCTCGGATTCGACTGGGGAGACAGGCAATATTACGCGTCCGACTATTTCGAGCAACTCTACGAGTATACCGTTCAGTTGATCAGAAACGGCAAAGCGTACGTCTGCGATCTCAGTCCCGATGAAATCCGCGAGTACAGAGGCACATTGACTGAACCGGGGAAAGACAGCCCCTATCGCAATCGTTCGGTCGAAGAGAATCTCGATCTCTTCGAGCGCATGAGAAAAGGCAAGTTCCCCGACGGTTCTCGCGTCCTCCGCGCCAGGATCGATATGAAATCGGGTAATATCAACATGCGCGATCCTGCAATATACAGAATCAAGCACGCTTCACACCACAGAACGGGCGATGCCTGGTGCATATATCCGATGTACGATTTCACTCACTGCCTGTCGGATTCCATTGAGGGTATCACGCATTCGCTCTGCTCGCTCGAATTCGAGGATCATCGACCTCTCTATGACTGGTTCCTCGATCAACTTGGAGTGCATCATCCTCAGCAGATCGAATTTGCCCGGTTGAACTTGAACTACACTGTGCTTTCGAAGCGCAAGCTGATCCAGTTGGTCGATGAAAGCTATGTCAACGGATGGGATGACCCCCGGATGCCAACGCTGTCAGGGCTCCGTCGGAAAGGTTATACATCTTCTGCGATCAGGAATTTTCTTGATCGAATCGGCGTTGCGAAGCGCGAAAGCGTAGTCGATGTCGCGCTCCTCGAATACTGTATCCGCGAAGAACTCAACAGGACTGCACACAGGGTGATGGCGGTGCTTCGACCTCTCAAAGTTATCATCGACAACTATCCGGAGAGGCAAGTGGAGGAACTGGAAGCCGTCAACAATCCTGAGGATACGAGCGCAGGTGTGAGAATGGTCCCGTTTTCACGAGAGCTGTATATCGAGAGGAGCGATTTTCTCGAAGATCCTCCGAAGAAATACTTCCGACTCGCCCCCGGCAAAGAAGTCAGGCTCAAACATGCTTATTTTATCAAATGCGAAAGCGTGGTCAAAGATGAGAATACCGGTGAGATAGTTGAACTGCATTGCACTTATGATCCTGCTTCCCGAGGTGGTACATCCCCCGACGGTCGCAAGGTCAAGGGAACTATTCAGTGGGTGTCGGTACCTCATGCCATCGATGCCGAAGTGCGCCTGTACGATCATCTGCTGACAAAGGAAGATCCGCTTGATCTCGAGGAAGGAAAGACCGTCACGGATTATATCAACCCGAATTCGCTGGAGATTCTCAGGGGCTGTAAGCTCGAACGATCACTCGAGTCGGCCAGGCCTCTCGACCGCTTCCAGTTCATGCGGCATGGCTACTTCTGCGTCGACCGCGATTCGACTGACGAGACCATCGTGTTCAATCGTACAGTCTCGCTAAAAGATACGTGGGCAAAGATGCAAAAAAAGGGAAACGCGTAGACGAGAACGATTGACCAGAGACTTTGACTCAAGCATTTATGGCTTGTTGAGAAAGTAGCAGCGTGGAACACAGTGCGGGCGTTGCAATAAGCCGTCATTCCCGCGCAGACAGGTTGACAATCCGGCCGTAATCCATATCTTATCGCGCATGAACAATACCGATATGACACAGCAACAGTTTCGAGAGCAGCTTGCCGAGTTGGCAAAGCGCTGGCTGGCTATGGATGGACTCTGGTTTCAGGCTGCCGAACAGAAATATGGCATGGATGCGGCGATCGAACTCGACAAGGAAGCATGGAGACGCTTCTCGCCAATCGAGGCGAAGCGAATCATGAAATCTCTCGGTATCGATCCGGGAGGCGGACTCGATGCGCTCGAACAATGTCTGAACTACCGGTGCTACGCGTACATCAACACGCAGGAGATCACGCGCCCATCGCCCGACAAGCTCGTCCTGAAAATGATCGCATGCCGGGTTCAGGATGCGAGGCATCGCAAGAACATGCCGCCGTTCCCGTGCAAGCAGGTCGGAGTGATCGAGTACGAAACGTTTACGAAGACTATTGATCCACGGATCGAGGTGATTTGCCTCGCCTGCCCGCCCGATGAACAGGAACGCGATTATTGGTGCGGCTGGGAATTCACACTGAAAAAGTAGTATTTTGAGGGGCAGCCGGAACATTCAGCCTCGCAGGTGTATACATATACTGAGTTTTGACAGTAATCTATGGCTCAGGTGAATCTGAGCATCGGCAAAACAAATCTGATGAAGAAGCTGCTGACTGAAATACTAATCATCCTCGCAATCTCGCTCGTCGCGGGAGTCCTTAACAACTCGCTTTCGAGCAGCAGGATCGCGTGGGTCGGGTACTGGCCCAGCTTTGCGGACAGCGAGGACGACTCCACATGGGATTGCCTGTCGTGTGAGCCGGGCGACCCGCCATTGCTGAGTCTGGCCGAGGCATCCGCATTGTACCAGAATCCCGAGATAATCTTCATCGACGCGCGGTTCCCCGACGAGTATGAATCCGGGCACATAAAGGGAGCCTATCTGCTCACTTTTGAGGCCGAGGAAGAGGAATTCGATGTTCAGTGGGCAATCATCGAACCACTTCTCGATTCAAACACGCTGATTGTCACATACTGCTCCGGAGCCGATTGCGAAACGAGTCTGCATCTTGCTCGCTATCTCCGCGATGACCTTGGCTACACGAACGTGCGGATATTCTTCGGGGGATGGCGAAGGTGGGATAAGGCCGGATTGCCGATTGAAAAGGTCGAGGGATGATGAAAGATTTGATCTCGAACAAATACCTGACTCTGCTGTTTCGGATGATTCTCGGCGTCGTCTTCTGTTACGCGGCGATAGACAAGATTGTGTACGTCGACCAGTTCGCGCGTGCGATCTATTACTACCATGTCCTGCCGGGAGCACTCGTGAATATCCTGGCTGTTTTCATGCCGATGGTCGAGATGCTCGCCGGTATTTGTCTTATTATCGGAATGTGGCCAAGAGGCGCGGTGACGCTCATCAACGTGATGCTCGTGATGTTCCTGATCGCGCTGACGGCGGTCTACATTCGCGGCGTCGACATCAACTGCGGATGTTTCTCGCTTTCAGACAGAGCGAAAGGCAGCGCAATCACCCTGATCTGGCGCGACATTTTGCTGCTGTTGATGGGACTCCAGATATACTTCTTCGGAAAAGACTTCCTCTCGATTCATAAACTGCGGATATGATTCGCCTGTCCTACTCGACTCGGGCATCGTGTGCGCACCGGACAGCGCATCAAACGCAACCCGGGCTTTGAATTCGGCGCAAAAGCTACGTCGTTTTCTCATTCTGTTGATCCTCCAAAAAAACTCTCTAATCCACCTTAATCAACTGTCCGAAATTCTGCAACCACCTCTTGACTTCGAACGGACGGCTACCCTAACTTAACTGAGTGTCCACTTTTTCGGGGGAAGACCACACCTTAACAGTAGATTGACACGTATCCCTACAACAGCTCTTAGAGACAGTTATGATGTCCACCGTTTTTTCCCTTGACAGTTAGCGTTAGCTGGCATAATCTTAACAATTGTGAAACGTTTCACAACATTCTTATGTCATGTGTCCTGAATCGGGAGTTTGGATGGCTGAGCCTGAAAGACGAATATCTGAATCGACAATACACCGGCTTTCTGTATACTACCGCGCCCTTCAGCAGCTCGAGAAGGAAAACTACGAGACCATCTCGTCGAAGGAACTGGCTAAGAGAGAGAAACTGACGCCTGCGCAGGTCAGAAAGGATCTGTCGTTTTTCGGATCGTTCGGCACTCGCGGCCTTGGGTATCCGGTCGTCGAACTCAGGAACAAGATTGCCGGGATCCTGGGCATAGACAGGACCTGGGATGTCGCGCTGATCGGAGTCGGCAACATCGGGTCGGCACTGGTCTCCTACAAAGAGTTCCAGAAGCAGGGTTTTCTTATCAAGCGGGTCTTCGATAACGACCAAAGAAAAATCGGCTCTAACCACAAGGGAATTGTGGTATCTAATATCAATGACATCGTCACCGAGCTTCGGGACAGCAGTGTAGAGATTGTCGTCATCGCGGTCCCACCAGCAATGGCGCAAATGGTTGCAGACGATGTAGTGCAAGCCGGGATTAAAGCCATTCTCAATTTTGCGCCGATCAATCTGAAAGTCCCGGACGATGTGGTGGTGCGCAACGAGAATATGGCGATGGAGCTCGAATACCTTTCGTTCTCGCTCAGCAACCACCAAATTCCCAAGTAGCGCCAAACGGGAGTATTTGCGCGCAACATTTCTATTGCATTCTGACTACGAATCTGTATTGTTACCAAGTAGAATATCATAGCCGTTGGGGGTGGCGTAAAGTCGTCGCCTGAGATAATACCCCCGAACCTGATCCGGGTAATGCCGGCGGAGGAAAACGGTGTCAGAGGTTAGAACTAATATTGTTGGTCCGTTTTTCCGCCCAATGTAGGGCGGGGCGGGCTTTTTTTATTTTTTATTCATGGGAGGTACAGGTGTCATGCTAAGATTCATTCTCATTCTTGTGGCTTTGCTTATGCCGTTTGCGTCGGCATGGGCGGAGACTATCAATGGTATAGTCACCGATGCCGACGGCAATGCACTCGTCGGTGTCAATCTCACGGTCGGGGGCGTTCATTATCAGCCGACAGATGAGCGGGGCGAATTCTCGATTGATCTGACTGATCCCGAGGGCAAATCGATTACATTTTCACATGTCGGTTATCAGCCGATCATGATACGAATCGGAGAGGATGCGGTTTTCTACGTAACACTGGAGCGTTCGGTGTATCAGGCTGATGGTATCACTGTGCACGCTACCAGGGTCAACGCATCTGATCGCGCAGCCGCCGTTACGGGTTTTTCCCAGGACGATATCGAGAGGGACTACTATGTCGGAGAATTTCCGCTGCTGCTCGATATGACTCCGAATGTCTATTCGTATGCCGATGCGGGCGGCGGGCTCGGTTCCAGCTACCTGAAGATTCGCGGGTTTGACAGCAAAAGAGTCTCCATCTATATCAACGGGATACCTCTGAACGACCCGGAAGATCACGTAACATATTTCTATGACATTCCTGATTTCGCATCCGAGGTCAGGGACATTCAAATTGAACGAGGCGTTGGAAGTTCGCTCTACGGTGATGCATCATTCGGCGGATCGGTAAATATTGTTTCCTCCGCATTGGATCGCCAGAAGGAAGTGACTGCATTGATTGGGTACGGCGGTTACATGCATGACGGCAAGATAATCGGTGATATCAGGAAGCAGGCGTTCGAGTATTCATCAGGGCTGATCGATGGAAGGTGGAGTTTCGCCGGAAGATACTCGAAGTTGTGGTCCGACGGCTACCGGAAAAGCTCGTGGTATGACGCATGGACTTACTTCCTGTCCGTGTCGCGGCTCGACCCGAAGATGGCGACTACTCTGAACATGTACGGCGGTCCTATGCGGATGCACATGGCATTCTACGGTAATACGCGCGAGAAGCTCGAACAGGATCGGCGTTACAATCTCGAGGAGTATGAAAACGAGACCGACAATTTCAACCAGCCGCACTATGAGTTGCATAATATCTATCAGATCAATGATCGGATGACATTGAGCAATACGCTCTATTACATTCGCGGCCGGGGGTACTACGAACAGTTCAAAACAGAGGATTTCGACTGGGTCAGCTACTCCGAGTACAACATCCCGCCGATCGTGGTCAGAGACTCGGAGGGAGTACCTGTTGACACAATCACCGGAGGCGATCTGGTAAGACAGAAATGGGTGGTCAAGAACCAGTATGGGTTCAACCCCCGTCTCGACATAGAACATGAATCGGGAAAGCTGTCAGTTGGGGGAGCATTCTACCTGTTCGATTCGGAGCACTGGGGGCAGGTGGTGTGGGCGGAAAATGTCAACTCAGATTTGATCGGTCCTCGCCACAAGTATTACGAGTATTTCGGGGATAAGTTTTCCGCGGCGGTGTACGCTTCCGAAAACTATCAACTCAGTGACCGGGTTGGAATCGATCTCTCTTTGCAGACCAGGTATATACGTTACAGTTTCAAACAGACCCCAATGGGCGCTTTCGACAAAGGCTACAATTTCGATCTCGACTGGCTGTTCGTCTCACCGCGCGCAGGCGCATCCTACAGATTCGACGAACACGCCATTCTGTCTGCGAGCGCGGCTATTTCGTCTCGCACTCCGACGGATGAATCGATCTACGAAGCCGATGACGCCGATAAGATACCATCTCTCGATGTCAAACCTGAGCGCGTGTATGATTTTGAACTGGGTGGATCGTACAGGCGAGACAGTGGCGAGTTCGGCGTCAATCTCTACTGGATGGAATTCAGGAATGAGATCATTGCCGAGGGCGGGTATGACAGCGATGGCAACAAGATTACCGTGAATGCCGACAGGTCTGTGCACGCCGGTGTGGAACTTACTGCGCGCGCTACCCCACTCGACTATCTGGCCCTCAGTGGAAACCTCGCAGTTACATACGACAGGGCGAAAGATTTCGTTGTCACGAAGAAAGTCTACGACAACGATTCCGACTGGGGAAAGGTCGGTTACAGGGATTTCGATTACTCCGGCAACCCGATTGCCGGTTTCCCTGTCTATCTTGGCAATCTGCTGGCCGATTTTCAGTATGATCGATATCGCATCGCGGCGCGCAGCAGGTTTGTCGGCAGACAATATGTCGACAATGGCGGGAACAGGGATTCCTCCATCGATCCATATGCGACATTCTCATTGTCTGGGTCTGTTGCTCTTGCAAATCCGGCTGGTTTTGGACGGTTGATGCTTTCCGGGAGGGTGGACAATTTGTTCAATGAAAAGTATGAACTGGTCGGTGTAGTCCCATACGCATTCAGAGATGTCCCGGACCCGGTCTACTATACTCCTGCTGCGGAAAGGTCGTTCTTTGTGCAGGTGAAACTCGAACTGGACTAAAACGTGTCTGCTGTCGATTATGCGATAATCGCCGCGTATATGATCGGTCTGCTTGGCGCGGGACTAATACTCCGCGCCCGGTCGAATGAGACGGCTGTCTCGTTTATAGTCGGCGGCAGAACCCTCACACTCCCGGCATTTGTCGCGTCGCTCGTCTCGACATGGTACGGCGGTATTCTGGGCGTCGGGGAGTACTCGTATCTCTACGGCATCTCGACATGGCTCGTGTTCGGAGTCCCGTACTATCTCGCTGCAATTATATTTGCGTATTTCCTTGCAGGCAGGGCGCGGGATTCCCAAGTCCTCACGATTCCCGACAGGCTTGAGAAATCGTATGGTAAGACCGTAGCGGGCGCAGGGGCGATCATTCTTTTCCTGATGACCGTACCCGCTGCCTATGTCCTGATGATCGGCCTGCTGGTCGAGATCGTCTTCGGGTGGCCGCTATGGTTGGGAGTCCTGATCGGTACACTCTTTTCAATTATATATGTGCATTTCGGCGGTTTTCGGTCGGTTGTCAGAACTGACTTGCTCCAGTTTGGACTTATGTTCCTCGGGTTCATCATGTTGCTCGTATTCGCCATTGCGAAATATGGAAGTGTGGAATTTCTGACGGAGAACCTGCCTGCCTCGCATTTTACATGGCATGGCGGCAACAGCGGATTGTATATCGCTGTCTGGTATGTTATCGCGCTGGGGACGCTGATCGAACCGACATTCTACCAGCGATGCTACGCGGCAAAAAGCGCATCGACTGCGAGGCGCGGGTTGCTGATCTCAGTTCTCTGCTGGGTGGTGTTCGATTTTCTGACGACGTCATGCGGACTGTATGCCGCTGCGGCGTTGCCGGGACTGAGCGATCCGGCGTCATCGTATCCGGCATTTGCCTTGATGATACTCCCGGTCGGGCTGCTCGGCCTTTTTATGACAGCATTGCTCGCGACAATCATGTCGACAATCGATTCGTATTCATTCGTGGCGGCATCGACATTCGGCAGGGATATCGTCTGGCGATTTTTCAGAGTCGCCGATGACCGGATTACATACTGGACACGGTGGGGGCTTGTGATCTCGGCATGCCTTGCGGTTGTCGCGGCGCTGTTTTTCGAGTCGATCATCGATATCTGGCATCATTTCGGATCGGTGGGAACGCCTGCATTGTTAGTCCCGCTGTTCACATCGTATGTTGGCAAGCGACGATTGTCCCCGAAAATGACGCTGTTCTCGATAATTTCATCGGGATTGCTGTCTTTCGTGTGGCTACTATCAGGACTATTGTCGGAATCCGGCAACTACTGGCTCGGCATAGAACCGATATTCCCGGGATTGCTCTGGTCGATATTGTTGTGGTTGAAGCAGAGTAGCAGAGTCGATAATTAGCGTTTCAACGCTTGCGCTACTTACGGTATGCCAATTATCAGAGATGTTCTCAGATGGAAAGCAGGTACAACGAGGTTGACATATTGCCTTAATACTATATAATTAGAACATGAGTTGTGAATTAAAGAGAATAGTGATAGAATTGAGGTACCCCCCTATACTCAATTTCACCGAAGTGGCACCCAAGTATCTTCAGTCTATCTTGCTGGAATATGAAGGAATCGATTACAAGGAAGGGATCAAATCATCCAAACTTACGTCGAATGATAGGAGTTCCGAACTAATCGTTGAGAGTTTGCGGGCGGGGATATCTGTGGAACACATCGAGGACATGACTGTTCTTGAGGTAGAGGTGAAACGACTTGTAGATTTCCTTAAACATTCAGATGTGAAGAAACTGATTAGACTTGGTGTCAGAACATATCATGCGATGCCTGTTCCAGAACTCAACTTCGATCAAGCTGTAAAGAAATATTTGGGGCATCTGTTACAAGCTGATCACTTGCCCCTGTCGGAGAACCAACTTCGGGATTTCATGGTAGTATTAGAAGGCGAAGATAAAAAGGAAGAAATCTCGCTAAAGACAGGTGTGATGACCAAAGATGAATTCAAGCGTAAGATACTGTCTTTTCGAGAACTCGATGATGAATATGACACTTGGATAATCTTCGATGTTGACCGGTTTAGTACTGAAATCCGGCCATTACCAGGACAAGACAAATTGATTAGATATGTGAAATCGAATACCAAACTGGTAGATAACTTTATCAAACAAGATGACTTTCTCAAACATTTCTGATAAGCGTAAGCTTGCGACTGGTGAAAGTCCGAGCGATACAAGGACGACCTCGGAGATCACACAAGCACATACTGATGGCGACACTATCCGTTTTTCTGTTGAGGAATGGGCGCGGACTCGGACGTATCTTGCTGGATCGCTAATGAGTTCAGAAACGAATGCCGATACTCTTGGTGCTGGAGAATTACAGGTTCACGAGGCTCCGAGAGTAATGTCGAAAGCTACAAAGAAACGCGAGTTTATTAGCGGCATGATCATACGTGTTGAGGACAATGTTGCATATGTCGAGTTCGAGAAAAATAGCGAGAAATTCAACAGGATTATTCCGATTGAGGTTCTCACAGAGTTGGGGGCTGAACACGTTAGACCTGGCGACAAGGTCGGCCTAATATCTATAAGAAAGGGTAACACGGCAGTTGAGACTCGGTTAGTGTACTTTGGAAGTGCTGTTACAGAGTTGAGCTTAGAAGAGCGCGAACGACTTGATCAGATGCGCTGTGATGCTCTGAAACGAGAAAAGTGAGTTTTTCCCTTCGAATTTTTGATGTTAATCACGGTGATTCAATTGTAATAACCACCAGCAGAGGGATAGTGGGGCTTGTTGACTGCTGTAGAAAGAACGATACTATTCCTGCGCTTGATTATCTGAGAGAACACTCAGTATCGGAGATTGACTTCATATGCTTAACACATCCCCACCAAGATCATTATTCGGGTATGCTGGAACTTCTGGAATACTGCTCGCAGAATTCGATTAACATCAAGCGCTTTTATGATTGTGGCTTGAGTCCTAAAGAGATCAATCTACAATTCTATCCACCCGAATCAGCGGACTACTATCGACGTCTGATGGAATGGATTTACAAACCTCCTAAACATATTGATATGTTACTTCAAACCTGCTCAGTTGACACATTGTTACTTGATGATGATGATCTACGTATCAGAGCTGTTGCCCCTGACGCAAAGCAGACACGACGTATTCTCAAGAAGCTGGTTTTAGAGCCACAAAAGACACTCAATGACTGCCTTAATACTTTCTCTGTTGTACTGCTACTTGAGGATTCTCGATACCGCGCTCTTTTGTTAGCTGATTCAGAGAGGTGGTTGCAGAATATCGGACAGTTGATTAAGGTGGGTTTGAGAGTT
>CBDUQR010000055.1:0-15860 GCA_965369655.1 uncultured bacterium | reverse complement strand
CGTAACAAGGTAGCCGTAGCGGAAGCTGCGGCTGGATCACCTCCTTTCTAAGGAGCACGGTGTGCATCTGAATGGTGCGATCGCGATTATATCGTGCCTCACGACTTCGGTCGCGAAAGCATACAAGCCATTCAGATCATAGTCGAAGTCGATCTCGAAGAAATCCAATGCTATTTGACATAGAAACGGCGTTCGTAAGAACGCCGTTTTTTTGTTGCTCGGAACCCACTGTTTTCCTATGCTAAGAATGTGTCCTTTGACAATAGCCAAGTGGGGCAGGAGAATATGGCTTGAGAGAAACCACATTAAATATCAAAGTCATTGATTTATTCTGCGGCATTGGGGGGCTTACTCATGGTTTCATTAAAGAAGGACTTGATGTCGTAGCTGGAATAGATAATGATAATACCTGCAAATATGGATATGAATACAACAACAGGACCCTGTTCATTCACGAGGATATTCTCCAAGTAACAGCAGAAGATATCAACAGATTATTTGGAAACAAGAAAAAGACAATTAGAGTATTAGCCGGTTGTGCACCATGTCAGCCCTTTTCAAGATTGAGTATAGGGAGAATAACGAAGCAACAATTGGAACCTTTGGAGAAATTCGCTCAACTAATAGAAGAGACAATGCCAGATATTATTTCAATGGAAAATGTCGGCGGGCTTGCTGACATGAAGAAGTACCCCATTTTTAGGACTTTTATAGAAACGCTTGAACGATGTAATTACAAATACAAGTATGAGATTGTCGATGCTTCTGATTATGGAGTACCCCAGAGTCGGAAACGATTAGTATTGCTCGCATCAAGGTTAGGCGAAATCGAACTTGTAAAAAATACGCACAAGAATAAAAAGGTAACAGTCAGAGATGTCATAAAAGGATTGACACCGATAAGAGATGGAGAAGTATGTGATAGAGATACCCTTCATAGAGCGAGCAAGCTAAATCCAACAAACCTGAAGAGAATAAAGTCCACTCCTCATAATGGAGGAAGCTCCAGTAGTTGGGATAAGAATCTCAGATTGAAATGTCATAAGAAGGAGTCTGGCAAGTCATATAGATACTCTGTTTATGGACGGATGAGATGGGATGATCCAGCCCCTACAATGACAACACAATGTGTTGGTCTTGGAAACGGACGATTCGGACATCCCGAACAGAATAGAGCGATAAGTCTACGTGAAGCCGCATTACTCCAGACATTTCCGAAAAGCTATAGATTTGTAGAACCGAAGAACCCAATTATCACGTCTCATATCGCCAAGTTCATTGGCAACGCCGTTCCTGTTCGATTGGGAGTTATTATTGGGCGAAGTATTAAGAAACATGTGAGAACCTATGGCAAACAATAACAGGTTCACATTCGAAATATCTCTAAGTGTTCTCAACCACTTGGGAAGAAATCTGTACAGAAGCTTTGTAACCGTACTTGGAGAAGCGATCTCCAATGCCTGGGATGCTGATGCAGACAACGTGTGGATTTATGTTGATAGAGAAGAGCATTGTTTCATCATAAAGGATGACGGTATAGGGATGTCAGATGGCGATTTCCAAAACAAATTCCTGAAAATTGGGTATTCAAAGCGAAGAGACGGAGTGGTGACTTCAGAAAAAGGGAGACCGTTCATTGGTAGAAAGGGAATTGGTAAACTAGCATTGCTATCTTGCGCAGACAAAATCACTGTAATAACAAAAATAGAACACGGTAATTACGTTGGTGGTGTAATCGACAACTCTGGTTTGGATCAAGCGATAAATGATGATTTAACTCCAGGCGAGTATTCATTAGGGACATGGCAAGAAACGAATTTCAAGCGATACACGAAACACCATGATCGCGGCACGATTATCCACTTTGAAAACATGAAAGATGGGATTAGAAATACACTAGATTACTTGACAAAAACCGTTGCCCTGTATTTCAGGTTCTCTCTATTAGATAGTTCTTTCAATATATTCATCAACGATGAACAGATCACACTTGACCATCTAAACGAACTTGCAGACAAGACCGAATTTGCCTGGAAAATTAATGACTTAGAAGATCCATACGTTGACGAAAAGCTCACGAATCTTAAGGAAGAAATCAGTTTATTAGATGTGAATTATGCCATTACCGGATTCATTGCTTCTGTAGAAAAACCAAGTCACCTCAAAATTCTTACGACCGATGAGAAAGTGGGAGTCGATCTTTTCGTGAACGGTAGGTTGAGGGAAAGGGATATTCTTAAGCATATACCCAGTGCTCGACTCGTCGAGAGTTATCTTTATGGGCAAGTACATTTTGATGAATTAGATGATAATACAGATAGATTTACTAGCAGCCGGGAAAGTATTGTTTCAAATGACCCCAAGTTTAGGGAATTCTTGGAAACGTTTAGACAGAATGTAATGCGAATTGTTTTGGACCAATGGGATGTTCTGCGAAGAAAGCATAAGAAAGACGGAGATGTTGATAATGAGAGTATATCAAAGAAACGAAGAAAATCCGAAGAATTATACAATGCTGTATCAGAGGAGTATGAATTTCCTGAAGGTTCTGAATCTAAGGCAAGAGTCGACGTATGGGTTGATGACTTGAGTGAAGATGCTGCATTCAATTTTGTTTCATATGCGGAATGTTTTCTTTCGGAGAATCTGATTAGAAGTTACATTCATGAACAATCGATCGATCTTTCACACAAGGCACAAAGTCAAATTCAGATGTGGAAAGAACGAGAGAGTAACAATAAGATGAGCGGCAATGTGAATATCGATATAAGGCAAAATGACGACGACACTAGTTACTTGGATATGCCGGGTCTAGCTAACTTAGTGGATAAGCAGAGGGGTAGCCACAATTGTCTACCTAGTGATGCTAAGCAATACAAACCCATTAGAGATGCTCTAATGCACACCGCCAGATTGACCACAGAAGCAAAAAAAAAGTTGACTGCTGTGTATGATAACATAAAGGCGAGAATAGAAGCTTTATTATCTAAGGACGAATCCGAACACTGACAACTGTTTTCTAATGCTGAATGGCTGACCATCTTACAAAGAAACAGCGTAGCTCTTTGATGAGTCGAGTTCGCCCGAAGAACAGCAAAATCGAACTCATGGTTTTTGCACATCTAAGAAAAAGGGGAATCTACTTCCAGAGACACTACAAAAGAGCACCAGGTACGCCAGACATTGCCAGACCTTCAGATAGGATAGCTGTGTTCATACACAGCGATTTCTGGCATGGTTGGCAATTCCCAAGATGGTCGCATAGATTGTCGAGTGACTTTTGGCGAGAAAAAATAGCCACAAATCGACAACGTGACCAGAGGAAGATTAGAGAGCTTCGCTCAATGGGCTGGAGCGTAATGGTCGTATGGGAACATACCCTAAAGAGAGATTCCGAGAGAACATTGAATAAGGTTTCCCGCTTCCTACAGAAATAGCCAAGTAAATCGAAACCCCTGAGTCCTGCGCAGCGCGCAGGGCGTGGTTTCGACATCCTTGAGCTTTGCTGGCTCAATAAAATTACTGAAAAATATTCATTATTTTCAGCACTTTTATATAGACAATCTGTATAATATAGACGAAATTAGAAATAGAAACTGGGATGCAGGCGATACGAGTATGATGCTTAGAAAGAAACCGAAATCCGGCAAAGCCGCTGAAGCAGCAACAGCGATATTCCTCAAGCACGGCGGAATCATGCGCACGTCAGAGGCTATAAAGGCTGGAATAAATGCCTGGACTCTGTATGAGATGCGTGATCGAGGCGAAATTGAGGCTCTGAGCAGGGGAGTCTACCGCCTGACTTCCGCTGAACCTGTGAATACGCCAGATATTCTATCAGTGCTCAAGAGAGTACCCACAGGTGTGATTTGTCTCATATCAGCGCTTCAGCTTCATAACATGACGCTACAGATACCTCACTATGTATACATTGCCATCGATTTCTCATACAACAGGAGAGATCCCTCAATTAAGAATCCACCTACGAAAACCTTCAGGTTCGTCTCGAAAGTATTTGAACCTGGACAAGAGATAATGGAAGTTGATGGTTTCAAGATCAGAGTATATTCTCCCGAGAAGACCATCGCCGACTGTTTCAAGCATCGCAACAAGATCGGTCTTGATGTCGCTATCGAGGCACTGAAGATGTATCGCGAACGCAAAAAAGTGAGAGTAGACAAGCTGCTTGAGTATGCGCGTATCTGCCGGGTCGAGAAGATCATTAAGCCTTATCTGGAGGCAATTCTGTGAGTGAGCGAAAGCTCAAAGATGTTGCCGCTTCCGTTCACCAGAGGCTTCTGAACAAGGCGCACGATGAATCACGACCTTTCCAGGAACTTCTCCAATACTACGCGATGGAGAGATTCCTGTATCGCCTGTCAGTGTCAGAGCATAGGTCCAAATTCATTCTCAAAGGTGCCCTTGCACTCGTCGCTGTCAAAGCTCCTCGGACAAGACCAACGAGGGATATCGATATGAAAGGAGAGATGCCCAATGACGTCGATGATGTTGCAGCTATCGTCAGAGAGATATGTGCCACAGATGTAGTACCTGACGGCGTTGAATTCGATGCCGACACCGTTGTCGGAAATGTCATTGACGATCACGATGAGTACAGTGGCGTTCGAATGAGATTCAAAGGCTATCTGGGAAATGCTGAGATCCCAATGCAGCTTGATATTGGATTCGGTGACAGCATCGTGCTCGAACCGCGCGAAGTCGACTATCCAATCATGCTGGATTTCCCGCGCTTCAAACTCCGCACATATCCTATCGAGAGCACAATTGCAGAGAAGTTCGAAGCGATGGTGTCTCTTGGAGAGGTCAATAGTCGTATGAAGGATTTCTACGATATCTGGTATCTCTCTCAGAATTTCGATTTTGAAGGACAATCGCTGCAACAGGCGATTGAATCGACATTCACAACGAGATCAACCGATCTCCCCGAGAAACTCGATACGTTTCTGGATCGGCTCAAGAATTCTGATAAGACAAAGCAATGGGTTGCCTTTATTAAACGCACCGGCATCGCTGATTGTCCCAGTGAATTCGCTGATGTATTGACTGACATAGTCCGTTTTCTGTCGCCGGTGGTAAACCACATTCTCACAGGCGGACAACTCGACTCCAGGTGGATTGCACACAACAGATGGGTTGATGGATCGAATTCGGCAGACTCTATCAGCCGAGCAGTCGAGTAGGTCGAAACCCTTGAGTCCTGCGCCGTGCGCACTGCGCAGTTTCGACATCCATGACCGCCGCCCGTCGCTATCGCTCATCGCAATTATGTAACTGCCACCGCTGTAGTTGACAAATCTTGCTGGACGGCGTAGTATTATTGTTGTTCATTGTCAGGCGTGAATTGTATGCCTGGCTTTTGTTTTTGAACCGACTGCGAGGATGATTTGCCAACTCTCAGACGTGTAATTGGTCTGGTCAAGCCGTACTGGAAGCATGTGACGTTGTCCGCTTTCTGTATGGTGATGTTTGCGTTGCTATCGGGTGCGCTCATCTGGATGATCGGACCGTTGCTGCGAACGCTCTTCATAGGAGGAGCAGATGAAGTCGATGCCTCGGCAATCGATCCTGCTTCCTCATCCAGCGAAGTTGTCAGCGGCATAACTGATTTCGTGTCAGGCGTCAAGGAGTCGCTGCAGGGATTAGTCGACAGTCTGATTCTCGATTCGTCATCGCTCGTGACATTGAAAAACCTGTGCATAGTGGTCGTTATTCTTGCTGTTACAAAGGCGCTCTTTTTCTATTTCCAGGGCTACCTGATGACGTATGTCGAGCAGAAGTTTATCAAGAATCTCAGGGATTCGCTGTTCATTCAGTTCCAGCGGCTGTCGCTTAGCTATTTCCATGGCGCCCGAACCGGGGAACTCCTGTCGCGTGTGACTAACGATGTCAATGTCCTGCGAGAATCGCTCGACCAGGGATTCAATCGCATCATCAGAGAGCCGCTCCTGATCCTGATCTACATCAGCTTCATGGTGATCCTCTCGTGGAAACTGACTATCGTCACAATCGTGGTGCTGCCGATCAGTTTCATCATCATCTACATCATCGGGCGTGCTCTCAGAAGAGTCTCGGCGCGGGCGCAGTCGTGCATGGCCGATGTTAATTCAGTGCTTGAAGAAAACGTATCTAACATGCGTGTTGTCAAGGCGTTCGGTGCGGCGCGATATGAGATTGCGAAGTTCATGGCAATGACTCAGAAGTATTTCGTGGCTTTGCTCAAGATTTCTCGCCTGCGGCTTCTGTCGAACCCGGTCAATGAGTTTCTCGGAACGACAGCCAGTGTTGTGATTCTCTGGTATGGTGGCAGTCAGGTCCTCGGGGCATCGCTCCTGCAGCCCGAGGATTTCATGTTGTACATTCTCGCGATGTTTTCGATAATCGCACCGGCGAAATCGCTGTCGAATCTGCACATCAAGGTTCAGGAAGGGCTCGCAGCCGCGGACCGCATATTCGAGATTCTCGATACGGCTGTTACAGTTGCGAGCAAGCCGGGTGCGGTTGAAGTCAGGAACCTGACGGATCGCATCGTATATGATCATGTGTCGTTCGAGTACAACGAGGGCACTGAAGTCCTGCACGACATTTCGTTCGAGGTGAAGCGAGGGGAGATAGTTGCGGTTGTGGGACCGTCCGGCGCGGGCAAGTCGACGCTGCTCGATCTGTTGCCGAGATTCTATGACCCGACTGCGGGGAGTATCACTGTCGACGGCATGGACCTGCGCGATGTCGAGATCAACTCGCTGAGATCGCTGTTCGGAATCGTCACACAGGAGACGATGCTGTTCAACGATACAATCGGCGCGAATATCTCGTATGCTCTGGACGGTGTCGATGAAGAGGGCATCATGCGCGCGGCGAAGATTGCCAACGCGGATGAATTCATCTCGTCATTCGACGAGGGCTACGCTACGCCTATCGGCAACCGGGGCGTTATGCTGTCAGGCGGACAGCGTCAGCGCATAGCGATCGCCCGCGCGATACTGCGCAGCCCGGAGATTTTGATTTTCGATGAGGCGACATCCGCGCTCGATACGGAATCGGAGCAGCTTGTGCAGGAAGCGATAGACAGGCTGATGGTCGGGCGGACAGTGCTGGTGATCGCGCACAGGCTCTCGACCATTCTGCATGCAGATAAGATCCTCGTATTGGATAAGGGCAAGCTCGTACAGACAGGTACGCATGACGAACTGGTTGCCTCGTCCGGTTTGTATCAGAAATTGTATAATCTGCAGTTCAGGGTAAACAGCAATGGGATTGGATCCGGTAAAGCGCACCGACCGATTTCTGAAGAGCATCGAGATCGGCTTTAAGTGGATAGTGCTCGTCTGGTTCGTTGTGTTTGGCGGAGTGCGTCGAGCATTCAGGGAATTTGATCCGAAGAAAATTCGACGAGTGCTCTTTGTCAGGCACGACAAGCTCGGCGACATGATCATATCGCTGCCGGTCTTCCACAGCCTGAAACAGTTCTATCCGGGCATCGAAATCGACGTCCTTTGCGGTCGCGACAACAACATGATTATCCAGCATGATCCCAGCATATCGCGCATAATGTTCTACAGGAAGAAGCCTCTCGAAGATGTGCGACGCATCTTCGACATGAGAAGACGCAAGTATGACGCGATTGTCGATATGACGGTAGGCGAATCTGTGACCGCCACGATTCTGTTGTCCCTGATCGGTCCCGGGTCGTTCAAGCTCGGCGCGGGCAAACCAAGGCTGGCACAGTTTTTCGATCTCACTGTTGATCCGCCAACAGTGAGCGGGCCGCACATAATCGAATCGACGGCGTCTGTGCTGAATCTGTTCGATATATCGCTTCATGATTGCGATCTGATCCCGAAGATGTTCCTGGTCGATGATGACGAACGCAAGGCTCTGTCATTTCTCAGGCCGCTGCGGGAGCACCACGATATTCTCATAGGAATCAATCTCTCAGCAGGGAGACCTGCGCGGACATGGCCGGTCGAGAAGTATATTGAACTGCTGCCGATGCTTCAGGGCAGGTTTCCGGACGCTGCGTTTGTGCTTTCGGCGGCTCCGGGCGAGCGCTGGAAGATGGACAAGCTTAAGGAAACGAGTGAGGAGCGGATATACTGTCTACCTGCCGGGTATTCGATTCGCGAGATCGCCGGATTGTTGAAGCATCTCGATTTTCTGATTACTCCGGACACATCGATCGGTCACATCGCGAGTTGTGTCGATTTGCCCACGCTGGTTATGTATGTAGGCAACATGGAGAATTTCGCAGTCTGGCGACCGTTCAATCCATGCGTGAGAGCAATCAACTCGCCCGATTTCTATCGCATAGAATTCCTCGATGTGACGTCGGTTTTCGATGCATTCTGCAGGCTGGTCGCTGAGAAGAGACCCGAACGGGCCGGTGCGCATGAGTAGAGTTACCACAGTGATAATCGCTAAAGACGAACAGGAGAATATTGGGAGATGCGTCGACAGCGCGCTGTCTCTTGGCCGCGTGATCGTTGCCGATAGCGGATCGAGCGATCGAACGCGCGAGGTCGCCGCCGATCATGGCGCCGAAGTCACTCTGGTCGAGTGGAAGGGATTCGGACCGACTAAGAATGAAGCCTGCACTTTCGCGAATACCGAGTTCATCCTTTCTCTCGATGCGGACGAGGTGTTGACCGAAAAGCTCAGGTCTGAAATCGAACAGGCCGTATCATCGGATAACGGCGTTGCCGGTTATGAACTGCCGCGAGTGACGAATCTGTGCGGGAACTGGGTGATGCATTCCGGCTGGTACCCGGAGTATGTGCTGCGGTTGTTCAGGAGAGATTCCGGCATGTTCTCGGATGACATGTTGCATGAAAGCGTTTCATGCGATGGCAAATCATGCCGGCTGACAGGGTTGCTGCTGCATTACAGCTATCCCGACATGAAAGCATACGCCAGGAAGCTTGCAATCTATGCGGGACTCGGAGCAGAGAAATACATCAGGGCTGGAGGAAAATTCTCATTCGTCCGTATCGCTGTCGGCCCACCGGTTCACTTTCTCAAGAAGCTGCTGATCCAGCGTGGCTTTGCCGACGGCGTCACCGGGTTGTGGATCGCGGTCCTGACCGCGGTCGGGCAGTTCATGAAATATCGTTACGCGCTGAAAGGTGATAATCGTTGAACCGTTACGGCGTGCTGCATATCGATCTGGGAGAATCGTTCCGAGGTGGACAAAGACAGGTGTTCTACCTTGCTCGATACCTGAAAGAGAACGGGATCGATACGGGCTGTGTTGTAGCATCCGGCGGAGAACTGGAAAGACGACTCGGCGACATAGGCGTGAACACATTCCCGATCAAGTACCGAGGATTCGATGTGGTCGGCGAGAGCATGCGTATGCGACGGGTTTGCTCGGAGATGGGATACAACATCGTGCACGCTCACGATTCACACGGGCACAATATCGGTCTGACCACAGCGTTTATCGATGACAGAATCCGAGTCGTCGTGACGCGAAGAGTCATCAGCGGCAAACTGAAGAATTTAGTATCCCGCTTCAAATACACGAGCCCGAGCATAGCTTTGTTTATTGCTGTCTCAACCGCGGTCGAAGGGGAACTTCTCGACTGGGGAGTCTCCGACAGAAAGGTCGTTCACATTCCGAGCGGAGTCGATATGCGCTACTTCGGGCGCGTCGAGACCGACGGCTTCAGAGCGCGATATGGGATACCGGATCGCAAATTCTATATTGGAACTGCGAGCGCCCTCGACCATAATAAAGATATCGACACTCTCGTGAATGCAATCTCGAAACTATCTTACGATCGCGACGATTATATATTATTGGTGGCGGGAGATGGCGAGCGGAGAACTGAAATCGAGAAGTTGATCGAGTTCATCGAAGTCGGAGATCGGGTGATGCTGCTCGGACATGTTGACGAGATGCCGGAGTTCTATTCGCTGCTGGACGTATTCGTCCTGTCGTCGAGATCCGAGGGACTCGGAACGTCTTTGATCGAAGCCGGAGCCTGCGGTTCTGCGCTTGTTGTATCCGACTGTGGCGGGCCGCTCGATTTCGTCGAGGAAGCCAGGACCGGGTTTGTGTTTCCGGTCGAAAATGACGAGAAATTATACAGAATTCTTGCAACTCTCCTCGATGACGAGCAGTTGAGAAAGACAACGGCGACTGAGGCCGCGAATCGGGCTTCGCACTACGACATCGACATCGTGTGCAGGGAAGTAGTTGAACAGTACAATCGCATCGCCTTGCAGATGTGATCAAACGCATTGGATGTAATCCATGCCTGTGTCGGCGGGTGAAAAATACGGGCTTGTCAATCTGGCCGAATTCATGATCGCGGTCGAAGCGTTCAATGCGAATGTCGATATTTCGCTCCTGAAGAATGCCTACAAGTTTGCCGAGAAAGCCCACGCCCAGCAGAAGCGTCTCTCAGGCGAACCTTACATGCTGCACGCTGTGCAGACCGCTCTTATCCTCGCCGAGCAGCATCTCGATTCAGCCACCATTGCCGCGGGATTGCTGCATGATGTCGTAGAGGATACGGGCATTACGATGAAGGAATTCACGCGTGAATTCGGACCAGAGATCGCCGGGCTGGTCGATGGAGTCACCAGGATATCAACTTTTCGAGCACAGTCTGTTGTCGAATCACAGGCTGAGAATTTCCGCAAGATGCTTCTGTCGATGGCTGACGATATCCGGGTGATCCTCATCAAGCTGGCGGATCGGCTTCACAATATGCGAACGCTCGATTTCCTTCCCGAGGACAAACAGAAGCGCATCGCCGAGGAAACATACGACGTCTATGCGCCGCTTGCTAACAGGTTCGGGATGGCGAAAGTCAAATGGGAGCTCGAGGATCTCTCCATCAAGTACCTCGACCGCGAGACCTATGATTTCATCACGAGTAGAATAGATGAAACCGTCACGGAGCGAGACAAATACATCGCTGAAATCGTGACGCCGTTGCGCGCGGCGTTTGAAAAGAGCGACATAAAATCGTCGATATATGGCCGCGCGAAATCTATCGATTCGATTGCGAGAAAGATGAAGACCAAGGAGAGAGAATTCGAAGAGATTTACGATCTTTTTGCCATACGCGTGATTGTCGAGTCAGTCGCGGAGTGCTATGCCGCTCTCGGCATAGTGCATCAGATATACAAACCGTCCGGGATCGGATTCGACGACTACATCGCAAACCCCAAGGCGAACGGCTATCAGTCGCTTCACACGAATGTGGTCGGTCCTGAAGGGAAACTTCTTGAGATTCAGATCAGGACGAGGCAGATGCATTACACGGCGGAGTATGGGATCGCGTCGCACTGGCTCTACAAAGAAGGGAAGAAAGAGGTCGACCCGACCGACAAACAGTTCAACTGGCTCCGGGAAGTCCTCGACTGGCAGAAGGACATGACGAATCCAGCCGAGTTCCTCGAATACCTGAAGATCGATCTGTTCCATGACGAGGTGTTTGTTTTCACTCCCAACGGCGAGTTGAAGCATCTACCCGCCGGAGCAACCCCTCTCGATTTTGCTTTTGCGGTCCACACCAACATCGGGCTGAAGTGTACGGGCGCGAAGGTCAACGGCAAGCTGGTACCTCTCGCTTCGCGGCTGAGCAGCGGAGATGAGGTAAAGATTGTAACATCACCGAATCAGGAACCGAGCCAGGACTGGCTGAAAGTTGTCAAGACATCGAAGGCGCGCTCAAAGATAAGAAGGTTCCTGAAACAAAAGGGATTCGAACAGTCGGTCAGCCTCGGCAAAGAGATGATCGAGAAGGCGCTGCGGAAAAAGAAATTGAAATTCCCAACCGATGACCAGCTCCTCGATTCTGCACAGGCTCTCTCTTTCAGTTCAGTCGAAGGGCTCTATGCAGGCGTCGGGCAGGGCGACGTCTCCGCGACAAACGTACTCTCCCGTCTCTATCCCCCCGAGCAGGAACCTCCGAAAGAGACCATCGTCAGGAAATTCCTCGACAGAGCGCGGGGTACGAAAGGCATCAGAATCCAGGGACTCGGCAATATGATGTTCAGGTTCGCGCAGTGCTGTCAGCCAGTGCCGGGGGAAAAGATAATTGGTTTCATTACTCGAGGACGCGGAATTTCGATTCATCGCGCCGACTGTGAAGTCGCGCTCAGGATGAAAGACGATCCGGAGCGGCTCATCGAGGTCGAGTGGGATGTCGAGAAGGATGACTCATTCCTCGTCAGGCTTGAACTTGTTGTCGAGGACAGGAAGAACGCACTGCGGGATGTGCTCGATTCACTCGCATCGGAAGATGTGAACATACGCGATGCAGTGATGAAGTCCGAAGAAGGCATGGCGCACGGCAAGCTTGTAATAGAAATCAGAAATCTCAGCCATCTTAAGAGAGTAATCAAGAGAGTCAAACGTACTACGGGTGTGATTTCGATCTGGAGAACCAAAGGCGGCGGCGATGATTAGCAATTACTGTTAAGGAGGCAGGCGCGGGTGAGCAAGACAGACGAAAAGCATGGTTCGCAGGCGAGTGCAGACCGCTCGAATCTCAGGCGGGATATGACGATACTCATTCTGGTCCTGAGCCTCGCGGCCATAGGATACACGGGATATTTCGTATTGAACAGAACCGGCGCTGACTTAAGTGCAGAATCTACTGCGTCAGCAGCCGGACTTGAGCGTCTCGACGATATAGAGCAACTTATCGAGACCGGCAATCATCTCATGGATGCCCAGCGTTATCCCGAGGCGATTTCGAATTACTCGCGCGTGCTCGAAATCGATTCCACTCTCGTCGATGTGAGAGTCGACCGAGGGTCCTGCTATTTTGCGACCGATCAACTCGGTGAGGCTCTTGTGGATTTCGAGATCGCTCTGGCACTTCAACCCGATCACGCAATCGCGCGTTTCAACCTCGGAATAGTACATGGCGGGCTCGGCAATGATTCGCTCATGCTGCACTACTGGAACGAGTATCTCGCTATCGAACCTGACAGTGATCTCGCCGATCGTGTGCGTAGTTTTCTAAAAGAGCATTCCCCAATGCGCATCGACAGCGCGGACAGATGATACATGAGTATATCGACGCGGATACAGGAATCGATTCGCCAGAGCGCGACGACGACACGTGCTCGAATACTCGTCGATGACCTGCTCGATTTCGTTTTCTACCCCGAGTGCATCTGCTGTGGATCGAGGCTGTCAAGAGGCTACGATTATTACTGTGAGACATGTCTTGACCTTGCGAGCGAAGTAGAGGAGCCGCTCTGTCCTGAATGCCGGTCGGAAATCGTAAACCTTCGCGCGGGGTGCAAATCCTGCGAGAACAAATCGCCAATCTCCGTACTCTTCACCTGCGGGACTTTTGATGACTTCTTTCGATCCGTCGTTCACGGACTGAAGTATCATTCTCTTCTGCCGCTTGCAGGCAGGATGTCGAAAATGCTCGCATCGAGACTTAGGGACGCCAAAGCGATTGGGCTGATTGATCTGATAGCGCCGATCCCGCTGCACTGGATCAGGCAGCGGCAGCGCGGGTTCAATCAGTCATTCGTCATTGCGCAATCTCTGGCTGATGAGACATCACTGCCGGTCGCAGATGATCTTATCAAAAGAGTCAAGCGAACGAAAGATCAGACAGGTTTGACCGCAAGGCAGCGTGTCGAGAATATGAAGGGAGCATTCTCCGTCACAAGACCGGATGTGGTCGCCGGCAAACGCATCCTTCTTATCGATGACGTCACGACGACCGGCGCTACATTGAACGAAGCGGCATTGGAACTGCGCAGGGCCGGATGCAGGAATGTTTTCGCTGCTGTCATTGCGGTTGCCCTGCCTGCATCGAGTGTTGTTGAAAGAGTCAGCGATGACAGGCAAGAAGGGATGCTCTCGATTGATCAACGAAACTACCGGTGAATACCCGATCGACGGTACACTCGATCTGCACACATTCGCTCCGAGCGATGTCAAGGATCTTGTGCCGGAGTATATCGACGAGTGCCTAAGGCGCGGGATCACGAAGATCAGGATTGTGCACGGTAAGGGAACCGGAACGCTCAGGCGCATCGTGCATTCGATTCTCGACAAACATCCGAGGGTCGTGTCGTATCGGCATGAAGGCGGATCGGGCGGGTCATGGGGCGCAACTGTGGTCGATCTCAGATAGCATGTTTTTCTTGACTCGCCTTGTCTCACGTTCTAACATCAGTATATGACCATTCATCGATCAGTTACGCTTTCTGAATTGACTCTGTTTGCTGTCATGATTCTCTGTGCCGTGCTCGTTCAGTGCACATCCCGTCGGCAGCTTACGCCGAGTGAGATTTCAGCAATCAGATGCGAGTATATTTTCAGAAATACTGAGAAAGAGGACGCCGACAGATTAGAGCAACTTATCGAGCAATACCGGATGGAGGATTTTCGTGTCTTCATGGATGTCGGAGATGACTCGATTTACTGCGAGTTCACGGTTCCGTCACTGAATGACATTCACAGGATGCACAATGAGATCAGGGCGCTTCCTCAGCTCCGTGAAGTGCGATACGATGGCGCAACTGTCAGTGATGCTAATCGTCAGATTGTGTTCGAAGAATACGATCCGGTTCTCAGGATGGAATATCGTACTGTACGTCTCGAAGGCGGGCTGACCATGATGGTCAAATTCAAGATTTCCCCCGGCTCGAGGCTGTTCTATGCTGCTGAGGGTGAGTATGAGGAAGAGGTTCCCGATCTTCACATCGACAAATACGGCAATGTCGAATTCCCTGTGACCGCGAAAGAAGGACAGCGCTATATATACGGCAGGACAGTACTCGGCGGTGTGACCAAGTGCATCAGGATATATATCTTCACCGGCGAGACAGATGAGATACCACTGGATGAATATGTCAGACGTGTGATGGTCAGGCTGCATCCGTGAACAGGGATTGCTGGAAAGGAGAATCCCACCCGACGTTGCACTCTGGGTGGGCTACCAGGTTAATAGGACCAAATCTTTCCAGTTTGCAGCCATTCGGGAGGTTTATATGAATGGGCTTGTGGATGAGCCGAAAAGACCAATCTGAGAGTCTTTAAGGCATCATACGATTCATCCATAAGTTTTCGTTGCGTTGCAAAAAAATCTATACTCCATTCATCGAGTTCAAGTTTGTGAGCTCCGGGCTGACGTTCGTGTCTGATTTTACGAAACGTTTCTATCATTTTTTTCAAACGAGTCGGATCGTTCGGCTTGAAGAATTTAACCAACCACTCCTCTAAGATACTGATTGAGCCCTTTCTTTGTCGTTCAAACGTACCATTCTTCTTAGTAATATCTTTATACAGATCAACATCATTCCCGAAGAAGTCCTGATTAATATTCTCGCTCACGATTTTATCTAATGTAACTACGAAATCTCTGTACTCACTTAGAGTGGGGCGGAGCAGAAAGCCAAACTTTCTGGGTCGCTTCTGATGATCAAACTCCTTTCTGAATAGTGCACTTCGGCCCGTTAGGTTCGATAGAATGTTAATTTGCTTAATCTCCTCCAGAAAAGCGTTGAATATAGAAACTCCATCAGGGAATGCGCCTAAGAGTTCAGCTTGTTCGTAATTGGGATGAACAGAGTAGTTACCAACCAGCTCTTTCGACTTCCATAGCTGCTGATGCTCTGGTGACAGGCGTGATAAATACCTTATTAAAGCTACGACTATTCTCTCTTTGAAATCCTGAGAATATCCGAAACCAAAGGTTTCAATGAGAGTCTTGTCTCTGCTTCGCATCTCTTCACTGAAGTAATCCTCATCAGTCACACCGATGTGACCACCAAAGTCGTTTATGTCGTAATGAAACCTAGTACTAACTTGACATAGTCGACGACATATCTATATTCTCTCCATACATGAC
>CBDUQR010000054.1:0-16789 GCA_965369655.1 uncultured bacterium | reverse complement strand
GTACGCCCGGTGGTGTGACAGGGAAAGCTTGCGAGAGCCTACCTATGTCGATTTTCTAAACTCCCGTCGTTCCGTTTCAGAACACATTGTATCATTGGCTGTTACCGCACTAAAGATAACGAGTGCTGTGACCGTAGAACATAATGAAGGAGATTTTTGGAGACGCCTCATGATCAAGCGCATCGATACCATCATACTGCTTGTGACGGATATCGATATATCAGTCGGTTTCTACAGGGATAATCTCGGCATTCCGCTCAAGTTCAAGAGCCCGGGGTGGGCAGAGTTCGTGCTTGGCGATGTCCACCTGGCTTTGCACAGAAAGAGCAGGAATCTGACCGACAAAGATATGCCTTTTGGCACAATCGGCGTCTCTGTCAATTTCGAGGTTGACCATTCCGAGAGATTGGTTTCCAGGCTCGAAACCGCAGGCATTGAGCCGATTGGAGGCGTAAAGGAATACGACTTTGGGAAGTACTTCTTTGTGACCGACCCGGACGGTTATATCATCGGATTCCGTGAGTACAAGCTCGAATTCTCTCCGCATCCAGTAGGCTGACAAATCGCCCTACGAAGATTCTGTGACAGATTCTGTCACCTCCCCGAATTAACTTCCCATTTGGCAACAGTGACGCAATTGCTTATCATTGAATATGTCGGATAAGCGAATCAAGGCTATTCTCATGGATGTTGGACAGCCGATTGTTAGATTCCCGTCAGGAGCACCGTCGCGGAAATGCCATCACTTGATAAGCTATCATAACTCCCGGACAGACTCCGGCAAAAACAAGCAAGAAGTAAAGTCTTATTGACAGAGAGGCATATATGCTCGCAAGAATACTATCATCGGCTGTGCTCGGCATCGACGCCTATCCTGTCGAGGTCGAGGCTGACATCACACAGATGCTGCCGTCGTTCACGACCGTCGGGTTACCTGATGGCGCTGTGAAGGAATCGAAAGAACGTGTGATGTCGGCGATCAAGAATTCGGATTTCATCTTTCCCAGCAAGAAAGTGACTATCAACCTCGCGCCGGCTGATGTCCGCAAGGAGGGATCGGCATTCGACTTCCCCATAGCGATAGGCATTCTGAGTGCGACCGGCCAGATCATGCGTGAGGATATGTCAAATGTCGTTGTCGTGGGCGAGTTATCTCTCGATGGATCGCTACGTCCTGTCTCCGGAATTCTCCCGATGGCGATGCAGGCCGCCAACGCCGAGAACATGGCATTCCTCGTCCCGGAAGAAAACGCGATGGAAGCTGCGATGGCTCATGGGCTCAAGGTCTATCCGATCAAAGACCTGCGGCAGGCAGTCAAGTTTCTGGAAGATGGGAATTCCATCGAACCATACCGGATTGACATGGACAAGGTCTTCAGCGAGTGTCAGGAATACAAGGTCGATTTCTCCGATGTCAAGGGTCAGGAAGGCGCAAAGCGTTCCCTCGAGGTAGCCGCGGCGGGCGGGCACAATATCATCTTGATCGGGCCACCCGGGTCAGGGAAGACTATGCTCGCCAAGCGGTTCCCTACCATCTTGCCGAACCTTACTCTCGAAGAAGCACTCGCAACCACGAAGATTCATTCGGTCGCGGGCGTGTTGCCATCGAACACGGCATTGGTTGCGACGAGGCCGTTCAGGTCACCGCACCACTCGATCTCGGATGCCGGATTGATTGGTGGCGGACGAGTTCCGAGACCGGGCGAGGTATCGCTGGCGCATCATGGTGTGCTGTTCCTTGATGAGATGCCGGAATTCCGCAAGGATGTTCTCGAAATGCTTCGTCAGCCGATGGAGGATGGCAATGTTACGATTTCGCGCGCAGCGATGTCGCTGACATATCCGTCGCAGTTCATGCTTGCCGGTGCGATGAACCCGTGCCCGTGCGGGTATCACGGTGACGGCTCGCACGAGTGCAATTGTACGCCGATTCAGATTCAAAAGTATATGTCGAAAATCTCCGGGCCGCTGCTCGACAGGATCGATATTCATATCGAAGTGCCCGCAGTGAAGTTCAAGGACCTCGCGAGCGAACCGTCGGGAGAGCAATCTGACGCGATACGGGAACGTATCAATCGCGCCCGGAAGGTCCAGTTGGAGCGATTCAAGGACGAGACCAACATGTACTGCAATGCGCACATGGAATCGCGCGACATCCAGAATTTCTGCCCGATCGATGAAGAGTCAAGGGGGCTTTTGCACCTCGCGATTACGAAACTCGGGCTGTCGGCACGAGCGTATGATCGCATCATCAAGGTTGCCCGCACAATCGCCGACCTCGAAGGCTTAGAGAAGATCCAGCCAGCACACATCTCCGAAGCAATACAGTATCGGAGTCTGGATAGAAATTTGTGGATGTGAGGATGACTTGACTTGCGAATGTTGTTAGTCGTGAATTATATTGGGGATTAAGTGGAGTTCATTGAATGAAACCATCGATTCTAATTGATAAGTCGGTCTTGGAGTGCCTATCAGATGATGAAGTAAAAGTACTGCATGAGTTTTTCACGGTTGTAATCCCTCCGGTTCTAGTGCTGGAGTTGCAGACAGATATGGTTCAAACTGAAAGGCGAAAAGGGAAAGCGGGTATAACCCAGTTAGCTGAGCGACTCTGTCATCCAAACGCACGACCGAATTCCTCGTTCGCCGAGATGCTAGTCTTGTGCCTTCTGGGACAGGAAATCCCTATGAAACAGCAACCAATAAGGATTGACGGAAAAGCTATGACAACGTCCGATGGCAGACCTTTCATATACTCTGATGAAGATCAAGGTTCGAGTAGATTAAGAAGGTGGATTAGCAAGGATTTCTCTGAAGGAGACACTTCGTGGGCTAAGGAACGACGAAACCTGATCACTGAAATCGACTTGGAACCACTCATCCGGAATTTTAGGCGTGACATGACTGGCGTTCTGGGCAAATCTGATCTGACAGATTCTGCATCCTTACTCGCACAGTCGATCCAAAAGGACGATCCGGCATGGGGTTTACGGCACCTCAAGACCTGCTTAGAGATGGTTACAGTTGATCAAGATCTCCAAACGAAGATTCATAATAGGTGGCTCAACAACGGAATGCCCAACTTACATAAGTTCGCTCCTTACGCCTACTACTGCTATTGGGTTTACGCGACATTTCTCACAGGGGTATCGCTATCACTCTTGGGTACTCGCAGAACGAACTTAATTGATGTGGAATATGTTTTCTATTTGCCATTTTGTATGGTGTTTTCTTCAGGCGACAAGTTCCATGAACAGTTCGCCCCTGTGTTTCTCAACGATGACCAGAAGTTCGTGAAAAGTCAAGAACTGAAGAATGACCTAAGTAGTATTCTTGAGATTCTGCGCGGTATTCCTAATGGAACTGTTAGCGGATGCAGAATGAATAGAGAGACCATTATTGCCGCTCTTCCAAAATCTAATACCATCAAGCTGTGGCTCAAGTATCGCAAGACAATTACAAATGATACTTCGCCAACCAAGACATCAAAATCTGACGAAGAAGTGATCAGTTTCATGAAACCTTTCATTGAATCCATTAAGAAACATGATCGGGAGAGCAAAGACGATGACAGTTTATCAGAATAGAGTAATCTGTTCGTTGGTTGGTGGTACACTGGAACCGAGTGGACAGCTACGGTTTCTACATATAGTAACCGTGATTGAATTAACACTGCAGAAGGAGAGAGGATAGGCTATGCGGAAAGAAATGTGGCGAAAGTTGACAAGTATTCGAGAGACAATATGCGGACCTGTTCTTGGAAGATTGACTTTCTTGTTTCTTGCGATGGCTGCTGGTTTTATTGGAGGTATGTTGTCGGGGCATCCAGTCCAAGCGACTAATGGCCAGATTGAAGACGTTATCTCTGTACGTGAACTGAAAGTAGTCGATGAACAAGGTAAGACTGTGGCAATCCTTGGGGAGTATAATGGCCTCCCCAGTCTGGAATTTATCGATACAGAAAAGGACCTCACACCTCTTATGCTTGGATTGGTTCCAGTGCATGGACCGTATATCCAGCTCGAAAGATCAGACAGTGCATCCGTCTTCATGGCTGCAAGTGAAGAGGGCCTCGGCCTAAGCATCGGAAAGTCCTCTAATCCGCAATTTGAAGTGATTGTAGACGAAATTGGGGCACATCTGAAAATGAATGATGGAAATGCATCCGAATACAGCTTAGGGATACATTCCAGCCAGGCTTGTTTCTCTTATGGCGATAAGATAGTTTTAGGGCTTGGTTTATTTGGCAAAAAGAGAGGTATGTTTATTGCCGATACTAACGGAGCCGTGAGATTGGCATCCGTATTACGCAATGAAGAGTTCCCTTCAGTTGACATTGTCGATACAAACGAAGTGATTAGAGCAACTATGGGCTGTACTTCGCTGGAGACGATTAGTACAGGCAACGTTACGTCAAGGTCAGCTTCATCATTGGTGCTGTTTGATAAAGAAGGAAAAGTGCTGTGGTCAGCTCCATAGCTGGAGCCCAGGGGGTGGACCACCTGACGAAAAATAAATTGCATTTTGCAAAAATAATTGTAGGTTTTTGTTGAAACATCCGATATAGTCAATACTTAGTATTGATTTGAGTTCGAGTTTTATCGTAGTCTTGTCCTAATCTACAACTCTCCGCTGAAGCGTAATCTCGAATTGATCGCGCAATCATGCGCAACATGTCATTTATCTTGAAGTATCTGACTTCATCGGAACGCAGTTCACTTCGGGATAAGCAACCACGGAGTGTAGAATGAAAATCTACATTGGCAATCTGTCGTTTGACGCGACGGAAGAGAAGTTACGCCAGGCATTTGAGAGTTATGGCGAAGTCACAGAAGTAAACATGATTACGGACAGAGACACTGGGAGACCAAGAGGCTTTGCCTTTGTCGAGATGTCCGATCAGAGCGAGGCTACTGCAGCCATCGCCGGTCTGAATGACCAGGAGCTCGATGGACGCACGTTGAAGGTCAACGAAGCCCGCCAGCGCGAGGATAGAGGTGGCGGCGGCGGTCGAGGCGGCTATCGTAACCGATCCTGGTAACAAACGACGGTTCTCCTGCTGGTAAAGACAGCAGTTCACCGTATTTGAAAGAGACCGGTATAAAACCGGTCTCTTTTTTCTTTCTGATCATCGATGCGAATTCCCCGATAATCTCTCTTCCTTGATCTTCCGTGCGCGGCAGATACTTCGAGGCTCAGGGCTTGCCCTTCGAAGCTCAGGACTTGCCGGGAGGTCTGCCGCCCACATTGCATGAACTGAGATCACCACGTCGCTGTCGCTCCTCGTGATGACGACAACACAGCCCCACGCCCAAATAGGTTTTTCAACAAGTCCCAAGGGGTGGGCCACCGGACAGATCGCGGAAGTCCACTATGGGCGGGGATTGCTCTTGTCCAGATAGCTCACATCAACGTAGGATTCGATGTATCCGCAGTTGGTGCAGGCGTATGTTCTGCAGTTACCGCCGGTCATGGGATATCTCTGCTTGTCCGATTTATAGGCGATTTTCCCGGCGCTCAGAATCCAACCGCTGTCGATCTCTGTGCATCCACATTTCGGGCATTCTTCCATACTCATCTTTCTCACCTCCAAACAAAATACAATCCACACGGCGATAAATTCAACCGCGCAGTAAGCATTAACGCGGACAGCCCGCCTTAGCAGACGGGCTGTTGATCTATATAGAAAGGAATGCAAGGGAGAGTGCTAATCCACTTCCGGGCAGAACTTGTTCCATCGGCCATGGAAGAATCCGCAGTGACGATCCGGGATGCCGCCGATCTCGTTGTTCATGCCACCCATATTGCCATTGCCGCCGTTATCGGTGTTGCCGGTGTCATTATCGCGTGACCCGAGACATGATGCCCATCGTCCACCGAGACCGCCTTTCACCACTCTGTTCCTGTCGGCCCATACACCGCGGAATGTTCCTGCGGGCGGGCAATCGACACAGGCTTCCACTCCATAATCCCAGGTACCTCTCAGCAGGCCTCTGAATTCTCCGCCGCAACCAATCCATTTTCCGAAGAAGACTTTTTCACCGGCGTTATCGATTCCCCAGTGGCCACGGAGATGTCCCATCGCCATACCGCTCCAGTTCACCCAGCGCCCGAAGAACACTCCACGATCGTCATCTTTGATGACCCATCTTCCATCAAGGAAGCCATATTCGCAGTCAGGCGTCGGCAGATAGCGCGCTTCGAATGAAACCTTGTTTCCGAGTTCGTCGACTTCGATGACTTCGATGATTTCGGAGAGCGAATCGAGTTCGGAAATATCAAATGTTCTGCTGTATGGTCCGGTCTCGAATGTGACACTGTTCGCAGTCAGGCCCATACTGTCCGACAGATCATACAGCCACACGAGTATTCCGTCGAAGTGCAGAGTTGTGTATGATACCCACTCGAGCTTGCTGCAATCTGTGCGCGGCCTGACTATGTGATCGCCCGGTCTCTCGAATCTGATCAGGCTCGCAATCCTGATGGCGCCGTGTTCGATCGAGAGCGATCCCGACCAGTCTGTCACCTCTGTCACTGTCGAATCGAACTCGAGCATTCCCCACAGGATTTTCATCGCATAGACGCGGACAATCGGAAGGGTGTCGAGTGTGGCAAACTGACTTGCGAATTCCGGGTCATCGACTGCAACCTCAGCATCCTCAGACATCTCGCTGAGAATTATCTCGTCTCCAAATCCGGGAGCCTCATTCGAGGCATCATAGCCGCCGAAATCATCCTCGAAGTTCAGGCCCGCTTCGTCCGATGTGACCGGTCCCGATTCCTTCGTGCAACCCGCAACAAGGAGCGCACCAACCATTGCTGAAAGAACTACGAGAAAGAAAAACCTTTTCATCTTGACCTCCTGTTAATATCTGGCATTGTTCGTCTCTTCTGCCGAAGCGTACTGCGACTACCGTGCCAAACCGAGCATTACATCGAGAATCGTATATGTGTCAATCGATTACAGAAATCGCTACTGGCAGCAGGAGAAGTCAAAACGATGATTTGTACCTGACTGCACGATCACAGATCGCCTGAATGCGCTCAAGTGTACATTTACGTACAGTTGTTGTTGTCAAGTAATCCTAATCTCATTATCTTTCGGCTATGAGGCTTGCTCTTGGCAGGAAAATCACAATCGCAGTCGCTGCATTTGGCTTTCTGCTTCTCGTCTTCCTCAATCTAAGCCAGTGGTACCTGTATGTTCGCATGAAGTCATTCGCCGAGGAGCGAGTTTCGCAGGAACTTCTGGCGATTGCGGAGTCGACCGCGAGGCGCGCCGGATCATTGACAGATGGTCTGTTTGCGGGCGAATCGATGGCTCTCGATCAATATGTCGGCATCCTTCTGCTTCTCGACGAAGTCCGGGACGTCAACGCGCTGATGAGTCTTAACATATATGACCCGGATGGATTGGACTTTTATGACGAGTCTGATTCGATTCAGACAGACGAAATTCTCCACCTCTCGGAGTTCGTCTCGGCGAGCGCAGGGATTCCCGCCGTGACGCAGATATATCGCTCAGACAGCCTCTATCTTCTGTCGGCGTACGCGCCTGTGACCGATATATCCGATAGTGTAATTGCGGTCATCGGAGCCGAGGCGGGATACGAGTTTTTCTCCACAATCGATGACTTTCGAAGGAATATCATAGCCGCGAACGCGGTCAGCGCAGGGCTCGTGGTGCTGTTCGTGTTTGCATTTCTCGTGATCAACAGGAAGCTTCTGATGACACAGCAGGCGCTTCTTCGCGCATCCGCCATCTCATCTATGGGCGAGATGGCCGCCACAATCGCTCACGAGATACGAAACCCGCTCGGCATCATCAAGAACAGCGCCGAAAGGATTAAGAAGAAATATGCCGCGGATTCGCAGGATCCGATCTTTGATTTCATCTCAGACGAGGTCACGCGGTTAAACAGCGTGGTCTCAGGCTATCTCGATTTCGTTCATCCTGTGAGCGAAAAGCGCGAACGTGTCGACCTGCGCGAAACGATCGAAACGCTTGTGAATCAAACCAGAGCAGATTTTAGAGATGCGAGAGTAACCGTCCGGATGAGATGCGAACCGGCTAACGGATCGTTCTCGACACAGGCCGACCGTTTCGCGATCAGACAGGCGGTACTCAATCTGATGCTTAACGCCAGGGATGCTCAGCCGGATGGCGGCGGAATCGAGATTATCCTGATAAAAAGTGATGACAACATCAGAATTGAGATCGCAGACGAAGGTCACGGCATAAAAGAGAAGGACATCGAAAGAGTCCTCGAACCGTTCGTCACAACCCGGGAGAAGGGATCGGGTCTTGGCCTGTATGTCGCAAAAAACGTCGCCGAGGCGCACGGGGGACGTCTGGCTCTGCGATCCAAACCGGGAAAAGGCACAATTGCGACAATAACCCTTCCGGCTGGAGATTAGAATATGGCGCGTATTCTTGTAGTCGACGACGAACAAAAGATGGGATTCCTGGTCGGAGGGGCACTCGAGGACGCGGGTCACAGCCTGACGATATGCGATTCCGGTACAGAAGCGTTGGCGAATATCGAAAGGATGCCGTTCGATATCATCGTCACGGACCTGAAGATGGACCCGCCCGACGGCCTCGATGTCCTTCGTGAGGCGAAGAAATCATCGCCCGACTGCGAGGTTATCATGATGACAGCGTTCGCATCCGCGGAGTCGGCGGTACAGGCGATGAAAGCTGGTGCATACGACTACCTGATCAAGCCTTTTTCGCTCGACGAGTTGATCCTGCTTGTAGACCGGATACTCAAATCAAAGAAACAGGCAGCGCGTCAGGAACTGCTCGAAAGCGATCTCGAATCGCTGTCATACGACCGGTTCATCGGCGACAGCCCATCGGTGCGAGAACTTCTCACTATGGTCGAGAAGGTGGCAGGGACCGATGCGAATGTCCTGATCTTAGGCAAATCCGGCACTGGCAAGGAGTTGATCGCCAACCTGATTCACAAAAAGTCGAACCGATCCGACGGCCCATTCATCGCTGTCAACTGCTCGGCGCTGACCGAGACATTGCTTGAATCCGAACTGTTCGGCCACGAAAAGGGCGCGTTCACCGGCGCCCAGAAACGGAAGCTCGGGAGATTCGAGCTGGCTGACAAGGGCACGCTGTTTCTCGATGAAGTCGGCGAAATCAAGCTTTCAGTGCAGGTGAAGCTGCTGCGCGCAATCGAACAATGGAAAATCACTCGCGTAGGCGGCACCGAAGAGATCAAGATCGACACGAGAGTCATCGCGGCGACAAACCGAGACCTCGAAGAAGACATGCACGCCGGAAGTTTTCGAGAGGATTTGTACTATAGATTGAACGTGTTTCCAATACTGATGCCGACGCTCGCAGAGAGGAAAGAGGACATTTCTGAACTCGCAGAATACTTCTGCCGGAAACTCGGCTACAGTCGCGGGCGTTTGTCCGACGAAATCATCTCGATGCTGATGGAGTACCACTGGCCCGGCAATGTGCGCGAACTGAAGAACATTCTCGAACGAGCGCTCATACTCGCAGCCGACTCTGAACTGACGCCGTCTCATCTGATGCTGCGGTTCAAGCCGACTGCGCAGCCCCATGTCAGACGAACCGAAAGCTTGAACCTGGATGATCTCGAAAAGCAGGCTGTTGTTGAGGCGCTTAAGAAATCATACGGCAACAAGACAAAAGCGGCGAAGATGCTCAATATAACTCGCAGGATGCTCTACTCGCGGCTGGAGAAATACGGAATTGAATAGTGTACCTGTACGTACATATTGCGTGCACAATGGTTCAACGAATGGTGGCTCGGATCGACCTGAAGTCCGGGAGATACCCACGCATCTGCGCAACCTGTTGTCATGCAATGCGCCACTCAAATTCGCGATGCCTTTCCCAACTGGCACGCCTGTTGCAAGCTTGATCGGTCGGATATGAGAACAAGCGGAGAATATGATGTTTGAGTCTGAAGCGTTACACAAAAGAAAGATCGGAGTGCTGATCGCCGCAATCTTCCTCGCCGTGCTGTTCTTCTCGACAGCTTCCGCGCAGTTTGCATCGGATCTCATTCGCGAACTCGAAAAGACCGATCAGTTGATCGAAAGAGCTGCCGACGCCACCCGAAAGGCGGGATCGATCATGGCGAATCAGCACCTTGACCAGGCGGTCAGGTTGCAGGTCGAGGCAAAGGACTCTTTCAGGCGGGGAATGTTCCGCAAATCATACAAACTGACTATGTATGCGCGAGACCAGGTCAACAGGTCAGTCGCGATCCTGAAATCATCTGAGAGAAATGACGCTATCGTTCGGCGAGCGCTCGAACGAACGAATGAGATACTTGCCCGAGCCGACGAGGCCATCACGGAGTCAGGAAGTCTCAAGGCGGCCTCTCTGTACGAGACCTCACGGAAGACTCAGGCCGAAGCCATGGAATTCTTCAGGGGCAACAGGCTCAGGATCGCGTTCAAGGCGACGCTGAAAGCCAGAGACATCGCGAGACGCGCCATTGCGGCGGCGAACTCGAATATCGACAATGAAGGCCGTGCTCGCCGCGAGCTCGACAAGACCGATGATCTGATCTCCAAAGCGCGCGAGCAGAGCATACGACTTGGCGCCAACGGCAATGTCTCACAGCTCCTGACGAATGCTGAGGATATTCAGTTGAGAGCCTGGGAGAGTCTGGCAACAGGCAAGTTCAGGGTATCACTCAAACAAACGATGAATGCTCGCGACGTCACAAAGCGAGCCCTCGGTATCATGGAGCGAAGTAGCCAGCCTGATCGTATCGAAACGCTGCTGAAGCAGAACCAGAGACTTATCGACAGGCTGCGGGATGTTCTATCGGACACTCCTGACTCCAGGGCTTCGGATATTCTTGAAACTGCGATTGCCCATCAGGAAAATGCTACCCTGGCATTTCGGTCGAACAACCTGCAAACATCTATGGTTGAGGCAAAAGCCGCCCGAGACCTCATATTGAAAGCAGAGTCGATGACTGGCAGATAGGCTCTCTGAGTTGCTCGACAGGGAAATATATGTATGAATAATGACGGATCGGTGTAGGGGCAAATGCAATCCGCCAGGTTATTCATTCTGATCGCGACCTGTTTGTTCCTCATTTCTGCGCACGACTCATTCGCAGACGATAATCTCGATATCACCGTCGGGTTAGGCTATGACAAGATGACTCAGGGCTACTACCTCTCCCTGATCGATACGCTTACGCTCGACGAGGACTCCATACTCACACTGAAGCAGGACTCCGACGAACTGAATGCCTACCGTCTCAGGGCGGCAATCGAGTGGAGCAAATCATCTGACGCCGGGAATTCGCTTCGGATCGGCAATTCGTTCACCGGTTCGGGAGATGACCTGCGCAACAGTCTTGAAGCGACCTGCAAGTATCGCTCACTGGAAATCCGTAACAAACTCGACGCCAGGGCTGTACTCGACGCCAATTCATCCAGCAGGAATGGCTATGTCTCCAATGTCGCAGTATTTCGTTTCAAACCTGAATTGAGCGATGGGTTGTTCTTCGTGGCGCGTGACGCTTTCGAAATAGTCAGATATGACGGTTCCGGCGAGTTTATCTTCGATTACAACTACAATAAATTCTCGGTCGGATTCGAGCGGCAGTTCGGGTGGACGGACATGTTCTCGGTGACATACCGCAACGATATCAGAAGCGTACGGGACTCCACTCGGCTCGATCTGACCAAACACAGGTTTCGTATGCAACTCGACTGGTCGCCGACATTCTCTACCACGATACGTTTAGACAACGAGCTTAGTCGAATCCTCGCCGAAAAGGAAGGCGATCTGGACGATTCCTGGGAGGACTATCTGGAAATCGAGCTGTACGCGATCTTTTCGGAAAGCTGGCGTGCGTCTTTGAGAAATCAGTTCGAGTATGTCGCCTATGACACTCAGGATGTCGTGAACTTCGACTATATCTACAACATCACGGAGTTCACGGTGACCAGATCGATATCTGACGGACTCCAGGTTTTCGTGAAACCGTCCTTAGCTGTCTTCTGGTCACGGCGATCAGACTTCGAGCAGCAGGACTACCTCCAGTCGGATGTGGAGTATGGTTTTGATTTGTCTGTCGGCACCGGACTTTGGCTCAGCGCATCCCACAGGATCGGCAGCCGCAACTACACGAATGAATCAAACATGTTTTACACCGACTACATGCTCAATCAACTCAATCTCCTCGGAGACATCCGGATATACGACGGGATAAGGTTTAGTGTTCTGATATCGACAGACTGGGAAACGCATGACCTCGACGAAAACGACAACAGTCTTTCGCTGATCAGCATCGGTCTGGACTACAGGCTTTAGGGCAAGTTGAACAATTCCGTGTCGGGCAAGGCTCCGTGATGTTGTCATCACGAGGAGCGACGCTGCGATCTCAGTTTCTCGAATGTATTGTGGGCGGCAGACGTCCTGAGGCTGTCCCAAAAGGTCTGATAGGTTGGTGGTCATGCTTGCGAAAGAAAGCGAGGTCATTCCCGCGAAGGCGGGAATCTATTGAATGGGTTATCGTTAAATAGGCTCCCGTGATATCCTGAGCAAAGCGAAGGGCCTCCGCGGGAGCGACAGAGTCAGCTTCCCACTCAAGTACATTAGCACTTATGGGACAACCTCTGGACACGAGTCCTGAGCTTCGAAGGATCTGCCGGGAACGATGCAGGTTAAGCGGGCCCTTCGCGAAGCTCAGGACGGGGCAGGCCGGTTGACCTGCAATCATAAATTGATTTGATTCTCAGAAAGCGCTTGATTCAAATCGACTTCCACCTAACTTAGCTGTAGATATGCGTAATTGGAAATAGGATGTGTACCGGGCAGGTATACATGCGTTCCGTACGCTCGGGTGCAGGGAGATATGTTAACATGCTGTCGAGAAGAATTATCAACACGATCACAATACTGCTCGCCTCGCTTCTGATATGCCAGACTATCAACTCGGCGCAGATAGATGCGAATCTGTTAAGCAAAATCGACGCTGATCCAGGCCAACTCCATTTCGCCTTCATCGCGATGAAAGATCAATCCAGGGCTACAGGGCTTGCCGCATCTCTACAACTCGACAGCTACACGAGACAGGCTCGTCACGCTATCGGAATTCGGCATCTGAAACACAAGGCGAGCGAGACGCAGAAAGAGCTGCTCGAATTCCTCGAAGCGAATGTGACGTCCGGCGAGGTCAGGCGCTACAAGAGCCACTGGATCGACAATATCGTAAGCGTAGAGGCATCAGGAAATATCCTTCGAGAGATTTCACGGCGAGGCGATGTCGAGGCGATTCATCAGATCGGCGCCGCGCGACTGATCGAGCCGGTCGAATTCTCGACAGGCGGCGCATCTCCATCCGATACGGTCGAGTCGTCTCTGAGGGTGATCGGAGCCGATTCGATGTGGGTGCTTGGATACACCGGCGCGGGCAGACTGCTTTGCAGTTTCGACACAGGCGTCGACGGCGCGCACCCGGCCCTTTCGGGTTCATGGAGAGGCATCAACGGCTATTCCTGGCAGGAAAGCTGGTTTGATCCGGCCGACGGCGATTCGGTTCCACATGTGATCGCATCTTCGTCAAACCCGCAGCACGGCACTCACACGCTCGGCACCATGGTAGGGCATGACGATGCTACCGGCGATACCGTAGGGGTGGCTCCCGATGCGCAGTGGATCGCAGCAGCGGTCGTCGACGTACCGAACGGAAACATACTCGACGCCTTCGAGTGGGCTGCCGATCCTGACGGCAATCCAAATACAATCGCCGATGTCCCCGACGCGGTGGCCAACTCGTGGGGATATCAGCAAAGTGTGCTCGGCTGCGAAGATGTCTTCTGGAATGCTATCGACAATCTCGAGGCGCTCGGAGTTGTGGTGATTTTCGCATGCGGAAACGAAGGCAACGAAGGCTCTATGACGATACGCAATCCAGCAAACCGCGCATCATCTGAATACAATTCTTTCGCGGTTGGGATGGTTTACCCTACCATCCCGGACTTTCCGGTGCATTCCCGGTCCTCCCAGGGACCGTCAGACTGCGATGAGGTCTCGCTCAAACCTCAGGTTGTCGCTCCGGGTGTCAGCATCAGGTCGACAATTCCGGTGGTAAATGGATCGTACGGCTGGAGCACCGGAACCTCGATGGCCTGCCCTCATGTCGCAGGGGCGGTCGCGTTGCTGAGAGAGTACAACCCGAATGCACCTGTAGACTCGATCAAGAAAGCGCTCATGGAGACTGCGATCGACGTCGATGATCCGGGTCCCGACATGAAATCGGGCCACGGCATGATCTATATTCCAGCTGCGCTGGAGGCTTTGGATTCCAACGATGCACCCAACATTTTCATAGCAGAGATCACCGAGCCATCTCCCGACCCGGGCGACACTCTTGATGTCGAGATTACACTTAGCAATTCCGGTCTCGGTCTGGCGGACGTCGAGGCAACTCTACGGTCGGATGACGAACATGTCACTCTGCTCGATTCGTTCTGGGTGTTCGGGAATATTCAGCAAGACAGCTCCGCCGACAACAGCGCATCTCCGTACCGGATCGTAGTCAGCGAATCCGCCGTGCAGGCGGAGGAACTGACGTTTACTCTCGCAGTCTCCGATTTGGGCGATTACAGCGATAGTATTCCTCTCGTATTCGTGGTCCGCGAGAACCCGCCGAGCGTACGATCAACGTACACCCATGACGTCGGAAATGTGATGTTCGGGCTTTCCAACTATGGTCAGTACGGTTTCGCCGACAGCAGTATTGTCGAGCTCGGACTGCCCGGTTTTGTCTGGCCGTATAACGGGTCCGGCAGCAACAATCTATACGAGATGGCGCTGCTGGTAGCATCCGATGCTACACATGTCTCCGATGCGGCGCGAAACAGGATCAGAGTTTCCGACAACGACTTTGAGGTCGCTACAGGTGGCAATGTCGTCTTTATCGAAGACGGTACATACGCTGACCAGGAGAGCTTCTGCCTGTTCGATGACTCCAAAGCGGAGAACCCGATCGGCATAATGATCCACCAACATTCACTTGTTTACGTGGATGATACAAACGACGACTACATCCTGCTGATTTTGCGAATCACTAACACAACCGCGCAGACTATCGAAAACCTTCATGTCGGTATTCTCTCCGACTGGGACTGGCCATGGGGCAATCCATACACAGCCGGGGACGATGACCGGGTTGGATTTATTTCGGACGCGGACATCGGCTACATGTTCAGCGCAGATTCTGTCGAGAATCCCGACTACCGGGGCGTCGCGGTGCTCAACACGTTGGGCGCAACATCGTTCAGAGCGTTGAAAAATTACGACTATCTGTATGACGGTGACGGCGGAACCGACGCTGAGAAATGGGGCTTCATGACGGGCGGAATCAATCCGAGTTCATCGTATCTCATCAATCCGGACCACTCGAACCTGATCGCCACCGGTCCGTTCACGCTCGCTCCGGACGACACGGTCGAGGTTGCGTTCGCGGTGATCGGCTCCGACTCGCTGGACGATCTGATAGCCTCTGTCGCGCAGGCCAAAGCAAAGTATGAAGGCATATCGACCGATGTCGACCTGGATGATGCTGACGACCAACTCCCGAATCGTTTCACCCTTTATCAGAACCATCCTAACCCATTTAATCCCGCCACTATCATCGAATTTTACTTGGATCGATCAGAGCATGTGCAACTGACGATCTACAACCTTCTCGGACAGAAGGTCGAGACTCTCCTCGACAAGCATCTTGATCTGGGTATGCACAAGGTGCGCTGGACTGCATCAGGACTCGCGTCCGGTATCTATTTCTACCGCCTTCAGACAGAATCGCGCAGCGAAGTCAGGAAAATGGCACTGATGAAATAGCTCGATTCGAGCTGGCGGCATGCCACTATGCCTTATTGGTAATTTGAAAAAACGGTCACCAGAGTTGTATCGCTCAGTATCGACACGGGCGATATTACTTTTTCCTTCAGATTCGGACCCTTGGGGAAATACTGTTTGATCCAGAACTGGACAAGTTCATCGTCCAGATTGAAATCACCGAACAGATCGAATCTGCCGAGCTCAACACCTGCACCCCGCTTGAACATCTTGTAGACCAGCTCACTACAGTACAATCTCTCATCGGACCACTCGAAATTGACGTCGTAGTCCCTGCCCTCGAGCTTGCGATATGCCTTGAGCATCTTCTCGATCACTTGCGGCGTCATGACATCAGTTGCGTTGTGCAGACGCTTGACTGTGAATTTCTCGCCGACGCCGAAATGTATCCATTCGCTCAACGGCACTCTGCGGACCGGCCCGACCGCCTCGTACACGAACATCGTGTCATTTACGCGAAGCGTCACACCGCAGTGCGTAATCTTCGATCCGGTCGCAATTTCAATCGCTGGTCCAAGTTGGGATTTCGAGGTTTGAAAAACGATGTCGCCATTTCTGGGTCGATACTTGAATGACTGATCTCGCTGTTCGCTCGCGTGTGAGCCAGCAACGTATATCAAACAAGCCATTATTAAATAGGGCAATTTCCGTAGTATGAAGATCATTTCGATACCTCTGTCAGTACGCATTTAGATCGTGTAGAACTGTTGCATAGAAATATATTCTCTTCCATATGATCAGCTTATACATGGACTCATTGATCTTCCCGCTTGTGGAGACGACAGACACTTCGAGTCCTGGACCTCGATTGATGACTTTGCCACAACTGGTAAAGATCGCTTCAACACTAGTACTAACTTGACATAGTCGGCGACATATCTATATTCTCTCCATACATGA
>CBDUQR010000053.1:0-17052 GCA_965369655.1 uncultured bacterium | reverse complement strand
AAAGGTCTACGCAAAGAAAATCCCAATGTCGCCAATTAACACAAGTTAGTACTAGGTCTCATTATGCAAAGTGTCAAACGTAGGAGTTTGACAGACTCAGGAGCGTATTGGACGTTGACACCTTACGGTGAGACTTTGCTCACAAAGCTGCGTGCGGTCAGAAGAGATGACGAATAATAGCGTAACTAATGAATAAGGTTCCAAGCTTGTCCCATGCGCTGATGAGGTGGAATATAAAGCAGCCCCGGCATCTTGACCGAGGCTGCATATAGCAGAACAATAACTTCATGGACAGTTTTATGTCATGTCCGGGACAAGATTCGGCAACCTTCGCTGCAGTGGGCTGTCCTGGGAATTGAGAAGAGTCTCATAGCAACCTCCGTTGTTGGTAGTTCACGATCAAGAAGGGGCAGACCCTTCGAAGCTCAGGACTTGCGCGGACGTCTGCCGCCCACAATATGAGATCACCACGTCGCTGTCGCTCCTCGTGATGACGAAGGCTTCGCTCATGTCATTCCCGCGCAGGCGGGAATCTATTGAATGCGTTATCGTTAAATAGGCTCCCGCCTCCGCGGGAGCGACAGGGTCAGCTTTCTGCTCAAGTTGAGTGGCACTTTTGGGACAGCCTTTTGACGTCTGCCGCCCACAAGATGTATCCCCGACGAGCACGAGTGTGAATGCTGTCAACTTCTATCTGCTTGCGGATTGCGCGTAATTCGGTTATAGTATAATCTTATGATTAAGAAGGTTCTCATAGCGAACAGAGGTGAGATCGCGATTCGGGTGATGCGGTCGTGCCGTGAACTCGGTATTGCGACTATCGCTGTATTCTCTGATGCCGACGCCGACGCTTTTCACACTCGCATGGCGGATGAGGCATATCATATCGGACCATCGCCATCGTCCGAGAGCTATCTCGTCGGTGAGAAGATCATCGATGTCGCGAAGAAAGCAGGCGCCGACGCGATTCATCCCGGCTACGGATTCCTCGCTGAAAATGCGAAGTTCGCGCAGATGGTCACAGACGCCGGGCTTATTTGGATCGGTCCCCCTGCGAAGGCTATCGAGGTCATGGGCGACAAGCTTGCCGCGAGACGTGCCGTCACGGCATCGGACGTTCCCGTCGTGCCCGGATTCAAGAAGGCAATCGATGACATCGAGTCGCTGCGGCCCGAGATCGATAAGATCGGCTATCCGATTCTGATCAAGGCGGCAGCAGGCGGTGGCGGCAAGGGTATGCGCACTGTGCACGCTCCTGAAGATCTCGAATCGGCATACAGAGGCGCAGCATCGGAGGCGAAGAACGCGTTCGGCGATGATAGAGTATACATCGAGAAATACATAATGAAACCTCGACATATCGAAATCCAGATCATGGCGGATTCTCACGGCAACTGTGTCTATCTCGGCGAGCGCGAATGCTCGATCCAGCGGCGGCATCAGAAAGTTATCGAAGAGGCGCCATCGCCGCTGGTAGATAAGAAAATGCGCGAGAGGATGGGCAAGGCAGCAATCGAGGCTGCGAGATCGTGCGGCTATGTGAATGCCGGCACGGTCGAGTTTCTCGCGGACAATGACAGGAATTTCTATTTCCTCGAAATGAACACGAGACTTCAGGTCGAGCATCCTGTGACGGAACTCATCACCGGCATCGATCTGGTCAAAGAGCAGATCAACGTGGCAGATGGCGGAAAGCTGTCGTTCGATCAGAAGAGCATCACGATTCGAGGTCATGCGATTGAGTGCCGCATATATGCCGAGGATCCCGACAACAACTTCATGCCATCGACAGGCGAACTGAAATCGTACCGTGAGCCCTCCGGCCCGGGGATCAGGGTCGACTCGGGTGTCGTCGAGGGATCACAGATTCCGATCTACTACGACCCGATGATCTCCAAGCTCTGCGCATGGGGAGCGACTCGCGACGAAGCGATTCTCAGGATGAAACGCGCGCTATCGGAGTACAGGATATGCGGGGTGTCGACGGCGATTGCTTTTCACGAAACAGTAATGGATCATGACGCGTTTCGCAAGGGCGACCTGTCGACCCACTTCATTGACGACCATTTCGAGGATCGCAAGTACGCTGTGCATGACGAGGAGCATATCCTGAAAGCTGCTGCCGTCGCGGCATGCTTCTACGATTTTCTCGAATCCAAACGCATATCGACGGGCGGTTCGGCACGCGGAGAGAGTTCCCGGTGGAAAGCATCCGGCAGAGTCGCCGGACTCCGCAAGCCGATGGAGAATGGCTAATGAGCTATCTGGCGAAGATACAGGACAGTGAGTATATCATCGACCTCGATGACAAAAGCGAGGGGACAACGCTGAATGTCGATGGCACACCGATTGAGTTCCGCTGCACCACGCGAAAAAACAAGCACCGTTTCCTGATGCTGATCGATTCGATGTCATACGATGTCGAGGTGAACCGCAAGGACGGGAAGTTCTCGGTTTTCATCTATGGACGCGAGTTCGAGGTGTTCGCTGAGGATGAACGTCTCGCGAAACTTCGCGAAGTCGCCGGTATCGAGATGTCGAACGACGGCCACAAAGAAATCACATCTCCCATGCCGGGTCTTGTGTCGAGCCTGCTGAAGGATGTCGGTGAATCGATAGCGAAGGGCGAAGGTGTTATTATCATCGAGGCGATGAAAATGGAGAACGAGTTGAAGGCTGAAATCGATGGTGAGATCGCGGAAATACTTGTCAAACCGGGTCAGTCGGTCGACAAGGGCGATTGCCTCGTCAGGCTCAAATAGCTCCGTGCTGAATTAGATATGACTGAATCCAGGAAAACTATCTACACGGCAGCAGATGTTGCTGGAAAAGACGTTTCCGAGCAGTCGGGAGAGTATCCGTTCACTCGCGGAGTATATCCCGGTATGTATACGAAACGTCTCTGGACGATGCGGCAGTACGCCGGTTTCGGGACGGCTGTCGAATCCAACAAACGGTATCGCTATCTTCTGGAGCAGGGTCAGACCGGGCTGTCTGTGGCGTTCGATCTCCCGACGCAGATCGGATATGACTCCGACCACCCGATGGCGGAAGGCGAGGTTGGCAAGACAGGAGTCGCAGTCGACAGCCTGAAGGATTTCGAGATACTCTTTGACGGAATTCCTCTCGACAAAGTTTCAACGTCGATGACCATCAATGCGACCGCGGCGATTCTTCTCTGTATGTATATCGCCGTCGCGAAGAAGCAATCGGTTCCACCTGAGAAGATCACCGGGACGGTGCAGAACGACATCCTGAAAGAATATATCGCGCGCGGGACCTATATTTATCCGCCGGAACCATCGATGCGATTGATCTGCGACATATTCGAATACGCTGAGCAGAACCTACCGCGATACAATACGATCTCGATATCAGGCTATCACATTCGCGAGGCTGGTTCGACCGCAGTGCAGGAGATAGCGTTCACGTTATCGAACGCAATCGCATATGTCGAAGCTGCACTTTCGCGCGGACTCGATGTCGACAAGTTCGCGCCAAGGCTTTCGTTTTTCTTCAATGCGCATCAGGATTTTCTCGAAGAAGTTGCCAAGTTTCGAGCGGCGCGGCGAATGTGGGCGCGGATAATGAAAGACCGATTCGGCGCCACAAATCCGAAGTCAATGATGCTGAGGTTCCATACTCAAACAGCCGGGTCTTCGCTGACCGCTCAGCAGCCGGAGATCAATGTCATCAGGACAACGCTTGAAGCGCTCGCGGCTGTGCTCGGCGGAACCCAGTCGCTTCATACGAACTCGGAAGACGAGGCGCTCGGTCTTCCGACCCAGCGGACGGCTCAGACCGCGCTGCGAATTCAGCAGATCATAGGGTTTGAATCGGGGATTGCAGAGACTGCCGATCCGCTGGCGGGCAGTTATTGCATCGAGTCGTTGACCGACAGCATCGAAAATGAAGCTTCAGAATACATTAGCAAGATAGATGAGATGGGCGGCGCGCTGAAGGCTGCCGCGAGCGGTTTTTACCAGTCTGAGATTCAGAAGGCGGCGTATCAATATCAGAAAAAGGTCGAGTCGGGTGATCGCGTGGTCGTGGGAGTCAACAGGTTTGAGGTCGATGATGACGGGGATTCGCAGATTTTGCGGGTCGATCCGAAACTGCGCGAGGAACAGTCACAGCGACTCGCTGAAGTTCGCGATTCGAGAGACAGCGCGATTGTAAACTCGTCTCTGTCGCGACTGAAGAGCAAGGCTGCATCCAGCGAAAACCTGATACCGTACATTCTCGATTGCGTGGAAGCTTATTGCACTGTCGGCGAAATCTCAGATGTTCTGAGGGAGGTCTGGGGCGAGTTCAGAGAAAGCGTGATTCTGTAATGAGCGTGAAAAGCCTGAGTCATATTGCGATTGCCGTGCGTGACCTCGATAGCAGTCTCGAACTCTTCTCGCGGCTGCTCGGTATTCCCGCCAGTGAAGTGACAGAAGTCTCGTCGCAGGGAGTGAAGGTTGCGTTTCTCGACCTGCCGAATATCAGGATCGAGTTGATCGCCCCGCTCGATGAGAATTCGAATCTTAACAAGTATCTCGAAAAAAGGGGAGAGGGGTTGCACCATATATCGCTCCATGTTGATGATCTGAAGGCAACGCTTGACCTGATGGCGGCGGATGGCGTTCAGTTGATCGATAAAGAACCACGGCCGGGCGCTGATGATAAGTCTGTCGCTTTTCTTCATCCGAAATCGACATTAGGAGTGCTCATAGAGTTGGAGGAGTAGATGAAATTGTCGCTAATCGCCCTGACGACACTTGCGTTGTTGGCTGTGTCATCGGTTTTGAGTGTGACCTGTCTGTCCGCTCAGGAAGTCGGAGCTGCGACTTCGGGCTCTATTGGAATAGGCAGCAATGTGAAGCTCCGTTTCCAGCTCAGCGCGGGAACGGCTTTCCTTGATGGTTATACTGAGTATGAAATCGATGCCGGTCATATACGACTGGGTAGTATTGACGGACCGTTCGTTCCTCTCAGAAGCAGGCTTCGATTCCCGGTCAATTCGACGTTGGGATTGTTTTCGGTGTCGGCAGAATACAGCCGTTTCATGCTTTCCGTTCGTCTGGGACTTCAGTTCGCCAACGAGAAGGGTGTGTTCAAGGATTACGATTGGTATGAGCGAAACGGATCGCAGAAAATGTGGGTAATCGGAGAGGCTGAAAACGACGATCAGACATCGTTCTTCGAAGCGGATGCAGGCTTTCGTTTCGATACCGGCAGATTTACCATCACGCCACGATTGCGACTCAGGTATGTCAAGATGGAATTCGTAGAGCGAGGTCTGGAGCAGATCAATGATTATATAATCGACACCGCGACTGTCGGTTCTTACTTTGAGGCCTGGCTTGTGTATCTCGATGAGCCTGTCACGACGACTTTGGACAAGTCCACAGAAGTGCTCAGATATGAGATCGAATACAAAACGCTGTATGCAGGCGCCACGATTGCCTATGCGTTTCCTTTCGGATTGGAGGCGGAGATTACGGCGCTCGGTTCGCCAGTAGCCAGGGTAGACGATCTGGACAATCATCTTGTCCGCGATCCACCGAAGGATTCGAGAATCTCCGCCTCGACCGGCACCGCCGGACTTGTCGACCTGCAACTAACATATCGGACCGAGGGTGCCTTGAGTCTCTGGGCCGGATTTACGTATGAGTTTGTCACTGCATCAGGTCATCAGGAGCAGACATTCCTCGACGATCCGCCGGTCACGTACAGGAACATCGATGCAGCTGTGAAGGCCGAATGGTCATCGATCAGGGGTGGTATCAGCATCGCACTGAGTCCGTGAGGATGGTCTTCCCCGTATTTCAGAGTTTTCCAGTAGGTCGGTGTTCCGCAGCAGGCGAAGCCTGCAAGAAACCCGACTCCAGAGCAATAAGATAGAAGTGTCGCGTTTCTCACCTGTCCCTCGGGGATCGGGATCAGCGACCGAATTACATTAGGTTCGGAACACGACCTACTTTTTGGACAGCCTCATCCCACCCTCTTGCCAGTCTTTTCAGTATACAGGTATACTTCTAATCTGAGAGATGCTCGATCAGTCTGTCGAACGCATTCTTCCAGAACTTCGCGTAGGAGTAGTATAACTCGTCGTAGCTTTCTTCGATCGGCAGGCTGGTGTGGTAGAGATCGATCCTGATGCCGTCTGGTTTCTGATTTAACACTGCGGTAACGAGTGAGTTGAACCGCTGTGCAGTGTCGATCCAAACATACTGAACTGTCTTGTTCTCAACGAAATTGATGAACTGGCCGTAGATGTCCGGCTTATCTTCGCTCTCAGTCTCCAGCCACAATGCGTAGTCGCCTCCCTTTACAGGATTGCTTTCGGCTTTCCTGCAAAGCCATCTGGCGAGAAGTGGCGCGGAAGTTAGATAGTTGAATATCTCCTCAACAGACGAGTTGATAATTGCGGTGACTTCGATCGCCCGAGATACGGAGGCAGTTCCCTGCATTGGACGGTCCAGGTTACTGGTTAGATGATAGGGAGCTCGACATACTCGCCGAAGACCTCTTTCATGGCGTCGCTGATCTCACCCTCGGTAGCGTAGCACCTGACGCACTCGATGATTCGCGGCATGGTGTTGCTGCCGTCAGTGGCAGCTTTCGTCAGATCGGCCAGGGCGCGCTTCACCTTATCATTATCGCGCATTTCCTTCGCTTTCTTAATCGAAGCGAGTTGCTGATCTCTCGATGTCGCATCATCTATCTCGAGCACGGGAATATCGATCTCTTCATTTTCCAGAATGAAACCATTGACGCCGACGATTATGCGTTCTTTCTTGTCAATCTCCCGCTGATATACATATGCCGACCTGGCTATTTCGCGCTGGAAGTAGCCTTCCTCGATGCACTTGAGAACGCCGCCGCGAGCGTCGATCTCGTCGAAAATCCTGAGACATTCCTCTTCCATCCTGTCGGTCAGCGCCTCGATGAAATACGATCCGGCGAGCGGGTCGATCGTGTTGGCGACGCCTGTCTCGTGGGCAATTACCTGCTGGGTTCTCAACGCAAGTCTGGCGGCCTTGTCCGACGGCAATGCCAGAGTCTCATCCATCGAGTTGGTGTGCAGCGATTGTGTCCCACCGAGAACTGCGGAGAGCGCTTCGGTCGCAGTGCGTACGAGATTCAGTTCCGGTTGCTGCGCGGTCAGCGAACATCCTGCTGTCTGTGTATGGAATCGAATCTTCCACGACTGCTCTTTCTTTGCGCCATACTTTTCACGCATGCGGCGCGCGTAGATCCTGCGAGCGGCGCGATACTTGGCGATTTCCTCGAAGAAATCCATGTGTGCGTTGAAAAAGTGTGATATTCTCGGCGCGACAGTGTCGACATCGAGACCGGCGTCCATCGCGGCTTCGACATACGCAAAACCATCCGCAAGCGTGTACGCGAGTTCCTGCACGGCGGTCGCTCCAGCCTCCCGGATGTGATAGCCAGATACCGAGATTGTATTCCACTGCGGCACATGATCGGCGCAGAACCCCATCAGGTCGGTGATGAGCCTGATCGATGGTTCCGGTGGGTATATCCATTCTTTCTGAGCGATGTATTCCTTCAGGATGTCATTCTGCAGAGTGCCCCGGACTTTCTCATACGGCACGCCCTTTTTCTCGGCGACGACAAGATACATCGCGAGGAGAACACTCGCGGGAGCGTTGATTGTCATCGAGGTCGAAATCTTTCCGACGTCGATTCCCTTGAATATGATCTCCATGTCGAGAAGCGTGTCGACTGCAACGCCGCATTTGCCGACTTCACCGAGCGAACGCTCATGATCGGAGTCGTAACCCATCAGCGTGGGCAGGTCGAACGCCACGGAGAGACCATGCTGCCCTGCGTTCAGAAGCATGTGGTATCGCTTGTTTGTCTCTGCAGGAGTACCCATGCCGGAGAACTGGCGCATTGTCCACATCCTGCCGCGATACATGGAGGCATGAACGCCGCGCGTATATGGGTATTCACCCGGGAAACCTACGTCCTTGATATAATCGCGGCTGCCGTTATTGTCCGGTGTATAGAGTGGATCGATTGGCGCGGATGATACCGTAACCCATTTCCTGTCGGACGCAACCTGGGCTTTTTCGCTCCACTCGGCCTTGCGTTTTCTGATTTCTTCCAGCGTATCCTTATTCATTTTCTATCCCTGCTAAGCTTAACATCATCGTTTATCCTTCGTGCCCAGTACATGTCCACATGTGCAGAACATAGAGCAAACTCTTGTAGCTCACGTCCGCTTGGGACGTGAGAAGTAAAACATGTAACCAGAATGTCACGCCCCAAGCTGGCATGACCTACTCAACTACTCAACACGAGAAGATAACGATTCGATCCATTCTTTTCAATGTGAATATTGGGTGGTAAGCGGCACATCCTTTCCCTCGGGGATCGGGATCGGCGACCGACGAAACTCAGGACTTGTGTCCACATGTGCCGGACATAGGGCAAACATAGTGGGCGGCAGACGTGTCCGGTGCCCCATAGCAAGGAGGTTGTCCCAAAAGTGCTATTCAACTCAAGCGAGAAGCCGACCATGTCACTCCCGCGGAGGCGGGAGTCTATTCAACGGTAACGCATTCAATGGATTCCCGTAATATCCTGAGCACAGCGAAGGGCCTTCGCGGGAATGACGCTATTTTCTTTCGCAAACATGATTACCTGCTTTTCGGATCTTTTGGGACAACCTCCTTGCTATGGGTTCAGTTAGATACGACTGCTGCACACCATTCATCAACATCCACGACCAAAGGAACATCTTCAGCACCATGATAACATCCCCAACTGGACCAGCGCCATTCACCCGGAGACGCCACCAATCCTCGTTTGACGGGATTGTTATGACAGTAACGAATCTTGCGGTACCCAGGTCGTCGTAATGTCGGAGTCGAGTCATTGAAGTCAGTATACAAGTTTATATATCCCATAGCAAGCTATGGGGCACCTCAACTGTGGGATCATTTCTCATATCCCATAGCAAGCTATGGGGCACCCTGCATCTGAATTCGATATGTGAACTTGACAATGTCGAGCGGACGCTCGTATATTTGTGTCAATGAAAGCTCATGATTCCGCGCGCGTGAGACGGGTCGGATTTGCCTACCATGATTCATTCCTGCGTCACGAATCGTCAGGGTACCATCCCGAACGTCCCGAAAGAGTTGCAGCCATAACCGAAACGCTAAAGCGCAGCGGCATGCTGGATAGACTCCACGAAGTCAGCCCGCCTCTCGCAGAAACCGACATCATACGATTGATTCACTCAAAGGCACACGTCTCACGGATAGCCGACGCCTGCGCCAAAGGGAATGGCTGGTTTGATGGTGATACATACTACTGTTCGGCGTCGTACGAATCTGCCCGATACGCCGCAGGCGCTGTAGTCGAGGCGGTGAAGCGAGTAGTCGATGGCGATCTCGATTCCGCATTCTGTGCTGTGCGCCCGTCGGGTCATCACGCCGAATACGACCATCCGATGGGGTTTTGCCTGTTCAACAACATCGCGATTGGCGCAGCTTACGCCCGCGAACGACTTGGTATTGACAGAGTAGCAATTCTCGACTGGGACGTTCATCACGGTAACGGAACTCAGAATGCATTCTATTCGGATCGCAGCGTTCATTATACGAGCGTCCATCAGTTTCTGTTCTATCCCGGCAGCGGGTCGGCAGGGGAGAAAGGTGAGGGCGATGGCGAGGGATTCACGCTGAATTTCCCGCTTTCTGCCGGTTCCGGTGACGAAGAATTTCTTGCCGCGTTGGAAGTGTTCTGGCTGCCGGAGATGGAGAAGTTCAAGCCGGAGCTGATACTCATATCCGCCGGATTTGACGCGCACGAAAGCGATCCTCTGGCAGGGCTGTCTGTTTCTGACAGTGGTTTCGTGAAGATGACACGGCTTGCCATGAGAGCCGCAGACATTTCAGCATCCGGACGGCTGGTTTCGGTACTCGAAGGCGGCTACGACCTCGACACTCTCGCGCGGTCGGTATCGATTCATCTCAACGAACTGATGCGGTAGAATCACGTTCATTCGGACGGCCGCGCAATGCAGAACTTACTCCATGCGAAGGAAACCATCCCGCTCATTGTTGTATAAGCAGTGGGAGCATCATCCGGCAGCATCCATTTTTGTTGCGACGATCCGGCGCATCGATTAAACTCATCGACATGAAGAAACATATCGTCTGGTCACTTCTTTGTATCCTATTGATCGGTTCGCGCCTGCCTGGTTCCGACAAGGATGAGCTTCTGCTCAACGCCGATCATTCGGAGATCAGGATCACAGGCGAAGACGAATTCGAGCTGCGGTACTATGATAATGTGAAATTCGACTACAAGGGGGGCAATCTGCTCTGCGACACGGCGGTCTACCACCAGAGCAGGGGCGTCCTCGAATTCTGGGGCAACGTCAGGTACGCAGATTCAATGCATCATCTGAGTTCGACTTATCTCAAGTATCTCGAAGATGAGAACAGATTTCATGCGACCGGTGACTGCGAGATTCTGGTCAGGGATGAGCGGGTCAAAATCACGGGCGAGAAAATCGATTATGACAGGAATTCTGAGGAGTTGACAGCGACCGGCTCGCCACACCTGATGGTTGATTACGATGATCCGGCGGCGATGATTGGTATTTCATCCGATACCCTGCACTATGTGTCGCCGATCCGGCAGGGTCGCGCCATCGACAATGTTGTAATCACCAAGAGCAGCATGCGCGCAACATGCGATCTTTGTGAGTTCTTTCCCGACTCCAACCGGATCGTCCTGTATGGCGATCCCCGCGCGCAACAGCGCAATAACGAGCTTGATGGCGATACCATGACGATCTCGCTGAAGAATCGATTGCTGGATCAGCTCTTTGTCTCTGGCAACGGATGCGCACTGTACCGCAGTCCCGTCGGTGTCATTGATACTGTGTTCACGGAAAGCCGGATCGAGGCGAAGAGCATCCGATTCTATTTCGAGAGTGAAGTTCTGAAGAAAATCGTGTCGGCAGGCAATAGCTACTCCTGGTATTTGCCTGCGCCCGAGGATACGCTTGCGGAGGGAATGAACGAGGTCTCAGGTGATTCGATTCTTCTCTTCTTCGAGAAAAGCGGACTCGATCACGTAGAGGTAAACAACTCATGTGTCGGCAAATTCTTCTCGCAGAGGGAACTCGATTCGCTCGGCAATATCAGTTATCTCGACACGGTAAAGTATGAATCCGCTAACCTCAACTACGCAACCGGCGATCGCATTATTCGGTTATCGGGCGCATCAGAAGTCAGGAACAAGACGATCACGCTGAACGCCGACACAATCATTTATAACACTGTATCCAAGGACCTGCGGGCGTATTCGGCTCTATATGTGAACGAAATCGACGATACTGAAGAGATTGGTGAAGACGAAAAAGTTGTGCTGGATACGGTTTTCGTGCCGGTGGTCCTGCGGGATGGGACCGATGAAATGACCGGCGACAGATTGGCATACAATCTCGAAACAAAGAGGGGCAAGGTCAGAGAGACTGACACTGAATTGGAGAACGCGTATTACCACGGTGAGACTGTGCGGAAGATGGAAGAGGATGTGCTGCTGGTCGACAAGGGGCGCTATACGACATGCGATCTGGATGTGCCACATTACCACTTCGGTTCCAGCAACATGAAATTGATCAGCGGCGATCGAGTCATCGCCAGACCCATCATTCTCTACATCGAACAGATACCGGTTTTCTATGCGCCGTTTTTCGTGTTCTCGATCAAGAAGGGACGCCATTCGGGATTCCTTCCATTTCATATCGGCACATGGGAGCGGGGCGGTCGTTATGTCCGCAATCTCGGATACTACTGGGCGGCGTCAGAGTACTGGGATATGGATGCTGCGATGAGTCTCGAAGAGCGGATCGGAGTCAAGTTTGACGGCACGGTCAACTACGCCAAGCGGTATGTGATGCGCGGTTCGGTCAGGGGGTCGTATGCACGGGATTCGAGGACGAGTTATTCCGGGCGCACTATCTCTCACAGGTGGTCGCTGACAGCCAACCATTCGCACACGCTTTCACCGACCGCGTCGATTTCGGGAAGCGGGACATTCGTGTCCGACAAGAGTTATACGACCGAGATATCCAACGATATCGATGAGCGCCGCAACAGAAATCTGCGGAGTCAGATCAGCTTCTCCAAGCGATGGGAGCGGACGTCTTTGAGCGCGGTGGTACAAAGTACGAAGAATCTCGACGATGAATCGAGTTCGCTGACCGCTCCCAGCCTTCGATTCTCGCTCGGATCACGAACTCTTTTCCCGCAACCTGAGGGTAGCGAGAAATCGGATCAGCGCTGGTATCAGTCCATTCGCTTGTCGTACAGTTCAGATTTCAGGAATTATCAGTCGAAGAGCAAAAGCGGCGACGATTTCAGTCGCAGGAAATATGCCAGAGGAACGCACAGGACCTCGCTGAGCGCGCCGCAGAATCTATTCAGATATATCACGATGAACCCTTCGGTTAACTTCACAGAGAATTGGTTCATGATTTTCCCGACCGATATATCCGATGAGCAAGAGCTCAAATCTGACAAGTTCCTGAGGAGTTGGACGTCAAGCATGTCGATGTCGGCGAGGACAACTCTCTATGGTTATTTCTTCCCGCCGATTCCTGGTCTGATCGGTATCAGGCACTCGATGAGTCCGTCACTGTCGTATTCGTACCGACCCAAGTCAGTTTTGAATGCTGATGAAGCGGGGTATGTTGGCGCGAGTAGTTCCCGTACCGAGAGCAAGTCGATGAGCGTTTCGTTGTCGAATCTCTTTCAGATGAAATACAAGTCGGGTGAGACTGAGAAGAAACTCGATCTGTTCAATCTGTCGACCTCGACGAGTTACGACTTCACAAGAGAGGAACGCAAGTGGTCGAAGCTCTCGACATCGCTCAGGACGACATCGATTCCTCGGCTGTCGATACAGTTGCAGGCGACCCACGATCTGTACAATCCGGTGACACTCGACTTCGACCCGTTTCGAGCCAGGCTTACAAATATCAGCGTGAGCTCCGGTTTTTCGATGCACGGCAGGCGCGGCGCGTCTTCGCCGGATGATCTGGATGGCCGAAATGTTGAGCGACCTGGTTCGTCTCTAAAGATGCCGTGGAGCGCGAACTTCGGACACAGGTATACGGAGAGTCGGAATCTTATCACGGGCGCAAAGAGCATCACTCACTGGATCACGAGTTCGGCGAGTTTCGATCTGACAAGAAACTGGCACGTCGATATTTCACAGAACTACGATATTCGCAGGAAGCTGATTGTCAGTCGATCAATCAATATCGTCCGAGATCTTCACTGCTGGGAGGCGCGATTTTCCTGGATTCCGAACGGAAGCCTTAAAGGATATTACTTTAAGTTGTTCGTTAAGCAGATACCCGACATCAAGTTCGAGAAGTCAAAATCACCGCTGCGCGGAACTCTCTTCAACTGATTTGAAGCCACTACATTTGACTGTTTTAGTTGACGGTGCACTTGTCGCAGGATAGATTTGTGCGGTAAGTGTAAGAGAGGTTGTCTCATAAGTAGGTCGTGTTCCGAATCCCGCAGAGCGCGATGAGAAACGCGACACCTCTATCTTGTTGACCGGCAGTCGGGTTTCTCGCAGGCTCCGCCTGCTGCGGAACGCCGACCTACAGGAGGACAGAACTTATGAAACAGCCTCCGAGAGGACTGTGATGGGTCTTGCCAGCATGAAGAAAATGAACGCCCGGGGGAAGCAGGAGATTGTCGGCCTGCTGATGATCCTTGTGGCTATCCTGACACTCGGAAGTCTGGCCTCCAGTTCCGATAATGATGAACTCTATTTCATGCCCGGTTCCACTTCGGGGATCGCCGATGTCAACCCTGAGAATGGCTTCGGTTATGCGGGCATGTTTTTTTCGCACTGTGCGTATGCGCTCCTCGGTCTGATGGCGTTTTTCATACCGGTCTGGCTTGGCTTGAGAGGTGGAAGACTGCTCCTGAAATGGAAGAACGATAAGCACTCGAGGCGACTATATCTTGCCACCGGGCTGTTTTTCTTTATCGCGGTCCTTGTTGCGCTTTCGGCGGTCAATCCGCCGATCCGTAACGTGATCTACACGGAGACACTGGGCGGTCTTGTCGCCCATGTCGCTGCGAGTCTCATCTCTCGTATCTTCGGGATGATCGGCGCAATCCTTATCGGCGCGGTGGCGGTTCTGGTGTTCATTTTGCTGCTGGTCGAATGGCGTCCGAAGAAATGGGAACAGAAGATTCGTGGATTGCCAGTGTGGTTCAAAGACAAATCCCTGAGCCTGTTTCGACGACTCAGACCCGAGAAGACAGTCCGGAAAGCTGCCGGAGACAGCAAGAAGCTCTCATTCTGGCAGAAACTCTGGAGACTCGATTTTGGTTTTCTTGGACCGCAAATCGGCAGAAAAGATGATGCGCATGATGTCGAAGAATCGGGATCGTATGCGAAGTCTTCGACGCCTCCGCCATCCGAGAGCTTTGTGACCGATTACAGTAAGATAAGAGATGAGGTGATGGCGCGAGAGAAACGCCAGGATCATGCCGATCTTTTCGGAAACGAATCGTCTGGAAAGGCCGTGAGTGGCAAACCATTCGATAAGATTGTGCTGAAGCGCGGTCCGGAGGCAATCGCGACAACTGACTATCAATTCCCGACACTCGATCTGCTCCAAGACAATCCTCAGCCTGTGATGGCGGTAAGCAGGGCAGAAATGCAGCAGACAGCCGACGATCTTCTCAAGACGCTTAAGACATTCGGAGTCGAGGTCGATTCGAGCAGAATCGAGAGATACCCGGGACCGGTCATCACGAGGTACGAATTCAAACCTGCGGCGGGGATCAAAGTCAACCAGATCGTGAACCTGGCGGATGACCTGGCGCTCGCGCTCAGAGCGAAGAGGATCAGGATCATCGCCCCCGTGCCGGGTAAAGCTGCGGTCGGCGTCGAGATTCCGAACAAGGATACGCAGACTGTATATCTGAAAGACATACTCAAGACAGATGACTACAACGATCTAAGCGTCAAACTTCCAATGGCGTTAGGCAGGACGATCTCAGGGGAGCCGTTCGTTGCAGACCTCGCAGCGATGCCGCATTTGCTTGTGGCGGGTTCGACAGGTTCGGGAAAGAGCGTCTGTCTGAATGGTATTATCACGAGCCTCATATACCGGCACAGCCCTGACTCGCTGAGATTCCTCTTTGTCGACCCGAAGATGCTCGAACTGACTGTCTATCAGGGACTGCCTCATCTCGAGAGACCGGTGGTGACGGCTCCGAGAAAGGCAGAGAGGTTACTCAACGATGCGGTCGGCGAGATGGAAGGGCGCTACAAGAAGCTAGCATCCGAGAATGTGCGGAGCATCGAGGACTATAACGTGAAAGTGGACAGCGAGGATCGCCTGCCCTATATCGTGATCATTGTGGATGAACTTGCTGACCTGATGATGAGCAACTCTGCAACACGCATAGAGACGCTGATAACTCGTCTGGCGCAGATGGCGCGCGCTGTCGGTTTACATCTGATCCTCGCCACTCAACGCCCCTCTGTCGATGTCATCACGGGACTTATCAAGGCGAATTTCCCGGCACGTATCGCTTTTCAGGTGGCGACGCGGGTCGATTCTCGTACTATCCTCGACGGCAATGGCGCGGAGAAATTGCTTGGCAGGGGCGATATGCTCTTCCAGCGGCCGGGACAGGCGGAGTATATCAGAGTTCATGGCTCAAATGTGTCTTCCGAGGAGACAAACGCGATTATGGAGCATATACGAGCCCAGGCCGTCGAGGTCGAGAAGATTGACAATTTCACTGATGAGAAATCGAAGAAGCGGCAGGAAGATCTCGGCAAAGACCCCCTTCTCAGAGAAGCCGCCGAGCTCGTCGTCAAGCATAAACAGGGGTCTGTGTCTCTTCTGCAGCGGCGTCTCGGGATCGGCTATCAGCGTGCGGCGAGGTTGATCGATCAACTCGAGGAGAAGAGAATCGTCGGGATGTACGACGGGTCCAAGGCTCGCGAAGTTCTCATTGACGAAGCACACCTGACCAGACTTCTCAAGATTAGGTAGTGGGTCAGTTTGAGAATTTTCTAATTGCTTTTTGGTAACGTCATTACCATTATCCAATAATGGTTGTCAGAGGAAAACGTGAAAAAGGAACAAATAGAAATTCATCTCAGATATGAAGGTCCTGATGTAGATGATGGTTCTATGTCTATAGAGGACATTGTTCCAGTATTGCAGGGATTTTCAAGCGCCTATGGCAAGATTGCTGCTACTGACGATCCTGATTCCATTCATAGGCTTCGCATTACCGGAGTTCGACCTGGTTCAGCAGATATTATCTTAGAAGTATGGAAAACAATTGGCGAGAATGTCGATTCCCTTACGGGTGCCAGCTTTCTCACTGCTGGGGGATATTTCATTGTTCGCAAGATAATTGAAGTAATTAAATTGAAACGCCATATCAAGAAACAACCTTTTCGAGAGAGAATCAACGCAGAGAATAGCATCGTCGTCTCTAACTGCAATAACGTAAATATTGAGGTGCCATTAGAGATTTTCGAATTATTCAAAAGCGGACAAATCGATTCTGATCTGAACAAGATGATGAGCCCACTTGAAGAAGGACGTATTGACAGTGCGGAATTTTCTGCACGTTCTCCGGATGGCATAACATTGCAGGAGCGTATTACTGCCGAAGAACGACCATATTTCGATGTGAATGAGAATATCACCACTACAACACGGGAGACATGGCTGATCGTGAAATTGAACGCACTTTTTAAGAGTACAAAGAGTGGATGGGCTTATCTATCTGATGGCAGTAGGGTTTACTATCGCTATGTTGGCCAGAATCAAACGAAGCTTCTTCAACTATTCTCATATTCGGGGCCCGTCAGAGTTAGTTGTATAGCTCATCTGGACGAGAATCTGAAAGTCAGAGAACTGGAAATTTTTGATTTGCAGAAATCGCAAGAAGAGCTGTTCCAATCGCAATCGAACGCGCAACAGACTGAGTGAGTATACAGTTGAAG
>CBDUQR010000052.1:0-17195 GCA_965369655.1 uncultured bacterium | reverse complement strand
ACCCCGATCTTCTCCCTCCGGGATCCCGTGGGAGAGGGGATCCTGAGGGACACGCCTTCGGCGCAAGACCAGCCGGAACAGTAAAATGCCTTTCCAGGGACGAGGACGTCCTTTTCACCTTTTATGATTTCCCGGCTGAGCACTGGATTCACATACGTACCACTAATCCGATTGAATCAACCTTCGCCACAGTACGGCATCGGACTCGCCAGACGAAGGGCTGCGGATCGCGACTGGCGACCCTGATGATGGTCTTTAAACTCGCTCGGCAGGCTGAAAAACACTGGCGGAGAATCAATGCATATAAACTCATAACAAAAGTCATTGAAGGCGTTAAGTTCGTTGACGGAGAAATAAAGGAAGCTGCTTAAATGCAAAACTCGGGGATACAATCTAAATTCAATCCACAACTATTGACAATATCTCCGGCGGGAGGAGCGTCATCTCTTGTTGAAATTGCTCTCGTTTTGTTTGCATAACCACAATCAACACTATTCAACGCTGATCTAAAAGACTTTTTCAACAAGCCCCTTCGTCGGGATGACATGATATACAAACCACATGTTCAGGTCGCAGGCGTCTCTCAAGACAACGCTGAACACACGTTTTGAAAGAACCACCTGTCTCGTTAATCAGATGATGGAGAGTATTCCGAGGCTACAATACTGTCGTAGTCGATGTGGAACCTCGTAGCTCCTCTCGCATCGACTATCTCTTTATAGACAACGCCAAAATGCACTATTGCGCCAGGATACACTTTCCGTTCGGCGATTATCTCGGCGTTTGCGATCTCCTTGAGTTTTCCGAGGAGTGCATCGCGATTCACCTCATATTCTGCTTTCTTCTCGGGAACGCTCTTCAAAAACACTTCCAGTTTCATGAGCACCGCCTCTTTCTCTGGCGATAGCTTCCCGTCCATCTGCAGCCTGTACAGCGCGGTCAGGCCTTCCTTGACACGCTTATGATCTTCGTTGATGCGCTCCAGTTCGGCCTCTACCTGTTTCAACTGCTGCAGAATCTTGGCATCGAACGCTACTTTCAGATGCGTTGTCGCTCCACCCTCAGAGCCGAGTTCCGGCGCGCGTATCATATTTCGAGAAGCAGCCTCACCGCCGGAGATCTTGCCCTTGGATCCCAGAATAACGATTCCTTCCTTGCCATAGAGCCTGCAATTGATAGCCTCTCCACCTATTGTCAGCATCCCGTCTGAGTGGACCTGTTGCCCGTTGACCCATTTGATTGTGACATCGCCCTTAGCCTTGACGCTGCCGCTGCTGCTACCGAAGAAACCACATTTTACGATGACATTTCCTTCACATTCGATCTCCGCGTCTTCCACATGGCCGCTGATCTCCAGATCACCTTTCACCCTGACCTTGAAACCGCTCTTGACATCCTTCGTGATTTTCAACGATCCATTGCACTCGATATTGCCGGTGGATGCATCAACACTACCTGAAATCGTCTGAACAGCGAGAACATTGGTGATACCACTGGTGAATACAATCGAACCGTCTATGTCGGCCTTGAGCTCAAGGCCATCTTCGGAGAGAGAGGTGTTGGCGCCTTTTCCGATGGATTTGTCGCGACCCGGCTGCGACGGAATGTCTGAGCCGAATACTGTTTTTCCTGGAGAACCCTCGGTGAGCGGAGTCTTCTTCGCGAGTATTTCCCCTGCGGAAGCATTCTGTATATACTCGAGGTTCTTATAATCGATTCGACCGTCGCTACCCTCTGTCGGAGCTTTTTTCTCACTGATTCCGAATGAGTATTCTATCTGAGCATCTTTCCCCATATGCGGCGGTTTACCGCGCGCAACGAGAATCTTCTTATCAAAGACTTGATTCTCAGCGAGATTGCGCAGATCTTCATCGAGAAGGCCGAAGACAACTCCAGCCTGCTTCAGTTCCTCGACGAGTTCAGTTTCTGATATTCCCTGGGCATTCTCTTCTGATGATGTCAGCGTGAGAAAGGCATTGAACTCATCGTTGGAAACCGTAATACAGAATCCCGATCTGCTCTTGAGTTGCCGTGATGCTGTCGCTACGACGGCCATAGGATACTACTCCGGCGATGCGCCGACCGGGCTTTCTTTCCCTGAGAGCGATCTCCAGTAAGCACGCTCGATTATCATACTGATCTCCAGACTCTTGAACGGCTTCGTTATATAGTCATCAGCACCGAGCATCAATACGTCTTTGACGGAGAAAGCGTCGGAATATCCGGTCATCATGATCACGCAAATGTCGGGATAATCCTTCTTGACCCTGCGCAGAAGCTCGAAACCATCGGTGCCGGGCATGTTAATATCTGATACAACTATCTCAATCTGAGTGTTCTCAAGCTTATCGAGAGCCGCCTGAACAGACTCCACAGAGGACACCTCGTATCCTTCCTTCTTGAGAATTCCTTCGAGGAGAGTCCGAAGAATCGCCTCGTCATCTACAACCAGAACGCGTAAAGCCTTTTCCACATGTTCCCCCGTCCGCAAAATTTTGTACCGCTCTTCTCACATAATTATCGGCAGATTGTGCAGCCGCTGAACATTCTAATTCGTGCTTTTAACAGTATTCGTACGTTCATATTCAAGCAAGAGCCTTCTCGCAAGCTCGTCGGCGGATGTGGAGGGTATTCCGAGTTGACCCAATGGTATCTCCGTAGCAATCTCAGCCGAACTGAGCGCCGGATCTGCCGCAAAGCAGATTCCCGCGTTACCCTCCGCAGCCAGCTTCACTCCCTCGATTACCGATTGGGAGTCTCGCTTTAATCCTCCGCTCAATACGATGAAAAGCCCCTCACCCAGACAATCAACAGCCGAACGAATGAGTGAGACCAGCACGGAGGTCTGACGGTCAGCCGCTTTCGTATCGACGGCAAGTTTGAGACCATTTCCCGAACGCCCTATACGAGCGCGCATATTCCGTGGCAGGACAAAGACTTTACCCCCATCGAGCATGATCGTCTCAGATACGGCCTCGACGGTAAGAAATGTCGTCTTGTTCCAGGCGTTGCAAATTGGCCCAGGCGCTCCGGCCGCAAATCCTGCGTACAACACGATCGGAACTGGAAAGTCCTGCGGAAGCTGCGAAAGCAGGGAATGCACGACAGGCGGTCCGCCCTCGGATGTGACAATCAACAGCAGCCGTCCATTGCTTCTCACCAATGTCAAACCCTCTCCATTTGGTCTGTTCACTATATCGGAGCAATTGCTCCGTTCTGAAGTGGCGCCAGTAAAAACGTTGGTGAAATCGGCTTCAAAGAAGAAAAACAATGCTCGATGGCACCTCAGGGCTGCCGGAGCAGTATTCGAGGCTGTTACTGTTCGCCAAGGCCTGCACGTTTCAACATATCCATCACTTCGGCTGACCGATCCCGGATTGTAGTCTCGATTGTCTGAAGTTCATCAATGAACACCGACGGATCATCGGCTTCCTCATGGGACCCGCTGCGCATGGCGTCGAAAACCTGAGCCAGATGGGTAACAGTATCGAGCGATATATTGATGAGATCGCTGATTTTCTTGCGAATCACTGATCTCGACTCGCCGCTCAACTTCAGCCTGGCTGCATTGATCGCCATATTGAGAGCCGACAGCCTTATTTCTTCGACGATCGTTTCGAGATCGGATGGCTCAACTTCAGCGCTGAGGCTCGCCCTCAGTTCGGATCTCTCCGTCATGCCTTGAGCAACTCCCTGATCTTCGTTTTCAGTTCGACCAGATCGGATGATTTGACAACATAGGCATCCGCGAGCCAGGAATTGAAATCATCTTTGTAGGTAGTGTAGGCCGAATTCAGGACCACCGGCAGCTTCCCGTTTCGCTTCTTCAGCGACCCGAGGATATCGAGTCCATCGCGCCCGGTCATCTTGATATCGAGCACTACCAGGTCGGGTTCGTCCTCTTCTATGGTTCGTATCGCCGCCTCCCCCGAGTCGGCTGTCATAACCTGAAACCCATCGGCAGAGAACTCAGCCGAGTAGAGCTTCCTGATGTTTTCCTCGTCATCGACGATCAGAATTCGCTTGTCCATCTGTATTCTCCTGCATGGGAAAAGCTACATATATTATCGGCCGATTCTCACGTATCTCGAACCCGAGTTCGCCGCCGTCGTAGGCGATAGCCTCGTTGGCAAGCGACAATCGCAGGTCGGACGTACTCGCCCCATGTTCCACGAATCTCCTGAGAAGATCGGTCGACTCATCATGAGACATTTGGCTGCTCGTGACATAGATCTCCGCCCTGATCTCATTCGGTGCATTGATGCATGTCACCTCCCATTCGACGCCCGGACCGACGATCTCAGAGAGCAGTTCCAGAAGGCGGAATATTCCGTGCATCAGAAGATCTCTGCGCACCCGCAGAAGTACTCCTGTTCCTGAGCTCCTGTAGCGGAGACTGTTCTTCGCCTGCGCAAATTTCGACTGCACCATCGAGACGACATCGCTCAGAAGCATGGAAAAATCAACATCGTTTTCGCCCTCAGAATACGACTTCGAGAAATCGAGCAGCGCGTCGAGATGCTGCTCGACTCTCCTGCACTCCGTCCAGATGATCTCCGCCCGTTCCCGCTCCGAGTCGGGGATTTCCTTTGACCTTAGAAGAAGACTCGCAAATCCACCTATGATCGTAAGAGGATTGCGCAGTTCGTGAGTGATCCGATGCGTCATCTCACCCATCAGCGACAGTCTTTCGATCTGTACGATCTCCCGATGGCTTCTCTCCAGCTCCAGGTTGACATTTTCGAGTTCCTCGATGTTTGTCTGTAAGCTCTCATAGAGGCGCGATCTTTCGAGCGCAAGCCCGGCCTGATTGGCAAACATCTGCAGTTGGTCGATATCGCTCTCTCGGATTCCACGACCTGTTATCTTGTTGTCTGCCATAATCAGACCCAAAACGCTCTCTTTGGCGTTCAACGGCGCTACGGCAATCTCGGAATCACCGAAGAGACCGCCGCTGATGGCGCGCACGGACTGCAGCGCTTCACTTTCGTCTACCAGCGCAGGCGTTCGACCGAAAGCCACTCTCGATATTGGATTCCCGGCCTTACTCAGCGGCAGTACGAGGTGCCTTATTGCGCGGTCACAGGCTGTCTCATCGAAGCGAATATCGCGAATGTAGCTGCCGATGACGCTCTTAAGATCCTTTCCCTCATCCGGAATCGAGCCCCATATCCGTCCAGCCTCCTCGGAATCGACAGGACCTATTGCGTGGTGCCCGTGAAGCTCCCGATGAGCATCGTCGATCAGCATCAGGAACGCCCTGTTGAACCCGAGACCTTCCCTCGCTGTCACGGCAATGAGAATAATCTTAACTATCTCATCGGTCTCCATTGTGGAGCCGAGTTGGGCGCTGACTTGTGAGACGATTGAGAGTTCGTTCTCTATTGCGCTCCGTTTCTTTTCGAGAATCCATGACTCCGTAGAGTCTATGAGCAGACCGAGACAGCCCGGCGCACGATCGACGTCGGTGCAATGAGAAAGCATAATGTCGGCGCGCCTGCAGCCTCCGGAGAAATGTGTGAATACGACATCCGGCATCCTGCAGGAAACTCCGCTTCCAATAACTCTCTCGACCTTTCTCTGGAGGACCGTACCGAGGTATTCCTGCAATTTTTTGAATGACAACTCGATTTCGGCGTTGTCTGAGTCTGATCCGAGGTATTCGGCGAGTCTGCGGTTGACAGTTACCGTATGTCCATCGTTCGCAACAACAAATGCCGGGAGCTCAAATCGATGAATATCGAACTTGACCGCGAGAGATACTGCTGCCTGTCTGACGGCGGAGTCGGACATTGCAATGGCTACCTTCGGTAGATAATCTGAACCAGTTCCTCGACCAACTCCTCAGAGATCTCTTCCTCCAGTTCATTGAACTTTTCTCGGACCTCTGAGTACGACTGGATCAGGCCTGGATCATCTGGATCATAATCGAGACAGGACATGACGGCTGGCCCGCGTTTGTTCTTGCTGTAGTATCGCGCCAGCACGATCTTGCCGTTGAACGCATCCACCACGAACATCCGAATGCTCAGCACGCACTTCCGATGATGACTCTTGAAGACGTACGGTATCCATGTGCGCGCCGATTTCCTGACGTCCGATTCCTCGACATTTATCCACACGAGGTATCTCGCTCCCGCCAGTTCCGCCATCTCGACCATCAGGTCCTTGTCGAAATACCTGCCGGTGAATTCGGGGTATTCATTCCTGATGCTGTCGCAGACTTCAGGATTGATCAGTTCTACGGCGGGATGACCGGCCATCTGATGATATATTTTTTCGGTCAGTTGAAGTTCCTGGAATCCTGTCTGCGCTCCGTTATAGACAATAGCGAATGATCTTTCCCTTCCGCCATAAAGCAATGCTACACCGAGAAGCAGCAGGATTACAGGAATTACGATCAGGCGTCGCGCGGTCATCACTCAGCCTCCTCGGCCTTTTCCTGAACCTTGCGGTTGAAGACATAACGGTTTATCAACTGTCTGACCTTGTCATCGAAGCTGCAATATTCCTCGTCCAGAAGCTTCTTGCACTCAAGAGGACACTTCTGCGCGATGTCTTCTGAAGTGCAAAACTCGACGCCAATAAGATGACTGCTGTCGCTCTCGGTTTCACACCGTCTGATTCTGCCCACGACTCCAGATATTCTGTCGCTCCCGTTCAACTCGAATTCCATCATCACGTAGGCGTCCTCCGGCATCGCTTCCTCCGACTCGATCAGGACACCACCTGCGGAAACGTTAAGGACTTCGCCACAAAACGGGATGAATCCCCCCTGCTCAGGTTCCGATACGATCAGCTTAAGGTCTATCTGCGATGTGATATCGAGGCGAACATATCTGCGTCTCTGCACCGCCCCCTCAGAGTGCTGCTCCTCTGTCTGCACGGACCAAATCGTGTCCTGCGTTTCCGTCTTCGTATTGACTGACATCATCTGTCCTCCCTGCCGCATCAACTGCGGACGGATTCCGATTCTCTACTGCGTTGCGGCACTCTGCGCTTCCTTCAAATTCTGCTTCCCCTGCGCCAGCGCCATTTCATATATCTTCCTCGCCAAAGCGGTTCTCGCACTTTCGCCCTTGTGCTGGTAGATAAACTGCTGTGCGCTTCTGACGGCATTGTTGAAATACCCTTTGGCTTCCTCATGCCTGCCAAGCCGTCGGCTCACCTCTCCGAGCAGGTACTCCACCTGTATCTGCTGGTTGCCCTCGCTCACTTCGTGACCGTTTTCGTACGCATTCTTGTAAAACTCAAAAGAGAACTTGAGCGCATCGTGCTCGGATGCCGGAGCATATTCCCAGTTGTCTTTCAGGCTCCTGAGAAATCCTCTGTACGATGACTGCCCTGCAAACGGCATCGACAACACATCATCCCCACCCGTAGTGACAAAACTGTCGTTGCTGAGCTGGCATGTCGTTGCGAATCGCATTACAGCAGACTCGATCCGTTCATCGGCGCCAGCCAGAAATGTAAGCGCCTGATTGTAGCCTTTTTTCAACTCTTCGCTAATCTCGTCAGTGGTAAAACTCGTGTCCTCCAGATGATTCGCGACTGCGGTTTTGACTCCGGCCTGCACATCTCGAAATCGCTGGTGAAGCTGCTTCAGACTCTTCACCTGATCGTCAAGCGCCGACACATATCCGAGAAAGACATTCTGTTCCACATTCTCTGAGTTTCCCGCCTCTCTGAAGAGCCATGCCACGCGAATGAAATACCTTGCAATATCGAGATTCGACGGCCTGTCGAGAAGCAATTCATCGTAGATTCCAATGAGCAGCTTGCTGATTGCCGTCTGGAGTGGATACGACTGCGGATCGAGACGACTCCCAATCTCTTTTATCACCGAGCCGTCCTGTGTCACATGGACCGTGTGTCTCCGCTTCTGGGTCTTGAGCCTGTAGTTCTTGAACGCTGTATCGTTCTTCCAATCCTTATACTTAGCCGTGTATTCTCTCGTGAAATAGCAGTTCGAACAGGTGGCCATAAAGAAAAGGATCGGACTGAACTTCTGGTACTTTGGGTTCTTCCATTTCACGTCGATCGGCCTGAAGTCAGTATCCCTTCCTTCTTCCTCGTAAGCTCCGACCTTGATCGCCTCGAACTCATTGATCGCCTTGCACACAGGGCACTCGACCTTCTGCAGATAAAACGGTGTATCATTCTTCATAACAACCCTTTCAACTAACTTCTTCCAGTACTCGAAGACAGACTGCTCATGAGTTCCATCTCCGATCTCGACAGTCTCCTGCGTCCCGCAGCAGTAACTTTATCCGCCCCGACGCGACTCGGGATATTCCTGCCGCTGTCCTTCTTTCTGTGTCCGCTCGAAATATCATCTGCCGACGGGATCGGCGATCCGGCTTCGGCAAGCGCTTCGGGAAACTTCACCATTCCGGACTGCTCGGTCAGGCTCTTCCTGATATATCTTTCACGCACTATCGCGAAGATGACCATAACCGATGTGACAGTCGCGAAAAAAGCGACGTCGAGCGCGATTTCCAATATCTGATAATTGCTCATCCATGCCCTCTCATGCTTTCAGGTCGAGGTGAACATCCGATTTCTTCTTCTTGTCCTGTTTCTTCTTCTTGCTCTTTTCTTCCTGCTTCGGTTTCTCACGGTGAATGATCACTTCATCGGTCTTGGGCGTCGGAGTCGCCTGCTGCTGCTTGCTGACCTGCTGTTTTTCGAGTTGAGCCGCAAACTGACGCTGATCCAACTCCGGAGCGGCTTTGTCGATCTTGGTGACCTTCTCCGCTATGGGTGTTTTCGCCACGTTATCCGCAATGTCAATCGGTCTGACCATCTCACACGATCATCCTCTAAAGGCCGAACTTCTCCCTCACCATTCCTCGAAGCTTCATTATCGATTTCGTATGAATCTGCGATACGCGAGATTCCGAGATACTCATAACCTCGCCGATCTCCTTGAGAGTCAACTCCTCATAGTAGTAGAGCGCGATAACAAGCTTCTCCTGCTCTGTCAGGTTTGCGATCGCGACAACAAGATAGGCTCTGAGTTCATCTTTCTCGATGCTGCCGATAATGCTGCCGTTTGAGTGGTTTTCAATCGTCTCTATCCGAGGGATCTGACGATTATCTTCCTCGCCGTAGATCATCTCGTCGAGCGAGAGGATCGTCGTACTCGATACATCGCTGAGCGCGCGATGCAACTCGGCGAGCGTCATGTCGAGCTGTTTCGCAAGCTCATCGTTGTTGGGTGTTCGACCCAGATCGTTTTCGAGGGAAACCAGCGCGCGTTCGATCTCGCGAGACTTGGCACGGGTAGATCTCGGCACCCAGTCGAGCGCTCTGAGTTCGTCAAGAATCGCGCCGCGAATTCGAGGAACCGCGTAGGTTTCAAACTTCACGCCTCTCTCTGGATCGAAATTGCCGAAGGCCTCTATCAGGCCAATAACGCCGGTGTTGACAAGGTCCGAGAGCTCGACCGACTTGGGAAAGCCCATCGCCATACGTCCGGCGACGTTCTTCACAAGAGGCAGATACTTGGTAAGAAGCTCTTCTCTGACAACCGGATCACCCGTCTGGCGATACGCCTGCCAGATTTCCTCCTTCGCGTTCATAGAGAGTCCTTCCTTGGTGATTCAAGTTCAGGCCCGGCATGGACATACTTGTCCCGCGTGCCCGAATCCCTCTTAATCTTATCGTCATCTATCATCTGATTGTTTAATTTGATTGTTTAATTTCGAAATCGCCCGGGTGGGAGTCCAATGCGCTCCGGACCAATGGCTTGGATCGTCTGGTATGGTCTGACCGACTGCATCGGCGACCGCCCGTATCCCCGATCTCAAGGATTCGCTCCAGGATTCCGGATCGGGTATTCCATGGAGTGTCTTGCCGATCACGAAGTCATCTGATTCCAGAACGTATACGCTGAGTTTCGCATCGTAATCGAGGAATCTTGTCGTCATCTGGATAAGATTCTCCGCTGTGCGCTTTCCCTCATCATCGGACTCGGCACGATTGACGACGAACCCGAGTTCCGACACTGATTTCCCCTGCAGGAGATACTTCGCAACGGCATATGAATCTGCTATGGCAGCAATATCCGGCGTCGTCACTATCAGGACAGTGTCAGTGAGCTCAGCCACCGTCGCGATCCTTTGCGACATCCCCGCGCCGCCGTCGACGATTACAATATCAAAATTCTTTCTTATCCAGGCGAGCGATCCGACCAGTTGCTTCATCTCCAGACTCGGAATGAATTCGACATCCGAGAGACCGGATCGCGCTGGAAAAAGACTCAGATTGGATGAGAGTTCGATTGTCGCCTCCTCAATCGCACACGCGCCGTCAAGCACATCCTCGACACTGAACACAGGTGACAGCCCAGCCAGAATATGTTGATTGCCCAACCCCAGGTCCGCATCCAGGAGCAGTGTTCTGACGCCCTGTGATGCGAGATCGGCGGCGAGTGAAGCAGAGAGCCAACTCGTGCCCGACCCACCCTTGCCGGACGTCAGAGCGACCGTGAAAGGCCTTTCGAGTTTCGACAGCTTATCTTTCAATTCTGCAAACTTGCTCATTGTGATCCTCTTAGACCGCGAGCATTCGCCGGACGAGTTTCGCCGGATCGGCGCTCTCAAGGTTCTTCGATGATGTACGTCCGAACGAGAAGTACGAGAACTTTGCTTCTCGAACCAGTGACAGGTTTACGACCGCACCGTAATTCGCCGTCTGATCGAGAAATGCGATCGACACCGCAGTCAAGCCGATCGGCACATAGAAATCGTACCAGTCGATCATGTCATTCGCGCTACAATATGCAGGAAGCACCAGGTGCACTTCTGAAACGCCTGACTTGTCGAGCTTCGATCTTAATTCGTCCCGCTCAGAATCAGCTCCGACGGGAACTCCAGCCGTGTCTATCAGGACCACGCTCGCTTTCGTTTCACCGATTGGATCATAGTCCTCCGCTGCGAACGGCACATCGAGGGCGTCAGCGAATCTCTTCAACTCATCTCCTGCGGTAGGCCTGAAATCATCGAGACTGACGAGCTTCACCGCAGTCTTCTTCTCGACTACGAAGTGAGATGCGAGTTTCGCCGCCATAGAGCTCTTTCCAGCGCCGGGCGGTCCCACGAACGCGACACTGTTCGGTCCTCCGGCATATTGTTTGATCTCGAACGGTTCGGTCAGGCTGGAGATCATGTTCTCGGCAATCGCGTTTCTGACGATGTCGTCATCGGCGACATCGACTCCGCTCTCCTGAACCTCTCTCAATATCCTCACGATTTCCGCCGGATCGATTCCACTGCCGGTCAAATCGTGGAAACAGGATGTGAGCTTGTCGTCGAGACCAGTATCTCTGCCCGACGGCATGCTCAGCATCGTGAGGTACCTGACATCTTTCTGCAGAATCCGAAGCACGTCCTTGATTCCATCGAGATCCGAATAGGATACGCCTCGCGCTTTTTCTGTGTGATGTTCACTCCCGCGCTTCGCATGGAGACTACCGTCATCGATGCAGGCGGTCACCTGAAACAGCTTTTTGCCGATTCTGCTGCCCTTCGAATCCATCGGCGTGGTCTTGAGGATGACCGCATCCGGTCCGAGTTCCTTCCTGACCATCCTGAGGGCCTCCGAAACTGATTTAGCCTGAAAGTTCCTGATCCGCATTTTCACCTAATCCTATTATTGCAACTGAATAAACTTCTATGTCAGGGATAATTTCGTTGTATGATAGCACCGAGACTTGCGGACGAACTGAGTTCAGCAGCCGTCTCAACGCCAGCCTGATATTGGCCGGCACCAACGCAACCGGGGTCTCCCCACCGACAGCGAGTTTCTCAGCCTCAACCGTCACTCTCTTGAGCAGCGCTTCCGAAATCTCAGGAGGCAACACAAATGTCAATCCGGTCTTCTGTGCCTGTACCGAATCCGACAGGATTCTCTCAAGTCTGGGATCGAGCGTAAAGACATTGATCTTACCGTCGCTGTTCATGTGCATGTTCGAAATCGTGCGACGCAGGGCGAGACGCGAGTATTCACTCAGGACATCAGGATCCTTCGTAGCTTCTCCATAATCGGCCATCGTTTCGAGGATCGACTGCAAGTCTCTGATCGGGACTCTCTCCGAAAGCAGATTCTGAAGCACCTTGTGGATGATACTCAGCGAGATGATGTCAGGTATGATTCCCTCTACCGCCGCGGGCGAGTCCTTCTTGACAGTCTCGACCAGGTTCTGCACATCCTGCCTTGTGAGAATCTCCGCAGAATGAGTCTTGACTACTTCCGCAAGATGCGTTGCGATCACAGCGGCAGGCTCGACAACTGTGAATCCCTTCATCTCGGCCAGTTCCTTCAGGTTCGAAATGATCCACTTTGCCTTGAGTCCGAATGCCGGATCGACCGTATTGAATCCATCGAGATCATCATCGATACTACCCGGATTGATCGCGAGGAAGTGATCGACCATCAGTTCATATTCAGCAATTTTTGTGCCTTTGAGCTTTATCTCATACTGATTCGGCTTCAACTGTACGTTATCGCGTATCCTTATCGGCGGGACGATGATACCCATCTCCTGCGCGAGCTGTTTGCGGATCATGCTGACACGCGACAGCAGATCGCCACCCTGTTCGACGTCGACCAGCGGTATCAACCCGTATCCGATCTCCAGTTCAAGCGTGTCGAGTCTCAGGAATTCCTCCACCTGCGCTTCCGGCGTCTCTTCGCCCTCGGGGCGCTGGACATCGGCCTCTCCGCGCGCTTTCTCTTCCCTCGCGCGCTGAGTGCGAACCAGAGTTATTCCCGCCACTCCGACGAGTATCCCGAGAATTCCGAATGGAAGCGACGGTAAGCCCGGCATGAACGCAAATACCAACAGGATCGCCGATGCAAGCAGGACTGCCCGCGGCTTGTTCGTCAACTGAGCTGTCATGTCGGAGCCGAGATTCGATGACGAAGCGGCGCGCGTGACAAGGAGACCTGCCGAGGTCGCTATGATCAGCGCCGGAACCTGTGATACGAGACCGTCACCGACCGACAGCAATGTATAGGTCGCCAGGGCTTCACTCAGCGACATACCCTTCTGAAGGACTCCAATAATGAATCCGCCGATGACGTTGATGATCGTTATCAGGATTCCGGCTATTGCATCGCCTCGTACAAATTTCGAGGCACCGTCCATTGCTCCGTAGAAATCCGCCTCTTTCGAGATGCTATCGCGCCGGGATCTCGCATCGACCTCGGATATCAGACCGGCGTTCAGATCCGCGTCGATCGCCATCTGTTTGCCGGGCATAGCGTCGAGTGTAAATCTTGCTGCTACTTCTGAGATTCGTCCGGCGCCTTTGGTGATGACGACGAACTGGATGACGACCAGGATCAGGAAGATTATGAATCCTACGACATAGTTGCCCTTTACCACGAAGTTACCGAATGCGTTGATCATCTCACCGGCGTACGCTTCGCCGAGAATGAGTCGTGTAGAAGCCACATTGAGAGACAGTCTCATTAGCGTGACAACAAGCAGCATTCCCGGAAACACCGAGAACTCGAGCGGCCTCGTGATGTATAGCGTGGTAAACAGAATAAGAATCGCAAACGCTATATTGAAGGCGAGCAGCACATCGAGAAACTGCGGTGGTATCGGAACCACAAGCACGACCAGGATACCGATTACGGCCAGGGCCATGAATATGTCGGACTGCTTGCCGATTCGACCCAATGCTTTCGAAGTCTCTGGCATTACACCTGGCCTTTCAGCTTATAGACATAGGCGAGCACTTCGGCCACAGCCCTGAACAGACTTGCTGGTATCTGCATGCCAACTTCGCAGGCTTTGAAAAGAGATCTCGCGAGCGGCTTGTTCTCGACGATCGGTATGTCGTGCTGCAAGGCAATCTCCTTGATCCGCTCCGCAATGAGCCTCTGCCCCATAGCAACGACCGTCGGGGCATCCATCTTCTCAACATCGTATGACATCGCCACAGCGATATGCGTCGGGTTTGTCACCACAACGTCGGCCTTCGGCACATCGGCCATCATCCGACTTTGAGCATGTTCGCGCTGCAACTGCCGGATGCGTCCCTTTATCTGAGGATTGCCTTCCGTGTTCTTCATTTCATCTTTGATTTCCTGCTTTGTCATTCTGAGCTGTTTCTCATACTGGTATCTCTGGAATGCGTAGTCGATTGCTCCAATGATAATCAGCACGAGGCTGCACTTGATCGCCACACGAAACATCGCCGCGCCGATGAATCCGAGCATCTGAGGTGCACTCAACTCCGGAAGTAGCGTGCCCTGTGCCACTTCTGAAGCGATGGCGTAATATCCAACCACGAAAATGAGAGCAATCTTGACGATGTCCTTTATCAGACTGAACAGTGCCTGTGCCGAGATCAGTTTGGCGGCTCCTTTGATAGGATCGATCTTTTCGAGTTTCGGTTCGAGCGGCTTCGCTGAGAAGACTATGCCCACCTGAAGAAGGTTCGCGACCATCCCGACTACGACCAGAACCAGGACAATCGGCCCGGCAGCCATGACAAACGTCATCATGGCATGTTTGAAATAGAGCGAGAAATTCGCGTGCGTAACGACATGGTCCGGCGCGTTAGCTATCAGCCATCTCGCGAATTCGCTGATATACTCGATGCTGCTCGGCATCACGAAATACATGGCGCCGATGCTGGCGAGCAGGATTATCACAGACGAGAGTTCCTGCGATTTCGCAACCTTACCCTCTTTGCGGGCCTCCTGTCGCTTTCGAGGAGTTGCGGGCTCTGTTTTCTCCTGTGCTGGTTTATCCGGCACTCTGTTACCTCGCCAGGCTTACGATGATGCCACTAAGGCTGTCCTGGAGTTTGAGCAAGCTCCCCTTGAAGACGTATGCCATGATCGGGAGCGAAACCCCGACCATAAACAGACCCGCCATGATTTTTATGGGGAAACCGACTATGAAAATATTCATCTGCGGCACAGTCCTCGACAGGATTCCGAGCGCAGTGTCAATGAGTATTATCGTGAGCATAACCGGACTGGCTATCTTGACAGCGATGACTAACACTCCCGCGCTCAGGCGAATCATCTGATCGGCATTCGCCAATTGAAATCGGACTGTCGCTATCGGGACGAGCTTGAAGCTGTCGATGACCGCCGAGATGATCATGTGGTGTCCGTCCATCACGAGAAAAATCAATGTCGCAATCAGAAACTGGAAGTGTCCGATGATCGATACATTCTGCGATGTCACCGGATCGATCACATTGACGATAGCGAATCCAATCTGGAACCCGACAATGCCGCCCGCAAACTGGACACCGATGAAAAGCAGGTAGAACACGAACCCGATCATCGCCCCAAGCAGGAACTCGGTCACTCCGACCCCGAGAAGCTCGACCAGACCCGACGGCATGGCGGCATCACCGAAACCTATGAAGCGGAATGTCACCAGAGCCAGGATCATCGAGAACCCAAAGCGCCACTGAAGCGGCAGAGCGGAATGACTGAAAATAGGCGCGGTCGCCATCAACCCAGCCGAACGAAACATGCTGAGCAGGAACACTTCGAGTTGCTCCTGCGAAATATCAAGAAATGATTCCATAATTATTAATCCGCCAATAGCGGATACACTATCTCCTTGCCACAAAGCTTCTGCAAACCTTATGCCCGATGCCACACCCATGCAATCGCGCTGCGGGACAACACGTTAGGTTATCTCAACTGCGGCCTTATCGAGAAAAACGTAATCTACGAGGAATATTTTTCCTGCAATGTGGAGAAATGATCGGAACGCTACTGACTACGAAGCTATTTGTGGTATCGCCTGGAACAGTCTGGTCGTGAAATCGACGACAATCCTTATCATCCACGGAAGGAACACCATGAGAGCAAAACATACAGCTACGATTTTCGGAATGAATGTGAGCGTCATCTCGTGGACTTGCGTGACAGCCTGAAATATCGATACTGCGAGACCGACTACCAGCCCGAAACCAAGCATTGGAGCTGCTACGAGCAGCACAAGTGTGATCGCCTCACGGCCGAGTCCGAGTACGAATTCTGTAGTCATCCTTTACTCCTACGTGTAGAAACTCGCAACAACGGAACTGACGAGCAAATACCACCCGTCGATAAGCACGAACAGAAGTATCTTGAACGGCAGCGCAACCATGACTGGTGGAAGCATCATCATACCCATCGACATCAGTACCGATGCAACAACCATGTCTATTATCAAGAATGGTATGAATATGACGAATGCTACCTGAAATGCGATCCGCAATTCTGATATGACAAATCCGGGGATCAGGACGTGCAGCGGTATCTCATCTGTATTGCTCGGCCTCTCTATGCCTGAGAATTTGACAAACAGAGCAATGTCCTTCTCACGCGCCTGCTTAAGCATAAACTGCTTGATCGGCTTCACGCTCTGTTCGTAGGCTTCGTCCTGCGAAATTTGACCATCCATATACGGCTTGACTCCGTCCTTGTAGACCTTCTCGACCACAGGCGTCATGATAAAAATCGTGAGCACGAGCGACAATCCGACGATAAGTTGCGCAGGCGGCATCTGGGCTGTGCCGATCGCTCTGCGCACAAACGAGAGGATGACAACGATTCGCGTGAACGATGTCAGCATCATTATGATCGACGGCGCAAGCGTCAGGATTGTCATCAAAAGCACTATCTGAAGTGTAACCGACAGGTCCTGGGGATTATCCGATTCCGTCACCTCGACAGAGATCTTCGGCAAGCCCTGAGCGGAGAGATCTGACGGAACAACCGCCATCGTAATAGCATAAATCGCAATCAATGCAAGCAACGAGCTTGTGCAGAATCTCAGCTTCATAACCAAGCGCCGATTGTCATTAGACTTTCGATACCAGTGTCGACAAGCCGGATTTGGCCTGCTGGAAATATGTCTTGAATGACGTTCTCTGATTCTTCTCTTTCTTCTTGTCTTCGATGGAGAAATCCTGGTCGCTCACATCCGCCACGAGATTGATACTCGATTCGGAGACTCCGAGCAGCAGAACCTTCTCTCCCACACGCGCAAGACAGATGAATTTCTTCGGAGAGAAATAGCTGCGCTCTATTATGTGAAGTGATCCAGCACCGCCAAATTTGCCCGATCTGCCAAGTGAGAATCGCTTCGCCAGGATCGCGAAAACATAAATCAAGATGACAATCGCTGCAACTGCCACGATCATCTTGACCATAGACGGCCA
>CBDUQR010000051.1:0-17743 GCA_965369655.1 uncultured bacterium | reverse complement strand
GCGTGATATCGTCGATGATGTAAATCCCGCGACCATGAGTGCCGATCACGAGGTCAGATTCCTCGGGGTGGATGACCAGGTCGCGGACCGGCACCTTTGGGAAATCCTCTTTGTAGTGTACCCATTGCGATCCGGCGTCTATCGACACAAACAGGCCGAACTCGGTTCCGACGAACAGCAGATTCGGATTTTCGAGGTCTTCACACACGACATGACAGTAGCCGATCAAGGAATCGTTTGAGAGCGATTCCCATGTCTCACCCATGTCCGTCGTTTGGAACAAATACGGCTTCATATCGCCTGTTCGATGACCATCGAATGTGACATACGCCGTTGCGCGGTCGTGATGACTCGGTTCGACCGAATTGCACCATGTGGATTTCGGCAGGCCGTCGATGTTGCCGATGATATTCTTCCACGATCCGCCGCCGTTTTCGGACACCTGCACGTTGCCGTCGTCGGTACCGACCCAGATCACACTGCCATCCACCGGTGATTCTGAGATTGTGTATATCGTGCAGTGGTTCTCCGCCGTAGTATTATCGACTGTGAGACCACCCGATTCCTCCTGGCGCTGTTTCTTCGGATCGTCGGTCGTCAGGTCTCCTGATATTCTCTCCCACGAGTCTCCACGATAGGAAGACCGGAAAAGAAACTGCGATCCGAAATAGATCATACCCGGATTGTTGGGACTCATCGCAATCGGTGCGTTCCAGTTGAATCTGTAGTCGGGATCGCCCTCGCCCGGCTGCGGTTGTATGTCTTTGTTTTCGCCGGTTATCATGTCCTTGCGATATATCCGTCCGCCCTGAAGTTCCCAGTAAACGATGTCGTTGTTGGTCGGATCGGCGTAGGTGTGGAATCCATCGCCAAAACCGATGCTCTGCCAGTCTCTGTTCTCGATGCCGCCGGGGCTCTGCGACGGTCCGAACCACTGTCCGTTGTCCTGCAGCCCGCCGTAGATGTTGTATGGTCGCTGCTGATCGCAACTGATCTGATAGAACTGAGAGATCGGGAGATTATTAAGGAATCGAAATGTCCCGGCACGGTCGAACGAGACGTAAATACCGCCGTCGGTTCCGGTCAGCACGTAGTTCGGGTCCTCCGGATCGATCCACATCGCGTGATGGTCCGGATGAACACCGCCGAACCCGGTCGTGAATGTCTCGCCTCCGTCCCGACTGATGGAGAGCATCGTTGCCGGTTTGTAGACTCTGTCGTAATCCTGTGGGTCGACAATGATCAGACTGAAATAGAACGGTCTGTCCTTGACAACGGGGTCGTCGCTTTTCTTAACCCATGTCTGTCCGAGATCCTCGGATCGGTACAAAGCTGTTTTTTCGGATTCAACCACAGCGTACAGCACGTTCGGTCGTGATGGCGCGACGGCGATCGCGATTCTGCCGAGTTCTCCCTCAGGAAGACCATCGGTCAGTTCTTTCCATGTCTTGCCGCCGTCTGTGCTCTTGTGGAGGCCGCTGCCCGGTCCGCCCGACGTGAAAAAGTATGGCTCTCTCCTGAACTGCCACATCGAGGCATAGATGATATCCGGTTCCTGGGGATCGATTGCTATGTCCGTGCAGCCGGTATTTTCGTCGACATAGAGAATCTTCTCCCACGTCTCACCACCATTTTCGGTTTTGTACAGGCCGCGTTCTTCGTTGGCATCCCACAGATGGCCGAGTACGGCAGCATACACTGTGTCCGGGCTGCGCGGATCGATAATAATCTCACCGACTCGCTCGGATTCTTCGAGACCCATAAATTTCCACTCATCGCCGCCGTCGGTGGTCTTGTAGATGCCGGTTCCGACAGAGACTGAGTTTCTCACCCATGGTTCGCCGGTGCCAATCCAGACCGTATCGGGTCGCTCCTGATCGATTGCGATGGAGCCTATCGATTGTGTGTACTTGTCGAATATCGGATCGAACGTAGTCCCGCCGTTGACCGATTTCCATACTCCGCCGCTCGCCGCTCCGACCCAGATGATTCGTCGATCTGAACTGACGACGTCCATTGCAGATATTCTGCCGCCCATCACAGCCGGGCCTATCGCCCTGGCTTTGAGAGCGCCAAACAGCCAGGGACCAACCGTGAATTCGGCCGAATCTGCCGAAAACGAAGTACCTGCGAATAAACACAATACAACTGCGAGGGACAGTACGAGTCTCATCACACATCTCCCGGTTATTGATCCGGATAGTTACGATTCCGGCCCTTGGTTATGGAATGGCTGACGCCGATCCAATCACACCGGTCGGTCTCAACTGTCACCGCACTGACGGCAGGATTCAGCGCCAGGGGTGTTTATTTGTCTTCCGACTCCTTCTTCTCAGGGGCTTTCTTCTCTTCTTTCACCGGCATTGTGAAGATAGAGTCATCGATTTCCGCGTTGATTTCGATTTTTTCCAATACAAGCGTGGAGACAGTTTGGCCACCCATCTTTACGTCGATAGAATGCGCCATCATCATGCCTTCGACTTCTTTATAATCACCCATGTACGTATCGACTTCAAAGGCTTGTTCTTCGAATGAACCTTTCATTGACTGTTTGATTTCAATGAAATGCTCGGCATCGAGATATATATCGATCGTCATTCCTTCAAGCATACCAAGATTGGTGAGCTTGAGATGATAGACTTCGGTTCCTTCCACTTCCTCTTTTCCGACTAACTCCACTTTGTAACCACGTTCTTTGTAATTCAGAAGGAAGCCGTCCATGTCAGCCTGCTGTTTGGTGGACTGAGCCTGCATATCAGGTATTTTCTGCGGTTCGGTGCTGCCGCCAAATGGCATGATGCTCCATGCTGTCTCACCATCGTAGGCCTGCACCATGCTCATGCCCTGAATTGTGGCTTCGAATCTGTAGTGATCCGGCCGTTTGTTATACATCGTGAATGGGGCTTCCATTCCCCCCATTGCGAACAGTTTGCCGGTTGTCTTCATTGACTTGACGGCTTCAAGCTTCTCCCGTCCACCCTTCGCCTCGATGTTCTTCTCGATGACTTCGTCCACCGTGAGGGCGAAGACATTAGTGAAAGACGCCGCAAGGAAGAGGACCATCAGAATCAGAGTTGCTTTCTTCACTTTCGTACCTCCATGGCTGTGTCTCTGTTATGATTGTTGCTTGTTATCATCACTGTGTCGTTATCTCAGGCGATCTTGACTAACAAATCGTGTCAGTGTTCCTTAGAGTACACCAAATCATACCACTAAGTTGCGCCAATTATAATAAACCGGCGAGCGAATCGCACGATAATTCGTGCCGAATAAAAGTAAGAGTCCAGAACAACTCATGATGTCAAATCGATCTTTTGCAGACTGATGCCTGACACGAATTCCATAGCCGACAGTTCACACGCCCGCCTTCGAGCTTGTTGAGAAACCCATTTAGGTGCGGGTCTGTGTTGTCGTCATCACGAGGAGCGACAGCGACGTGGTGATCTCAGTTCATGCAATGTGATACCAAACATGAGATTGCCACGCTCCCTGTCCCTCGGGGATCCCCTCTCCCACGGGATCCCGGAGGGAGAAGATCGGGGTCAATGACGGGATCGGCGACCGACGGTCGCTCGCAATGACAGCGAGATCTAACGATCGCCTGGAATCCCATGCTTATTACCTTTTTCAACATGCCCTTTCAGCGGCAGTCACAACTGCCGGAACGGGTATTTGTGGGATAGCCTCACGATTACTCCACATGCTGACGCATAGCCGTACCTGCATCGATCCGGGCGTTTATTGCGGGATATTTTGAATGTTCAAGAAATGCACACTTCTGCCGATCTTCAAAGTTATGGACACTCAAGAACTTAAGCGTCTGCCGACGGCAGAAAATCTGTTAGTTTTTGTTGACGTGATTCCGGGATTCTTTAGAATTGTTTGCAGATAAGAGCATTTTTGTGTGTTGCAGGCTCTTGGCTGTGGAGTGGCTTGACATTTTTCAACATCGACCGGCAACTTGTACTCTTCGCTCAGTCTGCATATACTCAGTGCGATAATGTGGATAGAAAGATAGAATAAAGCTTATTCACTCTAACGAATCATGAGGAGGTGATGACCAGTAAATCCAAAAGCTACAGAATTAGGATTGAGAAACACTCAAGAGGAGGGATTGACTTGAGCAAAAGCAAACTGCTTATCATCCCGATGGCGTTCCTCGTCGTTGTCATGTTCTCCGCTTCGATACTGCTTGGGGGTACTACCGGCAAGATATCGGGAGTGATCAAGGACAAGACAACGGGCGGACCGGTCCCAGGTGCTGCCGTGTCTATCGAAGGAACGACAATCGGATCGCTGACGAATGCAGACGGGGCGTACGTTATCCTGAATGTCCCTGTCGGCACCTACACAGTAAAGGCCCAACTGGTCGGTTATGGTTCGATTGAGGTCGAGAACATTCGTGTGTCGATCGATTTGACCACGATCTACGACTTCGATCTGACACCGCTCACGGTCGAGACCGGCGAGGTGGTCGTAGTCAGGGCTGAGCGTCCGCTGATTCAGCAGGACCAGACCGCTACGCTGACGATCGTCAGCAAAGAGGAGATTCAGCACCTTCCGACGCGTGGTTATCAGGATGTCGTTGGGTTGAACTCAGGCGTTGTGGCATTCAGTGAAAACCCGGGCGCCCGGCAGCGAGGTGGACGTGAGGCGACAAACTCACCCGCCATGAACATTCGTGGTGGCCGTCAGTCGGATGTTGCCTACTACGTCGATGGTTTCTCGCAGCAGGATCCGCTCACAGGGATTTCCACTACTGCGATCAACAACAATGCCATCGAGGAAATTCAGATTACCACAGGTGGTTTCAACGCCGAATACGGCAAAGTTTCCGCCGGTATTATCAATGTGACTACGAAGGAAGGCGCGAAGAACTACAGCGGCAATTTCGAAGTGGTCACGGACAATTTCCACGGCGAGAGCTACGATTATAATATCTATGCTTTCGACGTTTCCGGACCACTGGCGCCGGACTTTTCGGATTTGTCGTTCTACCTGTCGGGAGAAAGACGCTGGCAGGCTGACAGGAATCCGAAAGCGACCGCCGACGGGATTCTGCCGAACAACCACCTCGATGGTTACACCTGGCAGGGCAAACTGCGGTACGATGTCGCGCCGCAGGCTACCGTAAGATTTGGCATTCTCGGTTCGATCGACAAGTGGCAGCAGTATGTCCGATCGTACATATTCAATCAGGATCACATGCCGAGGTATGAGGATAAGAACAACTCCATGTATCTCAAGCTGACGCACAGTGTCTCCAAGAGCACGTTCTACGAAGTCTCCGCCAACCACTTCGTGACAGAGCGCGAACGCGGCGACGGTGTGGCATGGGATGACCTGTTTGCCTACGGTCGTCCGGGTGGTAATCTCAGGTTTGAAGAGACAAGTCTTTACCGACCCTGGGATATCGATACCACGGAACAGGACGAGAGCTACGTGTACGATGATTATCTGCACCGTAAGTCGTCCTACTATGGCGCAAAGTTCGACATGACGAGCCAGGTGAATGCGTCTAACGAGATCAAGGTGGGCGCTGAATACCTGCGCCATACCCTACGCTACTACAATCACCTTGTCCCGCACAAGGTCTATCGCCAGTGGGAATTCAACGAGGACAAGACCGACTCGACATGGGTCATCAGCCCACAGGCCTGGTCAGATGTCAACAACTACGGGTATGATTTCACCGGCCAGGATGAGCTCGATGATGGCTGGAACGCGGCCAAGAACCCGTACGAATTCGCCCTGTATTTCCAGGATAAGTTCGAGTGGGAAGGTCTGATCGTCAACGCCGGACTCAGATTCGATTATTTCAATGCGAACACGCTCATGCTCAGGAACGAGTACTTCCCGCTGGATCCGGATCTGAAGGGTTATGATCCTGATGCGAGCGATGAGGAAATCCTCGAAGGTCAGCGGTTGACTGAGGATGATCTCGAAGACGCCGAGGCTGAGAAGCAAATCTCACCGCGTCTTGGTGTGGCCTATCCCGTGTCAGACAGAACCCATTTCAGGTTCTCGTATGGTAAGTTCTTCCAGCGTCCGGAACTGCAGTATTTGTATGTTTCCTACGACTACCTGGAGTACATGACTAAGGTTGCGCCGTACTACTACCCGGTCGGGAATCCAAACCTCGAACCGGAGGAAACGACGGCATACGAGGTCGGTTTCACTCACCGCCTGGGTGAGAACACCAGACTGGATGTTACTGCATACTACAAGGATGTGCGGAATCAGACAGAAGTTCTCAGATTGCCGTCGCTGCCGAAGGGTTATCCCACATACCGCAATCGTGACTACGGTACGGTCAAGGGCGTGGAGACAAACCTCAAGATGCGCCGCACGAGAAACATAGCTCTCGATCTGAGCTATACGCTTGCTTACGCCTCCGGTACTGGTTCCTACGCAACGACGCAGAGCAACATCGCCTGGGTTGGCTCAGATCGTCCGGTCAATGTGTCGCCACTCGATTTCGATCAACGGCACAAGTTCACGGGCGTGATAGATATCCGTTCCACGAAGGGTGAAGGTCCAAAGTTGGGAGATGCATTCCCGCTTGAGAATATGGGTCTCAACGTCGTGGTCAACGTCGGATCAGGGACGCCATATACGCCGTCCAAGGTGTTCAATGAGGTCACGCTGGCCTCTGTTTCACCCAGCCCGTTGTCTACGGTTAACTCGAGATATGGTCCCTGGACATACCGAGTCGATCTGAAGTTGAGCCGGGCATTCACTCTCTACGATCTGAATTTCGATGCGTACCTCTGGGTACTCAACGTGTTTAATCGTGACAATGTACTTGATGTTTACGAAGGCACAGGCAAGCCTGATGAAACCGGCTGGCTCGCCACACCGGCAGGCCAGGGGTTCATCGGGAACTACAGTGAACCGAATGAGTTTGGATACACAGGAGAAGAGCTTTACCAGATGAAGCAGCAGACGCCGCTCAATTATGACATACCGAGGCTGATTCGCTTCGGTCTGCGTCTGAGTTTCTGATAATGGTAAATGCGACATAGGAGGAAACCATGATAGCAAAACGACTTGTGATCTTCCTGGTGATCCTGCTCGTGATGACGGCAGTAGCCTGGGGAATAAACTGGAACTCGGGAGGTAAGTACAACGGCAGTCCGGGAATGTCGCTGATCCTTGATACATCAACCCATCTGTGGATCAACAGCATTCTTTGTGTCGTGTACAATAACGGCAATTTCGGATACGATGACGCAGAAGTCATTGGCAAGATTGACGGATTCTACTTCCCGTTCGCTTCGGAGAAGGACAACAGGACCGTTATCTATGCTGCAGGCATCTGGGTCGGCGCGAAGGTCAATGATGAGATTCGCGTCGCGATCGCGGAGTATTCAGCCGAATTCGTTCCGGGACCGATGCTGGACGGCGAGGCGCAGCCTGATAAGGGCAGCTTCAGAGTCTACAAAATCGGTGATGGCACCGAACTCGACGGCAAGACCCCGTATGACGATTCCAGAGATCGTGCCGACTGGCCGTACGACGATGGCGCCCCGGGCGAGTGGGTCGATGGCGAACGGGTGCCAGCTATGCTCGGCAACCAGATGTGCTGGTCTGTTTACAATGACGCTTCTCCCGAAGGTCATGTGAATATGGAGACCAGGACGCTCGGAGTCGAGATTCAGCAATCGACCTTCGGCTTCGCAGCCAAGGGTCCCCTCGACAATGTAATCTTCATGAAGTACACGATCATCAACAAGGGTAACAACACACTCGATTCGACCTTCATCTCACTGTGGGCGGATCCGGATGTTGGTGATGCCGGCGACGACTTCGTGGGCTGCGACACAGCTCTTTCACTTGGATATGCCTATAATGATGGCACCGATACGGACTATGGCGCCGCCGCACCTGCGGTCGGATTCGACTTCTTCCAGGGTCCGCTGATCGCGTCGCCGGGTGACACTGCATTCCTACCGACAGGACCGGTGCCGGACTTCAAACAGCTCGGCATGACGTCGTTCAATAAGTATATCAACGGCACGGACCCGCAGACGCCCATCGAGTGTTACAATTACATGAGAGGCCTCAATCGCAATGGCACTCCAGTGGTCGATCCGACGACGGGTGAGGAGACCATGTTCTTCCTTCCCGGAGATCCGGTGACAGGCGAGGGCTGGATTGATGCTGCTTCTGCTGACCGTCGCTGGATGATGACAACCGGACCGTTCACGATGGAACCGGGCGACACTCAGGTGGTAGTTGCTGCCGCTCTGGCTGCTCAGGGTGACACCCCGCTGAACAGCATCACGGTGCTGAAAGAGATCGACCGTGCTGCTCAGGTGGTGTATGACCTGAATTTCGTGATCCCGCTGCCCCCGCCGAATCCTACTATCTATGCACGTGGGTTCGAGAACTATGTTGAGTTGGTTTGGGAGGATGATCCTGAGGGTTCTGACAACTACCTCGAGGATTTCCGCACCAAACTCGGTCAGCTCTACATTTTCGAGGGCTACAACGTGTACATGGGCAAGTCGGCGTCCGGTCCCTGGACCAAGATTGCCACGTATGACTACACTGCTGGACAGTCGCAATCTGCATACGAGTCTGCAATCAATGAGTATGTTGACTGCGATTGGGATAGTCTGAACGGAGTATGGGACTGCGACACTCTTGTGAAACCAAGAACCGATCGAATCTGGGATTACGCTCTGCTGTACGGAGATGTTGCCAAAGAGCGAGTGATTGCTCAGGAAGGCTCGAACGGCGGAACGCGGTACCAGATCAACATCACTCGTGATCCGGAGTCAGGTAATCCGCTGGAAGCGTATCGTCCGTATTACTTCGGCGTTACGTCTTACAGCGTCAATGCCCAACAGGTATATCCTGAGGATTCCGTCTTCTTCGGGCCAAACTTCGCCGGTTTGCTTTCATATAATCTCGAAAGCAAGATCAGGCCGATTACTGTGTCCCCGTGGGGTTCAGGTGCGACTCTGGCGAGGGATGGTCTTCGCGTAGCAGGTTCCTCTGATGGATACGTCGAAGTTGAGTATCTGATTCAGGATTCTTTGACAGGCCATGACTATGAAGTCAACTTTAACACGGATTTCAGTTGGAATCTGAAAGATCTGACCAGCAATGTTATGGTTCTTGAGAGCCAAGGGAATCAGTCAGGTGATTTCACCTATCCGATTGTCAACGGCATGATGGTTCGGACTGTTGGACCAGCCCCCGGCTTCAAACAGGTCGATGCAGTCTATGCAGACGAGGAAGGCGAATTCAGTTCCTACGGCGATCAGGCCTACATGGGGGGACGCAACGCCGGTAACAACGCCAATTTCCGCGATTTTGTCGTTAAGTTCCTTGCGGGGCCGGGAGATACCGTTCCGGGACCTGTGATGGAGTATGATGGCGATGAATATACAACCATCAGGTATCTCGACGACAATGGTGATACAATCTGGGGATATAATACAGGATGGGATGATTGGGCGAACGCAGCAGATGAAGAACTCTTTAAGTTCTCGATTCCATTCGCTATCTATGACCTCGGAGATGATATTGACAGTCCCGACGATGATGTTCGTCTCTGGCCTCTGTTCTACGATTTCTACGGTGACTATCGCTGGTACAACGACGACTACTTCATGTTTCTCACGAAGGATATTAGCGGGACTGACGCCAATATCTACGGCAACGACTTCTTCTCGTACTCGTATCACGATGGAGATCCAGAGTATTACGGCTATGATACGGAAAATCCAATTTCCCGCCACGATTGGGATTACAGGATTTACGGATGGGCTCCCGACGGCGTGCATGAGGGCTGGACCAAAGGCGATTCGATGCTCTTCATCTCAAACAAGGCGAACACTCCTGCCGATGTCTTCCGTTTCTCGGCTCCGAGAATCGGTGAGGATGATGGTACGGTTGTTGCCAGGACCATGGAGAACATTCTGGTAGTTCCCAATCCGTATTACAACTACGCGGATTGGGAAGGTGATCAGTTCAGCAGAGCTATAAAGTTCACTCAGTTGCCGCCTGGTGTCGAAACGACGATCAGGATTTTCAATCTTGCCGGAGATCATGTCCGTACGTTGGTGCATCCGGCAGGTGAGAGTTCTGAGTTGATCTGGGATGTGAGAACTGATAACGCGCTCTACGTGGCTTCCGGCATTTACGTATGGCTGGCTGAATCGGAGATCGGTACGAAGTATGGCAAGATGGCTGTATTCACCGAGGTAGAGCAGCTTGACTTCTACTAATAGGAGGAAGACAATGAAGACGAGATATGTGATTATCTGCTTCGTATGCGTTCTTCTGGGTGCTTCCTGTCTTTACGCTGGAAGCAGTGACCGCATCGGTACTGCGGGCGCTCAGGAACTTCGCATACCTATAGGAGGCAGAACGACTGCGATGGGAGGCGCAGATATCGCTGACGTGTCCGGCGCTGAGGCGCTCTACTGGAATCCAGCAGGAGTAGCGCATCACGATGGCACCGAGGCGATGTTCTCGCACCTCGAGTATATGGCTGGTATCGACATCAACTACTTTGGTGTCATGACCAACCTCGAGGATTTTGGAACGATCGGGTTTCAGGCCAAGGTGATTTCGATCGGCGAGATCATCAAGACCACGACCCACGAGGCGCTTGGCACCGGTGAGACGTTCAGTCCGACCTTTTCGATCATCGGCGTCACGTATTCGCGCATTTTCACTGATCGTGTGTCGTTCGGCATTACTGCGAACTACGTGAACGAGGCGGTCGAGCAGGTGGCTGCTCACGGGATGTCGTTTGACGTCGGAATCATGTACAATCCGCTCTGGCAGGGTCTGAAGTTTGGAGTCGCGATGAAGAACTTCGGTCCGAACATGAAGTTCGAAGGTGAAGGGTTCAATGTCAGCATTGATGTTCCGGAAACCGAGCCGGGCTCAAAGCCGAAGAACTTCCGCTCTCAGTCATCCGAATTCGAACTGCCGGCATTCATCCAGTTTGGCGCGTCGTGGGATGCGATCAACCAGGATCTCAACAGGGCTGTTTTTACAGGCTCGTTCCAGGCCAACAACTTCTCTGAGGATGAATTCCGAGGCGGTCTGGAATACTCGTATGATGACATGTTCTTCCTGCGCGGCGGATATGTCGCGTCGAGTCAGGACGAGTACATGTACGGTGCGTCTCTCGGCGCCGGTCTGAAGTACGCATGGGGTCAGAACTATATCAGTTTCGATTACTCCTGGGTACAATCGGAGTGGTTTGACGACAATCAGTATTTCACTGCGAAGTTTTCCTTCTGATAGATTGAAATGAGGGGGAACTACTCTCGGGCCGTCCGAAAGGGCGGCCCTTCTTTTTACATTACATACCGACAAATTACCGCTTGCAATCATAGCTGAAAGCGGCTATGATGTGTCCCTGTCGCGTCGCGCGGCTGATTGTGCCAAGAGCGGCCGCAATGAATTCTGGTACTTAATGGAGTGCAAAATTGGGTAATGATCCATATCAGGGATACAAGGGACCGTCGCTGAGCAAGCTCAGGGAACTCGGCGTCAAAGTCTGGTCCGATGTCGAGGTGTCGACAACCAAGGGCATGTTTATCGGTGTGATCCTGCCGCGATCCGAAACAGCCGACGATAAACATCTTGTCTTGAAAATGCACAACGGCTACAATGTCGGTATCGCTGTCGATTCCATAATCTCGGCAAAAGAAATCGGCTACAAAGAGGCGCACTACAAGATTCCCGAATCTGAATTCCCAACGTGTCCCGACAAGCCAAATGTCACTCTGCTTGGCACCGGCGGCACAATTGCATCTCGGCTCGATTACCGGACCGGCGCAGTCATACCTGCATTCACACCGGGAGAACTCTACGGCGCGGTTCCCGAACTTGCCGACATCTGCAATCTCAAGACCGAGAAACTCTATGGCGTGTTCTCAGAGAACATGGGACCGGAACAGTATATCGCGACGGCGAAAGCCATCAAGCACGAGATAGAAAACGGCGTCGACGGAGTAGTCATCGGGCACGGCACCGACACGATGCACCACACGGCAGCGATTCTGACTTTCATGGTGCAGGATTCGCCTGTGCCGATAGTCTTAGTCGGATCACAGAGATCGTCGGATCGACCGTCATCTGATGCTGCATTCAATCTGAGATGTGCGGCCCATGCTGCGGCCTGCGGCGACATAGCCGAGGTGATGGTCTGCATGTTCGGCCCAACATCGGACCAGTACAATCTGCTGCATCGCGGCACTCGCGTTCGCAAGATGCACTCGTCGTATCGCAGCACGTTCAGGACGCTTGGCGACATTCCAATCGCGACATGCACGCCCGATAAGGTCGTTCCGCTGCGAGATGATTTTGCGCGCCGACGGAAAGACACGAATGTCAGGATCGATACGTCGTTCGAGGAGAAAGTCGCGATACTCTATTACTATCCGAACATGTTTCCCGATATGGTCGAATCGCTTGTCGACAACGACTATCGAGGCATTGTGATAGCCGGAACCGGTCTCGGTCATGTCAACAAGCCATTGTATGAACCGCTGCGCAAGGCTGTCAGGAAAGGTGTCGCGGTCTATATGACTGTCCAGACGCTGTGGGGATATGTTCAGATGAATGTCTATGATACCGGCCGTGATTTGCTCGATGCCGGTGTGATTCCAGCCGCCAACATGCTTCCAGAAGTCGCGTACATGAAGCTCTGCTGGGCGTTGGGACAAACCAGCGATCTCGATAAGGTCAAAGAGATCATGTTGAACCCGATCAACAGCGAAATCACCGAAGGCGAACCACACAACGGGTATATCATCCTCCAGGGCGGTCTGCCCGAAGTCGAAGAGTTTCTGGGGAAGGGGATGAGGTAGAGGATGATGGTCTCATTTTGGGAAGTAATTTGTCGAAAATGATTGACAAAATCTATGTGTAGCTGCAGTATTTACATAGAAATTAGTTATAGTATTTTCATTTGATTAGTGTTATCTGACTTGGAAGATATTGTGGGAAAAATATCGAAAACATCTTCCTCAGATTATCTGGCGTATTCGGAGCTTGATGAGGAGGTTAGGGATAAACTACAGAATTCTGTTCGCAAACAAGTTAGGAGCTCCACGAAGTATATCAGAGATCCAATACATGACATCATAGAGATAACAGACAATGTGGTTCTGGATGTTCTAGATTCTTCACCCATGCAACGCTTGCGTCGAATTACGCAGCTTCCATTCACAAGTTTAGTGTACCCGGGTGCGGAGCACAGTAGATTTACCCATTCGCTTGGTGTTTATCATCTTGCTTGCAGGATGCTCAAGCGATTCGATGAATCTGACAAATATAAGTCCGATGACTATCTTCGTTTGGTTGTAAAGCTAGCTGCATTATTGCACGATGTTGGGCATGGTCCATTTAGTCATCTATTCGAAAGGTTCATATCTCAGGTTGAGTATCTGAAGACAGCAGAACGGTCACATGAAACTTGGTCCCAAGCAATCGTCCTCAAACAAACCGAGTTGTGTAACTTCATGGATAGTATCGATAAACGCCTGAAGTTCGATGTCCAGAATATGCTAGCTGGTACTTTTTCGCCAAGATTCCTTTGTACAATTGTTAGTTCGCAGTTTGATGCAGACAGACTGGATTATATGCTTAGAGATTCTTTCATGACTGGTGTGCACTATGGCAGATTCGATCTAAACTGGTTATTCAGAAACCTTGATATAGCAGAAGTGGACCGACGGGATGAGGACGGCAGAGTAGTCGAAGGCAAGGAGCAGAAAATCGTCATTGATGTTCGACGCGGTCTTAGTTGTCTGGAAGAATATCTCCTGGGTAATCTATACCTGTATAGGAACGTATACTTCCACAAGAAGGTGATTGCTGCTGAGAACATGATGATCAACATTCTTGTGAGAGCTGTAGACCTTCTTAAAAATGGAGATAATCTTGATTGCGATTTGGATGTCCTATATAAGATTGCATTCAACAGAGAATTGACAATACATGAATACTTATCTATGGACGATATTGCATTTCTTGCCCAAGTTCGTAACTGGGCAGATCATGGCGAGGACAGGATTTTGAGGAGACTCTGTTGCGATTTGATATCGAGGAAGGTATTCAAATCAATAGTACCGGAAGATCAAGAACTGTCCAAAAAAGATACTCAAAACATTGTAACGGATAAGACGAATGCCCTTAAAGTGAAAGAGCTTGACCCCAAATATTTCTTGGTGCGTATAGAAACTGATCGCAAAGCGTACAAGAGCTTTTACGATTTCTGGATACAAAAGAAGCCGATGGAGGAAATCTGGTGTCGAAAAGGCGATGGTGATGATGATATTGTCCACTATGGTACTTTGAGAGAGAAGAGTGACATAACAAAAGCGATTTTAGACCTCAAGGAGAAGCGATTCTTCATTTGTTTTCCTGAGGAAGTAGAGTAACCTGATAGGCGGTGTAAGGAGAAGTAGCCATGTTAGATTGTTCTGAGAGGCTTGCCTGTATTAAAGGTATTTTTGAGATCGCGGGAGAAAAGATCGAAACCCGCAAGAAACTACACAAGCTGGTGTACCTTCTTCAGGAACTTGGAATAGAACTAAACCAGGACTTCACATTTCACCATTACGGCGTATTTTCCCCAACGCTGGCCAATGATTTGAGTTTGGCTTCGGCAGAGGACACCGGATTCTTAGAAGAGAGTCGCGATTCGCAAGGCGCCTACGTATATGAACTCAAACAGACAAGCGAAAGCAATACAGAATCTATTGTTCGGTCGTTTGTTTCTGAGGAAGACCCTATACTTCGTGACTTAGTGTCCAAGCAGCCACGTTATCTTGAGGTTTTGAGTACCATCGTCTATCTTTATAGGAATCACTACAGGGGAGAAAGACTGGTTGCTAAACTCAAGGAATTGAAGCCGGACCTTGGCAACTATTTCGATGAGGCATTTCAGCAAGCAAAAGAAATATATGATTTTTCAATAAAAGATGATGTTTGAATGACGATCATATTCTACCACTCTGACAATTGCTATTCTACAATTCCCGCGAAATACCGAAACCTGTGGAGTTAATCTCGGTAACAATTATCGAAGAAGTAAACAATCAACATTTCTGTTATCCACGGAAGGGGAGAACAATGAAAAAGCTCACACTATTGCTGCTTGCAATGATTCTATTAGTCGGATGCGGCAGTAGCAGGCAGGTCACACGGATCGATCCCGGCACCACGCAGGATTTGTCGGGTCGGTGGAACGACACCGATGCCCGTCTCGTCGCTGAGGAAATGATCTCCGATTGCCTGTCGAGAATCTGGCTCGATGATTTCATCCGCGCTTCCGGAGACAAACCGGTCGTGACAGTCGGCAGAATCCGAAACAAAAGCTCCGAGCATATCGACACCGAGGTGTTCACCAAAGATTTCGAACGCGAACTTCTGAATTCCGGACGGGTTCGTTTTACAGGCAGCAAGCTTGAGCGTGGGGATGTCCGCGAAGAACGCATGGATCAGCGCGACTGGGCATCGGAAGAGACAGTCAAAAAACTTCGCGAGGAAACCGGCGCCGATTTTATACTCCTTGGTTCAATCAAGACGATCACAGATCAGGTTGAAAGCCAGAAAGTTGTGTTCTACCAGACTGATCTTGAGCTTATCAATGTCGAATCGAACGAGAAAGTCTGGATCGGAACGAAAGAGATTAAAAAGAGCATTACGTGGTAGACCGTCGGCAGTCCTGTCGGATCAACCTGAGTCTTATCGCTTCGGCGATCATCGCGCTTCTGATCATCGGAGGCTGCGGATCGGTCCGCACGCGCACTGGTTTCTATGAGCCGATCACCGCGAGTCTCCAGAGCGGTGACTATGCCGCCGCAGTTGCCGGTATTGAGGCGGCGAATGAAAAGGGGAAGTACGGCGACAAGGATAGGTTGCTCTACTTCATCGATGTTGGGATGGCGCGTCACTATGCGGGGAGTCTCGATCAGAGCAGCGTGAATCTGACTGAGGCTGAATATGCCTCCGAAGATCTGTTCAGGAAAAGCATCTCGCGCGCGGCGGCATCGATGCTGCTCAACGACAATGTCCTCGAATACTCCGGTGAGGACTACGAAATCCTCTACACGAATCTCATCAAAGCACTGAACTACGCAACGCTCGGCCAGTTTGACGATGCTTTCGTAGAGGTCAAGCGAGCGAATCTGAAAATCGAACTGCTCGAACAGAAATATGGCGATGCTGTCACGGAGTTGAAGCGCGGCGCAAAGAGTGACACATCCGCAGTCGAAATCGAGTATGCGCTTGATGATGTTCGATTCCACAACGATGCGTTCGCGCGGTATCTGAGTATGCGACTCTATGCAGCCGATGGAGCCTGGGATGACGCAAGGATCGACTACGACTATCTCGTGAAAGCGTTTCAAACGCAGCCCGAAGTCTACGATTTCGCGATGCCGGAGGTCAATTACCAGCCGAGTAAGGGGAAAGCGATCCTGTCAGTCGTGGGTCTCGCGGGGTTGTCGCCCGTGAAAGAAGCGTTCGATCTCAGGATCAGGACCGACAAAGACCTTGATCTCGTGCAAGTGCTCTACACCGACTCGGAGGGCAAAGAGTCCGAATACGGTCATCTGCCGATTGACATTGGAGAGGATTTCTATTTCAAGTTTTCGATACCTCGAATTGTCGAGAGGCCGTCCAGTGTGCGCGAAATCAGGGTCTATGCTGATAGCAGAGAAATTGGCAGGCTGCAACTTATCGAGGATGTCTACCGGGTGTCAGAAGAAATATTTCGCGCCCGGAAATCGATGATCTATTTCAGATCGATCGCACGTGCGGTCGCAAAGGGCATTCTCGCCCACAGGGCGAAGAAAAAAGTCGATACCGGCGGCCTCGATGGGTGGCTCAAGAAGGCCGCGATCGATGTCGTGACTGACTTTTCAGAGGCCGCTGATTTGCGCTGTTCGAGGCTTTTGCCGGGTCGAATCTATGTCGGGGATTTTGAGCTTGAACCGGGAGTCTATGACTTGCGAATAGAGTTTATTGACTCGAACGGCGATTTGATCTCGGCGACTGATGTCCCACAATACGAAGTCATCAAGCGGGGCCTCAATCTCGTGGAGGCGTTTTCACTGAAGTGACTTCTATTACACTGATCCTCCAGGCTACGGCTCAATACCAACAATGACAAGGGGAACAGCCGGGACCCCACGTCCCTGACGGACGACATTATAGAGTTCACCTTCGTAGTGCGCCGGACCTGAACTCATCTTGCTCTGAAGAGATTTCATGGGCAGTATCTCAATGCCCACATCAATATGATCGCCTATGTAAAACGCGAGATGCTTCACGAAAAGATCATACGCTACGAACGAATACTTGCCGAATTGAACTTCTATCGCTACACGGTCTTTGACAAAGTCAGTTTGATTGTAGCTATAGATTGGGGTTTCACCAGCGGTTTCGATTTCAATCTTCTGTTGCTCGGGAGATAGCGCAAGAGTCTTTCTGATGAGTTGCTCACTCTTTGTAACCCAGTAACTAACTCGGCTCTCCTTCCAGCCCATGGGTTTGAGAAGCTCTTTGAAAGCTGCGTTCATATCGACAGGGCTGTAGAGAAGCTTTCCTTCATTCCCTTTTCTTTTGAAACCTTGGTCTTGCACTTCTCAGCGTCGACCTCGCTGATAACAGATTTTATTTCATTCCAAAGGGGTTTGCTATGGACTAGTACTAACTTGACATAGTCGACGACATATCTATATTCTCTCCATACATG
>CBDUQR010000050.1:0-18784 GCA_965369655.1 uncultured bacterium | reverse complement strand
GAGGATACAGATTGAAACAGGCAATCACACCATCCATACATTCGGGCAGGCATCTGTTGATTTCGCTCTTGCTGTTTGCGGTCACACTCGCGGTCTACGTGACACTTCGCTCGAATATCTTCAATGGTGACGGCCTTGGCTATGCGAGGATTGTCGAGTTAGCTGATGCGAACAAGCTGTTTTCGATATCGGCACGATTGCTCTATTGCCCGGCTGGCAGAATCATTCTGGAGATAACGCGTTTTCTTGGTATCGACGTCAGATCGGTCTACCTGCTCCAGTTCATGAACTCAGTCTTCGGCGCCCTCGGCGTCGCGGTAATGTTCCTGACAGCTTATCGCTTAGACGGCAGCGTCAATCGCGGTCTTCTGGCGGCAATCGGACTCGGCTCATCGCTCGGATACTGGTTCTGGTGCACAAATGCGACATCGTATCCGGGCAATGTCTTTTTCCTGATTGTGACGATCTACCTGCTGACGAGGCTGACAAGAACAGACAATATCAGAGCATACGCAGCAATCTCCGTCCTGATCGGCCTGAGTCATGCTCTGGCGGGTTTCTTCTGGCTGACCGCGCTCCTCCTCGTACCGGCTGTAGCTTTTGGCATCGTCGTGGGCGGATCAGCTCTGACAGCAAGGACACGAATCGCAGCCGCTGTCGGCTATCTATTTTCGCTGTCACTGTTTCTGTTCCTGCCACTGCTGATTGCCGCATTCGCCACAGGCGGAATTTCATCGGTATCTGATTTCCCGGGATGGTTGACTGCAGCCTCTTATGGCATTCCTCCCGAGTTGAGTCTGATCAATATTTCTCGTGGAGTAATCGGCTTCTCATCGAGTCTGTTTCGCCTTGTCGATATTGGTCCTGTGGTGAAGCAGATAATCTGGGGGACACCGTTCCTGACAGAAAGCACGATAAGGATATATTTAGAAATCGCGATGTTTACAATTCTCTGGATATTCATCGCGGCTGTTTTTGTCCGGTTCATACGACACCGAAAACGTGCGCTCACTGCTGACGGGCGACTGCTGTTGATTCTCTGTGTCTGGGCGCTTATACCTGCTTTGTTCGGACTAATGTGGCTCGGATCGGACACCGAACGATGGCTGGCCCTGCTGCCGGTCTTCTGGTTGGTTGTGACGCAACCCGATACTCGACGATCGGGGAAGAACGCATTCATCTGGCTGTTTGTCGTGATGATGTTGATCTTCAACCTCGCGTTCTTTGCTATCCCGGATCACAATCCGAAGAATAACCGCTACATGGAAAGCGCACGCGCTCTCGACACACAGATGCAGCCGGGTGATTTGGTGCTGCTCTGGGGACACGACAATGTGTTCACCGGCGACCATCTGACCTACTTTTTCAGCCATGACGCAATCCACATTGGCCAGGTCGGTCGAGAGACTCCCAAACAGGCGTTCCCGTTTCTCCGCAGCGAGATAGACATGCGCCTGGACAACAGGCAGCGGGTGTTTGTCAACGGTCGGATTTTCCTCGAAGAAGATCTCCCCGAGTCGCATGTCTCAGACAGCGAAGCGAATATCAGCCGCGCGCAGTATGGGGTTTTTCTATCGGGATGGGATCGTACCGTAGCATTCAATCTCGGCAGGGACACCTACTGGCTGCTGCAACAGGCCGATACGAACGCTGTCGATTAGCGTACCGGATCGCGATCATCTCTTGAGTAGACTGTCTTGCTCAAGTCGATCACAGTGCAAATCGTATCGCTGTGAACGAATCCATCCGACATCGCCGTGAATGGTTGAGGTAATCCTTCTCCATAGGTGATAATCGCAAGATAGTCGTAATGCGGCAACACATCCATGAATCGTGATGTGTCTGACGAAACCCATGATTCATGAAGCCGAGGCAGTTGCAGATTCGGCTTGATACCAGCCACCTGCGGTTGATCGCTGAACAGGAATGGGCTGAATCCCCCATGTTCGAGGTGATAGTAGGCTATCGCATGCATCATGTACGGCACGTTGGCTTCGAGGAAAGCATTGCTGACAGGGCAGATCCTGCTTCCTGAAGGTATAGTGGCGGACAGAGTATTGACATAGCTGGCTGTCATCCGATCGATGAATCTCGTGTGAAACGCGCGCTGGCCAATAGAAATCGCTGACAGAATCACGGCTATGATAACTACCAGTTTCCTGGATATTGTCCTCTTGATGATGACCGACCCGATTACTGAGATTGCTCCAAAAACGGCCATTCTCGAACTCAACTCCCATCCCCCGATGAAGGAGCCTCTTGGTATTATGACCGATGCAGCCCATACGGCGATTCCGAAATAGAGAAGGAACCCTCGGTTGATAACCTTCTCTCTGAAAACCATGAGTACTATGGCGATTACACCGAACAGCCCGACTCTCACGGCGTCGAGGACCATATTTTTCGTAAGGAAGAATCGTATTGCACCGGCGAACTGGTGGTAAGGGGAACTGTAGGATGCTATTGTCTGTGACGAGGCAACAAGCTCTCCACTGTTCAACATGTTTGCTACATACAGCACGAGCAAAGCGAGAGAGGGTGCAAAGATGAACGCCAGGTTTGCTATTTGTGATGAAAAAGATATCTTCGACCGTTCTGAATTATCGTGCGAGTATCTGCTTGACAATATCAGGACAAGTACGCCAATTCCGTATGCGGCGAAGTTCATGAAATGGCTCAGGTAGATCAACAGGCTCATCACAGAGGAAAGCAACATCAGCTTCAATGGAAAGCCCTGTTTGAAAGTTCGACCGAGAACTGTGAGACCACAGAACACCAGCGGAACTCCGATCACGTACGGAATGAACCCAAAGTCGAAGAAATACGTGTAGATAAAAGCAAACGAATAGAGCGAAAGAAACCTGTTGTCCGGATTGAACTCGTTGTAGAACCAGCGAACGCTCAACGGGAGGCCGATCACATACAATCCGAGGACTATTTTGGAAGCGATGAGGTATCCGAAGAGCTTCACGAACGGGTACATCAACACATAGAACAGTATATACGGTGATACCACCCATTCCGCCGACAGGTAGTGCGAGCCCGGCACATCGGCATGCAGGGCAGCCAGGAGAATGTGATTGGGCAGGTCGACCGACGGAATGTACCTGAATGCAAACAGAGGAATAAGACTCGCCATCAACAGAAAGGCAAACAGCAGACGCTCGCTCGTGATAAGCCGGCCTGTAGACCCTTTCTGCTGATTATATGGGTGGTTAGTTCTCATACACAGAACGCTAAGTACCTTTTTCCGTTATCTTAGTTAGCCCCTACTAGTCCGATGAATTGCCCGGAACAGGACCAATTTTCTTCAGAACATAGACCAGGTATTGCGATGACCATGCTTCCGGCAGACTGTCCAGTCTGATTTGTGAGATATCTACATCCTGCTTAAAGAATGCTCTGGACAGTTCGTAGTACCTCCGGAACCATTCGTCAGAATTGATAATCCGAACATCGGATCTTCTCGCAGGGACTACCACAGCTTTGGGCATGAATTGCCTTGCGATCTGTGGAACTCGTTCCGCGATCGTTCCGTTGAAGTCAAGAGCCTCTTTCCAGACCAGGCCCCACGAGTCGAGTATCTTTCTTCCGGAATAGTATCCGACATACCCTATATCAGATGCCAGGACAGCATCGTCAGTGGACGTAGACGCTTTGACATACTCTGCCAGCTTCCGGTACCGCTCTGATTCCTGATTGACGCCTACCGGTCCTTGCGGGAAGTAGTAATACACGGCAGTAGGGATAACAACACAAATAACAATAGCTGCAATTGCGCGATCAAGCCAGTGACGATACCCGCCCGCGAATCTCGATACCTGCTCGATTACAAATGCTATTCCGATGGCAGCCAGGACTACGATTCCGATCTGTATCGGCAGATTGTACCAGACCCACATCTTGGGACGAGCTATAAGATAAGCGGCAAGATAGATGAACGGCCACACAACAATCAATGGCGCCTTCCTGCGGAATATGAGAATAAGAACTCCTATGAGTACTGCTGGAAGCAACAGAATGGTTTCCCCCGGGAAAAGCCCGAACAGTATCTCGATGATTGTGCTGCCCACCTCCGCCGCATCTCGTTTCGCGGTGACCGAATGCGGAATCGCAGAGCCAAAGTACATGATCGCCAGCACGAAGAAGACGGCAGGAATAATAACCATGAGAAGCAAAGAGTATATGTTCCTTCGCCATCTTCTTAGACCACTTGCCAGAGAAATCAGATATGTTATGATGCCTTCCGGCCTTGTAAGCAGTGCAGCCACCGGGCAGAGCGTTGTCCAGGGCTTCATGTACTTCTTCGAGACGATTATCAGGGTAGCAAGGCTCAGTGCGACAAACATGCTGGTCTCCATACCTCCTGTGGCAGCACTTACCGCGGGAGGATAGATCGCCCAGATGAACGCAGCCCATATTCCCGTCCTTTTGTTGTACAGCGACACGGTCTCAAACAACAGCAAGGCAGTCACGATGTCGAACAGGACCCCCAGAGCAATTGATGTTGCGGGCACGTGCATGCCGAGAAACCCCGCGCATGCCAGTATAAGTGTCCAGAGGGGTGTAGTAACGCCAAGGACAAATTCACCCGGATTGTAAACAAAACCGAGTCCGCTGGCAAGATTCTCCGCATATCTGAAGGTGATGTAGGAGTCATCATAGATCAGATTGCCGTCGAAGAGCCGCAGAATGCGGAAAGTGACTGTGGCCACTCCCACTGCAATCAGGAGAAAGTATCTGGCTCTGGCTGAGTTTGCGATCGAGTTGCCTCCTCATCGAAGCATTTGCAGATTCATAGAATCAGACAATACTACTCTCAATCTCATATATCACAAGAGATTGCGCAAGTGATTATGAACTCTGCCTGTCAAATGTCTGCTTATGTACGCCAGAGTGAAATCAATAATACAAAGAAAATGGACCTACAAAGAGCCAACTTCTTGATCTCGGAAAATGTACAATAATCCAACAGCTTCTCTGTTTTGAGCAGTTGAGAAACAATTGTTGTTGCATTAGGTGGCAGCTAATTGTAGATATCATGTTGTGGATCAGTATGATGGGGCATGTTTAGAAAACCGGGACAGTTGGTACGTGATCTGCGATAAATTTACTGACATCAAACGCCGATTTTAACAATATGAGTCGATGTCTTGTGAGTACACAAACCTCAAGAGGTAAGCCATGATAAGTAGGGCAATTTTTGTTGTATTGATCGCCGCATTGCTGGTTTCATCAGCGGTCGATGCTGGCAATGTATACTACGTTAAGAAGTCAGGAAATGATGGTAGTAATGGCAGCACCTGGGCATCCGCCTGGGCCACCCTGGAAAAAGTTAACAGTATGATGCAGCCCGGTGATACTGTGCGCTTCGGGTCGGGTGTATGGTACAATTCACAGATTCGTCCTCCTGCAGGAGGCAATGCCTCGAATGTCACGGTGTACACCTGTTCGACATTCTCCGAGTCGAGCAGGGGTCTGACGAAGATATTCGGAGGTGAACTCCTGTCGGGCTGGTCAGTCTACAGTGGCAGCATTTATCGAATCAGCTACTCCGGACCCAAATCGTATGTGCTGGGACAGGACGATCAGCTTCTTATTCCTGCCATCTCTGTTGGAGATGTCAATGCACCTAGCAGATTCTTCCATGATGCGGGATCGGGATACGTATACGCATGGCTCTACGGCAACGCAAACCCTGACAACAATACAATGGTCATTGCATGTAAAGAGGTAGTTAGGCTTCATCTTGAGAACACTGACTACGTGAAAATCTGGGGCCTGACGCTTGCATACGGAAGTCCTCAGGTAGTCGGTTTCGATGCCAAATGTCAGCACACATCTCTCGAACACTGCGACATTTTCGCTGGCGGTTATGAAGCTGGCTCAAATGGTGGCGCCATATTCTTTGATGCAAACGGCGCTGGACAACACTCATATGACAGCTCAACTTATGGCAGATACAACAAGATACTCGCCTGTACAATCGGAAACCTGATGGAAGAACGCGGATCCGCATACAGTCACGTAATGACTACGTACAGCGAACACCATGTGCAAGTCGAATCATGCTATATATATCCACCAATTGGAAACGGTATCTATTTCAAGGATAAACTCGACGCAAACACGCATATCGGGAATGTAGCTCGGTTTAACGTAATTCATGGTGCGGGTCAATCAGCGATATTGTGGACATCTAACGCTTATATGGATAGTGTCTACGGCAACACAATTTATGATTGCTACAACGGAATTGTTAACTGGGGCAGCACCACTCTGCCGTACGAGGGACACCTGTTCATCTGTAATAATACAATATACGACATCACCTGCAAGGGCATCATGATCACAGAAAATGATTCCGAAGAATGTGGAGATAACAATATTATCAAGTACAACATCGTTGCTGGTACCGACCTGAGTAGCTGTGGGGAGGATCACGAAATCATTGGATTTGAGTATTCGGATCCATCCTGCGAGGATGCCTATACGATCGACTCCAATATGTACTACGATTGTACGGAGAACTTCCGCTGTCATAACAATAGTGAAAGACTATTCAGCGTATGGCAGACATCCTGTGGCTTTGACATGCACGGGTACTACGGCACCAATCCTGGGTTCACTGATCCGGCATCCGGAGATTTTTCCCGACCTGGTGCGCCGACCCAGATGAACAGGGCGGACTACGGCGACAGGCAGTGGACGCTCTGGGGCGCATGGCAGCCTACAGGCGATTGCCCAACTCCAGGCACACCATCACTCTCGAGCCCCGCGAATGGTGCATCGGGCCTCAGTCAGCCTGTCAATCTCGACTGGTACGATGTCAGCGGTGCGACGCTTTACCAGGTGCAGGTAGACAACAATTCCAACTTCGGCAGTCCTGAGATTAGCGCTCAGCCGACATCTTCCGGCTACAGCGCATCCGGGCTGATATCAGGTACTACATATTACTGGCGTGCGAGGGCTTACAACAGTTGCGGGTGGGGCAATTGGAGTGTGACACGAAGCTTCTCCCTGGAAGAAGACGGGTGCCCTCCTCCACCGCCTCCGACGCTTGCCACACCTGCGGACGGAGCATCAGAGCTCAGTCAGCCTGTCAATCTCGACTGGTACGATGTCAGCGGGGCGTTGCTCTACCAGTTGCAGGTCGACGACAACGCTAACTTCGGCAGTCCGGAGATTGACGCTCAGCCATCGTCGTCTTCATACAGTGCTTCCGGTCTGGATGGAGGAACGACGTATTTCTGGCGCGTGAAAACCTACGATGCTTGCGAATGGGGAGGCTGGAGCGTGACGCGAAGCTTCACCACCGAGGGAGATTGCGATCCACCGCCGCCGCCGAGCTATCAGAGCCCACCCAACGGCATGTCGAACATGAGCCAGCCGATCCCGCTGAACTGGAGCGACGTCGGAGGGGTGAGCAAGTACCAGGTGCATGTTGATGACAATTCGGGATTCATGAACCCGGAAATCGATGCAGAACCAACAGAATCACAGTACAGCGCGAATGGGCTGAGACCGCTTACATATTACTACTGGCGCATCAGGTCATACAATGCCTGCGGCTGGGGTAACTGGACGCTCACCAGGTATTTTGTCACTGACCCGTATGGCAGTGACGACCACACACCTCCTGTGATCTCCAATGTCTACGCCGATGATACTACGTCCTCGACAGCTACAGTCCACTGGACCACCAACGAACTGGCGACATCGAGAGTCTTCTATGTCGAGGGACTCTCGTCGGGCGACACTACGGATATCGATCTGAACTATGTTTATTCTCACGAGGTCCTGCTCGAAGGATTGTATCCGGACACCTACTACGAATATCGAGTGGTCAGTCGCGACGCGGCTGGCAATGAGGCGATCAGTGGATACTATGTGTTCAAGACCGGCGGAATGGGCCTGGATGCTGACGGAGATTCGAATGTGTCGACATTCGAGATCGTAGCCAGGCCTCACCCATACCCGAACCCATTCGATGCGACCGTGACGCCGCATGTCACGTTCACGGGGATTCCACCCGGTTCCAGCCTGATAATAACGACTGTCAATGGCGAAATCGTCAGGAGTTGGTCGAATGTAGTGGAAGATGACATTATCTGGGACGGATCCAACGATCATGGATCGGCTGTAAGCCCCGGCGTTTATTTGTGGTATATCGAATCGACCGATTTTCGTGGGAAGCTGACAGTCATCAGATAGAAAGCTCATGCCCACTTGGGGCATGAGTCTCTACTTAGATCGTCACGCCTCCCTTCGCCAGACTCAGGACTATGCAAGCAGGCGTGACCTATAAGACTGCAGGACCTGGAGAACAGGCCGCTGGCACACCGGCGGCTTTCTTATGTCTGTTCATATGGTAACATGTTGGATTCCATCACATTACTGATGCGGATTTTCTGTCGTTCCTGCTGGTCACTCGAAATTGTGTTTGACATCCGATCGGCTCTCAGGTAAGTTTTCGCTGGCAAAACAAGGGAGCCGATGTGAATGTCATCGTGATCGGAATGGGCGAAGTCGGTAAGCATATAGCCGGCTTTCTCGCATCTGAGGACCACAACGTAACGATTATCGATTCCGACCAGCGCGCCGTCGCGAAGGCCGAGGAAAACATGGATGTCATGGCTCTGGTCGGCCAGGGAGGCAGCACCAAGTGCCTCAGGAAAGCCGAGGCGCACAACGCTGACCTCGTGATCGCTGTAACCGACGACGACGAGGCGAATCTGCTCGCGGCATATGTCGCCAAGAGCCTTGGCGCGAAGAAGACTATCGCGCGCGTGTCGTCGCGCGAGTACCTCGATGGTGAGTCGGGCGTCTACCACAATATGCTCGGAGCCGATCTCGTGATATGTCCGCCGATATTATCGGCGGCCGAGATATCCAAGCTGGTCAGGTCGGTCGGGGCGGTGCTCGTGGAGAATTTCGCGCAGAACCGTGTAGAACTCATTCAGCTTGCTATGAATGAACAGCTCAAGGCTGTCGGTATGAAGCTGAAGGATCTCTCCATGCCGAAAAACACGCTCATAGCTGCGATATCCCGCGACGACCGACTTATAATCCCATCGGGTGACGACGAGATACTTCTCAACGATGAAGTATTGATCATCGGCAAGATTGATTCGATCCCCGAAGTCGAGGATTTCTTCGGCAAAAAGCTCCGTGGAGCCGCACACAAGGTCATCATTGTCGGCGGCGGCGAGATCGGTTTCTCGGTTGCGCGATCGCTCGCCGGAGAAGAACTCGAAGTCACACTGATCGATAAGGATCCCGAACGATGCAGGTATCTCTCTGAAGAACTCGACAATGTCTTGCTGATTAACGGCGACGGTACCGATATGGCAATACTCGAAGAGGTCAAGGTAAGCGACTGCGATGTTTTCATTTCGGCTGTTTCCGAGGGTGAAGAGGTCAATCTGCTGGCGGGATTACTCGCCAAGCAACTCGGTGCGCGAAAGAGTGTTGTGCTGGCGGACAAGCCTCACTACAAGGAACTCTACGAACAGATCGGAATCGACGCGGTCGTTTCTCCCCGCCTTGTCGCAGCGAATCAGATAATGAAATATGTCCGGGCCGGGACAGTGGTCTCCGTAACGATTCTCGAAGAGGGCAAAGGTGAGATTCTGGAGATTATAGCGCCCCCTTCCGCAAGAATTGTCAAAAAGCCCCTGATGGATCTCAACTTCCCCAAAGGAGCGATTATCGGTGCTATCGCAGGACCCGACGGCGTCATCGTTCCGAAGGGCAGCGACACAGTGCCACCGAACTCCACAGCTATTGTGTTCACGACGCCGCAGGCGCGCAAGAAAGTCGAACGACTCTTCAAAGTTAAGAAGTCATGAACTACAGGACAGTGGCAAAACTACTCGGCCTGCTGCTGATCGGCACCGCCATATTCATGGCGACCTCGATAATTCCGGCCATCACATCGGATGGTCCGAAAAGCATTGTCACGTTCATAGTCTCATTCGTTATAACGGCATCAGCAGGCATATTCCTGTTCATGATCGGCCGGAAGGAGACTGGCGCGGTACATGCCCGCGAGGCTGTCGCGGTCGTGACGCTTGGATGGCTGGCGATCTCATTCTTCGGCGGCATCCCATACATGATCGACGGCACATTCTCGAATCCGGCTGATGCGTTCTTCGAATCGGTGTCGGGATTCACCACCACCGGGTCATCGGTGATGACCGACATCGAAGCATCATCGAAATCGATTCTCTACTGGCGATCGCTGACACAGTGGCTCGGAGGAATGGGGATTATCGTGCTGTTTATTGCGATTCTTCCCCAACTCGGCGTTGGGGCGAAACATCTGTTCAAGTCGGAGGTGCCGGGTCCGATCACCGAAGGACTCAAACCGAAATTGAAACATACTTCCTCCGTACTCTGGAAAATCTACATTGGGCTTACTGCCGCTCTCTTCGGAAGCCTGATGTTTGCCGGGATGAACCCCTTCGATTCGGTCTGCCATGCTCTGACCTGCATGGCGACTGGCGGCTTCTCCACCATGAATACATCAGTTGCGCATTATAACTCAGTGGCGATAGATGTTATCTTTACGATTTTCATGTGGTTCGCAGGAATCAACTTCGGATTGTACTACGTGCTGACTAAGGGTCGGATCCGCGAGTTCTTCACCAATGTCGAATTCCGCGTTTACTGCGCCATCAATGTGATCGGCATGATCCTGATCGCGGTCACTATAATGGGGCGTCACCCCGATTTCTTCACGGCTCTGCGATATGCATCGTTCCAGACTCTCGCCGTCTCGACGACCACCGGATTCGCCACGGACAATTTCGATCTCTACCCGTCGTTCACCAAAATACTGATGGTAGTGCTGATGTTCATCGGCGGCTCGGCGGGGTCTACAGCGGGTGGCATGAAGGTATCGAGAATTATCATCATCCTGAAGGCGGCCTACCACGAAATCTACAAAGCGTTCCATCCGCATGCGGTTTTCGCGGTGAAGGTCGGCAAGCAGGTGATCGATGACAGCGTGATACGATCGGCCCTGGTTTTTTTCGGCGTCTTTATCTTGTCGTTCGTGGTCGGAACTCTTGTCATGGCCTCGATGGGTCTCGATATGGCTACAGCGGCGACATCGGTCGTGGCAACCCTTGCAAACATCGGCCCCGGACTGGCGAAAGTGGGTGCGGTCGAAAACTACGCGTTCATCCCGTGGGGCGGGAAGTTATTCTTGTCATTTCTGATGATCCTCGGACGTCTGGAGTTATTCACAGTACTCGTCCTTCTGATCCCCGACTTCTGGAAACGCTGATCTGTTCTACCACGTCGTAGCTCATTACGATTCTGGGATTGACGACGGAGGAATCAGGATGTATATTGCATGTGCAGTCAAACATTGAATGCGAAGGAATCTATTTGGTGGCTCACCCCTTGGGGTGAGAGCATTTCTAAGTTCTCGAATGAAGATCCCGCCTGAAGCGGTGGGGCACCATCTGGAATCGAAAGGATCATGAAATGAGAATAGCAGCAATCATTCTGAACGTACTCTTGCTGATTTCACTAGGGCTCGTGGTTCAAGTGGGGGGAATCCCCTCGCCGGGCGAAGGCGAAAGAGTATTCATTTTCTTTCTCCTCGTGGTTGTTACCCCTATCTTCACGTTGTTGACGTTGTTCTTGTCGAGATCAGAGTCATGGCTATCTCTGTATTTCAAGCGGAAAGCAGCAGAAGAGAGGAAACGAATTGCTGAAATCAAGAACGAGGAGAATTCCCAACATCCAGCTATAGGCGATTGATGTAGGTGGCTCACCCCCTAGGAGGGCATTTCTTCAGTTCTCGGATGAGAATCGCGCCGAAGGCGGTGGGGCACCAGCCTGAAAGCGGGTTTCTCTGGAGACCATGTAAATAGAAGTTAGCGGCCCATATATGACCTTTGATGGATTCCTGTAATGAAACAACCGAAACTAGAGGATTACGGATTAGCTGACTCTGAAGTCGATCTAATCAGCTGTGCTATCGAGAAAGGTGAGCGGGTAAACAAATGCTTATCCTGGTTCTTATATTTTCTATCCATTCTCGGTGGCTTGCTGGCGTGGAAGATCGTTGGTGGACTCATTGGACTCGCTGCTTTCTTTGGACTTCTCTTAATCGGACTTCAGGTTTCAGACAGTAAACGTTTGATAAAGTTCTGGAATTACAGAAATCGCGACCTCATAGAGGGATTCTATCAGTTCGAAATTGCCTCGGCGCGCTACGTGAGGTGGCATGAAAAGACAAGACGGGAATATTGGGATTCTCTATCAGGGCGTGAATTCGAATTCGAGATTGCTGCCTTGTTCCGAAACCACGATTACAATGTGGAGGTGACTCCTGCGAGTGGAGATAAGGGCGTCGATATCGCGATGACAAAAGGTGATAAACTTACGATTGTTCAGTGTAAGCGTCACAAACGACCTGTTAACCCTGCTGTTGTTCGTGAACTGTACGGGGCTTTGCTTCATACTGGTGCAGATGAGGCTATTCTAGTTTGTACAGCTGGTTTCACTTCAGGGGTTTATGATTTTGCTCAAGATAAGCCTATTGAGCTAATCGGTATGGATGACATAATCAGACTTCAAAACACCGTGGCTGAGATATCCGAAGTCGGAGGTGTAACTCCGTATCACGTTTGGCTGCAAACATGGCTCCAGTCCCATTCCGACCACCCGAACATAGAAGATTCCTTGGACAGCTACATTAAGCACTATGACTTGATGTCATCAAGTCAAGATGAGGCAGATGGTATTTCTGAGCGCCGCACTAAGTGCGCCCTTCTGGAAGCCGCGCTGAAGCATACCCACTCGTCGATCCGTGAGTCCATAGAAGAGCATCTTCTCAAGTCGCAGCGTCTGTTTGCGCTATACGAAGAGCTGGCTGAAGTGACAACACGATTAGACAAGGGTTTTGCAGAGAGTCGCGCCAACCGAGACTTACGAGATCAATTTGAACCCAGTGATGCCCAAGATGAAGTGGATTACATCAACGCCGAATTGGAGAATATCCACATGGAGATGAGAGCCGGAAGGCTCCACACACAGGATGCGCTGACGAAGTTGGATCAATTGGAAGAGCGACTCAATAGACTGGAGGAATAGAGCTCTAGACCTCACGCAAGCGTGGACACCAACTGGAAAGTGAAATGACATCAAGCATGGAAATCAAACTCGAGAGTTACTTCTACACCAACAGATTGTGGTACTTCTACCAGTTCAGTAAGAATGCTCTGTCTGACCCAGCTTCGCTTCAGAAGCTAGTAGAGAGCCAACGGAAGGAATTCCTCGAATTGGGATTGGAGTACTTACAGCCTAATGCAAGCCCGGAGGCTTTTGCGGGAATTGCTGAAGAAGCTATGCCAAATCAAGTGAATGGGATTATTCAAGATGGCTTGCCTATGCTCAGAAATCAACTACTAGTAGCCGGGTTTTCGAATTTCGAGAGTTTTCTCTGCCATGTCCTACGGATCTATCTTCACACATTTCCACAACTTCTGAAAAACGTCGACCGGAAACTGGACTATAAGAAGATCGTGGATCTCAAGGATGACCATGCTATCTTCAGGCACATTGTCGAATCGGAGATCAATAGTTTCAGCTATAAGGGATTGCAAGAGAAGCGTGATTACTTCATCAAGAAACTTAAGTTGTCTTCTGATCCTTGGGTGTACGATGGCATAGAATTCTGGCGCGAAATTGATAAGACCAGAAACGCGATTGTCCATGGTGAAAACCCTCCTACGATCGACGATGATTTTCTTCTGAAGTCACTCAATTTCATGTCTCGTGCCATGTTGACGATTTCCGTCTATTCCCAAAAAGACCACGGCATTCCTTTTCAATGGGGGACTGAAGTTCGACTAGATACGTACTTCAAACGCAAGTCCGAGCCGAAGCTCTGATTCTCTACTGCTCTAACACGTTGTAACTCACAACGATCGCTTGCATCCATTCTGTCAAGTTCAATCCCGAGCTGTGAAAGGAAAGATGTTTTTGCGGTTGACAGAATGCGCTTAAAACTGCATTATTACTGTTGGTGAGTTGTCGGTTTCACTATTGCCACTTTTCATCCCTGAATGTCCGACTTCTCGAAGAATCCTTAATTGGGAAGCGGGAAATGTCGACTATCTAATAACGGTATGGTTCATGCGGCCTGTCCGATCGCGATGAGCCGGACCGCATGGTTATAGGGAGGTTATAATGAGGTATGTCAGTATAGGTATCATGTCGCTGATTCTGTCTCTGATCTCGGGCAGCGTCAGTGGTCAGGCGATAGATGATTGTGGCAGGATACTCGATGGGACAATAGCTGGCTGCGTCTTTTTCGTTTCCGACAATCATGGCAGCTACGAGCTCGATGATCTTCAGGGCTATCAGACAGGTGACTATGTTCGCGCTGTCGGTACAATCGATCCGGATTGCCAGACTGACTGCGTGCAGGGTCAGGGATGCCTGACCGCCTACACGCTCTCCGATTGCGGCGCTGAGCCGCCTGTCTGTGGCGACGCGGATGGCAGTGGGGGTATAGACCTGGACGACGTCGTCTTTCTTATTTACTATATCTTTGGTGGTGGTCCGGAACCGAATCCATATGCCATCGGTGACGCCGACTGTTCTGGCGGCATTGATCTGGATGATGTAGTTTATCTCATTTACTACATCTTCGGCGGAGGACCGAATCCCTGCGATCCCAACGACGATGGTTTCCCCGACTGCTGACAACGGCAAGGTACTCGTCATCAATTGTCGCCTGATGAAGGGTTGTTCATCAGGCTGATATATGATGGCTCTGGTCAGGTTTTGAACCTGTATCGGTGACAGTTTCGCCCCAAACCGCTTGCCCGAACGACCATTCTGGATTATCTTGGCACGAAATTCATGATCTACAGGAGGTATAGATGAAATTGAATCGGATTCTTATCGCGCTTATCGCGATGGTGATGATGAGTGTCGTTGCCCATGCCGGGGATGTCGAGACGATTCTCGGCGAGATCGATCCCTGGGTGACGACCGACACGGCGAAGATCATGTCGTACATCGACAGCGCCAATGCCGTAACGAAAGCGATGCTCGATGAAAACCCATACTGGGAATCGACCCAGAAAGAACTCGGATTCCTGCTCGGAATCGATCTGGTCACAAGCCCACAGATCGACAACACCGGCAGGATTTATTTCATGATGCGCCTGACCGGCGAGAGTCAAGCGCTGTTCTATATGGATGGCCCGATGGGCTGGCCGATCCAGCTCACACCGAATAGCTGGCCGGACGAGGGTTTTATCATAAGCGCATTTGCCGCGCATCCATCTGGCGATTTCATTATCGTCCGCGTGAACAAGTTCGGCGACGAGATGCATGATCTCTGGCGGTTCGAGAGAGACGGATCGTTCAAGCCGCTGCTCGAAAGCCGCACTGTGCGCTATGTCGGACCGATTTTCGACGAGGACAACGCGGATCAGTTCTATTTGTTCACACAGGCTGGTCCAGACATGCACATCTGCCGATACACGATGTCGACAGGCACGCTCGATACGCTCTACACTGAGCCGGGAGCATTCTATCCTACCGACTATGATCAGGGCAAGATTCTGTTTATCAGGTATCTTTCGTTCTCTGAGACGATTCTCTTTATGCTCGACGCAGCATCCGGCGAGATCACACAGCTTTCCGACACGTCTCTGATATGGGGCGCGGGATTCACGGAAGATGGAATGATACTTGCGTTGACGTCTGCAGAATCAAGCGATGAAGAATTCATGAAATTCTGCCTGCTCGATCCAGCGAAACCGATGGAGTTCAAGGTAATCTTTGATCCGAAGAAAGAGACTGAAGATTACACATTCATCAAGAAGCAAGGCATCATCGTAACCGGCCTCAATCTCGACGGCTACTCGGAACTGGCAGCGTTTGATCTGACCGGCAAGGTCATCGATGTGCCGCAGCCGGAGATCGGCGTCGCTGGCGGGTTGTCGACAAACGAGCTCGGAGATATCGTATTCTCGTTCTCATCGCCAACGACCGCCCCGACAGCGTTCAAATTCAGCATTGGTGATACGGATATCCAGCAGATTGGCAAGATATCGACATTCGGGTTCGACTTTTCTGACATCTCAGTCGAAGTGATCCGGTACAAGTCGGATGACGGTCTCGAAATCCCAGCGTTGCTTTATGTCCCAAAGACAGCGAATCGGGACGGCTCGAATCCGGCGATCATCAATTATCATGGCGGGCCTCCCGGACAAAGCAGGCCGTATTTCCAGCGCAATATCGCGTTTGCGTTGTCGAAGGGATTTGTCGTGATGTTCCCGAATGTCCGTGGATCGACCGGCTATGGCCCAGCATACGAGAGAATGGACAATCTCGAAGGCAGGTTCGCATCGCTCATCGACTGCGAACGCGCGATCGACTATCTGATAGATCAGAAGCTCTCGAATCCTGGCCAGATCGCTGTCTGGGGAGCGTCGTACGGCGGCTATGTAGTCAACTGGCTCGCCACGACATGCCCTGAGAAGATCGCGTGTGTGGTATCTGATGTCGGCGTGTCAGATGTCGACTGGACAAATCAGAAGTCGAAGAACCAGAATTTCTCACAGGGTTGGGAGCGCGAGATGGGCACTGTCGGCAGCGAACTCACCCACAAGCTCTCGCCGATATTCAAGGCTGAGAATGTCAGCGTGCCAATGCTGGTGACGGCTGGTTTCTATGACCCGCGCGTACCGCCGTCAGATCCGAGACGGCTCGCGTATGTGCTGTCATCACTCGGCAAGCCGGTCTGGTACTACGAGGAGACCGAAGCCGGTCACGGCGGGTCTTTCAAGAAGCAGATCATTTTCGATCTCTCGCGCAGCTACGCATTCACAATGCAACATGTGATGAAGTAAATCAGCAGAGATAAATGTGATTTCTTACGGGCGGCGGGACAACCTGCCGCCCCGTCGATTCTTGGCAACTTTAGCCTGAACAAAATGATTGACGAACTCGTGGAATCTCCCCTAAATACAGACCGATAAACAAACCCAAAACGACAGGAGAAGATCATGGCGATGGCTGAGAACGGTACTTTCTGTTGGAACGAGCTTGCCACCAATGACGTCGATGGCTGCAAGAAGTTCTTCACGGAGCTGCTCGGTTGGAAGGCCGAAGATTCCGACATGGGCGGAATGACCTACACGGTATTCAAACAGGGGGAGACCATGGTCGGCGGTATGATGAAGATAACCAGGGAGATGGGTGATGTCCCGCCGCACTGGCTGTCATATATCGCTGTCGCCGATACCGATGCCAAGACAAAGAAGGCCGAGGAACTCGGCGCAAAGATACTCGTACCTCCGACAGACATCCCGACAGTCGGGCGATTCTCTGTGATTAGCGATCCCGGCGGAGCGGTTGTTGCATTGATTACGATGCCGCAGGGCTGATAGTTCGATCACTTGAAAGCGAAGAAGCGCGGGATACCATGTCCCGCGCTTTCGTATGCTCTTCTGTGCCCGGCAGATGTCCACGCAAGATGAGGACAGACCCTTCGAAGCTCAGGACTCGCCCATCGAGGCTCAGGACTTTGCGAGGACGTCTGCCGACGACGGACAATTTGATACCGGGAAGCGCATCATGCTTTGCCTCGAAATACGCAAGATCGAGCACGACATTCTTGCTCGAAAAACCACCTCCGATAGTCTGGTTGGTCGAGACAGGATTGTCAGAGCCGGTAGCGAGTTGAATTCCTACGGTCATATTCTCATTCACTTTTCCATACATGCCGAGCCTCGCACGGATGCGATGCCGGCTGCGATCAGGTTTGCCTTCCGCATCGATCAACTCGTGACGATACCTCAAATCGCCGTTGAACCTGATATTCTCCCACCACTCGCCCGCAGAAGCTGTCTCGCTGAATGCAAACAGCAGAGCTATCATCGCAGTACGCTTAGCCCATGCGGCTGATGCAGAGCAAACCGTGCACTTATCAGCGCTCCTCTTCCTTGTCATTTCAGTCCTCTTGTTGGTGAGCCGATCACGACTCGCTTTCCCTAATAAATTTTCTATGAATCGGTGTGAAAACAGCATGTTTGCCACCAACAGTGACAGAAAGCTTTTGAGCGGGGTGGAAAACGAGCAGGCAGTATTCAGGGTTTGTTGGGAATGTGTCAGGATTAAGACCCTGTTTTCGCATCTGTCGAGAAAGAAGCACTGACGAGATCTCAACTCGTCAGCATCCTGAGCCGTCGTTTCGTGTCGATGATCTCTTTTAACTGAATATCGGCATTTCCCCAATACTTCAGGACAGTCTCATAATACGATTTCGCCTCCTGAAACTCTCCGAGACCCTCACACGCCCGACCGAGGTAGTAAGCATCGAGTAGCTGTCGGAAAGCATTTGGAGTTTCGTACTCACCCGAAAGGAGTTTTTCAAGCGCTTCTTTCCCTTCGCGGAAGCGACCCGTCTCCACCAGTAGACTACCAAGTTGAAGAATGTCACCCGAACTCATATTGTCAGCTTCATCGAGAAACTTCTGAAGAGCTTCGATAACAAGACCAGTGTCGGCTCTGCAATATCCATCGAAGACATTTTCAAGATTATCAACAAGATACCAAAGCTCCGCAGGGACCTTTTCCCGGAACTCCTTAGATCCTTCCTCCATTACTTTGCGAGCTTCAGACTCATTCGAGGGGTCAAGTTGGGCCAGCATTAGTGAATAGTTCAGCAAAGCATCGAATCCCGTTGCCCATTTGAACGCCTCTTTGCTATAGACGAGAGCGCTGTCGAATTCGCCAAATC
>CBDUQR010000049.1:0-19118 GCA_965369655.1 uncultured bacterium | reverse complement strand
TTATAGTTGTCAACACGAACCCATCCGACGCTACGCTCTGGATGGGCTACCGGCTACTGGCTGATTGCTGGAGACAGATCGCTTTTTCAGATATGAGGACATAATTGTTACGAGTCAATGTCCGAGGACCGCTGGATATGAACAACAGGAGGCTGTATGGGTTCTACTCGTAAGAAGATATCGCGCCCTACAAAGAAGTCCCTGAAGAATAACAAGCCGTCAACGATGCCGACGCAAGCCCATGTGCCAGGAGACCCACTGAGTCCCATCATTGAGGGAGCATGGATCTGGTGTCCACTAAAGGATGAATGGCGAGTGCTCCTTCCGGAGGAGAAAGTCCGTCAACAATACATCCTTATCCTCCACGATCGCTATGGATACGACTTTGCGCAAATGGACCAAGAGAGGCGGACAAGACATGGACGGCGTTCTCCAAAGGTCGATATTGCAGTATGGGAGTCCACAGCAGCGAAAAGCGAGGGTCGAGCTCCCGTGATCGTCGTAGAATGCAAGAGTGACAATGTAACCATCGATCCAGACGACTACGAACAGGGGGATTCATATGCGCGAGCTATTGGAGAACCGTGTGAGTTTCTCGTTATGCACAACACCAAGGAAACTCGTTACTTCAAGATCATTCGCGGACTACCAGGGTCTCGCGAGGACATCGAGGATGTTCCTACCGTCAGCGATCTTGGCGACGCCAAACGAATGGACTCAATCCGACGAGCCACAAAGGCATTCTCTCGCGAGGAATTCCGCCGTTTGCTTTTCGAATGCCATTGCATTCTCCGGGACAACCACAAGATGGAGCCGGGAAAAGCGTTTGACGAGATATCCAAGATCCTCTTCGTGAAAATGTTCATTGAACGCACAGGCGACTATCACAAGTTCACAACTGCATATCTTGATGATTACGCTCGCATTCGTCGCCGGAAACTCGAAGATGTTATGAATGACCTCTTTGAAGATACAAAAGAACACTATACTGCAGACGATCTCTTTGAGGAAGATGATCGTATGAATGTCTCTTTCGCAACATTCCGTCGCATCGTACAACTTCTGGAGCGATTCAATCTTGGTGCTACTAGTGATGACATAAAGGGTATTGCATTCGAGCGTTTCCTTGGCCAGACGTTTCGAGGCGACCTCGGGCAGTACTTTACACCACGTCCCATTGTGAATTTTGTGGTAGACGTGATGGACCCTTCAGAGAATGACGTTATGTGTGATCCAGCTTCGGGATCGGGTGGCTTTCTCATCCGTCACTTCGAACACGTCCGAACGAAGATAGAAAGAGACGTTCACAACAAGAAACAGGTAAGGCGGAAAGCCATCGAAGCACAGAAACTGCCTGAAGACGAGGAGGCAGAGGCGATCGCATCGGCCTATTCCGATCTAAATACGTCCCTTGATGTAACGGCAGATGGCTCTCGCCTTTGGAATATCGCACACAACTCAATCTTCGGATGTGACGCGGAGCCACGCGCAGCACGCACGAGCAAGATGAACATGATTATGCATGGTGACGGACATGGCGGCATTCACCATCATGATGGACTAGTCGACTTCAATGGAATATTCGAAGATCGCTTCGATATAGTGTTCACTAACCCTCCGTTCGGGGCATCTGTAGAGAATGACCAAATCGTCGGCGACACGCTCGAAACACGTGTTGCTATTGCAGCAGATATTCACAAGAACTACTTCCGCCAGTTCGGCGAGACATACAAGCGCGCACATGCGCGAATGCTCAAGGCTGAGGAGAACAGAAGCACAATTCTCTCTCTTTTCCAGATTTCAAAGGATGCGAAAACCGCAAAGACAGAGCTACTCTTCTTAGAGCGCTGCATTTCGTTGATCAAACCGGGTGGCCGGCTTGGTATAGTCGTTCCAGATGGCGTATTGAACAATCCGTCCTTGATCAAACTACGCGATTTAATCGAGGACAAGGTGCAGATCCTTGGTGTTGTCTCCATTCCTGACAAAACGTTCAAATCTGCAAAAACCAATGTCAAGGCGAGTCTTTTATTCTTGCGTCGTTACACTGTCAGTGAGAAGCGAGAACGTGACAAGTATCGTGATGCGGCTGAGAAGCGCGAACTAAGGAAACATCAAGAGATGATCGCACGTCTGGGAAGAGCTTTGAAGGTCAATTGGAAACAATACGAAAGAAATCTACAAGCCCCACAAAAGGACATAATATCTGCCAACCAGAAGGAAGCTCTAGCTCTTTATGGTACAGGACTCAGCAAAGCAGAATTCGATAAGAAGCGTAAGGCTTCCCTAAAGCGCTCCAGAGTCCTCGTGGAGTCACCGCGGGTTGAAGCGCGGGTAGCCGTGAAGACTCGATACGACTATGACATTTTCATGGCCGTTACAAAGCATGTAGGGATAAGGGCTTCTGGCAGAGACGATCCGCAGAATGAACTTCCGGATGTGCTTGCGGCATGGCAGGAATTCGTACAGTCACCACGTAAACTCACTACGGATGTCGCACGCCCCATCTTCCGAGTAAGGTGGTCCGATATCGACCGATGGGACCCCTCATCCTTCAAGCCTATTCTGTGGCAGTGTGACCCCTCACTGCTACAGCCACTCGGTATTGCGCTTTCCAAAAGAGTCGAAATTGTCGACCGTGACGAGTACGATTTCTCAGAATTGACTCCAATCACAATCCACTTTGACGGCAGCATAGATCCTCGTGATACTTCAGATTCCGACGACTATACAATGACTCTTTACTTTGCTCGTCTAGGTGACATAGTTGTGTCAAAAATCGACCTGAAGAATGGGGCTGTGGGAACCGTGCCCGAGTCTCTAAGAAATGTGGTTGTCACCAATCACTTCGTGGTTTACAAACCAGACAGCGATGTCATTCATCCCCCCTATTTGATGAGGGTCATTCAGAGCAGTTTCTTCAAAGACTATCTGTGGAGGAAGAAGGTTGGCTCTGAAGGGCGGAAGGAAGTGAAAATCAAACTCTTTGAATCCACACCTATTCCTCTCCCCGACATCGAAAAACAGAAAGAGATTGTTAGAGACTGGGAGATTCTCGACGGAAAGAGGTTACAGATTGAGAAGCAACTTTCGGAGGAACGCACTCGGCTTGACGATGTGATGATTTCAGTCGAGTAGAAATAAACCCGGAGTGAAACGGAGTGGTTCAGCCGTCTTGATAGCATGGCAGAACCGCTGAAGGCGGAGTCCTGAGCATTGTGAAGGGATTCGACTACTGTGCGCGACTGACTTAACAAAAAAGCCCCTCATAATCGAGGGGCTTTCGATAATCCATATAGAACGAAGTCTACTTGAATCGCTTCGGAGCTTTGTTTTCCCATTCGACCACAATCGGGGAGGCAACAAACACCGATGAATAGGTCCCGACTATAATACCGATCATGAGCGCCAGTGCGAAGTCTCTGAGGATTTCACCGCCAGCAATGAACAGGACAAACACGACCGTCAGCGTAGTCAGGGAGGTCATAAGAGTCCGTCCGAGCACCTCGTTGACCGAACCGTTGACTGTAGCGACGAAATCTCCTTTGCGGCGAAATGTTCTGAGATTCTCCCTGATCCTGTCGAACACAACGACCGAATCAGACAATGAGTATCCGGCCAGTGTCAGGAGCGCCACAACCACAAGCAGTGTGATCTCTTTCTGAAGAATGAAGAAAATCCCGAGCACAGCGAGGACATCGTGGAGCGTTGCCACCGTTGCGGCAACTCCGAACCTGAGATCGAATCTGATCCAGATATACAGGAGAATTCCGCATACCGCCAGACCGATCATCCAGATAGCTTTGCGTTCGAGTTCTCTTCCGACAGACGGCCCAACCTCGTGAACCGAGTCGAGCGTAAACTTGTTGCCTTCGTAATCGCTCTTGATGGCTCCTTCTATTTGCTCCGAGACAGTCTCGCCGCCTTCGGAACCGACCTTCACGCGAATGAGAAACGTGTTTCCGTGCTCGCGTCCGCTCATTTCCGTCAGGTATGCGCCGGCGAAGCCGGCATCAGTCAGCGTAGAGCGAAGGTCTGCAATATCGACCGGTGATTCAAACCAGCCCTGTAACATCGTACCGCCCGCGAAATCAATACCGAGATTCGCCTGACCAAACAGAATTGCAAGGAAGCAAACGAGCCCAAGAAGCATGAGCACACCGGATACGATATATGCTTTCTTCCTTTTTCCGATGAAGTCTATGTTTGTTCTCTTGATTATCCTGAACATCTCTCATGCTCCTTTATATGCTCAGCTTGCTGTAGCTCTTCCTGAACTCGAAAATGGTGCGCGTAACGACCAGAGCCGAGAAGAGTGACACGAGTATTCCGATCGACAGCGTCACGGCGAAACCCTTCACGGGTCCCGTTCCGAGAGCGTACAGTATAGCTGCCACAATCAGTGTCGTAATGTTCGAATCGATAATCGCCACCGCCGCTCGGCTGTATCCGGCATCTATCGATGCTCGAACTGTCTTGCCGGTTATCAGTTCCTCTCGAATCCGCTCGAATATCAGCACAGCGGCATCGACCGATATACCGACCAGCAGTATGATCCCGGCAATGCCCGGTACCGTGAGAGTCGCCTTCAGCATTGACATGATCGAGAGCAGGACAAACAGGTTGAACAGAAGCGCAAAAATAGCGACAATTCCTGAGAGCCTGTAGTAAATTCCCATGATCAGCATCACGATCACAAGACCTACAATAGACGCGGTAAACCCTTTGTTGATCGAGTCAGCGCCGAGCGATGGCCCGACGACATTGTTCTCGACGATATTCACAGGCGCAGGCAGCGCACCTGCCTGAAGCACGATCGACAGATCGTTGGCGTCATCGAATGTCGCTCCCGATCCCATCGTAATAACTCCCTGATCACGAATGCGGTCGTTGATCCGCGGTGATGACTCCACCTGACCATCGAGAATGATCCCGAGCGGTTTGCCGATGTTGGGACCAGTGATGCGTGCGAATTTGGATCCGCCCTCTTTGGTCAGACGGAAGTTAACCTGCGGAGCCCTGAACTGGTCATATCCGGGAGTCGCGCCTGTGAGATACTCACCGGTCATCTCGATCCTGGTTTTGACCAGGTACAGTCGGCGAACCATCCGCCCCTGGAAATTCTCGTCGCGCGTACCCCACATCCACTCGTCATCGTGCGGGGTCACGGCATTCACTTTGTCAAGTGACAGGTATTTCTTCAGGAGTGGAACATCATTCACAAATACCATGAACGACCCAGGCGACGCCTGATCGAGGTAACTGGAGAACTCCGTAAATGTCGGCTCATCAAAATCATCAATCAAGCCTGTATCAGACTCTGCAAGAGTGCTGTCATCCACGCTGGCGGTATCATCCCCCTCCGAGAAAAGCTCGGCAACTGCGTCATCGAGACTGCCCTCAGCAGTAGAGTCATCCTCCGAAACGGCGAGACTGTCGTCCGACTTCTTGTCGAGGTACGCTAACGGATCACTCCCGAGCACTTTGTCAATCTTCTCGACAATCTGTCTCGTCTTTTCCGGAGTCTCGAGGAATCTGAATTCGAGTTGTGCAGTCTTGCCGATAAGCTCCTGTGCCCTTTTCACATCCTGCATGCCCGGAAGTTCAACGACTATATAATCATTGCCCTGCGGCATGATCTGCGGTTCCGATATTCCGAACTTGTCAACTCGGTTTCGGATAATTTCGGTAGCACGATCTCTGGCATTTTCAGCATCGGCGGACGACATATCACTCACATCGACCTTCAATACAATGTGCATGCCTCCCTGAAGGTCGAGTCCGAGCTTGATCGCCGAAGATTCGAGTTCCTTCAGTCCGATTGGGTCCCGATCCCCCATCTCAGCTTTCTGCTCGCTCGACATAAGCCACAGTCGCGCTGTCGGATAGAAAAAGATCGCCGCCACTACAAGAACGACAAGAATCGCGACAATCCTCAGTGATTCAGTTCTGCGCATCTAAATACTATCCTCCTAAACTCTGCATTGAATGCAAATTGATTAGCAAATATATACTTTAATCGACAAATGTCAACTCAAATGTAGCCAATATACTCCCACCGTTTAACGATGCCGTGCGCTCACATGTCCTGATCATCAGGGAGTTATTGTCGCGGGTCCTGATCTCGGCGACAGTAACCGTGCTCAAAATGGAATATCGGGGAGCAGTCGCTGTATAATCATGTGAGAGCAAAGTGATTTCGGATTTGCGAAGTTCGTTTGACAGACATAGATTGCAAACGGAGGCCGAAATCAATGCAATAAGCTTCCGGTCTTGAGTGTCTGTGTATAAAGAACTATGTTGATAATCATATGGTTACAATTAGAAAGTCGGAACTGAAATGGACAAACTGATCGTTCGTGGAGGCAAGAAACTCAAGGGTAGTGTGCGTGTCGATGGATCGAAGAACGCCGCACTGCCCATTTTGTTCGCGTCAATCCTTGCTGACAGAGGTACATCTGTTATTCGGGATGTGCCGGAACTTCGGGACATCAGGACTACAGTAGAACTCCTCGAAATACTCGGCGCCAAAGTTACGTGGGACAAGGCGGCCAAGACTGTATCGATCAACGCAGAGAACCTGAAGAACCATGAGGCTCCGTATGAACTCGTCAGGCAGATGCGGGCATCATTCATGGTGCTCGGCCCCTTGCTGGCGAGACTTGGCAAGGCCAGAGTCTCTCTGCCCGGCGGATGTTCGCTCGGCCAACGGCCGGTGGACTTGCACATCAAGGGCTTCAGAACGCTCGGTGCTCGGATCGATGAAGACGCCGGTTATATCGTCGCCGAATGCGACAGGCTTTCCGGAGGTACCTTCTGTTTCGACAGGCCGTCACATACAGGCACCGAAAACATCATGATGGGAGCCGTGACAGCGACAGGAACCACCACAATTATCAACGCGGCGATGGATCCGGAAGTAGTCGATCTGGCAAATTTCCTCAATAATATGGGGGGCGCCATATCCGGAGCAGGAACGCCGACAATGATTATCAAGGGAGTCAAAGAACTCCGGGCGGTCGACCACACGGTCATGCCTGACAGGCTCGTCGCAGGAACCTACCTGTGCGCCTGTGCGACTGCCGGCGGCAGCATTGTGCTCGAAAACTGCCGACCGGAAGATCTCGGCATAGTGATTCAGAAACTCCGGGAAGCGGGCGCTGAGACAGAGATCAAAAATGGTGACATGTCTATCACATGCGGCAAACGCATGGGACCCCTTGACATTACGACATTTCCGCACCCTGGATTTCCAACCGATCTCCAGCCCAATTTCACCGCAGTGGCAGCGGTGGCCGATGGCGTCAGCAGGATCAGGGAGACAGTTTTCGAGGATCGTTTCGCTGCGGCGATGGAGTTGAAGCGCATGGGCGCAAATGTCAACATATCTTCCAACGAAGCAACCATTGAAGGCGTTGAACGGCTTCAGGGTGCATCCGTTATGGCATCAGACATAAGAGCAGGCGCAGGCCTTGTGACGGCTGCGCTCGCGGCTGACGGTGAAACCCAGATAAGGCGAATCTATCACGTCGACAGAGGTTATCACAAGATTGAGGAGAAACTCTCGTCGCTCGGAGCCGATATACAAAGAGTATCAGAATAGATAAATGAGGTCATAATGATCAGGATAAAGACGTTCCAGGTAATCATCGCCGTTCTTCTGATAATCGCATCCGGAGCAGCATCCCTGAATGCGCAGGAGGAGTATTTCGGCAAGAACAAAGTCCAGTGGAAAAACTTTGACTGGGAGTTCATCCAGACCTCCCATTTCGACATATATTTCTATCAGGACTCATACCACCTCGCCAAATTCGCGGCGGAAGTGCTTGAATCTTCCTATGTTATCATATCAGATGAGTTGAACTACAAGCTCAGGAAACGCGTCCCTGCATTCGTCTACAATTCTCCGAACGAGTTTCAGCAGACGAACATCACGAACCAACTGCTCGGCGAAGGAACCGGCGGATTTACTGAAGTCTTCAAGAACCGAATGGTGATGCCGTACAACGGATCGTACGAAGATTTCCGCCATGTGCTGCATCACGAACTGACCCACGCCGTCACGTTCGACTTGCTCTATGGCAAATCGTTCAGTTCGCTGCTATCGAGGGGAGCGCTTTTCAGCCCGCCGTTATGGCTCGCAGAGGGCTACGCCGAATATTCTTCCCGGTTCGGCTGGGATTACTGGGCTGATATGGTGATGCGCGATGCGACCATCAATAACTATGCCCCGCCTCTCGCATTCGTGGGCGGATATCTAGCGTACAAGCAGGGACAGCTCGCTATCAAGTTCCTCATCGACACCTACGGGATCGAAAAACTCGCCGAGATTTGGAAGAAGGGCAAAGTCTATCTCACTATGGACAAGACCATGAAAAAAGCTATCGGTCTTGACCAGAAAGAATTCGGAGAGAGATTTTTCAAGTATTGCAGAAAACTTTACTGGCCTGAGATTTCCGACCGGCTTGAACCGAAGGAATTCGCGCGCCAGCTTACCGACCACGAGAAAGATGGATCATACTTCAACGAACGGCCTGTCTTTGCGCCATCTGGAGACAAGCTGGCGATATTCACGGACAAGTCCGATTACACCGAGATTCAGATCATATCGACCGTAGACGGCGAGGTGCTCTCCACTGTGGTCAAGGGCGCGCGGACGGCTGATCTCGAATCGCTCCACTCGTATGTCTCCGGAATGTCCTGGTCGCCAGACGGTGAGAATATCGCGTTTGTAGCAAAATCCAAGGGCGAAGACGCACTCAGGCTGGTCAATGTCCGTAAGAAAAAGGTCTATAAAAAATACAAGTTCGGTTTCAACTCCGTGTTTTCGCCATCATGGGGGGGCGCTGACGGCAACGCCATTGTGTTCACTGGCGTCAAAGATGGGAAGAGCGATCTGTACATGCTCGATCTGACCACAGAGGAACTCAGGCAACTGACCGACAACTATTACGAGGACCAGGAGCCGGCGATCTCGCCCGACGGGAAACATATTGTCTTTGCATCCGATAGACCATCAGCCTATGCCGACGATCCGGTCGACATAATCGATCTGCAGTTCGGCACATATAACATCTACAGGATGGACCTCGAAACCGGCGAAATCGATGAGATCACGACTGGACCATTCAGGAAGCGAAATCCCGTATGGTCGCCTGATGGCAGCAAAATATGTTACGTGGCGAATTACAACGGCATCGATAATCTCTACATTCTCGATATCGAGACACGGCAGCCGTTCCCGATTACCAATGTGCTGACCAACGTTGCGGCTCCGACATGGTCGCCCAAAGGCGATGAGATCGCCTTCTCATCCTTCCATAAGGCGGGATTCGATATCTTCCTCATGAAGAATATCAAGCCGGTTGCTGATCACCCGGACAGCCTGCTTAAGACGGCGTTTGCAGCAGGAAGGATGGATCAGAGTCTGCATCGACTCACCGACGAGAACGCCGAGCAGGATTCGTCGGCTGCGGCGGATTCGTCAAAATATTCCGACGACGAGTATGAGGACTATGTTTTCAAGTCGGACGAGTACCAACGCAAACATCCGGAGAGACCGCCCGAAGAACCATCAACTCTGGTAGACCCGGGGCAGGAAGATACTCTTTACGCCAAGACCGATGATGGAGAGTATCCGGTGAATCCGTACAAGACCAAATTCTCGCTCGATCTTGTGACCGGCGGCTTTTCATACGATACATTCTTCGGACTTCGAGGGCAGTCGTACCTGCTTGTCTCTGATTACCTCGGGAATCACCAATTCTTCCTCTCTACGGATGTTGTGAATGCTATTGACCAGACGAACTTCCAACTCTTCTATCTGAACAACGCAAAGAGAGTCAACTGGGGCTTGGGAATATTCCACACGAAGAACTACTATATCGATCCCCTCAATCGGTTGTTCTTTGATCGATTCTACGGTAGCATGGCGACACTCTCGTACCCATTTTCGATTTTCTCGCGGATGCAGCTTGATGTTTCGCACCTGTATATCGACCGGAAGTTCTTCGATCCACCGTACGATGACTCAAAGGATCGAATCACGACCGCCGATCTCTCCTGGATTACCGACAATATTCTCTGGGGAATCACCGGGCCGATCAACGGAAGACGGTACAAAGTTTCTGTCGAACGCACCATCAATCTGCATACCAACGCCATCGATTACTGGGCAACCTCGTTCGACATGCGCAGATATTTCCATTTCGCAAAGAGATACGGTCTCGCAATACGCGCAGCAGGCGGCGTTTCCGGGGGCGACAGTCCGAAGCAGTTCTTCCTCGGCGGCACATCCAACTGGGTTGGAAGCGCACGACCCGGACTCGATGTATACGGTGTAGAGAACCTATACTTCTCGAAAGTTGTCACGCCACTTCGTGGATACAACTACTACGAGATTCAGGGCACGAAATACGGCATGGCGAATATCGAATTCAGATTCCCCTTCGTCGATTACTTCATCGTCAAGTTCCCGATCCCGATTGTGCTGACACAAATGCGTGGAGCTCTCTTTCTCGACGTCGGTGCGGCATGGAATGAGAACATACTATTCAAGGGTGGAACGAGCGATGGCGGAGGACGCCTGACCGGCATCAAGACCGGCTTCGGCTACGGAGCGCGTGTTAATCTTGGATTCATGGTCCTGAAATTCGATCAGGCATGGAAGACCGACATGGCGGTAGTTTCGAGCCCCAAATACTACTTCTCTCTCGGCGCAGAGTTTTAGGATAACGAAAGATCACCACGTCGCTGTCGCTTCTCGTGATGACAGCATCACGGCCCCGTGCGCGATATGGAGTTTTTCAACAAGCCCATTCGTCGGGATGACATGGTGTGTAACTACATGCGTGGATGGGTCTTGTTTTCGCTGGCATACAGATGATCGAAGTGCAATTCTCTTGTTGGATACCAACAGTAATCCACCTGCCGCTTTGCACGGGTTAGGATAATAGCTCGCCGCTATGCGCTCAATTTAAGCAGAATTGTTGATTATCTTCGCTTTGGATCAGCATCATTGAATCGACAACTATGTTGGAAGGATCAAGTAACTGGGATGTCGAAACCGCCCTTCGAAAGCTCAGGACATGCGGGGGTTTCGATCTATTCAACTGGATTGGGAAGTACTATCATTCCGGTAAAGGTAGTCAGAGTCAGGCAGACGACGAGCAGGTGTTATGATAACGCGAATATTACGAGTCTTCGTTTGGATTTCCTGACGGACTTAATTATATTCTGCTGAGATACTATGCGTTTATAAATAGAAAGGTGAATCATGACGGAGAAATTGCAGATTTATCAGTGCGCCATATGTGGGAATATGGTCGAAGTCATTCACACCGGAGCCGGGACTCTTGTCTGCTGCAATCAGCCGATGAATCTTCTGACAGAGAACACGACGGATGCCGCCACGGAGAAACATGTGCCTGTTATCGAGAAAATCGACGGTGGATACAAAGTTACCGTAGGCAGTGTGGAACATCCGATGGAGGAAAAGCATTTCATCGAGTGGATTGAGCTTGTTGCAGACGGCAAAGCGTATCGGCAGTTCCTCAATCCGGGCGACAAGCCTGTGGCGACATTCTCAGTCGATGCGGATTCGGTCTTCGCCCGCGAAATGTGCAACCTGCACGGCTTGTGGAAAGCATAGATAAGAATCAACTGACGACAGGAGGATGAATCTTACCGCCTGTGGTCTCAGGAGGAAAAATGAAACTCGACTCTGTTGATAAAATTCTCGACTACGCGATCGAGAAAGAGCAGGATGCCCACGATTTCTACATGGGTCTTGCCGCAAAGATGGACAGAGAGTACATGAAGAAAGTGTTCGAGGGGTTCGCGAAGGAAGAACTCGGGCACAAAAAGAAAATCGAGGGAATCAAGGACGGTAAGCTGATGGCGCCGGCTGAGAAGAAGGTAATGGATCTCAAGATCGGCGATCATCTGACCGAAATCGAACTCTCGACCGATCTCGATTTCCAGCAGGCGCTGATAGTCGCGATGAAGGCTGAAAAGGCCGCGTTTAAGCTCTACACTGATCTCGCGTCAGCGACCGACAACGCCGTTGTGCAGACAACTCTGCTTGCGCTCGCTCAGGAAGAGGCCAGGCACAAGCTTCGCTTTGAGATCGAATACGACGACTATGTGCTGAAAGAGAACTGAGCTCCAACACGAGATAGTAAACGCAATCATAAACGGACGGTCGAATTGGCCGTCCGTTCGGTTTTGAAAATCGCATTGGATTCACAATGGGTTTTTCAATCTACGTACATATCCCTTTCTGCAAACGTAAATGTGCATACTGCGATTTTTTCTCCGTGACAGACCTCGATAAGCGACCATCATTCATTGACGCTCTCGGAAAAGAGATACATGTCTATTCAAAGGATGATCGTTTTGCAGGAAATAAACTGGACACGATCTTCTTCGGCGGTGGAACGCCATCGCTCATGTCTCCGGATGAGATTGACGCTATAGTTGAAACCATCATCGGCTTGTTCCCGCTCGCTCCGAATGCCGAGATAAGCATGGAAGTCAATCCCGATGATCTGACCGGAAGCATGTTGGAGGGATATCTTGCCGCAGGAGTGAATCGCTTCTCGGTCGGTGTGCAGTCACTCAGCGACAACGAACTCAAGGTTCTCGGAAGGCGTCACGATGCTGAATCTGCACACAAGTCTGTCGAACTCCTGCACAGCCATGATGTCAACTTCTCGGTCGATCTGATCTACGGCATCCCCGATCAATCTGTCGATTCGTGGCTGCGGACACTTGCGGATGCGATAGCGCTCGCGCCCCGGCATGTGTCGATGTATTGTCTCACGCTCGAAGAAGGCACGAGGCTTCACGAGTCAATCCACTCTGGAGCTATGTCGCTGCCCGACGACGAAGTCGTACGCACGATGTACCTGTCGGCTGTTGCAATGCTGACAGAGTCTGGTTTCGCTCAATACGAGATTTCGAACTTCGCGCGCGAAGGATTCGAATGCAGCCACAACCTGGCGTATTGGACCGGCAAACCGTATCTCGGTGTCGGCCCGTCCGCAGCGTCGTATGTCCATCCACTCAGATGGAAAAACGTATCCGATATCGACCGCTATGTAACAGACGTAACCAGGTACGGCAAAGCGGTTGCCGAGATCGACAGGATCACACCCGATACCGCACTGCGCGAATTCGTCATGCTTTCTCTCAGACTCTCGAAAGGGCTCGATCTGGCGGAATATGAGAGTAGATTTGGAACGGATTTCCTGTCAATCCATCGAGAGATTCTCGATCGCTATCATTCTCACGGTCTGCTCGATTATGACTCCGACTCCGTTCGCCTGACGCCTGATGGCATGTTCGTTTCCAATGAGATAATATCGAATTTGATTTAGAATTGATAGTCGGTGCGCTGCGATTCCGGCGGCGTTACATCGGCATTCATTCGGTACTCAGTTGGAGCGATATTCTGCGGTTTCTCTAGACGCTTGTCCCGCTGGATTGACAATAGAGCACTATGCGGGATTCAGTCCTGGTCGACTCGATGTCGATTGGATGATCTGTATCGCTGATAAACATGTCACTTGTTAGAGGAATATCTTTGATCCTGTTTCTGGTTGCCGATTCTGCCACTCTGTTCACTACTCCCTCTCTTTCTGAATTGTGCCGGAACTGCCCGACGCACGAATGCCCGCATTTGTGCTTTTCACTAATGAACTACTCTCGTTCACGCCAGACGATTATCGGCCTGCGGCGTGATGACTTTAGTCGAAAAACAGCCATTTCTGCACTCGCCATGATGCTATTCTGCCGCCACAAAGTGATTGTCTCATTTGCGCTTCAGCAGTACATTTCAGCCTGAAACGCGATTAGGCATAACCCGCAGCGCAAATGCAGATTAGGGTAAGGAATGGATCTGTTCGAAGAAGAAACGGCTGATTCTGACGCCCAGCCACCAAGGCCGCTGGCAGAGCGGTTGCGCCCGATGGAACTCTCCGACTTCGTGGGACAGGAGCATCTTGTCGGCGAGGGCAAACCAATCTCGCGAGCAATGGAGCAGAGAAATATCCCCTCGATGATTCTCTGGGGACCGCCGGGATGCGGCAAGACCACCCTCGCGTTTGTAATCTCCAAAGCTGTCGATGCAAAATTCGTCTTCTTCTCCGCAGTTGTGACGAGCATCAAGGAGATCAAACAGGTTGTCGCGCGCGCCGAACAGGAATGGATGGTTTACCATCGGCGGACAGTCCTCTTTATCGATGAGATTCATCGCTTCAACAAGGCGCAACAGGATTTCTTCCTGCCGTATGTCGAGAAAGGCACGATAATTCTACTCGGTGCGACCACGGAAAATCCGTCGTTTGAGGTGATCGGACCGCTGCTCTCGCGATGCCAGGTGTTCACTCTCAATCAACTCGAACCGGATCATATTCGTATGATCCTTCGGCGTGCTCTTGAGCAGAGTGAGAAGGGCATCGGCGATGCCGGTCTCGAACTCGATGATGATGTTTTCGATTATCTTATCGCGTTGTCATCAGGCGATGCTCGCCGTGCGCTGTCGTATCTCGAACTGATCGCAGAGCAGTATCGCGATGCTGACGACAAGCATATCACGAAAGAGAAAGCCGAGACAGTCCTCCAGAAGAAAACAGTCCTCTACGACAAGAATGGCGAGGAGCATTACAATATCATCTCTGCGTTGCACAAGGCTGTGCGCGGGTCCGATGTCGATGCTGCGCTCTACTGGCTTGGGCGGATGCTCTACGCCGGCGAGGACCCGTTGTTTGTTGCGCGTCGGCTTATCCGCATGGCGGTCGAGGATATCGGCGCTGCCGACCCGCAGGCGCTGAGTCTCTGTGTCGCAGCCAAAGATACGTATCATTTCCTCGGATCGCCGGAGGGCGAGCTTGCTCTGGCTGAAGCTGTGGTCTATCTGGCGACCGCACCCAAATCGAACAGTCTTTACAAAGCATACAAAAGTGTCATGCGCGAAATCCAGGAAAGCCCCGCCGAACCCGTGCCTCTGCATATCAGAAACGCTCCGACCCGCCTGATGAAAGATCTCGACTACGGCAAGGATTACAAATACGCGCATGACTATGATGACGGCTACATCGCACAGGAGTATCTCCCCGAATCACTTCAGGGCAGGAAATTCTATACGCCCAGCAAATTCGGCTTCGAAAAAACTATCAAAGAACGCATCGAGTGGTGGGAAAATCTGAAAAAGAAACAGAAAGGGGAGGAGTAATCGATTGGAGTTTGTACAGCAATGAACAGGAAAGGAATCTGAAAGTACACGTTAAGGAGGCCGGAGCATGGATCCGTTCAAGAACAAAATACACGCGCCCTATGAATTCGAGTACATCCTTTCCAGACTCTTTGGAAATCGTACGTACAACGGATTCTGCAATATCGGCAATAGGCCTGCTGTTTGGAAAAGGCATATATCGAGAGTATTGAAGTCTCTGCGAAAAGCAGTAATTACCAATGTCAAGCTCAGTGATCGCTACCAGCAACGAATTCTGACGGGAATCTGCGACAATGGTCTTAAGACGTTGAAAGATGCGAAGACTATTCATCAGATCAACTTCGCACTGATCATTTGCCTCGTCCGATTGGTGTTCAGCCTCTTGGGAAGAATGCCCAACTATTACAATCGCAGGCTGGTTACCTCACGTCACGATTGGGACCTCTCCGGACACAGGACGCTTATCTATGTTCAGAACGAAAGACAGAAGGCCAATCTGATAAGGAGCTTGTCAGAAGAAGGACCATACGTGAGCAGATTCTCAAAAAGTGATGAGCTGTTCCACAAATATGTTGGAGACTATCGAGGCAAGCCCGAAGCATTCGTAAACTGGTTTAAGCAGAACTATCCCGACATCTATGTAGAGCTGTTCTAAAGTCGGTAGCCCACCCAGAGCGCAGCGCCGGGTGGGTTTGCAATGTGGCAAGAACTTGAAGGAACAGGTGGCTCACCCCTTGGGGTGAGGTCTTAGGATTCATCTTCTATTCAACAATTTCCACCGCAAGCGGTGGGCCACATGTGGGGCAGACCGAGGCCGTTCGTTCCCTTTGTCGAAAAGAACGGCTCAAATATTTTATCTATGAGATTCTCGGGAATCCCCGGACCATTGTCCTCGACCAATATGACGCACCGGTCATGTTTGCGCTCGTATCTTGTCGTGATCTTGATCGTGCCCTTGCCATCCATCGCATCCGCAGCGTTGAGCATCAGGTTTAGCGCCACCTGCTGAATCTGGTGCGGATCACACTTGATCTCAGGCAGTCTATCTGCGGAACATCATCCTGCGTGCTGCCTGACGAGGGGCTTATCAACAACCTCACTATCCGAGTGGCGCTTTCAGGAGTTGAACATCATCGATCCACGCCGATCCGGTCCCCTCGATCACAAGGTTCAGCTTGATATAGTCAGGCTTCTGTCCCTTCCTGAGAAAGAACGGCGTTTCTTCGGTGGTCCATTCGGTCGTGCCGCTTATCGGAGAGTGCAGCCCGCGCGAGAAGAACTCTCCCATACCTTCGAAGTGGCACATCATCTCGAGATATACCTGGCCTTCGAGATCCTCACAGCGGAGTTTCGCCTTGTAAATCAGCCTCGCGTCTTCAACATCCACTCCGCGCAGCTCGAACAGTCGGACAGTCACAGGATGGTCGGTGGTAATCGCCAGCGATCCGTTTCCATCGCTGGTGATGACGCGGTCGAACGAGACATCGGATCGCGACACAACGCCATCGAGGCTGCTGATCGGAAAGCTTTCGAGTTCAACGACAGGCGCGGAACTCCCCGTGCATCCGGCAATCAACACGAATAATGCAAGCGATATGAATGCATTTGATCTGAAGTTCATCATACAGTCTCCCGTTAAGTGTTTTTGCACATAGATAATATCGGCTTCTCCCGTCTTTCGGTTTACCTTGCTGTGAAGTCCACACATTTCTGTGCGGGCAGGCTGGTTCAGTCAGGCAAGCGCTCGATCAGGAAAAGAAAACACCGATTGCAATAGTCTGACTGCTCCGCGTCAGAATCGATATGTCAGCGTGACCATGGCAACACCCGATCCAGGCTCATCGAACGGCGGAGTGACATCGATATCGAAACCTGACAGGTGCGCATCAACATAGGCATCGATCATCGACAGAAAAACAGTTACTCCAGTCAGCCACATGAACAGGTCTCTTCGGTCCTGATAGAACTCGTAGTCGAGGTAATACCGGTTTCTCAAACCCGGATCAGATTCGGCTGAGAACCGGTCGAAAGCCTGGTCGGCTAAGTCCCAGTTGTAAGCCAACTGATACACCAGATATGACTCGCCAACCATGACGACAAATGCCTTGACGTATTTCTTGTTGTAGAACTGCCCCCATCCCGGCACAGCCGCCGATCGCAACAGCGCCCCCATCGGCAATACTCTCCCGGGCATTTCCACACCGGCATCTGATTCCAATATGATTGAATCACGAACGAGCAAGCTGTCGGTCTGTTCCGCATACACAACACTCGGCAGACCGAGCGCAAAGACAAGGCAGACGAGTTGTAGGACAGACAGTTTCATATATAGTACTTACGCCAAAAGTCGTCTAAGGCTCCATATTAGAATCGAAACTCTGTCATCACAAGTTGAAAATGCGGAGTATGTAACTTATTATGTGTAAAGTTGACGTTGGAGGAAAAAAGAACCTCCCTGGTATGTAGCAGAACAGTTTTGACCAGGGAGGTTACCAATGAATCGGCAATTGATGCCTGAGAATAAATTAACGGTTCGTTTGGTATCAGATAAGGGAAAAGTGAGGAGTTATCTTCACGAGTCGGTCGCCGATCCCGTCCTCCTGGACCCCGATCCCGTCCTCTTGGACCCCGATCCTGAGGGACGAGGGGATCCTAAGGGACAGGCACAACAGGAGATAGAAAACTGGTTGCATTACTACAACACGGATCGACCACATTCATCTCTTTGTGACAAAACACCGATGGAGGTATATATTGAAAACATGGCGGCATAATGAATCAAACTAACTTCACCTTAACACAGTCGCCAAACTGTCCAACCAACCGGGACCACTGCTTGTTGTGCGCGACGTGGTTGTGAAATCAGACGAACACGGTAATGTCGCAGCAGCGTATTTCGACAAAGGTGCTTTCGTCTATAAGGTGTTCACTGAGGACGGGAGTGAACTATTTCCGGCGGTTAGCATACCTGCTCGTTACATGACGCAATCGATCGATGTAGAGTTTTGCCGGGATGGTAAGATATTAGCGCTACACCAATTTGTCCATGATTCTCTCAGATACGAACTCATAGATAAGAATGGCAATATTGTTAAATCTGGTGCAGAAAGAGGAGCCAGCACACAAGCATTCCTTGCGCCAGACGGCAACGCTGTCTTATGGGGCTACAATATTAAAGGACAGGCTGTTGATACAAGAACCAATCTGCCTGTGTTCTTACAAGATGGTGAAGCGAAGGTGTATGCGTTATCCCCTAATGGCATTATGTTTGCTTGCGGTCCAGGCACCCACATGCCAAATGACAGTAGCATCTTTACATTCGGTTACAGGAATGTTGAACGCTACCATCCTTACACCTATGGTCATATCAGTTACGACAATCTCCATGTTTACAAGTACGACACCTGGCAGGGTCGCATTGTCGATTCCACATCTATCCCACTGGTGAACAACCTTGGAATCATCAGTTACGATCTGCCATTCGAGCGCGTACGGACAGTGGGTGACGGTGAGGGCAACATGCTTGTTTTCGCGTCGTACATCCACGATGAAACGGGTCCTGAGCTTCGAGTGATACGGTTATCGCCCGATCTCGAAGTACTGCCGCTGCCTGATTTTCAGATAACCGCCAACCTGCCGAGCATCGACATTCCGAAAGGAACCGAGTACAAGAGGCTGTTCTGGTTCAGTCACGATTTGCTTAAGAGCTCTCGCGTGAGGGGACAGACACTTGGTTTACATCAGTTTGTTGTGACCAAGGGCAATTTGCTGCATTCGAAGATCTACGACGTCCCATCCAGAAGGGAGCAGTTTGCCGAGTTGTACATCGTCTGAACCTCCCCCGATTAAGTGGACACATCGAGAAGATAGAGTTTTATTCTAT
>CBDUQR010000048.1:0-19472 GCA_965369655.1 uncultured bacterium | reverse complement strand
CCAATCCAAGACCATACAAGTGGAAGAAAGTATAGCGGTATATATGTGTCACACCCATAGCGAAGATCTCTGTTGATTAGCAATATCCGGTAGTTCTCTGGTCTTAGTGCCCCCAATCATGCAGCTATGCTCTCTAATAAAACCCTGAATCAATCTGCTCAGAGGATCAATGTCGGCAAGTGTTGCCTCTCGGATTGAGATGTTCACGCATTCCTCCAAGTAAGTAATTGCAAATATGATGAATGCAAGGTAGCGCGAAGAGACTTAGCATACCGGTGGTACAATTGCTGCAACCGTGGTTTCGCATGCGTTAAACACATATTAGGAGTACCAATTTAGTAACCAGCCTTAGATAATGCAAGCTGACTCTTCGACAACTTATAAACCGAGATGTGAATTGAGAGCATCGTCTTGACAACCCTGCATCGAGATAGCGATAATCGATAAATTAATTGTGAACTATGAATTCTCCGGGGGCTATTCTCTAACCTGTGGGATGGCAGCGCCTTAACTCACAACTCGAAGAACTGCAGTGACTTCGTTTCTCTGCCTATCTGTGGATGGTTCTGCTTACTACTACCTGCTTTCGCCGTGAGTGGACACTAAAAAGTCACAAGCCAGGCCGTAATGGATACAATAGAGTCGCCATGACAACTGCCGTGTTTATACGACCGCAATTCATCCCTGAAGACCGGATTCTTATTCACCTGTACAGTTTCAGACCCGACAAAAACGACCAAAGAAGGTCGAGTTCATTTAATGAATTCGTGAAATTGGCGGTTGCCCAAACAGCTGCATAAGTTCCAGAGCCCCAATCACCTAATCGTTGTTCGAAAAAAGTTAGGCTCGCCTGAAAATATTGCTTGACATTTATGTCGTAATTGACGATGCAGTCGAATATGAAGGGAGCGTCGAAGAAAGATAGAGATATGGAAGCCGAAGCCAAGAAGCCGGCCAAAAGGCAGAGCCGGCAAGACAGACGTGTCAAGAAGACGCACAAGAAAATCACAGAAGCCGCTCGCTCCGTCATCTCGGAGAAGGGCATTGAGGCTACTACCGTGGACGACATAACTGAGCGCGCTGATCTTGGCCGCGGAACTTTCTATTATCATTTCGATAGCAAAGGGGAACTGGTTAAGAATCTCATCGAAGAGGTCATGTCTGGTCTCATTCGGGAGATGAAAGTACAGTGCGATGATGAGTCAGACCTGCCTTCTGTCATGGAAGGTATAATACAGGCGCACACGGACTACTTTGTTGGCCGATGGGAGGATTTCGTGCTATACTATTTAGGTCGGTCTGACCTGACTCTGGACCAGAGTTACGACGGAATCGAGGCGCCATACCTGAATTACATACGGACTATAGAGAAGATGGTCGACTCAGCGGTCACCATGAAGGTTTCAAGGGAAATCCTTCGAAAGGTGGCGTTCGCCATCGGAGGATTCATCTCCGGATATTATTCCTTTGCCAGTATTGCCAGTTCGGCGGAGGAAGTTGAAGAATCTTTCATGAGTCTAAAAAGTGCGTTTGTCGCTGGACTCGTTCGATTCATTAAGGAAGCGATGCCCAAGAAAAAGTAGCATGCTGAGAAGATGGGATCTTACATAAACAATTGTCGCCATACTAGTTCGGTTGGAGTTCTGCTTTTGCCGGGACACGGGGAAGGCGACCTCAGGCTCACCACCTGATCCACGTAGCCCCGCAGCCCGTGCTGGAGGGTTGCAACCTATGCTAACATAGGGAATCTATCCACAACAGATCACATACCGGTGTAGTCGGCATTGCCGATACGTCGGCCATTGAAGAAGCGCGTACTGATGAGCGCAGCTCACAGGAGTAGCCGGGAATCGGTACGTGATAGCTCAGGACGCTTAGTCAGCCGGACCCATTTACCCGCTATGGTGAAGTGGATCCGGAACGAGGGAAAACAGGAGCACATGATTATGAAGGTCAGTCCGCTTGCAGACCGACTGTTCGTCAAACCCATCAAGGAAGAGGAGCAGAAGAATGGCGGGATTATCATTCCAGACACCGCGAAGGAAAAGCCCATGACCGGAAAGGTCATAGCTGTCGGCCCCGGTGGCAAGAACGACGAGGGAAAGACCATTCCGCTGGATATCAAGAAGGGTGACTCTGTTCTGTACGGAAAATACTCCGGAACAGAAGTCTCTATCGAAGGTGAACAGCACCTGATCATGCGCGAGTCGGATGTCTTTGCGCTGATCAAAGATAAGTAACGAAGTTAAACTCAATGGCTAAAATAATCCAGTTCGACTCGGCCGCCCGTACCAAGCTGAAAGCGGGCATCGACAAACTTGCGAACGCTGTCAAAGTCACGCTTGGGCCGCGCGGTCGCAACGTTGTACTTGGCAGGAAGTTCGGCAGTCCACTTGTAACCAAGGACGGCGTGACCGTAGCAAAAGAGATCGAGCTTGCGGATCGCTTCGAAAACATCGGTGCCCAGATGCTCAAGGAAGTTGCTTCCAAGACATCAAACGATGCCGGTGATGGCACCACAACCGCCACGATCATCGCACAGGCAATCTATCGTGAGGGCCTGAAAAACGTCACTGCGGGTCACAACCCGATGGCGATCAAACGCGGAATCGACAAGGCTGTGATGTCGGTAATTGAAGAAATCAAGAAGCTCTCGAAGCCGATCCCCGGACACAAAGAAATCGAGCAGGTCGGGACGATCTCAGCCAACAATGACCAGAAGATTGGCAAGCTGATTGCCGAGGCAATGGACAAGGTTGGCAAGGATGGCGTTATTACCGTGGAGGAATCCAAGACTGCCGAGACCGCACTGGAGGTTGTTGAGGGAATGCAGTTCGACAGAGGATACCTCTCACCGTACTTTATCACTAACGTGGACAGCATGGAGGTCATTCTTGAGGATCCGTATATACTCATTCACGACAAGAAGATTTCCTCAGTGAAAGATATTCTTCCGCCTCTGGAGGCTGTTGCGAACCAGAGTAGGCCGGCTCCTTATCATCGCTGAGGACGTAGAGGGAGATGCGCTTGCCACGCTCGTGGTCAATAAGCTGCGTGGCAGTTTGAAGGTAGCCGCAGTCAAGGCGCCTGGATTCGGTGATCGACGGAAGGCTATGCTTCAGGATATCGCCGTCCTGACTGGCGGCAGAGTCATATCGGAAGAGACAGGACGCAAGCTTGAAAATGCCGATGTTTCCGATCTCGGTTCCGCCAAGAAGATCACTATCGACAAAGGGTATACGACTATCGTCGAGGGCGGCGGCAAGAAAAAAGATATCAAGACGCGAATAGCTCAGATTAGAAAGCATATCGAGGATACTACATCTAACTACGACAGCGAGAAGCTACAGGAACGGTTGGCGAAACTGTCGGGTGGCGTCGCAGTGATAAATGTGGGTGCACCGACTGAGATAGAGATGAAAGAGAAGAAGGCCCGCGTGGACAATGCGCTGCACGCCACCCGCGCTGCAGTTGAGGAGGGTATCGTACCCGGAGGAGGAGTCGCATACCTGCGGTGCCTGAAGGCACTCGACAACGCGAGAGTCAATGGTTCGGAATCTGTGGGTGTGAGCATCGTTCGCAAAGCGCTCGAAGAGCCTTTGCGGCAGATCGCGTTCAACTCGGGCATGGAACAATCGATAGTAGCCAACCGGGTGATGTCCGAGAACGGGGCGTTTGGTTTCAATGCGCTAACAGGTGAGTTTGAGGATTTGGTAGCCGTCGGTATCGTTGACCCGACGAAGGTTGCAAGGACCGCGCTGGAGAACGCAGCATCAATCGCCGGTCTGCTCCTGACAACTGAGGCTGTTGTCTGCTTCAAACCGGAAAAGTCAAATAGTGCAGGTCATGCGGGGATCCCGCCTGACTATGGAGATGAGTTTTAGTCACAATATGTGAGCGCGGAATTGTTTCAATATCCGCGTTCAGCGGAGGTAAGATGAGATGAAAGCAATACGAGACATATTGCGATCCAGTTGGTTCCTGATAGGACCTGCAACGGTAGGTTTCATACTATACACATCCACCGGAGCACAAGAGCCTGACGATCACCCCGATTACCTTGATAAGTTCGAGCTGGCTCCCGATGAATTGGAGTATAGTGTAGTGAATGTGATGAGCGAATACAGCACACTCGAGTTCGCAGCCTTACTACTGACTAAGACGGGGTTGGATGAATTCCTCGATACGAGGCAATCGTTCACATTTTTCGCACCCGATGATTCATCATTCGACAAACTGGCAAAAGATGATCTCGATGCTCTCCTGTCAGATACGGAATATCTACGGGAGGTATTGAGCAACCACATCGTTGTCGGAATATCTTATTTGTTTGGCAAAACCGCGAACGACACACTCATCACTATAGCCGGTGAGAGAATCGTAATAACGAGATCCGAAACAGGATTGACAAAAATCGGCGATGCCGTAGCACTCGACTACGGCATTTGGTGTGAGAACGGCGTGATCCATGTAATCGACGCAGTGCTCATGCCTAATAAGGGGCAGCGAAAAGGCTAAGGGGTGGGTGTATCGGTCCATTGGCCCGTAGCCAACCGATGCACTCCGAGTTAACAACGAAGTTTTGGAGAAACGAGATGAAGGCAATAGTTGAAACACCTGATGTAGCTGTGAAGTGCTCCGCAGCGCTGTCTGCAGACTCAACCGTAAGTAACTTCAGTGTAGATGAACTGCATCGAGCCTGGGGATTAGCATGCAGCTTTGACATTTACGGATGCGATCCTGCAACGATTCGCGACGCCGACAAAATAAAGCAGTTCGTGTCAGAGCTCTGCGATCTCATAGAGATGAAACGCTTTGGAGAAACGATGGTGGTTCACTTCGGTGAGGATGAGAGAGTTGCTGGTTATTCGATGGTTCAGCTGATCGAGACATCACTGATATCAGCGCATTTCGCGAATAAGACCAATGCTACTTATCTGGACGTTTTCAGCTGTAAATCATACGACCCGAATGTCGTTGCTGAGTTTGCCAAGAAGTTCTTCGGCGGCGCGGAGTGCATAACACAGATAAACCTGAGGCGTTAAGCCATGTACAAGGTTAGGCTCGTCTCAGACATACAAGAGTGCGAGAAGCTCTGGAACGAAACTATGCCCAGAGAGACAATTTGGGATCTGTGGGAAGTTCGCAGATGTTTCGATCGCCACTTCAATTTATCCCCCCTTTTCATTGTAACGGAAGAGCGTGGCCGGATCACCGGCCTGCTCCCGCTCAGCTGGAACGATGAGACATCTTGCTACAGCTACTTCCCCGGTGAGACCTGGGAAGGTAAGACCTGGATCGAGCAGAATCGTATTATTGCTTGCGACGACAAGACTCGCACTATGCTATTCGATGCCATACCAGCGCCGTATAAACTCCGTTATTTGCGTGAGATGGATTCGATTGGGACTAACGGTTGTGCTATTGATGAAGTCGGGTATTTGTTCGAACCGCCGAAGTACGGATACGATATGGAAAACTATTTCCAGGAGTTCTCGGGCAAATCAGCCAAGCGCATCAAGAACATCCTTAGAGATTGGGAATCACGGAATTTAAGCTTCAGATACGATTGTCTGGCTGATTTCGATACTCTCATAACTCAGAATCTAAGCAGGTACGAGGAACGTTCATATTTCCATGACATCAAATTCCGTGAAAGCATTCGATGCTTGATGCACCTGTTAGCTAAGAACGGGTGGCTTCGAATAACGACGGTCTTAGTAGACGGAATGCCAGCGGCAGTCGATCTCGGAGCTGTTTTCAACAATGCTTATACGCTAATTGCAGGTAGTACCGATCCTGAATTCCCCGGTATTGCCAAACTGATCAACATACACCACATGAGCTGGGCGTGCGAAGAGCGAATCAGGGAAGTTGATTTCCTTTGCGGAGAATTCTCCTGGAAGCCCATGTTCCACCTTACTCCGAGACCACTCTTCGCAATTTCGAACTTCGACGGTGCCGGATTTAACCAGCAAGCAAGACCTAAAGAGGCAAGGAATGTTGGATAGACGTACATTGGCTGTGGGTACAACAACAGATTACGTGGATCTGATTCGAAGAAGCTATCCGGGTCGCACACTCTTTGTTTCACACAGCATAAATGAGGATGTGGCTGAAAGTCATTTCTGGCATCGCGATGAGATCACATGCGATCTCACTGACTATCCTGAAGTATTCAATTCGCTGAGAAGCCACCTTGACAATACAGAGATTACGCCATCCGGCCTAGCCTGTTTCGATTGCGAATCCCTTGATCTCGCAGCATATCTTGCCGAGAAACTGGGACTACCATTCCCCTCCCGAGAGGCCGTAACTGCCTGCAGAAACAAGTACGTAACACGCAAAACATGGAAAAAGGCCGGCGTCCCCTGCCCCGACGCCGATCCAGTGTACTGTCTCGATAATGTCCTCAGTATCTTCGATAAGCGGAATAGACCGATCATACTCAAGCCACTGACAGGAACAGGCAGTGAACTCGTATTCAAGTGCAAGGATCGAGAGGAATGCGCCAAGGCATTCTCAACTTTGCAGAAAAGGATCAGCAGACACAGCGATGACAGGCTCTACCCGGCTGGCACCAGCGACCACCTGGAATTGAGTCCGCGTAAAGTCTTCATAGCCGAAGAATCCGTCGATGGACTCGAGTTCAGCTGTGACTTTGAGGTAAATGGAGAATCCATAGAAATCATACGATTCGCGAGGAAACTACATGCGCCAAGCCAGGTTTTCGGCACAACCTGGGCGTATGTAATCCCGGCGATGTTGCCAAAGAAATTCAACCTCAGCGACTTCAAAGCTGAAGTCCTCCGTGCAACTCGTGCTCTCAAACTGACTCGATCCATATGCATGCTTGACTTCATGGTAGTGGATGACAAAGCTATCTTTCTCGAGCTCTCCCCACGCCCGGGTGGTGATTGCTTGCCCGAACTGATGTTGCAGAGCGGGAAGTTCGACATTATAGCATTCGCGTTGAACTTCGCCGACGGATTATCCCACACTGCTCCGGATTACACCAAGTGGAACACCTGTGTTGGTCTCAGGTTATTCGCCTCCCAGGAGGGCACAATCACAAGATTATCGCACCATTTGATATCCTCTGACTCTCGAGCCAGGGACATCAAACTCAGACACGGAGTGGGTCACAGGGTAGTTCTTACTCCGTACGATTATGATTCCCGCATTTTGGGACATGTGATTTTCCGTCCGAATGATGTCAGCGCTATTCCCTACGAATGTCACGACATCTCCACCAAGCTCAAGATCGAAATGGAAGAAGAGTTATGCAGAGCACCCAAAGCATCATAGAGGGTGTCAGGAAGCGACTGTCACGCGAGACGCCCGTACTTCCGACAGACGGAACTCCAATCGTTTGTTAAGCAATTCAACCGGCAGAGCGATGTCTTCTGCAGGCTGATAGAGGAACACGGCTCGCCACTATATGTGTTCGATAGGAAGACCTTTCTGAACCGAGCAGCGGAGTTCAGCTTCGCCTTTGACGGCATTCTTCCGGACGTCCATATCTATTATGCTGTAAAGAGCAATAATCACCCGATGATAGCAGAAACTGCCGTCTCAGCGAGTCTCGGTCTTGATGTTTCCAGTGGGAATGAATTGGAGCTGGCGATCAACTGCAAATGCGATAGGATTCTGTTCAGCGGTCCCGGCAAAACTGACGAAGAGTTGAGGATGGCGGTCGACTACGTGGATCGCGTGACGGTATTGGTCGATAGTTTCGGTGAACTGGAGCGCCTGGACAGAGCAGCACGCGTCTCAGCCAATCCTATGCGAATTGGCGTTCGTGTAAGCACTGAAGACAGCGGCCTTTGGAGAAAATTCGGAATCCCGCTCAAGGATCTCGTTGAATTTTTCCTGAGATCCAGTCGCTGCGAAAACGTGCGAATTACAGGCATTCAATTTCACACGAGTTGGAATCTCGACTCGAGCAGACAGATTGCCTTCATTGAGCGACTCGGAAAGCAGTTGAGGACTCTCGACGCAGATATGAGCTCGGCCATCTCATTCATAGACATTGGCGGAGGATTCTGGCCTCCGCGTGGCGAATGGCTTCAGGAAGCAGGTACAGACTTTGGCAGGATTAGCGCCGCATCATCCGATAACTTCTGGCCGAGCGATCTCACTCATTACAGACTTCCGGCATCATCAATTGAGGAATTCGCTGAAGCAATCGGCAGTGCGATCAAAACACACATTCAGCCGCATATCGATTGTACGATCTACGCTGAACCGGGTAGATGGCTATGCAATGATGCGGTGCACATCCTGCTCAAAGTTGTGGACAAGAAGGCGGATGATATAGTTGTCACCGACGGAGGCACAAATGCGGTCGGATGGGACAGATTCGAGACCGACTATTTTCCTGTAATCAACCTGTCGAGACCAAGTCTTAACGAGAGAGAGAGCGCCGTTTACGGGTTGCTTTGCACACCACACGATATCTGGGGATATTCATACTTCGGCAATGGCATCGAGCGCGGTGATGTTCTGTTAGTCCCGACTCAGGGCGCATATACGTACAGTCTACGCCAGCGATTCATCAAACCGTTACCGTCGTTCGTGGCACTTGATTCTGTGGGAAACCACAGCGTTGATGGGACAAAGAAACCGAAAGCTTAGCTCTCACAAAGAACAGAGTGTGAAGCCTTATACGAATGTACATGCCGGGATTGAACGCCGGTACTAACAAGACAGTAGGAACCGGCTGATGTTGGCTCAAATCGCCGGTCTCAAAAAACGTGAGCCATGGATTCAGAAAATGATGAAATGTTTTGTGATGAATGGTATCGGCCAGGTCGGGTTCGCAGAGAAAAACATCCCGAGCCCCGGGCCGAATGACGCTCTTGTCAAAACCACAAGAGCGCTCGTCTGTACATCTGATGTTCACACTGTCAACGGTGCGATTGGAGACCGGAACAACCTCACGCTCGGGCATGAGGCCGTCGGCACAGTTCAAAAAGTCGGCAAAGAAGTTAGATGGTTTACAGAAGGCGATAGAGTGGCTGTCAACGCGATCACGCCGTGCTTCATGTGTGAGAATTGTCTTCGTGGATTTCCATCACAATGCACTCAGATGCTCGGCGGATGGAAATTCGCTAATATCAAAGACGGTGTATTCGCAGAATATTTCCACGTAAATGACGCCGATGCGAATCTTGCGAAGATACCTAATGCTGTTCCGGACGAAGCAGCCGTGTACGCTACTGATATGATGTCTACAGGATTTATCGGAGCCGAGCAGGCGGATATACCTCTCGGTGGTACGGTTGCCATATTTGCTCAGGGTCCAGTGGGGCTCATGGCGACAGCCGGCGCGAGACTGCTGGGAGCTGGACTTGTGATCGCTGTCGATAGCAAACCGAATCGGCTTGAGGCAGCCACGAAGTTCGGTGCGGATGAGATCGTTGACTTCACGAAGTCTGATCCGGTCGAGCATATCCTCGAACTGACCGATGGCAAAGGAGTTGATTCCGCCATCGAATGTCTGGGCGGACAGGAAACGTTTGAAGCCTGCATTTAAGTCACTCGGCCGGGAGGGACAATCTCAGTCGTGGGATACTTCGGAGAGGGCGAATTTGTCAAGATACCGCGTTTGGAATGGGGTGTTGGAATGAGTGACAAAACGATCAGAACAGCCCTCTGCCCCGGTGGAAAAGTCAGGATGGAAAGACTTCTAAGGCTAATCGAGAGAGGACGAGTCGATCCGACTCCGATGACGACTCATCGATTCAAGTTCAATGAACTCGAGAAGGCATTCAAGATGATGGAAACCAAGGAAGATAACATCATCAAACCGCTTATCTCCTTTGAGTAAATGAGATGAATTCCAGAAGGTGTCGAGAAAAGGTCGGTAGAAAGACAAGTATTCACCTATGATATCTATATCATAGGTTCGGAGAAAGAACAAGAGAATAGATTGCTGAGCATTGTTGACTAAGTAAGAGGATTTGACCAATGGGACGTTCCAGAAAAACAAGAAAGTGCCCCCGTTGTTCCGGCAACGATGTCATCCTTCAGGACTCATTCGGAGGTGTTATCGATCTGTACTTATGTGTTGACTGTGATTATGACTTCAAGGTCAGCTCATCCCGCTCAAGAAAGCGTGATGTGGATGATGAATTTGATGATTGCGATGGCCAGGAATTCACTGAAGACGGAACATGCCTCTCCTCATGGACAGAGCTGCCGAGACCTGACTGCACTCTCGACCGTTCAATCAAGAAACAGTCGGTCCCGACCTGAGCAATTCCCCCCTCAGGGATAACCTTGGTGAGATTGGTGCTTGAAAGGCCGTTTGGTTACCGCTACCACCTCCTTCCGGCAGAACTATTACGGTCTGCACATAAGGTTACTTTCAACTGTTCAATCTGAATGATGCTTTGGGCTCACTCGAACAGTTGTTCTAACAGCAGTAGCGGTATCTGGTAAGTCGTCTTCCTCGTATCACCTGCACATGTGCAGGAAGGATTTCTCTCTAACAGTAGCGGTATGGTGAGCTGTACTCTCTCCAGTCGTTTGTTCAACCAGCCTGAACACATATTCAGGCAACTCAGATAAGCACAGTATCAATATGGATGGGCTGTTTACTCAATTCTCCTGTCGACCGCGAAGGCCGTTCAAGGGAAACTCAGTTACAATCACCGTAGCAAACAGCTAAATAGAAGCACACCTACTTCGAAAAAACGAGAGCTTTACATACAGTAGCAATGAGGTATCGAGCGGTCAGTCTCCTTTCAGACTGCCCAAGTATAATACAGACGTCCCTGTTTGTCAAGCATGTTTTTGCCCCTTTGCGCAAGATTCTGTATTGTGCTATATTCGCATGAGCAGACGCAACTCGCACATACGGCGTCTGGTGAAACGAAAGGTTGATTCCTTGAGAGCAATTTACTGGTTCCTGTCGCACATCGCCGCTGCACTGGCAGCGCCGGTATTGATACTCAAGGCAATCTTCGGCGATGCATCTCTTCTCAACTTTCTCGGTTTTTACAGGGGATCAGTGAATGATAGTGATCGCAAATCGATATGGATACATGCGTCATCGGTGGGCGAATTCAAAGCCGCGATGCTCCTTCTCGATTCACTGAAAGGCAGACTTCCCGACACCCGTTTCGTGATCACGGTATTCACAACTCGAGGCATGAAGGTTGCCCGCGATGAACTTCCGGAGAATATCGAAATCTATTATCTGCCGATGGAGTGTACACTCGCTATCAGACGCGCATTCCGACGAATCAATCCCGGCATGATAGTACTGATCGAGACCGAGCTTTGGCCTAATCTCGTTCATCGAGCGCTGGAGCGCAAGACGCCGATCGCAATCGTGAACGGAAGGCTTTCGGATAAGAGCTTTGCAAAGTATCGCTCCCTGCGATCTATCTTCGAGCCTCTTCTCGGTGCGTTCAGTTATATACACACGCAGTCGGAGAAGGACGCCCGGAGGTTTGCCGCACTCGGAGCGAGTCCGAGACGAATCCACACTGGCGGCAATATCAAAGTATCCGGTATGATCTCGAATCTGGCTGGTTTCGACAGGCAAAAAGTGCTGAAGGAGTTGCACCTGCGAGATAACGTTAAGTATGTAGTTTTCGGTTCCACAAGACCGGGCGAGGAGGAACTCGCATTAGAAGCGTTTAACAGGGTTCGCATCGGACACCCCGATGTGAAAGCGATCCTCGCTCCACGTCACACGGTCAGGGTCGAAGAAATCGAGAAGATCATTTTGAACCGGGGACTGAAATGCCTCAGACGATCAGCGATGGCGGATGATTATCAGGATTACGACGTCATGATCCTCGACACGATGGGCGAGCTCTGGAAAGTGTACGGCATAGCCGAATGCGCATTCGTCGGCGGCAGCCTTGTCCCAATCGGCGGACACAATCCGCTCGAACCGATCGCGCTCGGCGTCCCAACCTGTTTTGGTCCCCACATGGACAACTGCATCGACCTGGCGTGCAAATGTATAGAACATGGGATGGCAACAACAGTTCACGATGGAGATGAACTCGCTCGATTCCTCGAAGACTGCCTGTGCGGCAAGGTTCTGAAACCGGACTCTGCGCAGGTCTCGTCGATCTTTTCATCAGATCTGGGAGAAGTCACCGAGCGTCTTAGATATCTCTGGAGTCAGCAAAATGCCTGATCAGGCAACGGTGCAGAGTTTCCTGTCGAAGAAAGACCGATCGGTAGCCGAGATCATTGTCGGGTGGATGCTCTTCCCGTTCGCGATACTCTACCGCGTAACTGTCGTGATGCGAAGGAAGTTATACCGATTCGGCATTCTAAAGTCGGTCAGACTCCCGAAACCGGTCATCTCAGTCGGTGGAATCACCGCAGGAGGATCGGGGAAGACACCGGTACTGATATATCTTTCTCGTCAACTCGAAAAAAGAGGCATGAAGCCGCTGATCCTGACGCGCGGATACGGAGGCGAGTCAAACTCGGTCGAGGTGATCGAGGGACCGGAACAAATCGAAAACAGACGCTTATCCGACGAAGTCATTCTCATGGCGAACAGACTGTCGGCGACTATCGCGGTTGGAGCGGACAGGATCGCCGCATTCGAGACAGCGTCGGAGTCCTGCGAATTCGACATTGTTATTCTCGATGATGGTTTCCAGCACCTGAAGATAAAGCGCGATGCGGACATAGTCGTTCTGGACTGCAGCAATCCGTTCGGGTCCGAGCGACTGCTTCCGTCAGGTAATCTCAGGGAGCCGTCATCAACACTCTCCGATGCGGACCTGATTATCGTCACGAGAATATCGCTCTGTGACGATATCGAACAGACGAGAAGAAAGATCGCTTCACGCGCAGGGCACGAGAGAATTCTTCTGTCCGATTATGTCTGCGATGGAGTTTACAACATTACTATGGGCGGACAGGTCGATCCGGCATCACTGCTGGGCGTTCCGGTCTATGCATTCTCGGCAATTGCTGCACCTGACACATTCTTCGATACACTCAGGAGAGATGGCTATACACTTGCCGGAACAAAGCCTTTCAGAGATCACCATATATTCACGCAGTCGGATATCGACGATATCATAGCCGAGTGTCGATCCCTGCAATGCAGTGCGGCAATCGTAACAGAAAAGGACGCCGTCAAACTAAGATCGCTCGACAATCGGAAAGTCGAACTGTTCGAGTACAGAATTCGTTTGCAGATACAGGGCGATGATAGTAACTTAATGCGCCTAATTGAGAGAGTAATTGATGATTCGGCATGAAGTAGATTTTCTGATAGTTGGTTCCGGCATAGCCGGATTGTCGTTTGCGCTCAGGGTCGCCTCCGGAGGCAAAGTCGCCGTAATTACCAAGAAGAAAGACTCGGAATCGAATACGAACTATGCGCAGGGCGGCATAGCATCTGTCATCAAGTCGGAGGATTCTTTCGAGAAGCACATCGACGACACGCTCCAGGCAGGAAGAGGCCTCTGCCACGATGACATCGTTCGGGCAATTATCGAACATGGTCCGGACGCGATCAGGAATCTTCTCGATCTCGGTGTTGATTTCTCCTATACCGGCGATCGCAGTTTGCTTGAAAACCTCGATGCCGGTCGGGAAGGGGGACATTCCGCCCAGCGGGTCGTACATGCTGCCGACTACACCGGTCGGGAGGTGGAGACCAGGCTTTTAACTGCAATCAAGGCAAATCCGAATATCACGCTGTACGAAGATCACCTTGCGGTCGAGTTGATCGTCGATTCCTCCGCCGGAAAGACGACCTGCTATGGCTGCCACGCTTTCGATGCAATAGCAGGAGAGATCAAGGCATTTGTCGCGCGCGTTACTCTTCTTGCAACCGGCGGACTCGGATATGTCTATGTGCACACTACCAATCCCTCCATTGCGACCGGCGATGGCGTTGCGATGGCATACCGTGCGGGCGCATCGATCTCGAACATGGAGTTCATGCAGTTTCATCCGACTGCATTGTACCATCCGGACGGAGACTACTTCCTGATTTCCGAGGCGGTGCGAGGCGAGGGCGCGCTGCTCAAACTGAAATCGGGCGAGACTTTCATGTCGAATTATCACGAGCAGAGGGATCTCGCGCCGAGAGACGTTGTGGCGCGGGCTATCGACAGAGAATTGAAACTCTCGGGTGAACCATGCGTGTTTCTCGACCTGACGCCGATTAAATCCGACTACATCATGCGAAGATTCCCGAATATCTACAACCGATTGCTCGGTCTGAAAATCGACATAACGCGCGATCCGATTCCGGTTGTGCCGGCGGCGCACTATATGTGCGGAGGGATCAGAACCGATGTACAGGGAAGAACCAACATCGAGAAGCTGTTTGCCGTGGGTGAAGCCGCCTGCACCGGAATGCATGGTGCCAACAGGCTGGCCTCCAATTCTCTTCTCGAAGCAGTAGTTGTGGCGGAATTTGCCGCGAAGTCTGCCGTCGAGACATTCGATTCGACGGTCTCACCGAACGTGCCGGAATTGCTCACGGAGTACACGCCAGACTCCAGCAACTCGGTCGGCGAACATGAGGAAGTGCTCATATCTCATAGCAAATCGGAGCTTCGCAGGCACATGTGGCACTATGTCGGCGTTGTAAGATCAAACGAACGACTCGACCGCGCGAGGAAACGGCTCGAAATACTGACTGAGGAAACTGAGGATTTCCATCACCGTTATCCGCCGTCGTTCGGTGCGATAGAACTGCGCAACCTGGTGACGGTGGCGCGACTGATCGTTAAGTCCGCCATGCAGCGAAAGGAATCCCGCGGCCTCCACAACAATGCCGATTATCCTGAAACCGATGACGCACTGTGGCGTCGCGACACCATACTGAGCAAAGATGACTGACATGACCTCTCAGGACATGATCCTGATACTCGATTTCGGATCGCAGTACACGCAACTTATCGCGAGGCGCATACGCGAACAGAGGGTTTTCTGTGAAATCGTTCCTTTCAATTATCCGATCGAAGATGCCCGGACCAAACCGATCAGGGGTATCGTGTTGTCGGGCGGACCCAATTCGGTGCTCTCTGACGATGCTTATATCTGCGATCAAGCATATTTCGATCTCGGCGTACCGGTGCTCGGAATCTGCTATGGACTTCAATTGATTGCAGAGTTGTTTGGGGGCGAATTATCCAAATCGGAGAGTCGGGAATATGGCAGGTCGAAGCTGTCGATTCTCGGGGATTCGAAGCTTTTCGACGGCCAGCCGGATGAATTCACCGTCTGGATGAGTCACGGCGACAGCCTCATACGGCTGCCCGATGGCTTCAGCCAGATAGGCATGACCGATTCGGTTGATTTCGCCGCCATCGAGAACCAAGACCGAGGACTCTATGGTCTGCAGTTTCATCCAGAGGTGTTCCACACTGACGGCGGCGACAGGATAATCGCCAATTTCCTGTCCGGCATTTGCGGAATTGAAGGAAGCTGGACGATGGAATCTTTCATCGAGTCCCAGATCAATTCTATCAGGCAGAAAGTTGGTGACGGAGAGGTGATCTGCGGTATATCCGGAGGCGTCGATTCAGCCGTCTGCGCCCTGCTCCTGTCGAAAGCGATTGGAAAGAAACTGACGTCCGTATTCGTGGATAATGGCCTGCTACGGTTGAACGAGGGAAGCTATGTCCCCGATGCGCTCGCCGACCTGAACGTGAACGTAAAGAAGATCGATGCTTCAAAGGCATTCCTCGATGGATTGGCTGGAGTTGTCGACCCCGAGCAGAAGCGCAAAATCATTGGCAGAACTTTTATCGATGTCTTCGAGAAGGCAGCCGACGACGTCGGTGATGTCCGATTCCTTGCACAGGGGACGCTTTATCCGGATGTCATTGAGTCCGTGTCGTTTAAGGGACCGTCCGCGACTATAAAAAGCCACCACAATGTCGGCGGGTTGCCGGAACAGATGAAATTGGAGCTTATTGAACCACTCAGGGAGCTCTTCAAAGATGAAGTTCGCAAGCTTGGACGACTGCTCGGTCTCAAGAACGAGATCCTCGGAAGGCATCCATTTCCGGGCCCTGGGCTTGCTGTGCGAATCCTTGGAGAAATAACCGAGGAGCGGCTTGATCTTATCAGGAAAGCCGACGACATTTTCATCAGGGCATTGCACGAACATGGTGAATACGACAATATATGGCAGGCCTTCTGCGTTCTGCTGCCAGTCCAGTCCGTCGGAGTCATGGGAGACGAGCGGACATACGAGGATGTCGTGGCGTTGCGCGCGGTGACATCGACTGACGGCATGACCGCAGACTGGGCGCGGATACCGGATCATGTCCTTGCGGAGGTCTCATCGGAGATCATTAACCGCGTCTCAGGGATCAACAGGGTTGTCTACGACATCAGTTCCAAACCGCCGGCGACTATCGAATGGGAGTAAACAAAGGGTTTGACAATTCAAACCCATTTGGTATTTTCACGTAACTTTATGCTGAAGGAAAACGGACAGTTAAAGCAGTTTTTCGACCCCGTCAGGGTCGATCTGAATAGATTCGACAAGTTGATCGAGAAGCATCTGCTTGCCGATTCTGTTCTCGTCCAGAGTGTGCTCGATTATCTTCTCGAAAAGCGCGGTAAACGCATTCGACCCACATTCCTGTTCCTGACCGCCCACTGCAGCGGAATGGATCATTCCGGCATGGTCTCCGCCGCGCTCGCTATCGAGTTGATCCACACCGCTACGCTGTTGCATGATGACGTTATCGACGAAGCTGGCACGCGCCGTGGTCATAAGACGGTCAATGCAAAGTGGAACAACCTGATTTCTATCCTTATGGGCGATTTCTTCTTCGCCAAGGCGTTCCGGCTGCTGGTCTCTACCAAGTGTCCTGAGCTTATGGAACGATTGTCAAAGACCACTGAGGAAGTCGCATTCGGCGAACTGCGGCAGATCGAGGAATGTGGCAATTTCGAATTGACAGAAGATGTCTACCTCGACATAATTACTGCGAAGACGGCATCACTCTTCTCGACATCGGCGGTATCCGGTGCGCTTCTGAATAACGCATCGAGCCGCGAGGTCAACCGGCTTGCATCGTTTGGCGAAAATGTCGGAATTTCGTTCCAGATCGCGGACGATCTGCTCGACTTGGTCGGCGATACGAAGAAAATCGGCAAACAGGTCGGCAGTGACCTGATGCAGGGCAAGGCGACGTTGCCACTTATATTCTCGCTCAAGAAGTCGTCTCAAAAGATCAGGAATGAGATCACCGGTATTCTCTCGAACGGGACGAAGCCATCCAAGTACAGGAAAGTGATCGATTTCATTTTGGATTCCGGCGGAATAGAATACGCCAGGAACCGCGCCGAGCAGTTCGGCGAAAACGGCCTCAAGCTTCTCCGCAAATACGGCTCATCCAAATACTACACTGCCCTCGAAAACGTCGTCAGCTTCGCGATCAATAGAGAGAACTAGCGCTCCATAGTTCCAAATCTCAGCTACTAAGAATTCGAGCTTCATTGCGCCCATCAGCATTAGGCGACTTAGCTAGCTGACAAATGATTGACAATGTCATCAACATCATAGAAATTCGGGTAGGTTATATTGGGGTGAAGCAGAAAGGCAGGATAAGTGTGGACACAAAGAAGTTCTTTGAGAAGCCTGAGGACCATTCGCTCATTAAGGCAGAGATTGTCAAGACATATTTCGTTGCATGGGCAAAGGTAATGGTTAACACTCTCAAGAAACAACGCAACAAACCGGACCGGATTCTCTATCTGGATCTTTGTGCAGGAATGGGCCGATACGATGACGGCACTCCGTCCACACCGATCTTGGTGATTCAGGAGGTCCTCGCTAGTCGAGATTTGTGTGAATGGGTGAAAATCATATTAAACGATAACGATAAAGAATGCGCAGATTCTTTGAAAGAGGTGCTGAACGGAATGCCTGGACTTGATAGACTTAGGTATAAACCAGTAGCAAGCCAGACTGAGACGGGAGACGATGTTGTTGCTTTGCTACAGAAAAGAAGAATGGCACCGACTTTTTCTTTTATCGATCCCTTTGGCTACAAGGTTCTGTCAAAGAATTTGTTCCATTCTGTTATAAAGGACTGGGGATGTGACTGTGTCTTCTTGTTCAACTACAGGCGCATCAACATGGATATTGCGAAGAAGAAATGGAGCAAGCATCGAGATTCCATCTTCGGTCGGGATAGAGGAAATGAACTCGTGAACAATATACAGAAGGCAGCTTCAAAGCAGGAGCGGGAAAAGTTAGTACTGTCTGCGCTCGAAGATGCATTATCAGAAGCTGGGGCAAAGTATATGTTGACTTATCGAGTGAAAAATAGAAAGTCCGACAGACCAAGTCACTATCTTGTATTTATAACTAAGGACTTTCTTGGATATGACATAATGAAGGGGATTATGTACAAACGAAGCACTGGTGGAGAATCAGCCCAACGAGAACTTGGCTTCGATCCTCGAGACCGACAATTGATGTTCGATTTGTTTCCGACAGAATTCATAACAGGCGAACTGGCAGAGAGTATCCTTGCAGCATTTCAAGGTCAAGAACTCAAGATGTATGACGTATACAAGGCTCATTCGGTTGGCACTCTATTCATACCGAGCCATTATAAGGACGCTCTCCTGAAATTGGAAGAACAAGGTGCAATCACTGCAGATCCACCTGCAGAAAAGAGACCAAAAAAACATGGCAAACCGACATTTGCAGAAAAAGTAGTAGTCACATTTCCATCACCCAAAATAGACGTGGAATAAGAAATGGCCAAATCCGCAATCGAATGGACTGAATCGACGTGGAATCCGGTGACGGGATGCACCAAGATCAGTACAGGATGCCGGCATTGTTACGCTGAAATCATGGCTCGTCGACTCAAGGCTATGGGACAACCCAACTATGCCAATGGGTTTGAAGTCGCGATCCACCCGCATGTCCTGGACAAACCGCTGAGTTGGAAGAAGCCGCAGATGATCTTCGTGAACTCGATGAGCGACCTTTTCCACAAACGTGTCCCTTCGGATTTCATACTTGATGTCTTTTCCATCATGCAGGCCGCTCACTGGCACACATTTCAGGTTCTCACCAAGCGCTCCGGCAGGCTTCTGCAGATGAACAGGAATCTGGAGTGGTCATCAAACATCTGGATGGGCGTGACTGTTGAGACAAGGCGATTCGTCGATCGGATTGATAACCTGCGAGAAACTGGCGCGAAAACAAAGTTCCTATCCCTTGAACCTCTGCTTGAACCCCTCCCCGATCTCGATCTGAGCGGCATCGACTGGGTTATTGTTGGCGGTGAATCCGGACCGGGCGCCAGACCCATGCAGCGAGAATGGGTAATCGATATCAGGGACCAGTGTTACTCCGCCGGAGTTCCGTTCTTCTTCAAACAATGGGGCGGAGTTCGGAAAAAAGCAGCCGGACGTCTGTTGGAGGGGAAATCGTGGGACGAATTGCCTGCATCATACTCGACAGCCGCTGTTCACATTGCTGA
>CBDUQR010000047.1:0-20341 GCA_965369655.1 uncultured bacterium | reverse complement strand
AATCGTGGGACGAATTGCCTGCATCATACTCGACAGCCGCTGTTCACATTGCTGACGCCGGATAACATATTCCATCAATTCACGCACAGTCTCCAGAAACATCTACTTGTCTGAACGGTTATACAAAGTAGAGACCCGTTTACCGCTTGGGTCGACTTGCCCTGACCTGGGTTGACTGACCCGCTGCACTCGGGCTGCGTTTGACAGCGCGCGCGAAGGCAGCAACGACACCTGTGATTTGCGACGCCACCCTGTCGGAGGGACAGTTATGAAGGCCGACAAAGCACATGATGCGGAGCGTCACCCGATCATTCAACGGTACTTCCACCCACTCCTGCTGCAGCACCTGTCACCGGAACGGTTTGCGGCAACTGTTAACAAGATTCTCAGCGGGAAGCTGAAGCTGCTGATTGGACGACTACATCAGAATAAAGAAGCAGACTGAGAATCGATCAGAGACAATATCCCAACGATGGGGCAGACCCTTCGATGCTCAGGACTTGCGAGGACGTCTGCCGCCCACATCACGCAAGGTCATCGCTGTACTGCCTAAGTGAAGCTCCTATGTTGATTTCGCCAGCTCTTTCTTCAGGAAATGACCGGTATAGGATGACTTGTCTTTCGCTACCTCTTCCGGCGTACCCACTGCCACAACACGACCACCTTCATCGCCCCCTTCCGGCCCGAGATCGATTATATAATCAGCCGTTTTGATCACATCGAGGTTATGCTCGATCACGACTACCGTGTTCCCGAGATTGACCAGATCGTTGAGCACAGTCAGGAGCATCTTGATGTCCGCAAAGTGCAGGCCGGTCGTCGGTTCATCAAGAATGTACAGGGTTGAGCCTGTCGAGGTTTTGGAAAGCTCGGATGAGAGCTTGACGCGCTGGGCTTCGCCGCCGGACAGAGTTGTCGCCTGCTGTCCGAGATGTATGTAGCCGAGTCCGACGCGCTTCAGCGTCATGAGCTTGCGTTGCAGCCGGGGGATTCTGCTGAAGAATTCGAGCGCTTCGTCGATCGTCATGTCGAGCACGTCAGCGATGTTCTTGCCCTTATATGTGATGTCCAGTGTCTCGCGGTTGTACCTTTTGCCCTTACAGACCTCGCACGGCACATAGACATCGGGAAGAAAATGCATCTCTATCTTGATTATGCCGTCACCCTGGCAAGCCTCGCATCTGCCACCCTTAACATTAAACGAAAACCTGCCGGGCTTGTAACCCCGAATTCTCGACTCGGGAAGCTGCGCAAATAGATCACGGATATGAGTGAATGTTCCGGTATAGGTCGCCGGATTCGATCTGGGAGTCCTGCCGATGGGTGATTGATCGATGTCGATCACCTTATCGATGTATTCAACACCACCGAGCTTCTTGTACGGCAGAGGCGGACGGCGCGACCCGAAAAAAAGCCGGGCGAGAGCTGGATACAGCGTCTCATTTATCAGGGTCGATTTACCAGAACCCGATACGCCGGTGACACACGTGAACGTCCCGAGGGGAATCGACACATCGATATTCTTGAGGTTGTTCCCGGATGCGCCGATCAGCCTGAGCTTCATCCCGTTGCCTTTCATCCTGCCGCTCGGTACCGGGATCGACATCTTCAACGACAGATACTTGCCGGTCAGCGACTTATCCGAACGCTTGATCTGTTCAGGCGTTCCCTGCGCAACTATCTCCCCGCCATTCTTGCCCGCCGCAGGGCCGAGATCGATGACATAATCGGCGCTCTCGATAGTCTCCCTGTCATGCTCGACCACTATCACAGTGTTGCCGAGGTCGCGCAATTCAGTCAGAGTCGCCAGAAGCATCTTGTTGTCTCTCTGATGCAGTCCGATCGATGGTTCGTCGAGGATGTAGAGCACGCCGACGAGCCTCGAACCGATCTGCGTAGCAAGTCTGATTCGCTGAGCTTCGCCGCCGGAGAGAGTCGATGCCGCCCTGTCGAGCGTAAGGTAATCGAGGCCAACATTCGACAGAAAGCCGAGCCTCTCCCGCAGTTCTTTCAGAATCTGACTGGCAATCAATGCCTCACGCCTGGTAGGTTTCAACTCTTCGAAGAACTGCTTCGCTTCTTTGATCGACATCCGTGTCACGTCATGTATGCCCTTCCTGTGAACCACGACCGCCAGCGACTCGCGCCGCAATCTTGCGCCTTCGCACAGAGGGCACGGTTTGATCGACATGTATTGCTCTATCCATGATCTGATCCCGGGCGATTCGGTCTGCTTGTAGCGGCGTTCGAGATTCGGTATCACCCCCTCGAATCGACCGACATATTCCCCTTTGCCCCTGCCGCTGGTATGTTCGTACTTGAAGTTGATTTCTGTCCTGCCGGACCCGTACAGCACTATCTTGCGTATTTTCTCGGGAAGCAGCTTCCATTTGGTGCCGAACTTGAATCCGAAATGATCAGCAAGCCCCCGAAGCTGGAACCTGTTCCAGTTGGAAATATCCGAACCCCACGGGTGAATGGCGCCATCGCTGATGCTCAAGCTTTCATTCGGTATCACAAGCGTCGGATCGATTTCCATCTTGTTTCCAAGCCCACCGCACACCGCACAGGCGCCGAACGGCGAATTGAACGAAAACATCCGCGGAGACATCTCCTCGAACGAAATGCCGCACTTGACACACGCATACTTCTCGGAGAATATCATCTCTTTCTGACCGGTCGCGGCGATGGCAACCACTCCGGACGATAGCTTCAGCGCGGTCTCTATCGAGTCGGCGAGCCGTTTGGCAACCTTCTCAGTCCGTATGAGCCGATCGACCACAATTTCGATCGAGTGCTTCTTTTTCTTTTCGAGCGGAGGAATATCGTCGGTGCTGTAGACCTCGCCGTCGATCCTCACGCGAACGAACCCTTCTTTGACCACTTCATCGAGTACATCCCTGTGCTCGCCTTTCCTGCCTCGAACGAGCGGAGCAAGCACCTGGATTCTTGTCTTCAATGGAAGCGCCATCACGGCATCCACGATCTGCGATGATGTCTGCTGCGTGATGCGATCACCGCAGTTGAAACAGTGCGGAATGCCGATACGAGCGAAAAGCAGCCGGAGATAGTCGTATATCTCCGTCACAGTTCCGACGGTCGAGCGAGGATTCTTTGCTGAACTGCGCTGTTCTATCGATATGGCTGGGGAAAGTCCGTCGATAAAATCGACATCCGGCTTCTCCATCAGGCCGAGGAATTGTCTCGCGTATGCCGAGAGCGATTCTACATATCTCCTCTGCCCCTCGGCATAGATCGTATCGAACGCCAGCGAGGATTTGCCTGAGCCGGACAGTCCGGTGATTACCACCAACTTGTTCCGGGGAATGGCTACATCGATGTTCTTGAGATTGTGCTCGCGCGCACCCTTGATGATAATTTCGCCGTCGCCTGTCACATCTGTCTCCATCGAATACGTGAACCCGGAAAGATACTCCAAACCGCAACGCGGTTCAAGCAAATTTCGGGTTTCGAGTATCACTTTTTGCAATGCTCACAGACAGAGTGAGCGGCCACCGATGCCAGATTCGTGAAATTCAGGCGTTATAAGACTATTGCGGCTGTCCGAAAAGGTAGTTTCGACAGGTCTGCTATGTACATTGTCAAACGTATTCTGGGCGTATGTTATTCGTGAATATACTGTGCGCGGCAGATGTCCACATCTGCCGATTTCCGTTACACAAGCTCAAAATGGGGCAGACCGGGAAAGGCTGTCCCAAAAGTAGGTCGTGTTCCGAACCCGAGGTACGAGGGTAAGAAACGTGACACCTTTATCTTGTTGCACAGGAGTCGGGTTTTCGGTCGCTGATCCCGATCCCCGAGGGACTTGCAAGCTTCGCTTGCTGCGGAACTCCGACCTACTGGAGAATAGGGCTTTTGAGACTGCCCCTATTCGGCTGCTATCTTCTCCAGTTCATCGACCTGTTGCGAGAAGAGCTGGATGGTTGCCTCAACCGGATCGGATGTGGTCATATCGACACCGCATTTCCTGAGTTGCTCAATCGGATAATCGTTTCCACCTGATGAAATCAGCCCGAGATATTTCTCGATCAGGCCATCCTCCCCACCGAGGAATCTCTTCAGAATAGCCTGAGAGGCTGCGTACGATGTAGCATATTGGTAGACGTAGAAATTCCAGTAAAAATGCGGGATTCTCGCCCATTTGTATTTCGTGGAGTCATCTGGCTCCATTGCTGAACCATAATACTTCCGCGTCAACTCTTTCCACATCTCGCTCATCGAGTCAGGCGAAAGCGCGTCGCCTTTCTCGATGGTCTCATGGATCATCAACTCGAATCGCGCGAACATGACCTGGTTGAGGAACGTGCCGAGAGTGTTGTCTATCTGGCGATTCAACAGGAACAGCTTCTGCTTGTCATCATCCGCTTTCCTGAGCAAATAATCGAGCAGCAGTCCCTCATTCAATGTTGACGCTACCTCCGCGACGAAAATGCTGTACGATGCTTTTTGATATGGCTGCTTCCTGTTAGACAAGAAACTATGCATCGCATGACCCATCTCGTGCGCCAGCGTAAACATGTTGTTGATCGTATCGTTATAGTTCATCAGGACGAACGGATGAGACGAGTAGCTTCCCCAGCTATATGCGCCGCCTCGTTTGCCTTCTGTTTCGTAAACATCGACCCAACGCTTGTCGAAGCCGGATTTAAGATCGCGACAGTACTCATCGCCAAGCGGAGCGACAGCTTCGAGCACCTGCCTGACAGCCTCGTCGTATGGTATCGAATATGTCATATCCGGGAAGAGCGGGCAGTAGACGTCGTACGAGAACAGTTTTTCAAGACCGAGAAGTTTCTTGCGGACTGCCATCCACTTGTGAAGCGGTTCGAGGTGTGATTCTGTTGTATCGAGCAAAGAGCGGTAGACTTCGACCGGAATGTTCCCGGCATCAAGGGAATGATGCAGCGAACTGTCGTATTTGCGCGCTTTCGCGTAGAAGACATCTTTGTTGATCGCTGTGGCGAGTGTCGATCCGATTGTGTTCAGCAAATCCTTGTATGACGACAGGAACGCATCGTTGGCATCGCGACGGACACTCTGAACCGGGCACTCCATGACGATCTTCTGATACCGCTGTTTGGTCAGCTTCAGGTCTTCGCCATTCTCATCTTTGATTGTCGGATAGCTGATATCAGCGTTGTCCAGCATTCCGAAAATGTTGTCGGGAGCACGCGCGATCATGTCAGCCTGCGCGAGAACCTCCTCGACATCGGCGGACCTGATATGTACTCGCGATCGGATCAATTCTTTAATATAGAAATCGTAGATGTCGGTCTTCGGGAACTGATCCGCCATCTTCCGAAGTGTTTCATCGTCGATCTGCAGAAGTTCCGGCTCCACGAACGAAAATGCCGCTGTAGCTTTCGATGCTAACATCGCTGCACGGTCGGTCATCGCCTGATATTTCGACATACGGCTGTCGAGGTCTTGGCTCATTTTGGCGTATTGATGCAGGTTGTCGCAGATCAGCGAAAGGCTGCTTCGTGTTTCGAGGCAGTCGTAGAGAGTCGAGGCCGATTCACCAAGTTTGCCTTTGAAGCCGTCAGCTTTCTCGATCAGTCCTTCGGCTTTCTTGTAGTCATTTTCCCAGTCGTTATCGGTTGGGTAGATATCGCCGAGATTCCATCGATCTTTTTCTTCGACATCCGATCTCTGCGGAATTGATTTACTTTTTGTGGTCGTTGCAGTCGTCATGATCGCCTTTCGGTATGTGGTCACATCCAGATCGCTGAATAAACGAAATATCGCTGGGAAATCAAGCGGAAAGAGGTGAAAGTAATTGATCTTGCGTCGATGACGTCCGATCGCTTTATTCCGACTGCGCACGGCGAGCAAGAAAGGCACATAGATATGAGCGCTGAACTGACAGCATTACTGATCACAGCAGCGTCGATAGGGCTGATCCATACAGTCCTCGGACCGGATCATTATCTGCCGTTCGTGGCGATGGCGTCGGCTCGCAACTGGTCGAGATCGAAGACAGTGGTGATTACTGCGTTCTGTGGCATCGGTCATGTGCTGAGCTCTGTCGTACTCGGACTTATTGGTGCGGCAATTGGCACCGCTGTTACTAGCCTTGAAATTATCGAATCTGTCCGAGGTGACCTTGCGGCGTGGGCATTGATCGCATTCGGGCTTGTCTATCTGGTGTGGGGGCTGAGACGAGCCGCAAAACGGCACTCGCATTCACACGTTCACGCTGACAAGAAAAGCATCACGCCGTGGGTGCTGTTTACAGTCTTCGTTCTGGGACCATGCGAGCCGCTGATACCGATCCTGATGTATCCCGCAGCGCAGCATAGTACATCCGGCATGGTCGCAGTCGCAACGGTTTTCGGTTTGGTGACTGTCTCGACTATGATCACGATGGTCCTGGTGCTCTCGTACGGAGTGAGGTTCATCTCACTCGGCCGTCTTGAACAGTACTCACACGCTCTCGCCGGATTCGTGATACTCCTATGTGGCGTGTCGATACAGCTGGGGTTGTGAAGTCAGAAATCGAGTAGGTCGAAATCCCTGCATGTCCTGAGCTTCGAAGGGCGGTTTCGACATCTTGAAGGGTGGACCACCCTGCATCTCGTCCAGTCTATTGTTAAACATCCTCACTCTTAGTTCTTTAAATTATGTCGGATTTTCTTCTATTTCTTTAGTTATTGCATCTTGCTTAATGAGGAATCTACTTCCACGCCTTAGCTCTCTTGGAAGTGGGAATTTGTATTTACTTTGGGAGAACACTTCTTCAAATCCAATTCCAGCTGCAAGAAAAAGACCGATCAAAAATACTGCAAGAATGAATAGTACTGCAAAAATTAGCGCGATACTGCTAATAATGTTAAATTGAAAAGTACTCCAAGGGTATGGGAAAAGAGAGGGGGTGGATTTCCATAGTAAATATCCCAGATAAGTAAGGCTCACTGCTCCAACAATAATACCTATGCCAAACCCAAAAGCTTCCCACTCAATTTTACTTTTCTCTTCTGTAGTAGCGCTATTGGAGAGCCATTCCGGTAATATCTTAGGAGGAATGTCATCGACTGTTATCCTGTATTCTGGAGCAGAAGGTGAGACCTCACCTTTGAGCAGGAATTTGACTAGGAAAAAATCTTCTTTGTTCAATAGTGGGATTTCAAATGTACAGATATCACTATTTTTATTTGCTTCAATTTTATGTCTAAGTTCAAGCTCTTTAGGTGATTTATGAAGTATTGAGACATCTAGTATTTTGACGTTTTCTGGAAATATGACAGTTAATGGTTTAATAAAGTCCCGAATAGCTCTATCGCCAGTGTTTGCTATCAAAACTTGATAATGAGTTAGGTCGTTAACTTCCTCATTTTTATAGAATATTTGAATGTCTTTACGCACTTCTGGATCGATGCCAGCAAACACTTCTGAATGTAAATGTATGAACGGCGTTAATTTTCTTTCTATGGTACGACGGAAATAATGTCGGCCAACAAAAACTGTTACTGTAATACCTATGGCTATACCAAGCAATGTAAGAGCAATATTCATTTCTTTTCCTTATAAGTCTAATAATGGTTATATGGTTTCTTCATAACACTATTGGGTAGGCTTTTCGTTTCAAATGTATGTACCATCACATAGATTATAGATTCACCACATGGATAACACTTTCTTAAGTTGATGTCAATGTCATTGACATATTCTCTTTGTGGCCGGTTAAGTCGAGTAGGTCGAAACCCTTGTGGTTTCGACAATCGCGCAAAGCGCGAAAAGGGAAAAGTCCCTTCGATCATTCTGCGAATCCCGAGAGTTGATTTCTCCATTCTTGGCTTTTCTCAAGATGTCGAAACCGTAAAGGTTTCGACCTACGCAAGATTTCGAAATACAAAGGTCCCCGCCATTACGACGGGGACCAACCAACAGAAAAGGGAGGAAGAAAGAATTTTTATTTTTTCGGGATGCCCGGTTCGGTCAACGGTCCGGGATCCAGTATTTCAGCCATCTGATCCTCGGTCAGATAGCCTTTTTCAAGAATGATCTCTTTGATCGACCTGCCGCTCACCTGCGCCTCTTTCGCGACTTCCGCCGCCCTGGCGTATCCGATGATCGGATTCAGGGCGGTGACCAGTCCGAGACTCTTCTCTAAAAATCTACGGCATGAGTCCTCGTTTGGTTTGATGTCGCTGAGACATTTTTCGAGAAAAGTTCTGAGCCCACCGGTCATGATTTTCATCTGTTCACCAACAGCATAACCAACCAGCGGCATCATGACATTCAGTTCGAGTTACCCGGCAGCAGCCGCCGACGCTACCGACTCGTAGAATCCGATTACGCTGAAGCAAACCATGTTCATCATCTCAGCCATCACAGGGTTGACCTTGCCCGGCATAATCGATGAACCCGGCTGCACAGGCAGAAGAGCGATCTCCGCCAGTCCGGTGGTTGGACCGGACGCAAGCAATCTGAGGTTGTTTATGATTCGCGACAGCTCTATCGCCAAATTCCTCAACGCCGCGCTGAAATCGACAAACGGCGCAAGCGACCGCATCGCCCAGAAATAGTCGTTAACCGGTCATATCGGAAAACCGGTGATCTCAGCGAGAGCATCGGCGACACGCTGACGATACTCCGGATGAGCATTCAGTCCTGTCCCCGCTGCGCTGCCACCGAGACCTGATCACTCTCGCCGACAACCTTCGCCATCATCTCGCGCTGCTTATTGAGGAATCCCTCGGTCATCTCTTTCCAGAATGCTCCGGCAGAACCGCTGAAGGGGGTTCTGTCCTACGAAGACCCATCTCCCCCGCGCCTTTCCGTGTTCATCGGACCTCTGCATTGTACAAAAGGTTTGCATATTGTAGAAGAACGACTTATTTACCGGAGAATCTGGGTCATTCCATGGGAGGAAAATATGTCAGCTTCAAATAAGGTGAAAGAACTCACAGCAGAACAGTTGCGCTGGAGATGCGATCCGAGTTCGCTAAAATGGAAATCCAGCAGGGACGTGGAACCTGCGGATGTCATCATCGGCCAGGATAGAGCTGTCGAGGCCATCAGGCTCGGCCTCGAGGTAAAGCGTGAAGGCTACAATATTTTCATCTCCGGCATGGCCGGAACGGGGAGAACGACTACTGTCAAGCACCTGCTCGAAGAAATCGTAAGCGGCGACAGCCCGCCGCCCGACATTGTCTACCTCCACAATTTCAGGGATGAGGATCAGCCTCGCTCGCTTGCTCTTCTTGCGGGCAATGGCTGCAAATTCAAAAAAAGTATGGATCGCCTCGTCAATGACCTGGTGCAGAATCTGACCAATCTCTTCGAGTCTGACAAGTACCAGGAACACAGGAAGAACATAGTCCGAAGTTTCCAGACAGAGCAGAAGGAAATACTGCAGGCATTCGAGGCGGAAATCGCTGAGCACAGCTTTGCGCTGGTGCAGGTACAGATCGGCCCGTACGTGAAACCGGATCTTCATCCAGTGGTTGACGACAAGCCAATGTCGTTCGATGAGCTCGAGGTTCTCGTTCGTGAGGGGAAGGTCCCCGAGGAGAAGCTCAAGCAGTTCGAGGCGAAGTACGCAGAACTGGAGAGCCGTCTGCACGAGGTATTCAAGGAGAATCGCGATGTCGTAGCCAAGCTCGAGGAAACGCTGCAGGTGCTCGAAAAGAAGAGAACCGAGCCGATTGTGAACGGACTCGTCGCGTATGTGAAGTCGGAGTTCGACTCAGAGGATCTGCACATCTATCTGGATGAGGTCGCAGATGATGTTCTGAAGAATATCTCTCTGTTCACGAAGGAGAAATCGGGCAACAAGGGGTCCGACGAATCACCCTCACATGGCAAGCGCGAAGCCGACCCGTTCCTCAAGTATCGAGTCAATGTCCTTGTGGACAATTCGAAAACCAGGAAGCCGCCGATCGTGATCGAAATCAATCCTTCATATCGCAACCTGTTCGGGACTATCGAACGTGAGCAGGAGGGTCTGCGGTCGTACCGGGCTGATTTCACGAAGATAAAGGCGGGTTCGCTCCTGAAGGCATCCGGCGGGTTTCTCGTGATCAATGCGATGGACGCGCTGATCGAGCCGGGTGTTTGGCCTGCGCTCAAGCGCGCTCTTCGGAACAGGAAGGTCGAAATCCAGAACTACGATCCGTTCTACATGCTCACATCGTCAGCTCTCAAGCCTCAGCCGGTAGAGATCGATGTAAAAGTCCTGATGATCGGCGATCACCAGATGTACAATCTGCTGTTCTTCGCGGATGAGGATTTCAAGAAGATATTCAAGATTCTGGCTCAGTTCGATCACGAGATGAATCGGTCCGATACTGCTACGGATGAGTATGTGAGATTCATCTCGAAGATATGCAACCGCGACGGGCTTCGCGAGTTCGATGGAACGGGGATCGCCGGGGTGCTGGAGTACGGCGTTCGCAAGGCGGGTCGTCGCAACAAGCTGACAACGCGGTTCAATCTCATCTCCGATCTTCTCAGGGAAGCCGACTACTGGGCGGGCAAGAGCGGCGCCGATGTTGTCACATACGAACATGTCAGGACAGCGATCGAGAACTGGAAGAAACGGATGAACCTTCCCGAGGACAAACTCAGCGAGATGATCGAGGAAGGTTCGATAATGATCGATACTGATGAATCCGTTGTCGGCCAGATCAACGGTCTCTCCGTGTATGACCTCGGGCAGTACGCATTCGGAAAACCGACGCGACTGACGACGACGGTGGCTGTCGGCAAGGGCGGAGTCATCAATATCGAGAGAGAGGCTGAACTTTCCGGTCCCATACACAACAAGGGCGTGCTGATTCTCTCCGGACTGCTCCGCAGCAGGTATGCTCGAAACAAACCGTTAGCAGTGTCTGCGTCGATCTGTTTCGAGCAATCGTATGGCGGCGTGGATGGCGATTCGGCATCATCGACCGAGGTTTATGCTCTGCTTTCTTCGCTCTCCAATCAACCGATCCGCCAGGATACTGCGGTGACCGGGTCGGTCAATCAGAGGGGTGAGATTCAGCCGATTGGTGGCGCCAACGAGAAGATCGAGGGGTTCTTCGATGTCTGTGAAAGCAGGGGGCTGACCGGGAACCAGGGAGTGATGATACCGCATCAGAATGTGTCCGACCTGATGCTGAAACCGGAGGTTGTCGACGCTGTGGAGAACGGTACATTCCATATCTATCCGATTGAGACAATCGATCAGGGTATCGAGCTTCTCACGGGTGTGCCTGCGGGAGAGAGACAGGATGACGGCACGTATCCGGAAGGCACGATCAACCGTATGGTAGACGACCACCTTACAGAATTCGCGAGTATCATGAAAGAGTATCCGGGTGGAGTGTAGAGCGGTCAGGTAGTTCGAGAGGGAAGCTTATCTCGTGCGATCTTTCCAGTCTTCGACTTCTCGCTTGCTGAGAAGCGTCAGAGTCTTGAATTTGAATGTGGTTAGTTTCTCCTGATACAGGTAATTGCGCAAGGCAGTAGTTTTGACCCCAAGCTCTTGGGATGCTTCATCGACCGTCAAATAACGGTCAGCATCTACTTTATCTAGTCGCTCGATCTTGCTCACGAGGAAAAACAGGTGATAGGTTATCACTTGTCAAGAGGAAAACACATTCATTTCGCAAGTCTGTTTATTTGCCCTCAGCCCATGCCTTAGACAGCATTGCGGTCCGCGTCTCATCTGATCGGGAATCGAGAGTCACCAATCCCCGTATATATTCTCTCGCGTTGGGTATCTTTTTCTGATCGCAAGATTCTGCAGCACGTTTAGAATCTATGCTATATGGATGAGTTTTATTATCGTTCATATCCGTAACCCTATTTATATGGATTAAGCTCGTCAATCTCACTCTCTTTCACAACACTCAGCTTCGTCTGCTGCGCGTGCTGTACGGCTTCACAGACATCGCACGCAAGCTCCCAGTGTTCATAGTCACTTGGGCGGCCTATTTTCATGCCCAGATCAGCCGCTTCGGCTGCGTTGATAACATAGCTATGTGCCCTCCGTGCCAATATGAATGAGACATGAAGTTGGTAATGAATGAGGAGGGCGGAGAAGAGATAATTAGATGTTTGAGCAGGTAGCCGAACCAAGTGAGAGGTCAGCGGAACGAAGAGAGCGTAGCGAACGTAGTGGAGCGGACCTCAGGCTCAATACCGATAGCTCGCTGGCAGGTCGTGCCGTGGATGCGGAGGTTGCCCCGGTAGCAAGGCGACGGAGTTTTTCGATCGATTACAAGCTGCGCATACTCTCGGTCGCTGATCCCGATCCTGAGGGACAGGAGGCTGCTCTCTGCAGTGACAGCAGTGAAATAGCGTTACTGTTGCGCCGGGAAGGGTTATATTCACATCATCTTTATCGTTGGCGAACATGGAGGCGTGAGATGTCCGGTCCCTCAGGATCCCCTCGTCCCTCAGACAAGAAGAAGGGGGGGGGACCTTTTACGTTCCGAGTCTCACTGCGAACGACGTAGGGACTTGACTTGAAGGTTAAATTGGCGATATTATCTCCGATTCGCGGGGACTCGCCTCGGTGACTGTTTTTTTCAGATGACAGCACTGACAGATGAGTAGCCGTAAAGGATGCGCCGCGAGAGATGCTGACTCAAGCGGCTTGATGTACTGGAGGAACCATCAGCCGAATGGCTGGTTGAATTGCAGGCGGAATACTTCAGTGCGAAAGTGGCGGAACTGGTATACGCGCTGGATTTAGGATCCAGTGGCCTTGGCCATAGGGGTTCGAGTCCCCTCTTTCGCACCATAATACGGGAGGCGTTTTGGATTACACCTATGCGATGAATAAAGAGGCGAACTGCAAGCGCGTATTTAATATCGAGATTCCTAAGGAGAAAGTCGCCGCGAAGTTCGACGAAGTCTTCCGGATGCTCAAGAAAGAGGCAAAGGTTCCGGGGTTTCGTCCCGGCAAGGTGCCGATGTCGGTCATCAAGTCCCGATTCGGCAAAGAGGCTCGAGCGGATGTGGGTGAACAGTTGATTCAGGATGCATTCCAGGAAGTGATAAAGGATGCAAAAATTGACCCGATATCTCTGCCGGTATTGTCCGAGGTAGATTACAGAGACGATGAACCGATCAAATTCACTGCCTCCATCGAGGTCGCTCCGGAAATCAAGCTGGAGAAGACGAGCGGTTTCACGTTCACGAAAAAATCGGAAGTGATTACTGATGACAATGTGGAAGAGGCTTACAAGGCGATCCTCTATATGCAGTCATCTATCGAGGTCTCCGAGGACCCGGCGAAGGAAGGCGATTTCGTCACCGTGGATATGAAAAAGATATCTGATCCGGAGAATCGTCTGAAGAAAGACGAGTTCAAGGATTTCGTGATAGAGCTTTCCAGAGATGCCGCATTGCCGGCATTTGTCGATAACCTCGTCGGTGTACGGGCGGGTGACGAGAAGGATATCACCGTAGAGTATCCTGCCGATTATCCGGAAAAATCCCTCTCCAACGCGAAGCTCGGTTACTCGATCAAAGTGACCGCCGTAAAGACAAAGGTTGCGCCGGAATTCAACGATGAGTTCTTCGAGAAGTTTGGAGAGGATGTCAAGTCGGTCGATGAACTCAAGGCGAAGATACGTCTGGATCTTGAAACACGACGCAGGAGGGAGATACAGGAGGGGCTTCGCGATCAGGCTATCAAGTCGACAATTACGCACAATCAGTTCGAGTTACCTCAGTCGCTTATCGAAAACTATCTTGACGACATCGTGGCCGATTTTCACGAGAGGCATAAGGAAGACGATTTCGATGAAGCCGAGGTGAGAGATAACTATCGCGCGCTGGCTATCAGGATGATACGCTGGGACCTGCTGATGCATGAAATCGCAAAGCAGGAGGGAATCAAGGCCGAAACGCAAGATGTGGATAAGTGGATTGAGGGTTTTGCCGATAGCTACAATATGAATATGGAGGAAGCTAAGGCAGCTCTCGAAAAGAGCGGCAAGGTGCGGGAAGTCAGGGAGACTGTGCTGGAAGCCAAGGTGATGAGCCATATCCTTGACGGCTCTGAAATCGTTGAAGAATAGGCAGTTAGAAGGGAAAGGATTCCGATGACGTTAGTACCAATTGTTGTCGAGCAGTCAGGCAGAGGCGAGCGGGCGTATGATATCTATTCCCGTCTCCTGAAGGACAGGATTATTTTCATAGGAACCCCTATCGACGACACTATCGCCAATCTTGTTATTGCGCAAATGCTGTTTCTCGAAGCGGAAGATCCTGAGAAGGACATAAACGTCTACATCAACACTCCCGGCGGCCATGTGACCTCTGGAATGGCGATCTATGACACGATGCAGTTTATCAAGGCGGATGTCGCCACTACATGCATGGGACTTGCCGCCAGCATGGGCGCACTTCTCCTGGCAGCAGGGGCCAAAGGGAAGCGTTCAGCTCTCCCGCATGCCAGGATCATGATGCATCAACCGCTTGGGGGCACGCAGGGACAGGTCTCCGACATCGAAATACAGACGAAGGAGATGAGAAAACTTAAGGACGCACTAAATAAGATTCTGTCAAAACATACCGGGCAGCCTATCGAGAAAATCGAGGCCGATACCGATCGAAACTTCTGGATGTCTCCGGAAGAGTCCAAAGCTTATGGTCTGATCGACGAAGTTTTCGAAAAAAAGGCTTGATTCCGGCATTCTGAACGCATATTTATGACTACTGGGCTGACCGATGGACGGTCTGCCCAGTTTTTTGTGAGTGAAACAATGACTCAAACAAACAACGAAGAGAAACGCTGTAATTTCTGCGGGAAGCCTGCGAAGAGTGTTCAGAGGCTTTTCTCGGGTTACAATGCATTTGTCTGTGATGAGTGCATCAAGCTATGCACCGACGTCCTCGATGCAGAACAGCGCAAGCTGACCAGAGGCAAATCGTTCAAGCTTCCGAAACCGGTCGAGATCAAGGAATTTTTAGATCAGTATGTCATCGGACAAGAGCACGCCAAGAAGACGATATCGGTCGCCGTCTACAACCATTACAAGCGCGTTCTCAACCCGTCCGATGCAGAACATGTCGAGATCGAGAAGAGTAACATTCTGCTCGTTGGACCGACGGGTACCGGCAAGACGCTGATGGCGCGCACGCTCGCCAGGATGCTCTCGGTGCCGTTTACTATCGCCGATGCCACGGTGTTGACCGAAGCTGGGTATGTCGGAGAAGACGTCGAAAATATACTCGTCCGTCTCTTGCAGGCTGCGGACTACAATCTACAGCAGGCTGAACAGGGAATCATATACATAGATGAGATCGACAAGATTTCCCGCAGGGATGCGAATCCGTCGATTACCCGCGACGTCTCTGGCGAGGGCGTGCAACAGGCGCTGCTGAAAATTCTCGAAGGGACCATAGCTTCGGTTCCCCCAAAGGGTGGGCGAAAGCACCCGGAGCAGTCGTACATACAGATGGATACCGGCAATATACTTTTCATCTGCGGCGGCGCATTCGATGGACTGGAAAAAATAGTAGCTCGCAGGGCTGGAAAACAGCAACTTGGATTCAACGCGTCATCGACTAATCTTTCAGGCAAGAGCATAGGTGAAATACTGGATATGACCGAGCCGGACGATCTCCTTCAATACGGTCTCATACCGGAACTTGTCGGACGCCTGCCGGTGGTAACAGCGCTTCACGAGTTGTCTGCCGATGCGCTGCTCAGGATTTTGACCGAGCCGAAGAACGCATTGACTCGGCAGTATATGAAGCTGTTTGATATGGAGAAAATCGAACTCGAATTCACTCCGGAAGCTCTGGACGAGATTGTTAAACTGGCCGAGAAACGAAAGACCGGCGCGCGTGCTCTGCGCTCGATCCTTGAAGAGGCGATGCTGGACATGATGTACGATATCCCGTCGCGCAAGGGGGTTGTGAAGTGCATAATTACCACCGAAGTAGTGACCGAGAATAAGCCTCCCATCATCGAAACCAGGAAGCAGCGCCGCAAGAGCGCATAGAAAAAGCATGCGTATTAGACATAACTCGGAATACATCGAGATTCCCAAACTCCTGCCGCTCCTGCCGCTGCGGGACGTGGTCATATTTCCATACATGGTTTACCCGCTGCTTCTCGGCAGGGAGTTTTCAATCGACGCGCTTCAGGAGGCGATGGTTAAGGAAAAGATTGTTTTCCTCGCCACTCAGAAACGTCCGTCTGTGGAAGAGCCGCAAGAGAAGGATCTTTATCGGGTCGGGACCGTAGCGCGGATCCTTCAGGTTATGAAACTCCCGAATGGAATGCTGAAGGTGCTGGTCGAGGGGTTGATCCGGTCGAAACTGCTGAAGTATGTTGAGTCGGATGGTTTCGCCTCGGTAAAAAACGAACCGTACAAGCCGTCGTTCAGCAAGGAAGAGACTCAAGTCGAGGCGATGTCGAGGTTGATGCTGTCCCGATTCGAGGAGTATGTTAAGCTCAACCGCAGGATACCCGATGAAGTCCTGCTGTATCTGTCGAATATCGAGGATCATCAGAGGCTGGCTGATACCATCAGTGCGCATGCTCTTCTGAAAGTGAGCATCAAGCAGAAGCTTCTTGAAGTCAGCACCCTGAGGACTCATGTGAGTCTTTTAGCAGATTTGCTTAAGGCGGAAATCGAGATATTGAAGATTGAAGAGAGGATTGACGGAACGGTCAGGGAATCTCTTTCGAAAAGCCAGCGCGAATTCTACCTGCAGCACCAACTGCGAGCGATCAAAGAGGAACTCGGTCAGGCGGATGACAATCAGGCGGAAGCAAACGAGTACGAGAAGAAGCTGAAGAAGATCAAACTCTCGGAGCAGGCATCAGAAAAAGCTACCGAGGAAATCGAGCGGCTTAGAAAAATGCACCCCTTTTCCGCAGAGGCGACCGTAGTCCGGACATATCTCGACTGGCTGCTCGGAATGCCATGGGGTGTTATGACGAAGGACAGAAAGGATTTCAAGAAAGTACAGAAGATTCTCGATAGCGATCACTACGGTCTGGAAAAACCAAAAAAACGGATTGTTGAACAGCTTGCGGTGCTGCAACTGACCGCGAAGGCAAAGGGTCCGATCCTTTGTTTAGTCGGACCGCCGGGCGTGGGAAAGACGTCGGTCGGCAGATCGATAGCCAATGCGCTCGATCGCAAGTTCGTTCGGATGTCGCTCGGTGGCGTCCGCGACGAAGCCGAGATCCGAGGACATCGCAGAACGTACATAGGATCTATTCCGGGGCGTATCATTCAGTCTATCAAAAAAGCCGGTTCCTCCAACTCGGTGTTTCTTCTCGACGAGGTCGACAAGATCGGAATGGATTTCAGGGGTGATCCGGCGGCAGCTCTGCTCGAAGTGCTCGATCCTGAGCAGAACAGCACATTTGTAGATCATTTTCTCGAAGTCGAGTACGATCTCTCGAGTGTGCTTTTCCTGACTACGGCAAATACTCTGGACGGAATACCTCCTGCTCTGCTCGACAGGATGGAAGTGATCCATCTTCCGGGATACCTCGAATTCGAGAAGGTCGAGATTGCCCGACGCTATTTGATTCCCAAGCTGAAGTTCGAGATGGGCATGGTGGCAATCGAGATAACTATCGACAGGGCCATCATCGCCACGATCGTCCGGGACTACACGCGGGAGTCAGGCGTTCGCGAACTGGAGCGGCAGTTGGCCTCGATACTCCGCAAGATCGCCCAACACCATATCCAGTCGCGCAGGAAGAAAAAATATGTCGTGAACAAACGTGAACTGACAAGAATGCTCGGCATGCCGAAATACAGCGGTCTCGAAGTCGGCAAGAAGCCGATCGTCGGCAGGTCGATCGGGCTGGCCTGGACCTCGTTCGGGGGCGAGATACTTCCGATTGAAGTCTCGCTCATGGATGGATCATCCAAGCTGATCCTGACGGGAAAACTCGGCGATGTGATGAAGGAATCGGCCAAAGCCGCCCTCTCATACATCAGAAGCAATGCGAAAATGCTCAACCTGAAGAGCGATTTCTATAAAGATACCGATGTGCATGTGCATATTCCCGAGGGCGCCGTGCCGAAGGATGGACCATCGGGTGGCATCGCGCTTCTAACCGCGCTCGTGTCTGCATTCTCTGGAAAGCCGGTCAGGACAGATATCGCAATGAGCGGCGAGATTACTCTCAAGGGAGACGTCCTTCCCGTGGGAGGTCTCAACGAGAAATTCATCGCCGCAAAGAGAGCCGGTATCTATGAAATAATCTGCCCGAGGAAGAATGAGAAAGATATCAAGGAACTTCCGGAGAAGCTTCTCAAGGGACTGACTTTGCACAAGGTGCGAACTGCATCGGAAGTTCTCAGGATCGTATTCGGCAAGAATGGCCGTCGTGATGCGAATAAATAGCTGCAAGTACCTCTATTCCGTTGTCAATTCAAACGATTTCAGAGATGAACAATACCCACAGATAGCGTTTGCCGGTCGATCAAACGTAGGAAAATCATCGCTGCTCAACCAGTTGGTCGGTATGAAAAATGTAGCTAAAGTCTCGCAGACGCCGGGAAAAACCAGGGCTGTCAATTTCTTCATGACCAACGTGAATCTGATGCTCGTGGATCTCCCCGGATTCGGCTACGCGAAGGTGTCGAAATCGATAAGGGAACAGTGGGGTCAACTGATCGAATCGTATCTGACTGATAACGACATGCTCAGGGGCGTGGTGCATCTGGTCGACAGTCGTCATCCGCCTACGCCTCTTGATCAGGAACTGAATGACTGGCTCAACGAGAGCAGTATCGAGTATTTGGTCGTGCTCACCAAGGCCGATAAGCTTTCGAGGAATGATATCGCGAAGAGCATTTCGACAGCAAAGAAAGAGCTTGTGCTGACAACAGGCACCGAACCGCTCATGTTTTCAGCCAGAACCGGACTTGGAAAAAAAGAGTTGTTGCACTGGATAGATTCTCAGATTCAATAGTATTCGGGAGGAACAATGCCGAATCGAGTAGTCATTGGAACGCAATGGGGAGATGAGGGCAAAGGCAAGGTCGTAGACATTCTGTCGGAGACCTCGGACATAGTAGCACGATGTCAGGGAGGCGCGAACGCGGGACACACGGTCATCATCGGTGACAAGAAATCTGTGCTCCATCTGATCCCGTCGGGGATACTCCACCCGGAATGCACTTGCCTGATCGGCAACGGCGTTGTCCTCGATATAGAGCAATTCTTCTCAGAGATCGACCAGCTCAATAGCGAGGGTATAGTTACAGACGGCAGACTGTTCGTCTCGGGGCTGGCTCATCTCGTTCTGCCGTATCACAAATGGACCGAGCAACTCAACGAAAGAGGACGCGGTGCCTCGAAGATCGGCACGACTCTCAGAGGCATCGGGCCGGCGTACACAGATAAATACTCGCGGTTCGGCATCCGCGTGTTCGATCTGTTTTTCCCAGAGAGACTCAAAGAGAAACTGGAAGTCAATTTCAGGATCAAGGCCAGCGTTATCAGCGAGTTTTCATCTGAGGAACTATCCGACATCTCGGCGCTTCACGAACAGCTTCTACAGTATGGAGAGCGCCTGTTCGGCATGGCGGTCGACGCGAGCCAACTCATGCATGATGCATACCGCGACGGCAAATCTATGCTCTTCGAGGGCGCGCAGGGGACTCTCCTCGACATCGATTTCGGTACCTTCCCGTATGTCACATCGTCGAACACGACGATCGGCGGAATTATGACAGGGCTCGGCGTGCCCCCCGGATATATCGATGAGACTTACGGAATCGTGAAAGCATACACAACCCGTGTCGGCTCAGGTCCGTTCCCGACCGAACTGACCGACGACGCCGGCAGGATGATGGCGGAGCGCGGCAATGAGTTCGGCGCTACGACCGGCAGGCCGAGACGATGCGGCTGGCTCGACCTGAAATTGTTGAAACGTTCCGTCGACATAAACGGTATAGATTTCCTCGCCCTGACCAAGCTCGATGTGCTCGATGAATTTCCCGAAATCAAAGTATGCACCGAGTACAAGGTCGAAAGCGGGATCGAGGACAACGAGAGGCTGACCTTCTATGATCTCAGCAACGTCAAGCCTGTCTACATGAGTTTCAAAGGGTGGATGCAGCCAACTTCCGGTATGACCAACATTCAGGAGCTGCCTGCAAGGGCGCGCGAGTATATCGATTTCATCGAGGAGTTCACGGGGGTGAAGATCGCTCTGATCTCCACCGGTCCTGCGAGAAATGAAGCCATACTGATGCCACCACTTGCCAGGACGGATGGCAACGTGGTCTATCATTGAGCATGTAAGCCTGTCGTAATTGGTGCATTTGACTCATCCCGGAGACCACCGGAAGCGCCGCATATCGATCCTGTCATCCCGGTTGAATTCTAC
>CBDUQR010000046.1:0-20403 GCA_965369655.1 uncultured bacterium | reverse complement strand
CTACGCAAAGAAAATCCCAATGTCGCCAATTAACACAAGTTAGTACTAGCTTGAACCACATAATCGCTACTACCTTCACCATATAGCTGGTAGCCCACCCGCGTAACGTCGGATGGGTTCAAATCAATGTCCAACGAAATAATAACACTTCGATCACCCATATGCCAACCAAAACTCGACCGCATCCACGCATGTTGTTACACATCACGTCATTCCTACGAAAGTCCTTTGTAAGTCTCAGGACAAGCGAGTGCGTTTAATCTGCAGAAAACTCTCACGCCCTCCTTCGTCAAACTCAGGACATAGCGAGCGGGCGTGAGCTACAAGAATGATCATGCGGGTTCGGCGGTGGTATGAAATCCCCAGGGTCTCAGCGTCTGATCGTTCATTTTCGTGAGTCTATTTCTGATCATGTATTCCGCTCGGCGTTCACCAATCAATTCGTATTCCCACATCACAGCAGGCTCGAACTTGAGTGAAGTCGCAAGATGTTCTGTAGGATGTATCAGGTGAAGCTCTGGAAGCGTCTGCCCGTACAGGAAACACTTCACTGTCTCATCATTGAGCAATTCCGGCGCGCGATCTTCTATCAGCATTTTGATCTTTGTCCATTTGTAATAGACATCCGCCCGAAACCTATCCCCGCGTGCGACTTCATCGAGCAACGCGCCGATTGTCCAACGCAGCGCATCGAGAAACGACACATTATCAGGACTTGTTGTGTCACCCCACAAAGTTGTCACTGGCTGCAACGGGTGAGTGGAGACAGCCCATATCTCGGTTGCGCCCGATGTTACAGCATATTCGACCGGCAGGAATTCTTTCACGCCGCCATCATAGAATAGATCATTACGATTCGGGTGATTCTTTTCATGTTCGAATATCATCACCGGCTTGACAAAAAACGGCTCACTGCATGATGCCACGATCGCGCTGATAAATGTCTCGCGGCTGATCCTGCGATCACCAAATTCATCGTTCTCGATCTGCCGACTCGAAATAAATTGCACACATCCTGTACGTACATTTACTGCGCTGACAACCATCTCCTTGCCGCTGTCGAGTAGATCATCGAGTTTTCCATCTCGCAGGTAGTAGTCATCGAGCAGTCTGCGGAGCGGCTGCAAATTGGCATCGATTGGTCCACTGATGAAATCAACGAATCTGTCGACAACGGTCGCAATCTCCCCTATCAGCGAGTTCTGGAATATGTCCTCGTCCTGCACGCTGGAATAGATGTTCGCACAGTAATCGGCGTCATTCAGAAGAGCCGGACCTGTGACGAGCGCGCCGGTCGATGTCCCGACAGCGAGATCGAACTGCATCTCTCGCAGGAGGTGTCTTACCACACCAGCCGTAAACGCACCTTTCGATCCGCCGCCGGAGAGAACTAATGCCCTCACATCATCACCCCGTCATTCTCGATGATTTGCCTGATTCGCTGGTAGGCATCGATGAATCCACAACAGATGAGACGACATTTCTCGATCTCACTGAGACTATGGCGAACAAGTTTCGATTCGATTGCGTAATGCTCATCGCGATACCGTGACCAGAGCCTCGCAAATTCGGGATCGGTCTTGATGAATTCCTCGATGCAGTGGACCGACTCGCAAGTTGCCACATCGGCGATCAATTGCCTGAGCCGGGATAGAGCGAGCAACAGGCTGTCCTCGGAAGTATCCTTTGCATCAAGTAGAAAATGCCCGGCAGCACGGCTGTGCGCGTAGCAGTATTCCTGCTCAGGAGTCTGGAGATCATAATGCAGGCAGCAAAAGTCATCGCCTTTGCATCCAAACGACACGACCGCCAGTATCAATGCAATCCAGAGGATCGCTAATAGTTTGTTGGACATCACCGGTCCCTCGGGATCGGGATCGGCGACCGAGAATCGCATGCGGACCTCCAGGATTGAGGACAAGTGGACAAAACCTCTGCAAATAGTCCTGCGAGGGCATCAATACTGAATCGGTATCATTTCTGCTCGGAAGTGAAACAGGGGAGGTGTCCCCGACACCTGCCGTGATGCAAGTGGGCGGCAGACGTCCCCGAGGCTGTCCCTTCTGTCAAGCGGGCCCTTCGCGAAGCTCAGGACAGGCGAGCCGCTTGACCTACAAACTCAGATCAATTGTAATGCAAACGAACTTACAAAATATATCTCGAGAGATCCTCGTCCTCTATCACGGCGTCGAGGCGTTTTTTGACTGATGCTTTGGTCAGCTTGATAGTCTTGGCCTTCCGTCCGGGATAATCGAACATGATGTCTTCGAGAAGCGTAGTCATGACAGTGTGTAATCGCCTCGCTCCTATGTTCTCCGACTGCTGGTTGACCAGATCGGCAATCGACGCGAGTTCACGGATAGCGAGTTTGTCGAATTCGAGCTTGACACCTTCGGTTTCGAGAAGCGCTGTGTACTGCTTGATCAGCGCATTCTTTGGCTCAGTCAGGATTCTCTCGAATTCCTTCTTCCCAAGACTGTCAAGTTCGACACGTATCGGGAATCGTCCCTGAAGTTCGGGGATCAGGTCCGATGGTTTTGTCGTATGGAATGCACCGGCTGCGATGAACAGAATATGATCCGTCCTGACCATGCCGTACTTGGTCATAACGCTCGATCCCTCGATGATCGGCAGAATATCCCGCTGAACGCCCTCGCGGGAAACGTCGGGACCGGAGACACGTCCCTCGGCGGAAGCGATCTTGTCGATCTCGTCGACGAAGATTATTCCTGAGTTTTCCATCCTCGATATTGACGTGGCGATAACTTCGTCCATATCGATCAGTTTCCCGACCTCCTCGGCCGTCAGTAGCTTGAACGCTTCCTCGACAGAGAGCTTGCGTTTTTTCTGCTTCTTTGGAAGCATCTCGGAGAAGAGCTCCTGGAAATTAACGCCGAGTTCCTCCATCCCTGACGGCGAGAACACTTCGATGATCGGAAATTGCGATGTCGAAGTTTCGATCTCAACAGTCCGTTTGTCGAGTTCCCCCGAACGGAATTTCTCGCGGAGCTTCTCCCGATTGCGCTCCCACTTCTCGATGAGATTATCCATCGGCGAGGGCGGAGTTGCCGCAACTATTGAATCGGCAGACCTTATCGGCGGCTTGGGAAGAAGCAGATTCAGCACGCGATCCTCAGCGATCTTCTCTGCCTTCTCACGGACCTCCTCTCCCCGTTCGCGTTTAACAGTCGTCACAGCGATATCCGTAAGATCGCGCACCATTGATTCTACATCCCGGCCAACATAGCCAACCTCGGTGAACTTGGAAGCCTCCACCTTGATAAACGGGGCATTGGCGAGCTGTGACAGCCTGCGGGCGATCTCAGTCTTGCCGACGCCCGTCGGGCCGATCATGATGATGTTGTTGGGCAGGATCTCATCCTTGATGTCGCCCTGCACCTGCTGTCGTCTCCACCTGTTGCGAAGTGCAATGGCGACAGCCTTCTTGGCGGCCTCCTGTCCAATAATATATGCGTCGAGTTCCTGTACTATCTGTTTCGGTGTAAGCTCTGTATTCATAGAATCCTCCAGGGGCATATAGTATACGGATTGCAGGATTAAGTCAAGGAACGCCTCTATATTTTGGTCGGAATGCAGTGATTGAGCAATATGAGATCATGACTCAGAGCAAAGCGATCCAATTTGGAACGACCAGACCGCCACTGACAAACAACTGATCAGTCCCCTCTGATACTCCAAAACAAACTCAGTGTATTTCAGAGCGTTTCGATCGTAATCTTCTCGTTCGTGTAGACACAGATCGACGATGCGACCTTCAGAGATTCTTTGACAATCTGTTCAGCATCGAGTTTGGAGTGTTTGATCAGCGCACGAGCAGCGGCACGCGCATAGTCTCCGCCCGAACCGATTGCGACGATCTTATCATCCGGTTCAACCACATCGCCATTGCCGGAAATCCACAGGGCGTGTTTCTTGTCGACAACAGCCATGAGTGCCTCGAGCCGACGCAAATACTTGTCGGTTCGCCATTCTTTCGCAAGTTCGACTGCAGCTCGCGGAAGATTGCCCTCGAATTCGTCGAGCTTACCTTCGAATCGCTCGAACAGCGTCAGCGCATCGGCAGCCGACCCCGCGAATCCGGCAAGTATCTTTCCGTCGTACATTGACCGAATCTTGTTTGCATTCTCTTTGAGCACAGTATCTTCGTACGATACCTGGCCGTCGCCACCGATAGCGACTTTCCCCTTGTGCCTCAGACCGATAATTGTGGTTGCACGCAGCATGCTCCCTCCAACTGGTTTAAGCTCGCGGATGAGCATTTTTGTATGCTTTCTTCAGCCGCTTCAGCGTCACGGACGAATAAATCTGAGTACTCGACAGCGACGTATGTCCGAGCATTTCTTTGATCGCCATGATGTCGGCGCCGCGATCGAGAAGGTGCGTTGCAAATGAATGCCTCAGTTTGTGAGGCGAGAACGGATCGACCGTGCCGAGCATCTGTGTATATTTCCAAACAATACGAGACATTGATCTCCTTGTCAAGGCTCCACCCAGCCGATTCAGAAACAGTTCGTTGTGTCTCACATCAGGAAACTTGGCAATTCGCTTTTCAAGATAATTGTTGATGGCAGTACGTGCATACTCTCCAATTGGAGCCAGACGCTCTTTCCGGCCCTTGCCAAATATCCTGACACACCCGCCTTCAAGATCGAGATCGTCGATCCTGACCGTCGGCATCTCACCAAGCCTGCACCCTGTTGAGTAGAGCAATTCGATCAGCGCGAGATCCCGGCTCCCCTGAAATGTATCCGGATCGGGAAACTGCATCAATCGTTCAATATCGGTTTCAAGCAAGTACCTCGGCAACTTCTTCTCGAAACGGATCGTCATGATCCTGGCGCCAAGGTCATCCGGAGTGATTCCCTTTCGATGGAGATACTTGAAGTAACTCTTGATTGCCGAGAGCACTCTGCAGATAGATCGATTGGAGAGTCCCTCAACGCCGAGCCTTCGGTTGAACTCACGCACCACCGGTCCGAGTCGTTTCTTAAGTTCGCTCTGTGAGACAGATCGTTCCAGGATAAATTTGCGGAATCGTAGAATATCTTTCCGGTAAGCTGTCAGAGTGTTGGTTGAGCAGGATTTCTGATCGCGAAGCCAGGCAAGGAATTCCTCGGCATGCCTCTTACTTGCCGGCATTTTCCAGTTCCGTCGCCGGTTCTTCCTCGGCCAGTCTGATGACATGCTTGCAGATCGGACAGGCGTAATGCTTTCCGAGTTTCTTAGTCTCTTTCTCGACCATGAGCGCATGTCCACACGCCGGGCATTTCTTGTCGACCGGCTTGTACCATGTCGCGTATTTGCAGTCAGGATACTTCGTGCATCCCCAGAAGTACTTGCCCCTCTTGCTGCGCCTCTGCGCCAGTTCGCCGTCGCAGCCCTCCTGCGGACATTTCACACCGGTCGTAATGGATTCGGTGTAGTCGCATTCAGGATACGAACTGCAGGCGATGAACTTCCCGAACCTGCCGTACCTGTATATCAACGGCTCGTTGCATTTGGGACAGTCACGCTCCACCGGCTCGCCGTTCCCCTCGCTGTCGAGCGGACGGGTATTCTTGCACTCGGGATACCCTGAACACGCAAGGAACTGGCCGTTTCGCCCCCACTTGATCAGCATCGGAGCACCGCACTTATCGCAGATTTCATCGGATTCTTTCTGCGTAACTGTCTTTATCTCATCAATACGGCTCTCGACATCCTTGACATTCTCAGAAAATGGCGTATAAAACTCGCGAAGGACTTCCACCCAATTGTCGGTGCCCTCTTCGATCTTGTCGAGTTCATCCTCCATCAGGGCCGTGAACTTGACATTGAATATCTTCTCGAAATTCTTTGACAGTATGTCATTGACCGTAGTACCGAGCTCAGTAGGCGAGAGCTTCCTGTTATCCAGATCGACATATTTGCGATTCTTGATGGTGATTATAATCTGGGCGTATGTCGATGGCCTGCCGATACCGTTTGCCTCGAGTTCTTTGACAAGAGTAGCCTCGGAGAACCTCGGCGGCGGTTTGGTGAAATGCTGATTCGGGGTCACCTTCTCACACTTGGCAGACTGTCCCTCTTTGAGGTCGGGCAGAATCGTCGAGCCATTGCCGTTGCCGTTATTTTCTTCCTTCGCCTCTTCATAGATCTTCAGGAAACCCTCGAATATCAGCTTGGTGTCGACCGCCCTGAACAGATACCTGCCGCCCTCGATGTCGACGCGGACCTGATCATAGACCGCCGGGTTCATCTGCGATGCGACGAAACGATTGAATATCAGATTGTATAGCTTGAATTGATCCGTGGAGAGATACTTCTTCATCGAAGCCGGGTCATAATTCAGATTGGTTGGCCGTATTGCCTCATGGGCGTCCTGTTTCCGTTTCTTTGTTTTGTACCTTCTCGGCGAGTCGGGTAAAAAGTCGGGACCGAACTTCAAATCGATGTATTCCCGCGCGGCGACGAGAGCCTCTTCTGCTGTCCTGATCGAATCGGTCCTCATGTATGTGATTAAACCGACCGACCCCTCGGAGCCGAGTTCAATTCCTTCATATAACTGCTGAGCGATGATCATCGTTTTCTGCGGCGAGAATCTTATCTGCCTCGCAGCATCCTGCTGCAATGTGCTCGTTATATATGGCGGACTCGGTTGGCGCTTCTTCTGATCTTTGACAATCGCCTTGATTGAAAAAGATTCACTCCGGATCGAATCGACATGTACCTTAGCGTCCTGTTCGTTCGGAATCTCTACATCGCCGCTGTCGATTTTGTGTAGCTTGCCGATAAAACAGCATTCCTTCTCAGCGCTGAACTCCGCTTCGATGCTCCAGTACTCTCTTGGCTCAAACGCGATTACCTCGGCTTCACGCTCGCAAATCATCCTGAGAGCGACTGATTGCACTCGTCCCGCCGACAGTCCGCGCAGGACAGTCCGCCAGAGAATCGGCGACACCTGGTAACCGACGAGGCGGTCAAGGATTCTTCGCGCCTGCTGCGCATAGACCTTCTTCATATCGAGATCAGATGCTTCTTCGAGTCCTTTGAGCACGGCAGCTTTGGTGATTTCGTTGAATGTTACCCGCTTCACCTCGCCCCCAACATTGCCGAGCTTAGTGAACAAGTGATATGCTATCGCTTCTCCTTCCCTGTCCGGGTCGGGAGCAAGAAATATCTGCTTTTTCGTCTTCGCGGCCTTGACCAGATCCCTGATGATCTGAGCCTTCCCCTTGATGACGGTGAAGTGCGGAGTGAAATCGTCATCGACTTCTACGCCGAGTTTACTCTTGGGCAGATCGATAATGTGACCCTTTGTGGCCATCACGGAGTAATTCCTGCCAAGGAACTTCTTGAGAGTCTTGATCTTAGTTGGAGACTCGACTATGATCAACCCGCCCTGGAGGGATTTGGATGAAGTCCCCCTGGCCTTCCGGACAGATTTCTTAGATGATGACTTCGCAGTCGATTTCGCAGTCTTTTTTGCAGCAGCCTTAGTCATACACTCCCCAGCGCAGGTTTTACCTCTTGACTTCGATCTTGCCTTCCGAAAGCTCCTTAAGAGCGACCTCGGTCACCTTCCGCGTATCGATGACTATGGAATCGTCTTCAGGCATCAGTTCGAGCCTTACGAGGCGTTCTTCATTCAGCATTCGTGACTTCTTCGCAGCAATTATCACCGCTTCGTAGATGTTTCTCGAATGTTCTGTTACCTTCTCAAGCGTCCATTCAGGAACCCGTTTCATATCATCTCCTTTCAATTCCAATCGTGTAATGCTGCAATTCCGAGGAATGTTCCCACTCCCACACAGCGTTCGAGAAGATGACGAGAACCGTAATTCAGACGATTTCCTGATTTCACGATCATTTCTTCTCTCTGTCGTCCGTCACACCAAATCCTTTAGAACCCAGCCGTCGATTCCATAAACCGCCTACCGGATTGTCACATCTTCACTCTATGTTTTGAACCTGTTCTCTGAGCTTCTCGATCTCCTCTTTGAGCATCACCACTTCCGACGATATCTCAACAGCTATTGACTTCGAGCCAATAGTGTTCGCCTCACGATTGAGTTCCTGAAGCAGAAAATTCAGGCGCTTGCCGACAGGACCATTCTCGTCGATCGTATCGAGAAACTGCTTGCTGTGGCTCCTGATCCGCACGCATTCTTCTGTAACATCGCACCGCTCCGCGACAACCGCCGCCTCCATGGCGACTCTCTCACCAGGGTCGATTATCTCGTTGAGCAGTTCTCTCATCCGGGTTTCCAGCTTCTGCTTGTACTGCTCGACGCTGTTACCGGAAAGCTTCTCTATCCGACTGACAGCGTCTATAATCTTCTCTACTCTCGGCTTCATATCCTGCGCGAGTTTCTCCCCCTCACTGACGCGCATGGAAACAAGCTCGTCGAGCGCAGCCGAAACGGTCTCCTCGACCAACGAGGTATCCGATTCCGCACTTTCAATAGTCTCGTCAGGTTCAAACACGCCGGTCAGATTGATCAGGTCCGACACTTCAACATCACCCGGAAGAGAAAAACGCTGTTTGAGCTCTCTGAGAGCGTGGATATACTCCGCTGCCGACCCCTCATTCACGATCAGCTTCACCGGTTCGGGTTCCTCAGCGTATCGATTCACGAAACAGAGGACTTTCCCACGCTTAACCTTTGATGAAATCAACTCGCGAACCTTAGGTTCGAGCCTGGAGAGCATCCGGGGAAGTCTGATCTGTGTCTCGAAGAATCTGTTATTGAGCGACGAGAGCTCCACGGTGATCTTCACACCATCCCTGACTGTCTCTGCCTGCCCGTAACCTGTCATGCTGCGGATCATACGCACTCCCTAAAAGGGCTGAACTATACACTGTCAGCACAGGCTTGTCAACTCTAATGTCAGCTGATCGCTGCGTAGGGGCTTGTTGAACGTTGTCGTCATCACGAGGGGCCCAGCGACGTGGTGATCTGCACCCTGTGGGCGGCAGACGTCCTCGCAAGTCCTGAGCTTCGAAGGGTCTGCCCCGTCGGGTCACAACCACTGGAATGCGGCAGACCGGGAGAGGCTATCCAATAAGCGCCAATTAACTCAAGCGGGAAGCTGATTATGTCACTCCCGCGAAGGCGGGAGTCTATATAACTATAACGCATTCAATGGATTCCCGCCTTCGCGGGAATGACGCTATTTACTTCCGCAAACATGATTACCTACTCTTTGCATCTTCTGGGACAGCCTCTCCTCGTCAGCCCAGTCGGGTCACTGCCCTACTCGAACTTGGATCAAACAGGGAAACAGTTTAATAGCATCTGCCCCCAGAAACCTGTTGATTCTCAATGCCAAAGGCTCATCATTAGGGTCATGAAACTGTCGGCGATTCAGATTTCCAGATGGGTGGCGGAAGCTCGACAGGAGCTGATCGGCTCTCCGCTGCATGTTCTTACCAAAGACGAAACCCGCAAACTGGTCAGGTTTGAACTCGGATCACCCGGCAATGTGGTGCTTGATTACCTGTTTGTCCCGGGCGAAAGTATTCTCTATTTCCACGAAGGCGAAAACCGCAGAAAAGGCAGGCACACAACCAATTTCCTGCCGCAGCTTGTTGGAGCGACAATCAGGGACATAACTCAGATCAACTTCGACAGAATCGTCCGGATCGATCTCGACGCCGGCGAACGTCGATACGCGCTGGTGTTTGAGTTGTTCGGACCTGCTGGAAACCTCTACATGCTGGGCGATTCAGAGGTGATAATCACGGCGCTCAAGGCGCATCAACTTAAAGATGTCTACGATCCGCCGAAACCACCCGATGGATGCCCCCCAGATCAGATTGACATGTCGTTCATGCGGCAGTCACTCTCCGGACGGGAAGATCAGTCAATTGCGGACTTCCTGAACGGTGTTATTCGAGGCTGCGACAACTCCTTCTGGTCTCTCGCACTCAGGAACATCAAGAATGACACGACCGCAGGTGATCTCGATGACGATGAACTGGATACGATCGCAGCCGGTATAGAGCAGACCTGCCGCAGTTGTTTAGATGGTGATTTTCATCTCCGCATTGAGAGTAATAAGCTCTCGTGGACTGATGCCTCAGACCCGGATTCCGGATTCCATTCTGTCAACGACGCTCTCGCGCATGCAGGCGCCGCGCTCGGCAGACAATATGCCGTCAGGTCGATCCGCCAGAGGATCAGCCACGGGATTAGATCGAACAGGAAGAGGCTCGAATCGAAGCTTGTTAAACTCGAAAAACTGACGCAGGAAGCCGAAGGTGCAGAGTTGTACAGGAAGTGGGCTGAACTGCTGACGATCAATATCGGGAAGCTGAGAAAGGGTATGACATCTGTGATCGTAGCCGACGTCTATGACGAGAACCAACAGGAGATCGCGATTCCCCTGCAACAAAACCTCTCGCCATCCGCGAACATACGGAAGCTCTTCAAGAGATTCAGAAAACTCACGGATGGCAGAGACGCGAGCGCACGACAGATACGGATTATCAATCGAGAGTTCGAGAAGCTCGAATCATTCCGCTCAACACTCGAATCCTCGGAGAATGTCGGCGATCTGCTCGAACTGGAACGAGATGTCATCCGAGAAGGATATCTTAAGAAAAAGAAGGACATCTCCGGTTCCCACCGGAGTCCAGAAGCTCCAGCATTCCACCCGAGAGAGTACACAACTCGCGCAGGCGAGACCGTGCTGGTTGGACGAAACGCCAAAGAAAACGACTACGTGACTTTCACGGCATCGCGTAAATATGACATCTGGTTTCACTCGCAGCAGTCGCCCGGATCACATGTGATTCTCAAAGTCAAGGACCGAAATCACCCCCCATCTCTGGAGAGCATACTGACTGCTGCACGAATTGCCGCGCACTATTCTCAAGCCAGGAATTCCGAGAAGGTCCCGGTTATCTACACCGAGACCAGACACCTCCAGAAGATCAAGGGCGCACTCGGCAAGGTCAGATACACTCGTGTCAAATCGATAATGGTGGTACCTGGGCTTCCATCTGACAATCACTGATCGTTAGGATTCAGCTTGACATTTGCCTGTCTTTTTACGATTAGTCAGCATCATCAAACCGAGGTTGGCAATGTTTAGAATCCTGAAATCGATACTTCTGTTATTCTCTGTCGCATTGATGCTGGCGTGCAGCGGTGATGACAGCGTTGACATCGATTCCGATGAATTCCAAAAGTTCGTTGCCGTTTTCGCAGAACTCGAAACCGGATTTCAGGTCGCCGGTAATGACAGTTCAGTCTATTTCCCGATTCGAGATTCAATCCTGAGCAAATTCGATGTCGACACAACCTGGCTTAACAACTACACGGCGACGCTTAAGGACGATCCTGAGAGATGGCTAAAAGTATGGGAGCAGGTGGTGCAGAGGTTGCAGGTGATGAAGGATTCCCTCACTCCGTGAACGCCCCGATTATGTGATCGAGGGTGTATCCTCCCCCTTCTTTCGGATAGAACGAGATCACATCGAGTCTGAAATCATAGCCTTCAAACATGCTTTCCACGATATACTGCCGTGCCGCCATTATGATATTCAGCCTCTTCTTTTTCGTGACGCGCAGCGATGGATGTCCATGTGTCAGTTTGCGCGAGGCCTTTACCTCCACGAACACGATAGTCGTTTCGGTCCTGGCGATAATATCGATTTCTTTGTGACCCGCGCGGTAGTTTCGCTCCAGGATTTCGTAACCGTTATGCTCGAGATACCTCGCGGCGAGGTCCTCGATGTCCGCCCCGAACTGCCGTCGGTCATCGATCAAAGCCTCAATCTCTCCTGAATGATGCCGTCGGGTAACAGCTTGAAACTCATCCGGTGAATGCTGCACGGGCCGTAAGAATGTATCGCCAGACGGTGCTCGCGCGTCGGGTAACCTTTATTCTTGCCGAATCGATACTCTGGGAAGAGAGTGTCATATTCGACCATAAGACTGTCGCGTTCTACTTTGGCTAAGATCGATGCCGCGCCGATGCAGACACTGATCGAGTCTCCGCCTCTCAGCGCAGCCTGATCGAGATCGATCTCCGGAATCGGATAAATCCCATCGACCAGTACGATATCCATCCTGCTCGCCAGTTTCTCGACGGCTTTTTTCATTGCCAGAAGTGATGCCTGCAGGATGTTGATCTTGTCGATAGTCGCCGGATCGACCGATTCGACCGCCCAGTCGACAGCCATACGCTTGATTTTCTCCGCGAGCTTTTCCCGTTGTCCGGCGGACAGGACTTTGGAATCCTTGATGCCGTTTCGTCTGGTTCCGGGTGGGAGAATCACTGCTGCGGCGGTAACAGGTCCGGCCAGCGGTCCGCGACCAACTTCATCCACGCCACATATATATTGCAATCCCTGCTTCCACAGGGCGGTTTCATAGAGAGCCATCTGCCGGTAACCTCTTATTCGCAAAGGCGTTGCGGCAATGCTATATCATAATGGGTGTCAGATCAACAAAAACTGAGTTAGTGGGTCAGTTTGAGTAATTAGGATTGGTTCTCAGGAATGGGGCAATAAAATCGCAAGTAAGAATTCTAAACTCATCACAAATCTGTTACATTCTATGACAAGGCTTGAATACGGATCATTGACAATGGAATTAAGAGTCGTAATCTCAGATGAACTGCGAAGCTGGATAGCCGGATGGCTGGAGCATGTGGAGGTAGTACGACCGAGCAGCTTGGCTAAAGATATATAGTAATACAGAAGGGCATCGTAATTGTATTTGTTATTACATATGTAGTGAAGAAGTTAAGTGTTAACTCCGATTCGTGATCCGCAAAGTGACTCACACTCAGACCGTTAGGAGAGTAAAACATGGGTATCCGAGAAAAAGAAAACGAACTATTCGAAAAATGGTCTGCAAGCCGTAAAGGATTTGTGGCGGATGGTGTTGTTGATGAAGAAAGTTACCTGAATAGTTCACCCAAGATCATGTTTGTTCTTAAAGAAGTTAATGATCCTGATGGAGGGAATTGGGATTTGAGGGAGTTTCTACGCGATGGAGCCAAGTTACGAAAGAGAGATAGTTCACCAACATTTGATAATATAACTCGATGGATTGTTGGAATTCAAAGTACTGAGAGGGAAATAAACTGGGAAGAGATTGAGAGAGTAACCAACAATCAAAGAAAAAGATACCTGAGGTCAATCTGCGCCATCAATCTCAAGAAATTACCTGGAGGTCATACAACAGATAATGATGCGCTATCCCAGATAGTCAAAGAGGACAAAGACTTCATTTATAAACAATTCGAAATTTATCATCCTGATTTGGTTATTTGCTGTGGTTCTATTGTGAGCGAACTACTCCATAAGGTAGTAAAGCTACCCCAAATGTCAGAACCGAAAGAGACAACACGTGGTATTCGGTATCACGAATATGAAATTAGGAAACATATAGTCAGTTATTCTCACCCAGCGGCACGGGTGGCAGATTGTTTGTTATATTATGGGTTGATTGATGCAGTGAAGGAGATATTAAGCACAAAGTAGGTCGGCGTTCTGTAGCAAGCGAATCTTGCAAGTCCCTCGGGGATCGGGATCAGCGACCGAAAAACCGACACCTACGTAACAAGAAAGAGGTGTCGCGTTTCTCATCCCGCCCTGCGGGATTCGGAACACGACCTACTTTTCAGATAGCCTCTACTCGACTGTCACCGATTTGGCGAGGTTTCTTGGCTGGTCGACATCCCTTCCTCGCATGACAGCGATGTAATACGCGAGCAACTGGAGAGGTATGATCGACAGCAGCGGAGTCAGTTGATACAGCACTTTCGGGATATAGAAAACATGATCCGCCAGTCGGCAGATGTCCTCGTCACCCTCAGTGGCTATTGCGATGACATGACCGTTGCGCGCCTTGATCTCCTGAATATTCGATATGACTTTGTCGTAGACCTGGTCTTTCGGAGCGATCACCACGACCGGCATGTTCTCATCGATGAGCGCAATTGGACCGTGCTTCATTTCGGCAGCCGGATAGCCTTCAGCATGGATGTATGATATTTCCTTGAGTTTCAGCGCGCCTTCGAGGGCAACGGGGAAATTGATGCCGCGACCGAGGTAAAGGAAATTGTCATGGTCTCTGTAGAGTTCGGCAATCTTCCTTATCTCCGACGAATTGTCCAGGATCGCCTGCACCTGATCGGGGATCTTCGTCATTGCGTCGACAATCTGCCTGCCCTTCTCGATCGACATGTGCCGCATCCTCGCCAGCAGCAGAGTAATCAGCGACAGCACCATTATCTGTGATGTGAACGCCTTCGTCGATGCGACGCCGATTTCCGGTCCCGCATGGATATAAATCCCGCCGTGAGTCTCTCGAGCGACTGTCGAACCGACTACATTGCAGATGCCAAGTCCTGTCGCGCCTTTTCTCTGCGCCTCGCGCAATGCCGCCAGCGTATCAGCGGTCTCACCCGACTGCGAGATCACGAACACGAGAGTGCCGTCGTTGATGATGGGAGACCTGTATCGAAACTCGGATGCGTACTCGACTTCGACCGGGACTCTCGCAAGATCCTCGATCATATACTCGCCGATCAACCCCGCATGCCATGATGTTCCGCAGGCTGTGATTATTACGCGGTCGACATTCAGAAGTTCGTCTATCTGCAATTGAAGCCCGTTCAGCCTCGCAGTACCCTCTTCATAGTTTAACCGACCGCGCATCGCATTCTTCAGCGCCGAGGGTTGCTCATATATCTCTTTCAACATGAAATGATCGAACCCGCCCTTTTCGATCTCGCCGATTGACCATTCGATTTCCTGCAGTTCGCGCGTTACCTCGATGTTATCCAGCGTCGATACGGAAAAACCATCGGCGGTCACTCTCGCAAGTTCGCCGTCATCGAGATAGATCACCTGCTTCGTATGATTGAGAATCGCTGAGACATCGGAGGCGACGAAATTCTCGCCGTGTCCCGACCCGATCACCAACGGCGATCCGAGCCTGGCCGCCACCACTTCACCCGGGCTGTCCTTGCAGATAACCGCGATTCCATAAGTGCCGTCGACCTGGACCAGTGCCTTTCTGACCGCTTCAAGCAGGTCGCCATCATAGCTGTCGGATATCAGGTGCGCGAGGATTTCCGAGTCGGTCTCCGTTCGGAATGTATGACCTTTGTCCTCGAGGTACCGCTTCAACGTGCGAAAGTTCTCAATAATGCCGTTATGCACGACGGCGATCTTGCCCGACTCATCTGTGTGCGGATGCGCATTTGTGTCGTTTGGCTCACCGTGAGTCGCCCAACGGGTGTGAGCTATGCCGCAAGTAGATGAAAACTTTCTGTCTGCGATATTCTCTTCGAGAACTCTGATCTTGCCCGCGTTCTTCTGGAACACGACTTCACCGTCCTCGTGGAGAGCGATCCCGGCGGAATCATAACCGCGATATTCGAGCTTCTTGATACCCTCTATGAGAATCGGCGCTGCAGGCCTGTCACCAACATAGCCAACTATTCCGCACATACAGTCCTCCGTCCATCAACTGAGAAGACCCCTGATCTTCTTTACTAAACCGACAGCCGACGATCTGCTCCGCGCTTCGGAGATGATCCTGTAAATTGGCTCCGTATTCGATCGCCTGATATGAACCCATGATTCCGAGTAGTCGATTCTGACTCCATCCGTCTCATCTATATTGACGTCGGAAAGCTTGGCCTTCATGTTTTGCAGTTTTATGTCAAAATCTTCCGGTAGTTCCCCTTTATCTTTCACGATCACATGATTGGGATAAGCCTTGATCGCAGCCGAGACAGTGATTCTCGCGTCTGCGAGGTGCTGCAACACAAGCGCCATAGCCACGAGCGAGTCGCGGCCATAGTGTGATGTCGGCAAAATAACGCCGCCGTTGCCCTCACCTCCGATGACAGCTCGTCTGCGGCGCATGACATCGACAACATTCGCCTCGCCGACTTTGGACCTGTAGAATTTGCAGCCATACATCTCGGCGACATCCCGGCACATCCTCGAAGTCGACATATTCACGACCACCGGGCCGGTTCTCTTCGACAGCACAGCCATCAGGGCGAGGGTGAGAGTATGCTCCTCGCCAATCGCCATACCCTTCTCTGATACTACCGCAAGCCGGTCGGCGTCCGGATCGAGCGCGAAACCGATGTCGGCATTCTCCGCCACGACCTTTTTCCTGAGTTGCGTCAGGTGTTTGGGGATCGGCTCGGGACCGCGAGGGAATTTCCCGTCGGGCGTGCCGTTGATAACTACAACCGTGCAGCCGAGCTTTCGAAGCAATTCGGGCGCGGCGATGTACCCTCCGCCATTAACGCAATCTATGACAACTTTGAACTTCCGCCGCCTGATTTTTCTGATGTTCAGAATATCTTGCGACAGAACTCTCTCGATGTGTCTATCCACAGCGCTGTCGTCTGTGGTCAGTCGACCGACCTTCCTGTAATCAGACAGCGGAGAAGGCTGAGACTTGACTCGTCTGAATTCCTCGTACTGTTGGGGTGAAATGAACTCACCCTTGCGATTGAACAGCTTGAGCCCATTCCATTCTACCGGGTTATGGCTGGCGGTGATTCCCACGCCCCCCCTGGCTTTGAACTCTCTGATTGCGATCCCGATTGTCGGCGTGGGGCATATGCCTATATCAATCACATCTCGACCGACAGCCATCAGCCCCGACGCAACAGCAGATTTGAGTTGATCGTGAGACGTCCTCGGATCTCCTCCGACCACGACTTTGCCGCCGCCGATGAACGAACCAAACGCGAGTCCATACTGTAACGCCAGATGCGGGGTCATGGATATTCCGACTATCCCGCGCGCGCCGGAAATGCTTTCGACAAGATCAGTCGCCATGCAGATGTAACCTCTCTTTCCAACCTGATGAGAGTCAGCATACAATATAAACGGCTTCTTAGTTCGTCTGCAACACATTTCACAAAGTCATAATAAGTGCATGCTCATTCACAGCAACCATCCGGCATGCAAACGAATTCACACGGTCTAATCAGCGCGCCCCCATGCTCTTACCGGCATCGGGAACGATTGCGGTGAGTCGGCATGCCATTTGGAGTATTAACAGTCGGCAAGACTGACGCAGGAGGTAGAGACAATGAAAAAAGGGTTGCTCGTTGCAGTTTTCATCTTTATCGCGCTGGCCCCGGACTCGCACGCGCTTTTCTTTTCATACCCTCGCGATGGCAGTTTCAAGCAGCAGCCGATTCGGGATGACGTTTGGTATTACAACGGCGGCTCCGAGTGGACGATTCAGGCGCCGGACAAGTGGCAGCACATGATGGGCTCCTACGCAAGCACCGAGATGCTCGGCATAATCGTCGACAACAAGCTTGCGGGCGGGATTGTCTTCGGACTGGGATTGCTCAAAGAGGTGGAGGATGGATTCCGGGAAGGCTGGAGCGTTCGCGATGTTTTCATGGATGCTGCGGGAGTCGGGGCATCGCTCCTGAACAGCGAGAAATATAAAGTCTGGTGCGACTGGAAAGAAAATTATGTCCAACTGAAGCTGTCGATCGCTCTCAAATAAATTTAGCCTTTCAGCACTCTCTGCGTTAGTCTCAGGAAACAACCGGTCATCCACTGGCCGGTTGTTTCATTTGCATGATACCTTCACGGTTGATCTCACGCTCATCACAATAAGAGTCGGACAGCGACCCGCGAAGTCCTGAGCCCTGCGAAGGGAAGCGCAGCGAAGCGGTCCTGCCATAGGGCTGTTTCGTCTGGTCTTGCCGACGACGGAGTCGACGGTGTGACCTGACGATCCTCTGCAAACTGTTACCTGACACGGACGAGTATCCATTGAAACGACTTCATCATATTGTTGAACATAATCGTTGACACACGTTTATTAATCCATTTATTGGGTCGAGATCGCGGGGTGGAGCAGTCTGGTAGCTCGTTGGGCTCATAACCCAAAGGTCGCAGGTTCAAATCCTGCCCCCGCTACCAAATTGAGATTCCCTAATAACTTACGCACTACCTCTCGAACCAAGGACCGCAAGGTTTCGGCCCGAAGGTGAAAGTGGTTTTGTCTGGTGTTTTCTGTTGTTTGGGAAATCGCATAGACACATGTCCAAAGAAGAATGTCGAAAGCGCCAGGGATTCGACGCGTTCTTAGAAACCCACCCGAAGGGTGGGCCACCCAGCGAATAGTAGAAATGAAGCAAAGATACTTGCCTATTTCCCCGATATTTTATCGCTTATTTCCAGCACTTGCTCCAACAGAGGACTCTCTGGATACTTCTCTAAGAATAGTTTTATCTGTGTTCTAGCCAAATCATAGTGTTGGTCAATTATTGAGTTTGTAATGCTGGAAAGTAATTTTTTGTCCATTCTCTCCTGCCCATCGGAATCCACGAACGCATTCACTTCATCATCGGCAATGACCTGAATAGTGTCCTCATTCACACTGTAAGATGATTTCAGCGCGGCAAGAGACGATTTCGTCAAGGGATCTATCTTTAGGCTTTCTTTCACGGAGTTCCTCTTGCTTTTGAATGATGAATTGTGATTATCCAAGGTCCAAGCCATCATCAGTACCTCCACCGCTTCTACGTCTCGCCCTTGATTCTCAAGCACTATCGATCTATCGAGCAGGTTATGAGGCATATTGGTTAAGAAACGGGCTATTGATCCTTCCACCTCATCAACAATCCCATGTAGCAGATCCTCTTCGATCTCTGCAGATGTCGCGATTATCAGGGGATCGTGCGGAACACCTGCAGGGTCAAATCCTTCTACATACTTATCGGCATCCTCATGATGGATTCTCTTTGTGTCATTCAGAATGTCTTCGGTCGTTCTCATATCAACGATGTTCCAATAGAGTTCAACATCACCTTCGCTCTGGTAGTATTCTTCATAGTAATTGTGGTATGAGTAATCTGTCACCTTGATCCTCTTTTGTGGTTCTTTCCCCGGCGCAACCAGTAAGCAAAGCCATCCGGCATCTTCATTGCCATACTGGGCAATACACTCATCGAATTTCCTCTTTTGCTCTGCCCATTTCTCCCACTTCGGGTTCATTTCATAATGGGAACCCGAGGCATACTCCACAGATTTGCTCTTTCTGTTTACCAACTTTCTTTCGACTACTCTGAATTCATTTACAGTTCCAACAAGCAAGAAATCTGCGGCGGCCATCGAACCTTGGCGTCTCGAGTCCGATTCTCTCATCAAGTTGTCGCGAATATACCTATATTCGTTCTCTATCTTATCTATCTGATTTCGATTCAGGAATTTAACATCGCCGCGGAGGATACTATTATTGTCAAGCTCTGTTCTAAGTCTATTGGCAATTAGTTTGCCATAGTCCTTTCCAGCGATATTGTTGTAAATCACATTATCAAAGGGAAGTATAGCAAAGTCCTGTGTAGCTGTCTCCTTCGTTTTTTCTTCAATGCGGCGGTCTACGAGGTCGCTGAAAGGCACGCCCAGATCTTTTAAGAGATCAATATATAGGGTAGCATGACCGTACAACTCCGCTTCCTCGCACAGAGTTATCGCTACTTCATAATGAAGTTTCAGCGTATTCTTCAAATCGGAAATTCGGTCATTCAGCATCCAATCATTCTCGCCTGCAAACTGACTTGCCTTGTCGAGCAGAAGCAGGGCATCGTAGATGTACCCCCCACTCTCCTTTTCGTCGATCAAAGACAAGTAAGAATCGTTAAGATTCTCAGAAATCTCTTCATTATCAGGATTCAGTTTGTAGGCCTCTTGAAGTATGTCAACGGCTTCAACATACTGACTGTCAGCAATCAGTTTTTTCCCTTGTTCCAAGAACGATAAAGCCTTTTTCTGATCGAGGAATTTAGCTCTTAACTCATTAACTTCCCTGTTGGAGCCATACGCCGATGCCAAGTCAAGCTCCTCTAAACACTTGTCCAAGAAGCCTTGAAAAGCGAATTCCTTCGATCTTCTAACGTGACATTCCTGGGCTGATAAGACAGACTCGTCTCTCTTATCGGAGATTCGTTCTTCTTGGTACGATGTTGTAGCATACTTTCTTGCGTCTTGAGTTCTCTGTATAGCCTCACGCCACTTCCATTCCCGTGTTAGTGAATCAACGCTATTCAGATAGCAGGATATAGCGTTATCTCTAATTTCACTTTCTTTATCTCTAATCTTCTTACTATGCTTGTGCAATAGCTGAGCTTGCTCAGTCGCATCCAGAGCCTCATCCCATTCTGATTCCTTCTCCAATGTTTCGGCTAGTTGAAGCAGGCTGTCCACTTGGGTGCTCAGATCACCAGACCTTACTTCAATTTGATCTTTCAGGACGTTAACTGAGTCCTCGATGTCCGAGCACGAATCGCAAATCGAACTGAAGGTCAGCGTTTTCTCTGATTCCTTCAGAGAGGTGGTTGCAGAATATCGGACAGTTGATTAAGGTGGGTTTGAGAGTT
>CBDUQR010000045.1:0-21894 GCA_965369655.1 uncultured bacterium | reverse complement strand
CGACCGTCGGTCGCCGATCCCGATCCCCGAGGGACAGGGAGCGTGGCAATCTCATGTTGTGGCCGGCAGATCTCCCGGTCTGCCGCATTCCAGCGGTTGTCGATCCAACGGGGCAGACGAGGACGTCTGCCGCCCACGAGAACTGAGATCACCACGTCGCTGACGCTCCTCGTGATGACGACGGTTGCAGTTTCTGAGCTTCATGGGTTTTTCATAACTCCCGTGAAACGAGATTCTATTTCATTGACAAGTGTCGGGACTGCGAAGCCATGCGAAAGATTCAGCATTGTCGCGCGATGGAAGTCGATATTGTATGTGGCAGTGCCATCAATCGGGATGAATACAGCGAAGCCTCTCATGAATGCGGATCGGGCTGTTGTCTCGCAACAGAGATGAGTCATCACGCCCGTTACCACAACCTGATCGGTCCCGGAATCTCGGAGTGTCTTTTCCAGATCAGTGCCGAGGAACGCATCATACTGCGCTTTGATGATTGTAGTCGCGCTCAGTTCGTCGATTTCCGTTATCAGTTCCGACAATGGATCATCTTTCTGAATCAGATCTCGCCACCAGACCGACATCATTCCCGAGTCATCGATCGAATTCAGGTGTCGAGTTGTGATTACAGGTTGGCCGATTTTCTTAAACATTTCTATCAGACCGACAATGCGAGGTACTATTGCTTCCGCGCTCGGAATGAATGCGTGCGAGTCATCATCGAGGAAATACTTCTGCATGTCGAGCACAATCAGCGCTGATCGATCCGGTATGAATTCGAGTTCATGAATATTCACTTTGCTCCTAAGCTCGCTCAGTATAGTCTGTGAAACAGTATCGATGCTGGTTTGCTCGAAGTAGCGCTCTTTCTGAGGGAGACTATTCTTGGGCACTTCGACATTCCGCCTTTGCTTTGAGCACGCGTTCGATTTTCGCCAGATCGGTATCGGTCGAAAAAGGCTTATCGACCCAGTGCTCGCATCCGCAGTATTGCAAGGGTACGCCATGCGCCGGAATCCCGGATTGCATGCTCGAACGCATGCCTTCCGCCAGCATCAATATGCAGGCGATGCCGAGAAAGCCGACCGACTTGTATTTCTCCTTCACGATCTTGAACTGCTCGGTCTGATCCCTGTAGGCGAAGACCTCCCTGAAGTTATACTTCTCCCTGAGCGCGACGATCTTGTTCACCACACAGTTCGGGACGCACTGATCGCACTCTTCAAGGAATTTCTCTCCTTTTCTCTTGCAGCGATCACCCATAAGGGAGAGACAGTCCGGGATGAATATGATTGTTTGTTTCGCCCTGCAAAAATCATCCCACATAGATTGGTTCATGACAGCAATGGCTGCCAGTTCGGCGAAATAGAACTCAGGTGAGAATGTCGCCCATGTAAATCCATCGCGCTCACGGTCATTCTTGCATCTCTCGACATACGATTCGATACGGGATGTCTCAGACCCGAAGTAGCGCCGAGCCAACTCGATGAATTCCTCGTGAAATGAATCGAGCCTTTCACTGAAATCAGGCTGGAGAAAATATGTCGGATACTCTTTCTTCTTCTGGCTCATATGGCATCAAGTCCGTTACTTGTCCTCTGAGAGCAGCTTCTTGATTCTTTTCGCTGTCTTCTCAAAGTCGGACGATTTGAGGTTCTTCACGAAGTCAACGAGTCTTCCACCGCCTTCTCGATACTCTTTGTCCCATTCCCGCGCGAACTTGCCGGTCACGACATCTTTCATGATTCTGTCGAGTTTGCGTTTCAGATGCGAGTCGGAGATCGATTTGCTCGCGGTCATGGTCCCGAACTGTGCGGTCTTCGATACTTTTTCCATCATGCCAGTTACGCCGCCCTTTTCGATCAGATTCGCAAGGAGCCGCAACTGGTGCGCAGTCTCGAGGTAGGCATTCTCAGGTGGGATGCCGTGTCTGACGAGAGTGTCGAATGCAGCGATGGTCAGAGCGGACAGGCCACCGCAGAGCAGAGCCTGTTCGCCGAAAAGATCGCCGATAGTTTCATGTTCGAATGTCGTCCTGAATGCGCCGACTCTGGTGCAGCCGATAGCTCCTGCAATGGCGAGCGCAATTCCTAATGGTTTTCTCGCTCGATCCGGACGGGTTGCCACAAAACATGATATGCCCGATCCATTGACGAAGCTCTCGCGGAGGTCTTTTCCGGGACCATGCGGCGCGACAAGAAGGCAATTGATACCGTCAGGAGGTTTCACGAATCCGAAATGGACTGAATAACCATGCGCAAAGACGAGAGACTGACCTTTTCTCAATCTACCATTAAGGAATCGCGAGTAGTAATCGCCGTGGAGATGATCCGGGAGCAGCATCAGGATAACGTCCGCAAGATGCACGTCGAAATTGGATATAATCGGGAAGCCATCGTCTGCGGTTCGCCTGATGGACTGACTTCTGTCGTCGAGGGCAACCGCGATATTCAGCCCGGAATCGCGCATGTTACAGGCGAATGCTTTCCCCTGATTGCCGTAACCGACGACAACAATGGATTTGTCACGAATAAGACTAAGATCAGCGTCCTTGTCGCGGTATACTTTCAATTTTGCCTACTTTTTGTGGCCAGCAGATCTTCTGAGGTTATCTCAAAAGTAGGTCGTATTCCGAGACCCGCAGAGCGGGGTGAGAAACGCGACACTTCTATCTTGTTGACCAGTTGTCGGGTTTCTTGCAGGCTTCGCCTGCTGCGGAACACTGACCTACGGGAAACTGTCCCATAAGTGCTACTCAACTCAAGCGGGAAACCGACTTTGTCACTCCCGCGCAGGCGGGAGTCTATTCTAACCATAACGCATTCAATGGATTCCCGCCTTCGCGGGAATGACACTATTTCTTCCGCAAACATTATTATCTGCATTTCACTTCTTTTAGACAACCTCAGGACGTCTGCCGCCCACGGGAACAAAAACTGAGATCACCACGTCGCTGTCGCTCCTCGTGATGACGCCGGTTGTAACTCAGGTTCCATAGGCTTACTGCTTCGGGATGTCGAGGTCCTTGATAGTGAATATTGGCTCGAAGTCGTATCCCTTCGACTCGAACGATTCCCGTCCGCCTGCAAGTCTGTCAACGAGCGTAATCACCTTCACGACCTTGCCGCCCGCCTTCTCGACAGCTTCGATTGCCCGAATCGATGACCCGCCTGTCGTGACGACATCCTCGATGATGACGACTCTTGCGCCATCTTTCATCGGACCCTCGATCTGTTTTGTGCGGCCATGCTCCTTGGCTTCTTTGCGAATGATGATGCCGTCGAGCGGTCTGCCGATCAGGTGAGACATCGCGACAACCGCTCCGATGATCGGGTCGGCGCCGAGCGTCATCCCGCCGATCAAATCGACTTCTGTATTCTCGATCATGTCGAGCACCACACGGGAAAAATAGGCGAGTCCTTCAGAGGTCAATGATATGAACTTGCCGTCGATGTAGTAGTTCGATCTTGCGCCCGATGTCAACACGAAATCGCCGCGGATCACAGCTTTATCGTTGACTAATTGTCTCAGCCTGTCGTGTGCGTCAGACGGGCTGACGTCAAGTAGAGTATCCATGTGTCGTCCTTTCCATTTCGCGTGAGGATAGCTGGAGAATCGGGTTTTGTCAAGGGTTGCGGACAACGAATTCACGCGCTCGTCTCGATTCTGCTTGCCGATTGATTCTGTGCGAGTAGATTGGCAGCGAGATAGCATGTATGGTAATGTTCATGATTGGAGCGTTAAGTGTCGCCTTTGAAGCTTGCGGGTGAGGTTGTTGTCACAAATAAGGCGCTGAAATCTATCGAGGGGAAGCACCCGTGGATTTTCTCCGGCGCTGTCAGTTCAGTCAGCAATGGCACAGGCAAGGGCGATATCGTCAGCGTTGTCGACCGTGCAGGGAAATTTCTGGGACGAGGGTTCTACAACCCGAAGTCCAAAATCGCAGTCCGCATGCTGACATTCGACGATCAGGATATCAGCATCAAGACATTCCGGGACCGCCTCGCTCGAGCAATCGCACTGAGAAAGATATTTCGTGAATACGACGAGTGCGATGCCTGGCGGCTGGTATACGCCGAGTCGGACTTTCTGCCCGGCTTGGTCGTCGATTACTACGCAGGCCATCTCTACGTGCAGTTTCATTCGGCAGGCTGGGAATCGATCAAGCAGGAAATCGTCGATATATTCTCAGAACTAACCGAATGCGTGTCTATCTATGACGGCTCGGACAAGTCAATGCGGGAAAAGGAAGGACTGGCAACCGAAAATCGGGCGTTGCTCGGAGAGTTGCCGGACAAAATCATTGCCACCGAATTCGGAAGAAAGCAGTCTGTCAATCTGGCGCATTCTCAGAAATCCGGCTTGTATCTCGATCAGAAGTTCAATCACCAGCGCATCACTAATTATTCCTCAGGCAGGCGAGTGCTCGATTGCTTCTCGTACACTGGCGGCTTCTCGCTTGCTGCGCTCGCGGCCGGATGCAGTTCGCTGACTGCTATCGAAATATCGGAGACAGCGATTCAGGGACTGGAATCGAACGCCATCCTCAACGGTTTCGATGACCGCGACATAACATTGCTCACGGGCGATGTTTTCGAGATACTGCGGGGGCTGCTTGCTGATGGTGAGCGATATGATACGATCATCCTTGACCCTCCTGCATTCTGCAAGAGCAAAGGCATGATTGTCAAGGCCTGCAGAGGCTACAAAGACATTAACCGACTGGCGATGCAACTTTTGTCACCTGACGGAGTGCTCATATCCTGCTCCTGTTCGAGACCGATCACCGACGATCTGTTTCGGCAGGTACTCTGGCAGGCTTCGGTCGAAGCGGATCGAGATGTGCAACTTGTCGAGTTCTCCGGCCAGTCGCCGGATCATCCTGTGCTGCTTACATTTCCCGAAAGCAGATACCTCAAGTGTGCGACGCTGTTAGTTCGATGAACATGCAGCTGTATAAATTGAATCTGTCACAGCCTGGAAGCTGATCTGTTGTTTCTCAGCCCGCGCAGTTGCCGTGACAGGATCATGATCAGGCATCCGGCCGTCAGGAGAACACCCCCATAGATCTCTTTCACCGATGGAAGCTGGCCGAGTGCGAGAAGCGCGATAATGATTACGAACACCGGCTGACTCTGGCTGATTACAGCCACTTTGGAAAGCTCGATTCTCTTCAGGGCGAGGAGATATGCCATTCTCGCCATGACCGGTCCGAGCAGACCGAGAGCCAGCACTCCGATCCAGACGCGTCCGATACCATCAAAACTGATTCCGCCCGCGAGTACAACAATCCAGTACATTACGGCGAGAAACATGTTTCGCACGAACGCGAGCGCGACCGGATCGACATGTTTAACCGCTACTTTCGAGACGAATTCCGTCACTCCGAAGAGTATTGCGCCGATCAGGACGAGCCAGAAGCCCTCAGAGTATTCGATTCTCAGTGTCATTTTCATAACGATGATCCCGACTACGGACACGACTGCGCCGAGTGTCTCGATTCGGTTCAATCTCTCGCCGAGGAAGATGATTCCGAGAGTGATGGCTATGAGTACTTCGAGCCTGTTGATAAATGCGGCCAAAGACGGGTCCATTTTCTGCACTCCCGCCCAGAATGCCCAGATGGCGAGCCATGAACAGGCGGTGAACATCGCAAGCCAGAACCAGCCCTGTCTGGTCTGCCTGAATGCGGCTCTGAATCCGTTTGAGAAAAGTGTCACAAACGCGAGTATGACAGTCGCGATGCTGAAAATGAATCCGTTCATCACGAGAGGCTGGATATGGGCCAGGTTCCACTTACCGACGACTGTCGTGCCCGCTGATGACATCGATGAGAACAGGGCGAGCAAGTAACCGGTCCTGCGCGATGATGCGGAATCGGCGTCAGTCGTGTGATTCACGCATGCACCTCAGGAGTAACGTATTCGAGCAGAAAATGGGCGAAACGCTGTGAACATGATGCTCAAGAAAGAGCAGTTCGGACGGATGTCAATCGCTATCTCGGCGCAGGAGATTCGATGTTGGTCGCCGAATGGCGAGGTGTTGATCCGGCTTAACGGGAGGTCACCCAGAAACCAATTGACAATTCGGAAGGCTGAACCGATCTTAGCCGACAGGTTTTTTCAAGATAACTGCGCAGGAGGTCAGCATGGCACAGACATTGACATACAAGATTCTCAAGAAACACTTAGTCGATGGTGAACTGAAACCCGGAACCGAGATAGGGGTCAGAATCGATCAAACACTGACGCAGGATGCGACCGGCACGATGGCGTATCTTCAGTTCGAGGCGCTTGGTCTGAAGAAGGTCAAAACGAAACTGTCGGTGTCGTATGTCGATCATAACACATTGCAGAGTGGTTTCGAGAATGCGGACGATCATCTCTATCTGCAATCGGTGGCGTCGAAGTACGGGATCTATTTCTCTCGACCGGGGAACGGTATTTGCCATCAGGTCCATCTCGAACGGTTCGCTGTGCCGGGGATGACCCTGCTTGGCTCCGACTCGCACACCCCGACAGCGGGCGGGCTCGGTATGATCGCGATGGGGGCGGGTGGTCTCGATGTCGCTGTCGCTATGGGCGGTGGGCCGTTCTACCTGCCGTGTCCGAGAGTTGTCGGAGTGAAATTGACTGGCAAGCTTCGGCCCTGGGTTTCGGCCAAAGACATTATCCTGAAAGTGCTGCAGATACTTACAGTCAAGGGCGGCGTAGGAAATATCATCGAATATTGCGGACCCGGTGTGGCATCGCTATCAGTACCGGAAAGAGCGACTATCACCAATATGGGCGCTGAGTTAGGCGCGACGACATCGGTGTTTCCTGCTGATAAAATGACGAAGAAATTTCTCGAGGCACAGGATCGCGGCAAGGCGTTCAAGGAGTTGGGTCCCGACGATGATGCCGATTACGATCAACTCGTCGAGATCGATCTGGACAAGCTCGAACCACTGATCGCGCAACCGCATTCACCCGACAGTGTTGTGCCGGTTCGTGAGGTTGCAGGGACGGAAGTCGTCCAGGTTTGCATCGGCTCCTGCACGAATTCATCTCTGAAGGATCTGACGTTGGTCGGTGCTGCGCTGGAGGACAAGACCATTTCGCAGAATGTCTCCCTGACGATCTCGCCCGGATCGAAGCAGGTGTTCAGGATGGCGACTGACAACGGATCGTTATCGAATATGATAGCCGCAGGCGCAAGGATTCTCGAATCGGCGTGCGGACCGTGTATCGGGATGGGGCAGTCGCCCCCGTCAGGCGGTGTGTCGGTGCGGAGTTTCAACCGGAACTTCGTCGGCAGGTCTGGCACCAAAGACGCGCAGGTATATCTCGCATCGCCCGAAACATGCGTAGCAGCGGCGATCAAGGGAAAGATTGCGGATCCGAGGAAGTTGGGCGAGTTTCCGAAGATTCGTTTGCCAAAGAGTTTCCTCGTCGATGACCGGAGTATTCTGAAACCATCGAGAAAGCCCGAGAAGGTCGAGATCAAACGCGGTCCGAATATCGCCCCGTTGCCGACCCGTGATGCTATGCCCGATTCAATTTCGAGTAAAGTGCTGCTCGTACTGGGAGACAATATAACGACCGACCATATCATGCCTGCGGGCGCGAAGATTCTTCCGCTTCGCTCGAACATCCCTAAAATATCGGAATTCGTTTATTTCTACGTCGATGAGACTTTCGCTACTCGCGCGAAGGAAGCCGGCTCATCGGCTGTTATCGGCGGTGACAACTACGGTCAGGGGTCGTCGCGCGAACATGCGGCGCTGGCTCCGATGTATCTCGGCCTGAGATTCGTGCTGGTCAGGTCTTTCGCACGAATCCACAAGACTAACCTGGTCAATTTCGGGATTATCCCGCTGCAGTTCAGCAATGAAGATGATTACAGTAGGATCAAGCAGGACGACATGCTCAGGATCGATGATGTGCCTGCGAAGCTTCGGAGTGGAAAGGACCTGACGGTTGTCAACGAGACGCAGGGTTATGAGTTCACGGCCACGTACGATCTGTCGGATCGGCAGGTCGGAATCCTGTGCGAAGGCGGGCTCCTGAACTACACGAAAGCCAGGAACTGACATGTCGCAGGGGGAAGCGAAGAAAACACCTCTGTACGACAAGCATGTCGCACTGAATGCCCGGATGGTCGATTTTGCCGGCTACAAAATGCCGGTCATGTATTCGTCGATCAACGAGGAGCACCTTCTCGTTCGCAGGAGCGCAGGCGTGTTTGATCTCTCGCACATGGGGGAGTTCATTGTCACGGGCAGCGATGCCGAGAGTTTCCTGCAGAGAGTGACTGTCAACGATGTCTCAGCTCTTGCCGAGTGGCAGGTGCAATATAGTTGCATGTGCTATGAAGATGGCGGGATTGTCGATGACATTCTTGTGTACCGGCTGCCCGACCACTACATGCTGGTCGTGAATGCCGCATGTTTGGACAAGGACTTAACCTGGCTCGAATCGCAACTTCAGGGCGATGTGCGTCTCGAAAACAGATCCGATGATCTTGGGTTGATCGCCGTACAGGGTCCCGACGCGCAGCGTCTTGTCGCGAAGCTGACTGACTACGATCTCGGCTCGCTCGCTTTTTACTGGGCTGCGAAGGTGAAGATCGGCGGCCATGATGTGTTGATTTCGCGGACAGGATACACCGGTGAGGATGGGTTCGAGATGTACGTGCCTCCAGACATATGCCCCGACATCTGGGACAAAGTCATGAGTGCTGCTGGTGAACTAAATGCCGGGCCGGTCGGTCTGGGAGCGAGGGATTCTCTGCGGCTCGAAATGAAATACATGCTATACGGCAATGACATCGATCAGATGACAAACCCGATCTCGGCCGGTCTTGGCTGGATCATAAAGCTCGACAAGGGAGATTTCATCGGGCGAGAGGCAATCGCGACGATGAAAAAGGAGAAGCCCCCCTCGCGCCTGGTCGCGTTTGAAATGCGGGAGCGCGCTATTCCTCGCAAGGATTATGAGATTTATGTTGGTGACGCGAAAATCGGCGCTGTGACATCCGGCTGCTTTTCACCGTCGCTTCAGAAGGGAATCGGCCTCGGATATGTGAAGCACGGTTTCACAAAGGTCGGAACCGAACTCGCGGTGATGATAAGAGGAAAGAATATTCCGGCGGTTGTAGTCAAGCCGCCTTTCTATAAGCATGGATCACACCGATGACCAACAAACGAATGAAGATAGAACTGTTTTTCACATACGCAGGATTGACCGAGGAGGATGTGAGGGGCAAGACTGTAGTCGTGATTGATGTACTGCGTGCGTGCACGACAGCATGCGCAGCATTCAGAAGCGGTTGCCGGGAGATCATCCCTGTTGAGTCGATCGGCGATGCTACAAGCCTTCTGGCCAATCTTGATCGCGATGTCGTGCTCCTCGCCGGAGAGCGGCAGGGATACAAGGTCGATGGATTCGATCTCGGCAATTCACCGTACGAGTTCACCGAGGATATTGTACGCGGAAAAGTTATCATACTGGCTTCGACAAATGGTTCCAGGGCGCTGGTACCTGGCTCCGGTGGCGAGGAGTGTATGGCGGCTTCGTTTGTGAATGTTTCGAACGTTGTGGAGAGAATTGCGTCTGTCGGTAATGATATCGCGATAGTATGTTCAGGGCGAGAGTTGCATTTCTCACTCGAGGACACGCTGTGTGGCGGCATGATAATTTCCGGCCTGGCTGACCGCGCTGAATCGGCTAACGACGCCGCAGTCGTGGCGTTGGCATTGTACGAGGAGCGGAAATCGAGCCTTGCATCAGCGCTGCGAAACTCGGATCACGGGCGATATCTTGTGTCGCTCGGCTTCTCGGCCGACATCGATTTTGCTGCGCAGGTCGATTCAATCGGTTTGATCCCATACTGGGACAACGGAAGGCTGGTGGTCGACGACGGCGCCTGAAACAATCGTGCTGTACTAACTGTAACAAGGTCTGAATATGACTGCTTATCACCGAATAGTCGCCATCATCCTAAGCCTGCTGATCGTCAGCGGCATAGCCACAGCCGAAGATGCGCTGCAGGTAGAAATTTCACTCCTGCAGAGGCTGCCGGATACCTCAGCCGTGCCGGTTGCGACAGACACGGTCCTGGTTCCCCTCGATGCCACTCTTACGAGTCGGCTGGCGAACGTCGTCACCGACCTGTCGGTAATATCCTACTCGGAGGATGGGGCCGACCTTCGGATTGAGATGATTACATCCGGCCCCAACTCGCAGAAATACTTCAGGACCTTCACCGTGCCGTTCGGCCTGCCCGTCATTGTCGATTCGGTCATCGTCAGAAACGGATCGATTTTCAGGCTTTCGATTAGTCCATTGAAAATAGTCGACTCAGGCAATGACTGCGGATATGATCCTTCGGATGCCGATGTTTTCACGTCAGACCCGGCACCTCACTTCCAGATGTTTTTTGTGCCGTTCAGTCTCGGCGACTACCACTGGAATTCGCTGCGATCATATCTCGAGCGCGAAGTCGACATACTGTACAAAATGTACAAGTTCCAGGAATCGCATCCGATCAATTTCTACCTGCTTCCATGCAGACATACCTCGTATCAATACGACAAGCTGTGGGGATTTCACATCGATCCGGTGAAGAACAACGTGATGTGTGTTTACAACCACGACGAAAAAACGGTGTCTTCACTGCCAGTCAACATGCTGCGGTTCTACAAATTCTGGGGATACGCGCCACGTTTCTTCGTCGAGGGCATATCATCGGTTCCGGACTTCAATGACTTCTATATCCGCGACTACACAAAGACAAATCCGATTCCCGATTTGAGTGACTACTTCGCGACCAACTCATATCTCAGTAGCGATGACAAGATTATGCTCAGGAGATTCGCCGGATCGTTCTGCGGCTATCTCGTCAAAACGTACGGGATCTCGCAATTCAAGCAGTTCTATATGAGTTCGACCGATCTGACGGCATCGGAGGATCTCTTTGCGACATACGGAAGACCCATCGACTCCCTCACTGCGGACTGGAAACAGTATCTCGACACTCTCAAGATCGAAACCGGCTGGTTCAGGTTCTATTCACAGAGACTCTCTCGTCTGCGGAAGTACGACGAAGCCATTGCGCTGATGGAGAGGCGATTTGCCGTCACCGGCGGGAGCGCCTCGCAGATGGAAGAACTGGGTAATCACTACTATCTGACCGGGAATTACGACAGGGCACAGGCATACTATGGGCTGAGGCTCGGTGAGGATGACGTCAAACCGGCTGATCTTGTGGTGTTCGGCAATATGCTGCTGATGACTGGTGAGATAGACGGGGCGCTCGAATACTACGACAAGGTGATCTCACTCGACTCCACGCTGGCTGTATTGGAATACAAGGAAGGCCGCATCCTGCAGTACCAGGGTGACTACTCGGGCGCGATCGAGCATTACAAGCGCTCCGCCGAGATTTCGCTCACGGATGATATTGTAATCGATGCTCATCTCGGCATCGGCCTCTGCCTAAGGGCTCTGGGCGATGAGGATTCATCCGAGACGTATTTTGTTTCGGCACTCAACGGCGCCAAAAGGCTCATGACAGGCGAAACGCCAAAGCCGCTGATGTATATGCGTGCTGCGGAAGCGTTCATTTATCTCGGACAGGCTGACACCGCAATCGAGCATCTCGATATGGCGCTATTTGTGGAGGAGCGCAAGTTCTACGTCGGCAGGATGGCTCTCGCGATGGGTCAGGCCTATGATCTGAAGGGCGAACGGCAGACAGCGCTCGAATACTACAGGATGGTGCACGATACGCCCGGCGGGTTTCTGTTCCGCGAGGAGGCCGACAAGTATATGTCGGAGCCATACTCAGTCGGCAGGTAGCTACACACCATGGGATTTCTCAATAGTCTGCTTCTTCTGTTCGGCGCATTCGCGCTCGTCCCGATCCTTGTGCATTTGCTCAACAGGCACAGGGTGAAGGTTGTCATGTTCTCATCGCTCCGGTATCTGAAAAGCCTGCAAAAAACCCGCATGAGACGTCTCAGGATAAGGCAGTTACTGCTGCTCATTCTCAGGATGCTCATCGTGCTGGCGATTGTTGCGGCATTCGCGCGCCCCACGCTCAAAGGCGATTATTCATCCGGTTTCGGATCGGCAGCCAGGACTTCTGCGGTAATCCTTCTGGATAATTCGCTGTCGATGACTGCGGAGACGAGGGACGGCACACTGTTTGAATCGGGGCGCGATTTTGCTCTCAATCTTCTCGATGTGTTCAGGGAGGGGGACGAGATTCTGTTCGCAACATACAACTCCGGACTGGAGACGTCTGGTGACAAATTTCATCTGGATGCTTCCGTGGTCGAGAGAGCGATCCGTGAATCCGAAGTATCATATCTGTCGACCAATCCCCGACAGGCGCTGACTAAGGCTCATGAATTCCTGTCGCAGTCCATGAATTCCATCCGCGAGATGTATGTGATCTCGGATTTCTCCGAGTATGGCTGGGCGACATTCTCCGGCATAGGTAACATAAATCCATTGCCAGAGATGGCGGCTCTATACTTTGTACCGGTGGTCGATCCGGAACCTGACAACATCAAGGTCAAGTCTCTCGATTTCGGCAGGCAGCTCGTCTACCCGGACCGACCGGTTCAGATAGCGTGTCTGGCGGCGAATGATAACCCTGCGAGAGTCGATGGAATTCTTGCGAGTCTTTTCATCGACGGCAAACGGGTCAGCCAGACCGATATTGATATTCCCGCGTCAGGCGAGGCGCAGGTCGAGTTCATGCATACATTTGAGAATCCCGGGTTCCACCACGGCTATGTCGAACTGCCCGATGATGCCATCCTCGGCGATAACAGGTTCTACTTCACGCTGAACATCCCCCGTGCAATCAGGGTGCTCGCGATTGGGAATGCCGAGGAAGACAATCTCTACATCAAACTTGCGGTGAAACCGCAGTCGGACACGCCGACTCAGATAGAAATCAGGTCGATCGGCCTCGGCTCTTTGCCCCGCGAGGACCTTTTCGCTTATGACTGCATCGTGCTGAACGCAGTGGAATACCTGTCTGAATCGGCTTTCTCTGCAATAGACAAGTTCGTCAGCTCGGGAGGAAACATTCTACTGTTCGTGCCGCCCGACGGGGATCAGAAGTTCTATAACTATCGAGTACTCAAACGATATTTCGATGCCCAGCTTCTGGGTAGTCGGATGGTGGAGGGCGGATCGGGCTACTATTCGCTCGAAAACTTCGCAGTGTCGCATCCGATATTTTCGAGGTACACCGATCTGGAGAAACTGCCGGAGATCAGATTCGCGCGGATAACCAGAATAAGGGGGGGCGACAAAGTCAGGATTCTGGGGCGATACTCATCCGGGGATCCAGCGATACTCGAATCAGACTGGGGACAAGGGAAAGCAGTACTGTTCGCGGGAGATATCAAGGCCGAATCGAGCGAGTTTGTCAGGCACTCGCTATTCGTCACATTCATCAACAGGACGATCGAGTACCTCGCCTCGGATATGACGAGAATGTCCGGGAGCCAACTGGTTGGAGAGACGAATGATCGAATGTTGGCAGGAGTCACACCGGGTCAAAAGGCTGAACTGCTCGATCCGGCAGGTGAGAGAAGATTCATCACTCCAAAATTCTCCGGCAGGACGTCTTATTTCTCTACACGGGATGCACTGATTCCGGGTATATACCGGATTCTGGCATCGGATACGACAGCGGAGATGTTTGCGTTGAATATCAATACCGATGAGACTGTCCAGCACTACCTTGACTTGGGCGGGATAGCGGGGCGGATACCTGAGTACAACTCGACCGTATTGGATCCGAATGACAGCCAATTCGCCGATGTGATTCATGAGAATCGCCACGGGCGCGAGGTCTGGCATCTCTTTCTGCTTGCCTCGCTCGGTCTGATCGCAGTCGAGATGTTTGTCGCGAGGTCCGGACGCTCCGAGCAGACCAGCCCGGAATGAGCGTTACTATTTGACATATCCAATCACGCGAATTCTCTGTTGTGTCAGGTCTTGATCCCGCGTAGGCGGGATTGTGACCTGACACACAAGTACATGACAAAGAAACGCGGCAGGTCACACAAATCCGCTGGCACGGATTCGCAAGACCTGCCACAACAATGAACTGTTTGACATATCCGATCACGCGCATAAATTCCCGTATCATGATAATATCGTCGCTGCACAAGGTCTCGAAGTCTTTCGCGGGCGATCTCGTTTTCGAGGATATCAGCCTGCAAATCAAGGCGGGCGAGAAGATCGCCCTTGTCGGGCGAAATGGTGTCGGCAAGACGACAGTCTTTCGTCTCCTGCTCGGGGAACTCTCTGCCGACAGCGGTGAGATCAGCCGGGCAAAGGGAATCAGAATCGGTTATCTCCCGCAGGAAGTGAGGCTCGACAGAGGCTGGACTCTCCTGGATGAGGTGAACGAGGCTTTCAGCGATTTGATCGAGATGCAGGTTCGAATCGCCGAACTCGAGGAAGAGATTTCAAGAGGCAAGGCGGACAAGGTGGCTATGACGGAATATGGCACCCTGCAGGAGCGATTCGAACGCGAGGGCGGCTTTACGTATCCGTCACGAATAGAGGATGTCCTGACCGGATTGGGGTTCCTCACCGAGGAGTTCCACAAACCATTGTCGCTCTTTTCAGGTGGCGAGAAGAGTCGTGCTTATCTGGCCAAGCTGCTCCTGTCGAATCCTGACCTGCTCCTTCTGGATGAACCGACCAATCATCTCGATATCGGATCGACCGAATGGCTCGAAGATTATATGAGCGAACTCGATGCCGCAGCCATGATTGTATCGCACGACCGCGTTTTCCTGAACAGGACAACGGGCAGGACGTTTGACCTCAAACCTGACCACATCGAAGTCTATGCCGGCAATTTCGATTTCTATGCTCGTGAGCGGTCGCTCAGGGAAGAGCAGCAGTCCAAAGCGTACGAGAGGCAGACCGAGGAAATAACAAGAATCAAGGATTTTATCCAGCGCAATATCGCGGGTCAGAAAACAAAGTTAGCCCAGTCCCGTCGCAGGATGCTCTCGAAACTGAAACGCCTCGCTTCGCCCGACAAAGAAAAACAAACCGCATCTGTCAAGATAGAATCGTCCGGGCGAAGCCATCTGAAGCTCCTTGAAATCTGCGATGTTTCCAGATCATTCCACGGGAGACAGGTTTTCTCGGACGTGTCGTTCAAGATTGAGCGAGGTCAGAAGGTAGGGCTAATCGGTCCTAACGGCAGCGGCAAATCGACGCTTGTAAAAATCATCACCGGGGAACTCGATCCCGATTCCGGCGAGGTCCGGATCGGCGGGAATGTCACTCCGGCGTATTTCGATCAGGATCTGTCCATAATCGACGAGGACGACACTGTGATCGATTCGGTCTGGGAAGAAAAACCTCATGCCGAAGCCGGGGAGCTGCGAAGTTATCTCGGCGGGTATCTTTTTTCTGGCGAGGATGTTTTCAAAAAGGTTTCGGCGCTCTCTGGCGGTGAGAAAAGCAGGCTGGCGCTCGCGAAGATATTCCTTCTTCCCGCTAATTTCCTGATTCTCGATGAGCCGACGAATCATCTCGATATTCAATCCTGCGAGAAACTCGAAGAGGCTTTGGCTCAGTACGATGGCGCCGCGCTTGTTGTCTCGCATGACCGTTTCTTTCTCGAAAAAACTGTCACGAGCATCCTGTCGCTGGAAGAAGGCAGACTTACTGAATTTGAGGGAAGCTACAACGAATTCGCCGAATGGAGAGAGAGACAGAACCAGCCTGTTGCGACCGTCGAAGACCTCCGGGAAGCTGCTGAGCTCAGAGATCAGCGGATCGAGGATTGGCGGACCCTGAAAGACAAGCGACGCGTCCGGAAGCAATTCGAGAAACTCGAAGATGACATTCATAGTACCGAAACATCGATAGCCGATACCGAGGCGCTCCTGCTGGACGAGTCGATTCATTCTGACTGGGAGAGGCTGGCCGAACTTCAACAGCGTAAGAGAGACCTCGATGCGCGTCTTGAAGTCCTGCTGAAGGAATACGATGAATTCGAGCACGAATAAGCTGCTAATCATCAACGGCTCCCCGGTGCAGGGTTCGAGCACACAGATTATCTCAGAAAGAATCACCGAGGGAGTGGTTGATAACGGCTGGAGCTCTGAGACTGTAATTCTGAACGATCTGACGATAACTCCTTGTCAGGCCTGCGGATCACGGGATGATGACGATATCTGCATATATCACGACGATCTCTATCCGATCTACGAGAAGTTCAATCAATGCGATGCTGTGGTCGTGGCGTCGCCGGTCTATTTCGACACGGTCTCTGCGCAGACGAAGCTCTTCATAGATCGCTGCAATTGCTACCGCCCGATGAAAAAAACACCCGACGGCGAGTTCATCCTCGAAGATAAGAAGTGGAAGAAGCGGCGCGGAATCATTGTACTTGTCGGTGGCAGCAGACAGAAGTTCGATTGCGCATTGACAGTGCTCAAGGGCTTCTTTGTCTGGACCGACGTTAATTTCCTCGATGCGATCTGCTATGGTCACGATAGCTGGGGGGCAGGAGCGGCTGGCAACGACGAATCGATTCTGCATACGGCGCGGAATCTGGGCGCCTCGCTTTGAGGTCGAATCACCGTCGTATTCTGTCTCATATTGTGGCATTCTTTGTGGATCATACATGTCCACATACTCCTTAGAGAATATGCTGGTCACAGGCACCAATTATGATTTGACACTCTCTGAATGTCACAACATCTTGAGTTGATTCTCAGTAGCTGACGCACACGATAATACCGCCAGAAGCTGAGGGATTAAGGAGTAATGCCTTGACAACATAGCTTCGAGCAGTTAGTTTTCTGGCCGACAACCTTTAAGACCGGTCCGGTGAGGCCGGAAAGGAGAATATCGATGACGCTTACTTATTCAGCCTTCCACATCTCACGCGGAAGGTTCTTTTATATCCCCTTCATCCCATTCCAGTCTGTCGGCGAAAGGAGGAGCTTTGCCTGCCAACGTCACTGAATTCCTCGACGAGAAAAAGATTCAGCGCGCATTGATGCGCGTATCTCACGAAATCATCGAGCGAAACACGGGCGCATCCGATCTGGTGATAATCGGCATACGCAAGCGCGGGGATCATCTCGCTGACCGCGTCGCAAGGAACATCGGAGAGATCGAAGACATACAATTGCCGGTCGGCTACATGGATATTACGTTCTACAGGGATGACGTTCACTCCCGCCTTGAGCAGCCCGAAGTCTACCAGACTGAGATTATGTTTCCAATCGACGACAAGGTCGTTGTCCTTGTCGATGACGTGCTGTTCACCGGACGAACGATCCGCGCAGCCCTCGATCAACTCACCGACCTCGGACGCCCTCGCGCGATCCAGCTCGTGGTACTCGTCGATCGCGGCCACAGGGAACTTCCCATCAAGGCTGACTATGTGGGCAAGAACATCCCGACATCGCCCGACGATGAAGTCGTCGTCAAGCTGCAGGAGATCGACGGCGTCGATTCGGTCGAATTGCACCACGTACAAGGCAAGCCGAAAACTGCCTCTGCCTCGAAAACCAAAAAGGGAAAGCGAGGCGCGTGATGGCATTTGGACTCAAACATCTGCTCGGCCTCGAAGGCGTTTCACGCGATGACATTCAGGCCATACTCGACGCTGCCGACAGTTTCCGCGAGGTCCTCGACAGGCCGATCAAAAAAGTGCCGACACTCCGAGGCGTCACAGTCCTCAACCTGTTCTATGAGCCGTCGACAAGGACCCGACTCTCATTCGAGCTGGCCGAGAAACGCCTCTCGGCGGACCTTCTCAATTTCAGTTCCTCAGGATCTTCGGTCTCCAAGGGTGAGACATTCAAGGACACGGTCCGCAATATCGAGGCGATGAAAGTCGACATGATCGTGATGCGGCACAATTGCTCCGGCGCGCCACAATTCCTGACCGAGTTTTCTTCATCGCAGGTCATAAACGCGGGCGATGGCTGCCACGAGCATCCGACGCAGGCGCTGCTCGATATGCTCTCGATCAGGCGAAAGCATGGAAAACTCGATGGTCTGCGTGTTGTGATAATGGGCGACGTCCTGCATTCGCGCGTCGCGCGATCAAACATCTGGGGACTCAAGACGATGGGAGCATCGGTTGCGGTCTGCGGACCGACGACTCTCCTGCCGATCGAGGTGGAGAAGATGGGCGTTGATGTCTACCACGATATCAACAAGGCTCTCGATGGCGCCGATGTCGTAAACGTGCTGCGACTGCAACTCGAACGACAGCAGTCGGGACTGCTTCCTTCGCTTCGTGAGTACACCAATCTCTTCGGCATAACCCACGAACGTCGCTCGCTCCTGAACAGGAACCACACCATACTGCATCCCGGACCGATGAATCGTGGCGTCGAGATATCGTCCGAGGTCGCCGACGCCGACGATTCCGTGATCCTCGATCAGGTTACAAATGGTGTGGCGGTACGTATGGCGGTGCTCTATCTAATCAAGGGAGGGAGCAAGGAAAATGAGTAATACCGAACTGAAGGTTGTAGCGGGCGGCAGGGTTATCGATCCTGCGTCGAAGCTCGACTGCAAAGCTGACATATACATCGAGAACGGCAAGATCAAGTCAATCGAGACCGGGTCGCTTCTCAAGAAGAAAGACCTGAAGCAATATAAATCTGGAGAGTACGTCTGGGCCGACGGCCATATCGTAACGCCGGGACTGATCGATATTCATGTCCACCTCAGAGAGCCGGGGCGTGAAGACGAGGAAACCGTGGTGACCGGCTGTGAGGCGGCAGCGGCAGGAGGATTCACGGCGATATGCTGTATGCCGAACACAACTCCGCCGATCGACAATCAGGAAACCGTGAAGTTCGTGCTCGATCGCGCAGCCGACGCTCCTGTCAAAGTATTCCCGATCGGCGCAATCACGAAAGAACGCAAGGGTGAGCGGCTCGCGGAAATCGGCGAACTGGTTTCATCCGGTGCGGTCGCGATATCCGACGATGGCTCGCCGGTCGACAGCGCAATGGTAATGAAACGCGCACTCGATTACACGCGTATGTTCGAGATCGCGGTCGTCTCGCACGCAGAAGATTCATCGCTCTCTAATGGCACGCACATGAACGAGGGCTACACATCCACCGCTCTCGGAATCAAAGGCAATCCGAGTATTTCTGAAGAGATTTGTATTGCGAGAGATATTCTCTTAGCTCGGTACGCCGGAGCGAGATTGCACATAGCCCATGTTTCCACAAAGGGTGCGGTCGAACTCATCCGTGACGCGAAACGCAGGGGAGTTTCGGTGACAGCCGAGGCGACGCCGCACCATTTCTCGCTCACTGACAGCATGATAGCAGAACGGTTCGACACGAATCTCAAGATGAATCCGCCGCTGCGGACGAAGGCCGATGTCGAGGCTGTTATCGCGGGTCTCCAGGACGGCACCATCGATTGTATCGCCACCGACCACGCTCCGCATTCGATCGAGGAAAAAGATGTCGAGTTCGACCTCGCGCCCAACGGCATCATCGGACTCGAAACATCGCTCGGCCTGGCGATCAGGAACCTGGTCAAACTGGGGTTCCTGAGCTGGTCCGACCTTGTCGCAAGAATGGCGAACAGTCCGGCTAAGGTCATGAATCTGAAGATGGGACGCCTGAAGAAAAACTTCCCGGCTGACATCACGATCATCGATCCCGACATGACATGGCAGGTGAATGTCAACAAGTTCAAATCGAAATCGCGCAACAGTCCGTTCCACGGCAAACGTCTTACCGGTCGCGCGATCATGACCATTGTCGATGGACGAGTGGTGTACCAGACTGTATGACATACGACGAACTCTTGTAGCTCACGTCCACTTGCTCTGTCCTGAGTTTGACGAAGGGGGACGTGAGAAATTCCAGGGTGTCATGCCCCAAGTGGGCATGACCTACTATCGTGGGCGGCAGACGTCCTCGCAAGTCCTGAGCTTCGAAGGGTCTGCCTTTCTTGAGTCGAAACGAGTGACGGTGTACCAGACCGTATGACATACGACGAGCTATACGACAAGGACCCTGACTATTTCGGTGTTGAGCCGGTTGAAATTCTCAAAGACTATTATTGTCTGATTGATAAGAATCGGCCTGTGCTTGACATCGGCTCAGGCACAGGTCGCAATGCAATATCCCTTGCGCAGCAAGACATTCGCGTCGATGCCATCGATCCATCGCCAGTAGCTGTGAAAAAGCTAAATGCTATCGCAAAGGATCGAGGAATTCCTGTCAGCGCATACGTCACAGGCTTTGAGGATTTTGAGCCGGAGGAAAACGCGTACTCTGCTGTCCTGCTATTCGGCCTGATACAGATACTGAGATGGGATGAAATCGAACGGCTGATCGAGCGTGTCTCGCAATGGTGCGGCGACGATGCGCTGGTTTTCGTGACAGCATGGACAATCGATGATCCATCGTATGAGAGATTCAGGAACGGGAAGCAGATCGGTAGGAATTCGTTCGTGAACGAGAACGACATCGTTCACACATATATCGAGCACGACGAGATTCTGAAGCTGTTCGAAAACTACGATGTCATCCACCACTGGGAAGGCCTCGGTCCACTTCACGCTCACGGCAACAAACCACCAGAGCGACACGGAATGGTGAGAGCTGTGTTCCAGTGCCGATGATGCAAACCGCTTAACGCCGCCCTTGGGAGTGCTCCGCCTCACCTAAATGGCAAAAGAGAGTAGTCATCTGGACTTTTCGATCCTCATCATCAGGCAAGTGAAAAATCGCCTCCGAGTATGCACCGTCCTGACTTTCGTGTTTTAGGCTCACAAAACACTTATGTGCGTTCAACTCCGCTTGGGCCTCTTTCAAGACAGATGAAAATGCCTTGTTTCTTACAAAGAAGATTAACGCAACCTTGGAATCACGAACAGTGAGGTAGCCCAGCAATTGGTCTATACCGTTTACAAAGGATTTCTTTCCACGCCATATCTTACATTCTGCAACGAAAATGTTATGGTTCTGGTGCCTCAGTAGTATGTCAGTCTTACCCGACTTGTTGAATGTCTCACCTGTCGCAGAACCTGGTAAATGAGGTTGCAGGGTTGTAAGAATCACGTCACGCAGCGCCTCTTCATCCATATTCGCGTACGTTGAAGGATGTCTTTCGAATCCAAGGCATGTGTCATGTATGATTTGCACTATGCGCTCATGAATCTTCCTATCAAGAGTTGGCTCAGGTGAAGAGACCATAGATGATGGCTCACGCGTTGCCTCATTGAAAGATGTTACCGGGGTTTTTATTCGTGTCAGATACGTTTCCTCACATTAGGTGTTACTCTGACGAGTTTGAATATTGCCTTCAGTTTCCTTTCAATTGTCCGTTTCAACTTAAAGGGATTAAGGTTCCGATGGCAAGTGTTGAGTTGCTCTTTCTGCTCTTCAGAGAGATGAGTTGACTCCATGAGTCTTTGGTAAGGTGTTCTGGGCGCTTCATATTTCTTCTTGTATTTGCTGTTGATACGCAGTTTCTGTTTGAGCTTCAGTGTTGGGCAGAAGTGGTTTTGTAACAGGCTCCACTGGTTGGTGTAGAGGTTGTTGATGAGATCGACCAGTTCGGGATTGTCTAAGCGGTCGTACCCGAGCAATTGCCTGACATGGCTCCAGTTCTTTTGTTCGACATGGGCATTGTCGTTCTTCTTGTATGGTCGAGATCTGGTAAACTTCACTCTTGGTTTGTGGTCGGTGAAGTACCGTACCAGGTGATGGTTGAGGAACTCAGAGCCGTTGTCACAATCGAACCCCTGAAGTTGAAAAGGCAGGTTAGCTTCGATATTCCTGATCCGTTTGATAACACCGTTATAGCATTTCTCATAAATATTTTCCGTTTGGGCGCAGAAAAAACTAGACTT
>CBDUQR010000044.1:0-21929 GCA_965369655.1 uncultured bacterium | reverse complement strand
TCCCGATCCTTAACCATTATAAACCAATACGAAGAGAATATACAAGGGCAGAACCACTCCGCAAAGTTCAGGACTTCGCCTTCAGCGGTTCTGCCGGACAGTATGATGTTGGCAGAACCACTCCGCTTCGCTTCCCTTCGCAGGGCTCAGGATTTCGCTGGGTTCTTCCCTACAAGACTTACGGTCGCTGCGGCAGTTGTTGAGAACTGTAAGCATTTACCAGTCGCCGGGCGTTCTCATCGTGGGGATTCAAGATAAGATACTCCCGCGATGTGTTCACAGCATCGACATAACGGCCGCTCTGAATATACGCAGCGATAAGTGAGCGGTAAGCGAGAGAGGAAGTTGGCATAATGTCGTACGCCGTCTCGAACGACTCAATGGCTTCACCAGCCCTGCCAAGCTCCTGCAGTGCCAGCCCCCTGAATTGGTGATAGTAGTAACTATCGGGAGCATATTTGAGCAGATCATCGACGAAAGCAAGATATTCCAGCTTGTAGACCGAGTCTGGCTTTGACCCAAGTCCGTACATCGAATCGATCGTGAAACGCAACAGAGCAGGCTCCCAGAATTCAGGAATATTCTCCTCGATGAATTCCAGTATTTCCAGCGCATGCACGGTGTCTGAAGCAGCGGCCATTTCCCTGTACGCATCGAAGAGTCGCTGCCCAGCGGAGAGTGCCATAGATATTCCGGTCTCATCGCGGTAGTACTTTGGATTGCTCAGATTGTGATACTGGAAAACATTCGTCACAAGGTTGTAGGTCTCATCCAGATTCACAGCCCGATTGCGAATCTCGCGAGTGATCCGGTAGACGAGGCCAACCCTCTCGGAATGAGTTCTCAAGTCATACGCGACTTCCGCAGGAGGGAGATTCGCAAAACAGATATCGTACTTGAAGTTGCCATCACTGTCGAGATTGTTGAGCAGGATATTCTCGACGATCTGGTGAGCCGTCCTCACCACTCCGCCCTGCTCATTGGGAAATGGATGGAGAAACCTCATCTCTTTGCGAATCGCATCATAGTACGGCTTGCTCGGAAGAGGTACCCTGACACCCCTGACGAGTGTGTCAACAGTCTGAATCTGATTCGTATCAAGCGAAATAAGATTTCCGAGGGGAGCGAGTTCCGATTTCTTCTGCAGTATGTACCAGTCGACATCCAGCAGCGAGAGGTTTATGACATGAACATCGGTTCGGATTCCGAGGCCGTACTGGAGCGCCCATAGCGGATATGTGTCATTGTCGCCCGCAGTGAAGAGAATCGAGTTCTCTCGACACGAATTCAGAGAGTTGATAGCGTAATCGTACGGCATCGTATCGAGCGAACGATCGCAGGCGCGAAAATTACTTCCCAGCGCGAGCGCAGGTATGAGCACGAGGATCGTCATCGCCGCGCTGACCGCATTCGCCATTGATCCGCCATCGCCTGATGCAGCAAGTCTTCTTCTGACCGAATAGTAGAGCGCAGCTACTCCCAGCCCGAGACACATGCCGAAGAATGCAAATCCGGGCGTCCAGAAATAGTCGCGGTCGCGGACCTCCAGCCTCCTGGCCATTGAGTTTGGATCGATCTGTGTGCCGTCGGCGAAGTTCATGTAGAGAGTCAAGCCTATCGTGCCGGCCAGGACCAGCAGCAGCATTAGAGTGCCGATTTTGAGATTCCTCCTCAGGCCGGAGTATATGCCGAAGGTTCCGAGTATCAGAAGCAGCAGGAATACGATTCCAGGATCTGAATACTGCTCGGAGAAAAATTTCCAGAATCCCATCCTAGGGAAATCGCCGAACTGATTAGAAAGTTCTCCCCGCCGGTGGAGCATCCTCGTAAACATGTTCTCCCCGCCATATTGCTCGCGATCGACAAATGCGGCGAACCTCTCCCAGTTATCCGGGTTGGCCATATCTATCGGGGGGTCGAATGTTGATCTTATCGGGGCATAGAACTGTATCGAGAATCCAACGAGTGCTACAAATACCATTGACGCCGAAAGACGCCACATCCGATTCCTGCGAGAACTCAGAAGCGCCACGACGGAGACGATTAGCCATATCCCGGTGAACAGCATGAAGAGTTTTAGATTGACCATTATCATGCAGACTGCTATCACCGATATCCAGAAACGCACATCGGAGCGGAGCCGTCTGTCGACCAGTCCGATGAATATGAAACCGGCAGGCATTACCAGAAACGCGCTCATGTGGATTCCCACTCCCAGAATCGCCAGGTACGAGACCAGAACAAGGATTCTGTCCGCGCCGCGTGATTCATGATTGGAGTACCATTTCAGCAGGAGATATATGATGAGCAACGAAACCAGCGTCGTCAGTCCATAGACTTCAGCTTCCACCGCGTTGGTCCAGAACGTTTTGTTGAATCCCATACAAAGCGCTCCGACCACTCCGCCGACATACATGCCGAGCCGTTTCCACAGCCCGCGAGAGTCATCGAGCCAGTGCCCGATGATTCGCGTGACGATCATATACGAGACAAAAACCGCGGCGGCGGAAGATAGCGCCGAGATCACATTCACACGATAAGCGATGTCATCCGCGAACGGTATCACGGAGAATATCCGCCCGATGAGCACGAAGACCGCCGAGCCGGGCGGATGCGGTATGCCGAAGCATATCGATGACGCCACGAACTCGCCGCAATCCCAGAATGATATGCTGGGCGAAAGCGTCCTGAAATAGACAGCCAGCGCGACTATGGCTGTCGCGATTCCAATGTATATGTTGGTGCGGTCGGATGACGCCGACATGTTTTCTCTACTTGTCAAATCAGATTCCTTCCCATGCAGTCAGTTCCTGCATCCAGAATATGTGAATATAAGACAACTGGACCGTCAGACAACAATATTTTGCCCTGCCCGATCTCTGCTGACGCCACCGACAAAAATGGACTTGACAATCAAGTTTGATCTCCTATATTTATTAAGAATTCATCACTTAGTCAGACAACAGGGATCGGCATACGCAGGAGAATACCGGTATCTTATCATGGTTCTATTCGTACACCTGACAGGGAGGACATCATGAAACAGATTACAGCGATTGTTCTGATGTTGGTTATCTTCGCGGGAACAGCAACAGCAGAAGACTACATAAGGATGGACACCGACTCGATTAACCAGGGAACCCTCTATGCCAACATAGATTTTTACATCCTGCGCCAATCGCCTGAACCCGCCACGATCACATCTGCAGTCAACGGCTTTGTAATGAATTCCGTGGGCCCCTTCACATGGGAGGTAGTCGACATCACAGTTAATTCAGCCATTCCAGGATCATTCGTGATTACGCCAGACACGAACGGACTGTCTCCGGATACGTTTGTGGTTGGCTTTGTTGACTTTGATGGATTGCCAGTAATAACGGAAGAGATGCATTATTTCAAACTCAGGATACACGCTGGCAATGATATGGGTGAATTCTGCTTTGATTCGACGTTTGTACCCCCTACACATACATGGAAATGGAGCGGACCGGGTGGGACGATCATCCCCGATTTCATAGGTGGTTCCAATTATGGAGGAGACCAGGACCACTGTATCATTGTCTATGAAGCGCCATGCGGAAGTGCTGGTTTCGTCACCACTCCATCGGACGACCAACTAATCGGTCAGTCAGCCTGTTGGGGTGTTGAATTCGAATTCGAAGCTAATTGCACTGCCTGTTGGAGTGTGCTCTGGCGCGTTGCTGACGGCCCTGGCACAATAATACCAACAAGTTCACATACTGCACTTTATCAACTCACTTCACTCGATCCCGGAACTTATCCTATAGTGTTGGAAGTCGTGCAAGATTGTGGAGGAATCCCAGGCTATTACTACTTTGATGTCATCTTCCTTGATGACGAGCTCCCAGACGGCGACTGCGATTGTAGCGGCGCTGTCGATATCGACGATGTCGTGTATCTTCTGCAATACATCTTTGCAGGTGGTAACCCACCATACGGAAACCCCGACTGCACAGGTGGAGTTGACATCGACGACGTAGTCTATCTAATCAATTACATCTTCGGTGGTGGTGCTCCACCCTGCGGATAGTCTAAGTAGCGTACAAACGGATGGGTGGCCCACCCCTTGGGGCTTGTTGAAAAAGGTAATAAGCATGGGATTCCAGGCGACCGTTAGATCTCGCTGTCATTGCGAGCGACCGGAGGGAGCGTGGCAATCTTATGTTAGGCATCACATTGCATGAACTGAGATCACCACGTCGCTGTCGCTCCTCGTGATGACAATGGTTGCAGTTGAGTAGGTCATGCCCAGTTGGGGCTTGACATTTCGATAACGTGTCTTACTTCTCACGCCCCCCTTCGTCAGACTCAGGAAAAGCTCTTCGCTATGCTCAGGATATACAAGTGGGTGCGAGCTACTATCTACATAATCATCGAAATCCGTGTTTCTGATCGATCCAGGTCAACAGTCAGCTTACCCGTCAGAGCACATTTTCTCGGTGGTCAGGATTCAGGTTTCACCCTGATCGGGATCGAAAGAGGAAATTAGAAAAACTCACCAGACGTTGTGCTTTGGGTGGGCTACAGACTGCGAAACGCAGCACATACGTCACCCCTGCGGAGGGGTTTGTTGAAAAAGTCCCTTTTAAGTGCTCGCGGGGGCTGTGCCCCTGCGGATTCTGTGCTGTATCTACTTGCTGTGCAGTAAGCTGAGAACACAGCGGCACAGCCACTGTGTGCACATGATACCTATTTATTTGCGGGTCTGTATTGTTGTCGTCATCACGAGGAGCGGCAGCGACGTGGTGATTTCAGTTCCAACTCCTGTGGGCGGCAGACGTCCTCGTCTGCCCCATCTTACACCGATATCGGCAGATGTGGACATCTGCCGAGCACAATGCCAAATACGAGATTGCCACACTCCCTGCGGTCGCTCGCAATGACAACGAAATATGACAGTCCCTGGAATTCCATGTCAATCACCTTTTTCAACATGCTCCTGTTGCGGACCATCTCTAAATTCGTATATTTACCGAGACAGTAATGTTTCGGGAGCGGACATGGTCACAAGACGTGAGTTCATAAAAAAGACCGGCAAGGCAGCGGCGGCGTCAGCCGTATTTGGAGCCGCGTATCTTCTCGCTGACTCACGACCGGACTATCCCGAAAAGAGCACAGCAGAAGCAATCAAGCTGACATACGCCATCGACAATCACGATCTCGCGAAGAAGTTAGCCGTAATCGAGAACGACAGTCCCGAACGATTAGTCGAAAAAGCGATAGCGGCTCTCGGTGGAATCGGGACATTCATATCGAGCGGTGATCGCGTTGTCATCAAACCCAATGTCGGCTGGGACAGAGTACCCGAGCAAGCCGCGAACACGAATCCCGATATGGTCGCTCAGACGGTCAGGATGTGCCTCGACGCAGGCGCATCAAGAGTTGTCGTGACCGATGTCACCTGCAACGATCAGCGCCGGACGTTCCTGCGGTCCGGAATCAGGAAGGCTGCCGAGGAAGCTGGCGCGGAAGTGTTTCTGGTCTCGTCGGATAGTGATTTCATCGATGTCGATCTTAGCGGCGATCTCCTGACTGTATGGCCGGTTCTGAAACCGGTTCTCGAAGCTGACAAGCTTATCAATATGCCGATTGTCAAACACCACAGCCTGACCAAGGCTACTATCGGAATGAAAAACCTGTTTGGAATAATCGGCGGGCGGCGCAATCAATTGCATCAGAAGATCGATCAGTCGATTGTCGATCTCGCGAGTTTCTGCAGACCAACGCTTGTAGTCGCCGACTGCTATCGTGTCCTGATGAGAAATGGTCCGGTCGGCGGGAATCTCTCCGATGTCAAGGAGTATCGAACCGTAGTTGCTGGGATCGACCAGGTCGCAGTCGATGCTTATGCCGCGCGATATCTCGAACTGCAACCGCATGATATCAGACACATTCCACTGGCGGAGCGATCCGGCCTCGGCAGTATGAAGCTCGACGAAAAAACAATCCTCCATGGGTGAGTATGACTATTAGAACAGTTCGCAATCTTCGACGATTCTCACAGGGCGCATTTCTGGCTCTGTTCCTGTTGCTCCTTCTCAAAACAGGATTTTCCGGAGCGCTTTCGCCCGATTCTATTCGCGATTTCAGGCTGGCGTGGCCGGTTGCTGTTTTTTTCCAGATCGATCCGCTCGTGTCGATCATGACCGTGCTGTCGACCTGGCGACTGTATGACGGTCTGATCTGGTCGCTGATTGTCGTTGTGTTGACTTTGTTCTTCGGACGGTTCTTCTGCGGATGGGTCTGTCCGATGGGTACTGTCAACCAGATGCTCTCGTCGGGAAAGGGCAATCGCAAATCTCTGCTCGGCGTCAATGTTATCGAATCGAACCGCTGGCACCGGTATCAGAAGCTCAAGTTCTACATTTTGATCTTACTGATAGGATCGTCCCTGCTGACATCGCTTCTCGCAGGCGTGCTCGATCCGCTGTCACTCCTGATGCGCTCGATAGGCCTCGTGATTATCCCGATGGTCGGTTACCTCCTTGATTCTGTGGGCAGTCTCCTCGCCAGTTCAGGCATTGAAGCCTTCTCAATCATGGGATACGGACTCAACTGGATTTCCCAGAACATTCTCCTGACAGTCAAGCCGGTTCACTACCACACAATAATATCGCTCGGCCTGTTCTTTTTCCTCGTACTCGCATCGAACAGGTGGTTCACGCGGTTTTGGTGCAGGGGTATATGCCCGCTCGGCGCGCTGTTAGGACTTCTCTCGCGATGGTCGATTCTCGGAATGGAGAAAAATCACGAAGCATGCACCGACTGTAACCTCTGCCTCCTGCACTGTCAGGGAGGAGACGATCCGCAGGGGGGGGTGCCATGGAAGAAATCCGAGTGTCATCTCTGTCTCAACTGCCAGGCGATCTGTCCGGAGTCAGTCATCAAATTCAAGCTGTTTCCAAAGGACTCGAAAGATCAGGCGCTGCCTGCGCCGGACATTTCAAGAAGGAAAGTCATTGGATCGCTCGTTGGCGGAGCTGCGATGGTGCCGATGTTTCGTTCAGGCGACAATTTCGATGTTAATTCCAACGAACTACTGATCCGTCCACCCGGCTCGGTATCTGAAGATCAGTTTCTGTCAAGGTGCATTCGCTGCGGTGAGTGCATGAAGGTCTGTCCGAACAACGCTCTGCATCCTACATTCCTCGAAGCGGGCTGGGAGGGTATCTGGTCGCCGATTCTCATCGCGAGAATCGGATACTGCGAGCATACATGCACACTCTGCAGTCAGGTCTGCCCGACAGGCGCCATACGAGAGATTTCGCTCGAAGATAAAGTCGGCACGAAGGACCGCCCGGCCATCTCGATAGGAACGGCGTTTTTTGACAGAGGCCGCTGTCTTCCGTATGCGATGGCCACACCATGCCAGGTTTGCGAGGAATGGTGCCCGACATCACCCAAAGCGATATATCTTGTCGAGAGGAAGTCGATCGATCCGGACGGCAAGCAGGTCACCCTGAACCGGCCGTATGTCGATCCGGCGAGATGTATCGGCTGCGGCGCCTGTGAATATGCCTGCCCGGTAGTCGACAAACCAGCTATCTATGTCACAGCGATTGGTGAGACAAGATCGATAAAGAATCAGATACTTCTTGAAAAGCGACGATAGATTTCGGATCAACGGAGGATACAGGTCATGAAATTGAGATACTTCGCGGTGGCGCTCACGCTCCTGATCGGGTGCGGCGGGAATGACAAGACGAACGACAAACCAGAGATTACTCAGGATCGAGGCGATGGCAGGATGTCGGCGGAGACTGCCGCGAAACTCCCCCGCACGGAAGAAATGACCGGATTCGAGAAAGCTTCGAGTGATCAAGTATTCGAGAAAGACAATCTTCGAGACTACATCGGCATAGAGGCCGACACGCTCTTTCGCTTTGGCGTGATCGGCGCCGCAGCCGCGGACTACAGATCGACCGACTCGGAATTGCAGTTCTCGGTCGATATTTACAGATTTATCGATCAATCGCACGCCTTCGGGGCATATGCTCTGAATCGCACACCCGATCTGACATTCGCTGATGTCGGAACTCAGGGCTACTTCGATGCAGGCAGGTTCGTATTCTGCGATTCGGTATATCTTGTTCGGGTTACCGGATATTCATCATCGGATGCCTCCGACAGTGCGGCTCTCTATCTCGGGAGGGCTGTTGACAGACGCATCGGCGGTGAGACAGGCTTCCCTGTCGCAGTCAGCCTCATGCCGGACACAGGAAAAATCGAGAACACTGAGCGATATTTTCCGTCAGACTTTCTCGATGTCAAATGCTTTTCACCCGCGTATACTTGCGACTACGACCTCGGCGATTCCGTGTCGATGCTCGCATTCATTCCGTCGGGATCCACGGCGGAACTCGAGCAGTACAAACAGTTTGTGTCGAATTCGGGCAATACTGTCAGGGAAGCTAAGATAGCCGATATTGCAGTCTATTTCTACGATGACGAACGGTATGGAAAAGTAATCATGACGTCGAGAGCGGGCCGCCTGGTGGGTCTGGTGCATACCCCTGACAGAGACCGGGGACTCGCCCTGATCCTGAAGCTCTGGGACAACATCGACATCTATACCGGCGGCTCCGAGGAATGAAGTTAAACTTGACATCACATGTGATTTTGTTATTATTTAGATAGCGGTACATTGTACCACCCGTCAGCACCAGGCGGTGAACTGTGAAGCGAGCATAATTGCTGGGTTATCGGCTGTTGCTTTGCTTCGTTGAGTTGACCGTTTAGGGAACAATATCACGATTTGATGCGAGTGTTGGCGGTGAAAACTCATTCGGGCGTTTTGCTTCTTGTTCTGCTCCTTGCGGAATTTGCTTTTGCGAGAACGATCAACGTACCCCAGGATCAGTTAGATATTTCCTCTGCGATAATCGAGGCTGGCAATGGTGACACGATCCTTGTCGCGCCCGGACGTTACGTTGAAAACATAGTGATTGAGAACAAAAAGGTATTTCTCCTCAGCCATTTCGTGCTCGACCAGTCGTTTGAGATCATATCACAGACCATCATCGACGGGTCGGTTCCTGACAGCCCGGAATACGCAAGCGCTGTCGCGATCAAGGGCGAGCAGGCAAACGGAACGGTCGTGGGAGGTTTTACAATAACCGGAGGCATCGGAACCTTCCTGGGCAATCGATATGCCGGTGGTGGGATATTGATTTGTGATCAGGCTTCTCCCGTCATTACGTATAACGTCATCACCATCAACAGCGCAACCTGCGGGGGAGGAATGGCGGTCTACAACAGCTCCCCGATCATCGAAAAGAACCTGATCATCAGCAACTTCTCCGCGAGCGGTGCAGGGATTGATGTCGGCGCAGCATCCGTCCGCGTGGAGGACAACATACTGGCATCGAATAACGCATCATCCGACGGCGGCGCCATCAGATCGATAGAGAGCCCCGGATCAATCTTCACCGATAACATCATCATCTGGAATCAGGCTCCTGACATAGGCGGGATCCTCTATGACGACCCGCTGACCTCGATTCAGTATAACAACTTCTGGGACAATACCGGCGGAGATGTTGGAGGGACCGACACGCTGGTAGGCGACACTACATGTTACGTCAACTACAACGGAATCCCGTGCGACAGTTTCTTCAACCTGTTCAGAGATCCCCTGATCACAGGAATCGAAGGCTTCAGCTATGCAACTTTCTGCTCATCCGTTGTCATTGATGCGGGCAGCGGCACGAATCCGGAGCCGGTCATTGGAGGCTTACGGACCGACATCGGCCCCCTCGAATTTCCATACCTAGTTGGAGATCTCACGTATGAGTCTGAGATCGACATCGATGATCTCATCAGGTTGATCGAGTACATATTCCTGAGCGGCCCATCGCCATGCCCGCTGCACGCCGGAGACTGGAATTGCGACGGCAGGACAAACATCATCGATATATTGAAGCTCGTCAACTATATCTTTATGGGCGGACCACCCCAGTGCAGCAATTAGATTCACTCTCAGACTGACCACGGCATCACCCTCTCATGACAGGCCGATCAGCGCCGAATACATATCAGGGAAACCAATATGTTGTGGTTCCGTTACAACGCTGATTCGAGTGCTGGATATTTCAGTCGCGTCGAGGCAATTGAATTCGAAATGAAATCCATTATATTCGAAATCTGTATTTCAGCGAGGCCGGACGCATGATCGGAACAGAACAATGTATCTGAAGGCTGACACAATCGAGCGGATCGAGCAGCTCTACGGCAGACCGGAGGTGATCGGTTCTCGTTTCGAGATGAATCCGGAGGAGTTTGAGGGTCTCAAGGCGAGCCAGAAAAACGGTCGCAGACACGACGTCACACTCTTCATCAGAAAAGACGACCAGTTCATTGTCATCGCCAAACACTTCTATCCCAGAGGACTATACAGAGCACCCTCCGGCGGCGTAAATCCCGGCGAGGATTTTGTCGAAGGCGCCACGAGAGAAGCGCTCGAGGAAACAGGCTGTCGAATAGAATTGGTCAGATATATCCTGAGGTCAGAGGTCGAATTCTATTGCGGATCTGAGGCTGTCGCCTGGACCAGTTATGTGTTTCTCGCTGATTTTCTCTCAGGTGATCTGATCCCGCTGGACACTGGAGAGATTCGTGAAGTCAGCCTCGCCGGAGCAGATACGTTCGTTCTCTTCAAACAAATGATGCTCGCAAGCGACAAAGGTGGCTTCCATTACAGGGCACTCCTGCAGGACAAAGTTTTAGGAATCCTGAAAAACTGCAATTTTGAGTGACGGATTCTGTCACCACCATGTGTTATCAATAGCCAGGGAATGGAGACTGGTAAGGGATAGGAGGAACATGGCCTGTCGGTGAGCACGTGTGCCGACATTCCCTCGTTCGCGCACGCTCTTCATAGCTCTAATGCGAACCGACAGGCCTGGTTTCTCGGAGTCGAGATGTTTGCGCAGAAAATCCTGGTACAGATCGGAATGACTCAGATTCCGCTGTTATCAGTCGGTTTTCTGCATACGGCAATAATATTCGACCTGAAAGAGGACAATCCCTGCGCCAGGCGATATTTCAAGAATTCATACTCGATGCACCGGCAAAAAGCCGCTTGCGAACAGAATTCAACAGGTTATCTTCGTTGAACGATGCAAGAGGGCACAAAGCGATTCCTGTCGAAAATCCTGCCTGTAATAATCTATCTGGCGCTGGTGTTCACGGTTTCATCCATGCCTTCTCTCGTTCCACCCCGCCTCGGATTATCATGGGAAGACAAGGTATACCATTTCTCCGAGTATGCCGGTCTCGCGTTCTTTCTTTTCCGAGCCTTCGGATTCTGGCCGAAACTCAAAGCGTTCCTCGGTCGCGCTTTCCTGACACTCACGACAGGAGCCGCGATTGGAGCGATAGATGAACTCCACCAGGTCTATATTCCAGGGCGCGCATCGCAGTTCGGGGACTGGCTTGCGGATGTTGGCGGGCTTGTCCTCGCCATCGTTATTATCGGGATAGCTTCTCTGTTTATCCATCGCTTAGGTCGACAGGAAACACAGAGTCCTTGATTTTTCAGACATCTGAGGGTATTTTAACCGCTTGATTCAAACGACGAAGAGGGTATTTGAGCATATGAAACCATTCAGCGAATTGAAACGAACACACACGTGCGGCGAACTCTCACTCGCCGACAAGGGTAACACTGTCACTCTGAATGGATGGGTTCATGCCCGACGGGATCACGGCGGACTGATTTTCATCGATCTGAGGGATCGTTACGGCGTGATGCAGGTTGTTTTCCGTCCCGAGACGGTAGATGCCGAACTGATGAAGTTGGCAGGCAAACTCCGTTTTGAATTCGTCATTTCTGTCACCGGAAAGGTCGTTCCGAGACCTGAAGGGATGATAAATTCTGACATGCAGACAGGAGCGATCGAGCTTGAAGCACGCGATTTCGCAATTTTATCCGAGTCGGATGTCCTGCCGTTTATGCTCGACGATGAACCCGACGCCAGCGAGGAATTGCGCCTGACATACAGGTATCTGGATCTTCGAAGGCGACCGCTCGCCGAGAATATAATTCTCAGGCACAGATTCGTGAAGGCGATTCGCGACCATCTCGATAGCGAGGGCTTCCTCGAAATCGAAACGCCGATGCTTATCAGGTCGACGCCCGAAGGCGCCAGGGACTATGTTGTCCCCTCGCGGGTCAGCCCGGGCAAATTCTACGCGCTTCCACAATCGCCGCAGTTGTTCAAGCAGATTCTGATGATCTCGGGATTCGACAAATATTTTCAGATAGCGCGCTGCCTGCGCGATGAGGACCTGAGATCCGATCGTCAGCCGGAGCACACCCAGATTGACATGGAGATGAGCTTCGTGACGATCGATGATATCTTTATGACCACAGAGCGTATGATGGCGTACGGCTTCAAGAAGACTATCGACGCAGACATAGAGACTCCCTTCCCGCGCTGCACGTTCGACGAAGTGATGAACAGATATGGGTCAGATAAGCCTGACCTGAGAATTTTTCTCGAACTTGTCGACCTCTCCGATACGGTCAGGGACTGCGGCTTCAGGGTCTTTGCAGATACGGTGAAATCGGGAGGCGTAGTCAAGGGACTGCGAATCCCCGGCAAGGCTGATCTTTCGCGGAAACAGATATCGGAAATAGAGGAGTTGGCGAAGATTCACGGTGCGAAGGGGTTAGCATATATCGGCAGGACCGAAGAGAAGGTCAAGTCGACAGTGGCCAGGTTTCTCAGTGAGACAGAGCTCTCGGCGATCTACGAACGCGGCAATGTTGGCATCGGAGACATCCTGTTTATAGTTGCCGACGGGGCTTCCGTAGCCAATAAATCGCTCGGAGCCCTCAGGGGAGAGCTTTGCAAACGATTCGGCTTTGTCGATGAATCGATATGGCGATTCCTCTGGGTGACAGATTTTCCACTGTTTGAATTCAACCCGGACGAGAAGCGCTTCGATGCCATGCACAATATCGTGACTTCCCCGCGCGAGGAAGACATGGAACTCTTGGAGGATGGTTTCAAGCAGTCTGTGGAGGAACTCGGCGAGGATCATCCCTGGGGACGGATTCGCGCTAATCAGTACGACCTCGTGCTGAACGGCGTCGAAATCGCATCTGGCGGAATACGGAATCATCGGAGCGATATCCAGCAGCGTATACTCAACGTGCTTGGGATGAGCGACAAGGAAGCCATAGAACGCTTCGGTTTTCTCCTGAAGGCTCTTAGATTCGGGGCGCCGCCTCACGGCGGGATCGCTCCCGGGCTCGACCGAATCGTCGCACTGTTATGCGGAACTCCATCGATCCGAGACGTCATAGCGTTCCCTAAAACAACAGCCGCACAATCACTTATGGATTCCGCCCCATCTCCAATCGACAAAAAGCAACTCGATGAACTGAAGCTGCGTATCGTGGACAAAGAATGATAAACTGAATCGGTATCGTATCTCAGCGAAAGAGCTTTGACCCGCAAGCCGATATAGTATATTATTGAACAGCAGGAGGCTGTATTTTCGGTTTGACAGAGACTGTTAAGAAGCAAATCAGTCTGGATGACGTCGATCTACGAGTACTCTTTGGTCGAAATGACGTCAACCTCAGGATCATAGAGGATCAGTTCGACGCAAGAATCTTCGCTCGCGGACCGGAGGTTACCATCGAAGGAGTGAGCGAAGAGGTCGACAAAGTCGTCAGTCTTTTCAAAGATCTCTCTACATATCTCAAGCGGAATTTCGACCTGCCTGAACGGTATCTATTCTACGCCATAATGATGATAAAGGAGAACGGACAGGGACCTGCTGAGGAACTCGATGTCGACACAGTCATATCGACTCTCTCGAAAGAGCCGATCGCTCCGAAGACCCTCGGGCAGAAGCGGTACACCTCGGCTGTATGCGAGTTTGATATCGTGTTCTGCATTGGTCCTGCAGGAACCGGCAAGACCTATCTTGCCGTGGCTATGGCGGTGGCCGAGTTGAAGAAAAAGACTGTGCAGAGAATCGTATTGGCCCGTCCTGCAGTCGAGGCGGGCGAATCGCTCGGATTCCTGCCGGGCGACATTCGAGCGAAGGTCGATCCGTACCTTCGGCCCGTCTACGATGCCCTGCACGACCTGGTCGAACCTGAGAAGATCAAGAAACTGATGGAACTCGGAGTGATCGAGATCGTTCCGCTGGCGTTCATGCGCGGAAGGACTCTGAACAGTTCCTTTGTCATTCTTGACGAAGCACAGAATGCCACGACGGCTCAGATGAAGATGTTCCTGACTCGACTTGGGACAAACTCGCGCGCAATCATCACTGGCGACATCACACAGGTGGACCTCGATAAGAACAAAACATCCGGTCTCAGGACCGCGAGAACAATCCTCAAAGACATATCAGGCGTCAAATTCATATACCTGGATGAAACGGATGTGGTTCGCCATCGTCTTGTCAGGGATATAATCAAGGCGTATGAAAAGCACGAGAAGAGGAAGAAGAGGTAGGACGGTCCGGTCTCCATGTTCAGATTGCTTCAACGACTCAAGAGAATTATCAGGGTAAAGCTTCGGCTTACGCGGACCCGGTCGAATGGCGTTGATCCGCCGCCCCGATTTGGGTTCAAGATACTCGCGCTGATCATTGTCACCGGCCTGATCACGGCCATATATCCGCTGCGAATCTCGTTCATGCCAATTTCCGCTCCGAAGATCGGCGACATCGCCACAGAGGACCTGATCGCGCCGATCGATTTTCCTGTCGAGAAAAGCCCGGAGATACTAAGGCAGGAGATTCGAGAGACGGTCAGGAATGTGCCGCTCGTGATGGATTTCAACGAGTTCAAGTATGACAGCGTCGTGGTTCGGCTCGATTCCCTGATCTCGGCGGCGGCGACATTGCAGCGCTCCAGGACTCAGTTGAGCTACAAGATAAGGCAACTACGCCTGATGTTCCCGGAGTTAGATGAGCCGACTGCCAGCGAATTCCTCTCGATCGATTCAATCGAGAACATCAGGGACGCCCTTCGCAGGTCGGTCGAAGACCTCTATTACGCCGGAGTGATCGCAGACGGCTCCGTCCTGCTCGAAACGGAGCATCAAAAAGTAGCAATCATCAGGTCAGGTGAACGCACCAACCTGCTGCGCGATCAGGTAGCGACTCTGGCTGATGTCGAGCAACTCATCGCGCGATCTTTCGACGTCGCAGACACTGTTCTAAGCGAACGCCTCGGCAGGGTTGTCAGTCTGCTTGCGAAGCCGACACTGACGGTTGATCATATGCAGACGGAACGGGAAAAGACACTTGCCATCGCCCAAATACCGAGGGAAGAATTGTCTTTCAAAGCAGGAGATATCATCCTGAGGCGTAATCACAAAGTTGAATCGGTTCACCTGAAATGGCTCGATGCTCTCGCCGAGTACAGGGCCACAACCGAGGAACATGCAAGCTTCTGGCGCTTTATCTTTCCAGTGATGACGCGCGCCGCTTTCATAGGATTCGTCCTTTCGATTTTCGCAGCCTTTCTCTACTTCTTCAAACGCAGGGAAGCATTCACGAACCTGTATTTTTCAGCAATTCTCTTCCTGATCCTCCTGCAGGTGATACTCAACTATATTGTCGGATTCAAGCTCGACCTCTCTTTTTACCTGGTACCCTTTGCCATAAGCTCACTGCTGTTCGCAATACTGTTCGGGCTTGAGATAGGCCTGATGGCGACGTTCACGCTGGCCATGACTGCCGGCATTCTCCACAATTTCGACTTTTCGTACGCTTTGGTTAATCTCGCAGTCGGTTCGGTTGCCTGTTTTTCGGTGCGGGTGGTCAGGCAGCGATCGGATTTCTATCGATCGATCCTCTATATCGCTATTACATATTTAGCAGTCATCTATCTGCTCGAATACCTTAGATTCACTGAGCCGCGACTGATGGCCGAGGAGTTCGGCTATGGGATACTCAATGCTGTCCTGTCGCCGATACTCGTCATGGGTTTCCTGCCGCTGTTCGAGTCGATCTTCAATCTTTCGACCGATGTGACTCTGCTCGAACTCTCTGACATGAACCATCCTTTGCTGAGACGGCTGGCGATTGAGGCCCCCGGCACATACCATCATTCCATTGTCGTCGGAAATCTCTGCGAAAAGGCTTCCGAAGCGATTGGCGCAAATCCGCTGCTGGCAAGAGTGGGCGCGTATTATCATGACATCGGAAAGATGGAAATAGCGGAGTATTTCATCGAGAACCAGAGCGGGATCAAGAACAAGCATGAGAAGCTCGTGCCAAGCATGAGTGCGCTGATCATCGGGTCGCACATCAAGAAGGGAGTGGAACTCGCCGAAGAATTCAACCTCCCTGACAGGATCATCGACTTTATCGAGGAGCATCATGGAACGACACTGATGACGTACTTTTACAGCAAGGCGAAGGAATCGGGAGAAGAGCGTGAATTGAGCGAAGATGATTTTCGTTATCCGGGTCCCAGGCCGAATTCACGCGAGACAGCGATATTGATGCTCGCAGACTCGGTCGAGGCCGCCAGCAGAAGCCTCGATGATCCGAAGCCGAGCAGGATCAGAAATGTCATCAAGCGTATAATAAATGATAAGTTCCAGGCGGGTGAACTGTCGCATTCGGCGTTGACAATGCATGATCTCGGTCTGATCGAGGAGAGTTTTGCAAGCATGCTAATCGGCGTGTTCCACGCTCGTATAGACTATCCTCACAAGGAGGAAGAAGAGTGAAGCGAGTCTTTTCGACAGTGATAAACACGACCGGAACGAAACCAATTCCATCGAGACGAATGGCTAAACTCGCGGAGATCGTTTTTCGAGGCGAAAGAATGCGCGGATCGGTGAACATCGTTCTCATCGGCGACGCCCGGATGAAGACTCTCAACTCGAAATACCGTGGAGTCAACAAGACCACAGACGTGCTTTCATTCTCATTCGACGACGACGAAGGCGACCAGCCTCCCTCTATCGCGGGCGAAATATACATATCCGTACCACAGGCCGCGAAGCAGGCTCGCAGGGCCGGACATGAACTCGCAGACGAGTTGCTTTTTCTCACGTCTCACGGTATCCTGCATATACTCGGTTACACTCACGAGACCATGCGCAAATTCAATGCGATGATTGACAGACAGACACACTATCTTAACATTCTATACGGTAAATCATGATTATTGCAGCGATCATAGTCCTGTACCTGTTTGTGATCTATCTGTCGTTCACGGTGAACGTATTCCAGTTCGGGCTTTACCTCTTTGACAATGCCGAAGGCGAGGTATTCGATGATCTCGATGAAACCAGACGGCGGAAGCTCAACGCCCTGTTCGATGACCTCCCGACTTTCAATCATTTTGTGATGTTCTTTGACAATTTCACGGTAATCGTTACGACTGCTGCTGCACTCGCTGTTGTGGGCAGTTTCACTTTCGAGAATCGCATACTGTATCTTTTCGCATCAGGACTGGCTCTGATTCTTACACTGACGATCAATCTCGTCATAGCCCAGACTATGTCAAAGCGTGTACCGAACAAATGGGTCGACTCGACACTCAAGGACAGACTCTCGCTGGTTCGCCTGCTGTTTAATTTCTTCAATCCGTTTGTGAGTCTCGTAAACCTCATGACCGAAAAATACAAGAGAGAGCAACTATCGGAAGAGCAGAAAGAGGACATGGTCGAGCGTGCCATAGAATCCCTGGCGGAGTCTGCCGGACTCGAGGAACCGCTGGTGGAGGAAGATGAAAAGGAAATGATCGGCAACATTTTCGAGCTCGATCAAACCACGGTTATGGAGATAATGGTGCCGAGGACGGAGATCATCGGAATTCCTCACACCGCTGACTTCGAGGAAATTCAGAAGATTGTCATAGCTTCGGGACATTCGAGATTCCCCGTGTTTGAGGATGACCTCGACAAGATCAGAGGCATCATGTATGTCAAAGATCTGTTCGGCAGGTTTCCCCTTCCAGAGAACGATTTCAACCTGCTCGACTACCTTCGCACTCCGTACTTTGTCCCCGATTCGAAGCTGACATCCGATCTTCTTGATGAACTGAAGATAACGCGGAACCACATGGCAATCGTAATCGACGAATACGGCGGCACTTCAGGTCTTATCACGTTGGAGGATGTTATCGAGATTATTGTCGGCGACATCCAGGACGAGCATGACATCGAGGAAGCCGACATAGTCAGACTCGATAATGGCTCATTCAGAGTCGATGCAAATGTCTCGGTGGAAAAATTTGCCGAATTCGCGGACATCGATATCGAAAATCCTGAGTTTGAGACGGTCGGCGGTCTTATCTATGATCTGGTCGGCAGTCTTCCTCGGACAGGGCAGGTGGTATCAAACGATCATTTCGAGTTTCTCGTTGAGAAGATGGATGGTCAGAGGATCGACAAGGTAATAGTCAAACTCATCCATCGAAATTCAGAGTAGCTCCAGCCTTTTCCGCATTGCCCATTCCGCCGAAAGCAGAACCAGTACCGCAAGAAGCACAATCCAGTGATTCGAGAGAGGGAATTCGTGCCATATTCGCTTCTCGGATGAGCCGAGATCAAACAGACCAGCCAGGCTGTCGATCATCGACAGAGGCATATTCCGGCCACCGGTTGCGGCTGCAAGCTCGGCCAGGAGATTGTCATCTTCATATAGTGTTTCCTCTTCGAGCGAGAACGCCTCGACCAGGAAATCACCCTCGATGATCGTTTCGACATTATCCCCGCGCCTGACTTCTGCAGAATACCGCCAGGAACCCTCATCCAGCAGGTGGAAATCTGATCTCAGCTTGCCGTGGGCGGTCATCACCATCGTTGAGATGAGCGTATCGCCCGCAACGCCTGAATCGGGATAGACTGTAAGAATAGCCGAGGCGTCTGACAACGCCTGGTAGCTCTCGTCATACAGAGACGCCGAGAACGTGACATGCTCTCCTGATCTGAACACAGATTCGTCCGGCCACACCCGCAAACGCTGAGCGTCTTCTTTGGTCGCCAGCCACTTGATGCAATTGTCGATAAACCTGCGGTAACGATTGCCTGTCCCGCCATTGTCGCGCGACACGAAATCGATTCTCCATACGGGCGCAACGCATGTTGTCAGTAATTTGCCGCGACCGACACGACTCGCGGTTACGAGAGGAATCAGACGACCATGATAGTCCGGCTCCGGATGCACAGCCAGCACGGTCGTGCCAGGTTTTTCCATGCCGGCGGTCAGGTACAATTGAAACGGTGGGAGATCATTCCATACGCTCTGCAAATCTGCCGTCTCATCATCAATCCGCATCACCGGATGGTACTTGCCCGCCTCGGTCAGCCGAAGATGAAACTCACTGCCGGGATGCGCCAGCACAGACTCGGATAAATCGAATGGCAGCATCTCTGCGAGCTTTCCCGCCGGACTTGATCGGGAGAACTCGGTACCGAGCATAAACATCACCGCACCGCCGTAGTCTTCGACATAACGCCTAAGGCCGCTGACTTTCGAGGCGAGTATAGATGGAGCATAGTCGATCAGAACAATGAGATCGTACTTTCTCAGTTCCTCAGGCGATGACGCGAACGGAGCTGTCTTCAGATTACCGTTTCGATCGAAGACCGATAGGTCGTACTCGTAGTCCTCGGACTGATCGAGGATTCTCTTGAGAAACGTCAACTCCCAACTCAGATAACCTGCCGCGAGCAGGACTCTCTGCTTCGACTTAAGAACTTTCATCCTGAACGTTCGACCGTTGTTGTCTGTCAACTCTTCATCCGGCTGTGCAGGAAGAGATACGGTGAACGTAGAGACTCCCTCGTCCGGCGGCACGAATTCGATTTGCACGCTCTGTCGCGCTCGATTGCCGGACAGCCTGATCTCTTTCGTCGAAAGGGTCCTGCCCCGTGAACTGATCGATACGGGTATCCGCACTTGTTCGAACCCGCTCGATTCAACCTCGATTTCGATCTGTGCGGTCTTTCCCGCGTAGGCGACATCGTCGTGAACGAGTTCCACAATCCTGATGTCATTAGACGATTTCTGCGGTCCGAGGTCGACCGTATGCACGGGGACCTGGAGTTCGGCAGCCGCTTTCAGAGGACTCGCGCCGCTGTTGACCAGACCGTCGGAGAACACGATCACCGACCTGAGATTAAGACCAACGTACCGATCCCGAAGAGCGCTCAGACATTCCCCCAATGCTGTGCTCTTAGCATCGAGAGTAAGTGGAGGCGTCAAATCCGCGAGTGAATCTGCAAATGAGAAATCATCGCGTATGAATCCCGTCGTTTGGCCCGGCAGGGGGTTCTCTGCGTAGAAATCGATCACGCCTTTCTTGAGATCGAAATCCTCGACCGTTTTGATGCTCTCGCTGTTGTCGAAGAGCAATGCGACATGCGGTTCCATTTCGCTCACGGTCAGAAATGAAATCAGAGGACTCGCAAGCGAGAACAGAAGCAGGCATATCGCCGCAGACCGCATAATCCCAAGCGTGATCCTCATGCCACGCGAAATTGGCGGATTGGTCCGGCGATAGAATATGTAGACAAGCGCCAGGAATACGATCGCGATACAGATCGCCACGACGATCCAATAGCCATCGAATGATATTGACAGTTCTCGCATAACGGTTCCAAGTCCAATAAAGAACAGCCTCTATAAAGCGCGCACTGCACGAAGTGTCAAGAGCTTACTAAGCCGCTTTCTATCAGTACGCCCAGGCGCCGTTGCTGTTCCAACCGCACATAGCGCTTTCAATATCTCGGGGATTATTGTAGATTGGTCGCTCGATCAACAGAAACATGCGGAGGGAGAACCGATGACGCGAGCAATTGCATTCATGATTCTGGTAGTTTTCACAGTCGGGTCGGCAAGCGCTGATGAATTTAATCTGGCACCGATCACGAACGAAGTGTCCTTCTACAAGAACAGCGATGATGACTTCAAGTCAATGGGCGAAACGCTACAGATCATATCGATCAATTCGTTCAAGGCTTTCACCTGGTTCAACTTCGAGTTTACGGGTGATTTCAACTGGCACATGACAGAAGGCCAGAATTACGACTACTATCTCGAAGTCAGCCTGGTGAAGAATATTACATCGAATCTGAGCCTGAACTACCAGAGAATCTACGGCACGTTTATCTCAGAACCGATCAACCAGTTCGGCCTCAGACTGTCACTCTGATTATCGTCTCGTCTGCCCCAAGGGGGGATTGGATGCGGTCGAGTTTTCGCTGGCGTTTGGATGATCGAAGTGCTATTCTTTCAGTGAATATTAATATGAACCCACCCGGCGCTGTGCTCTAGGTGGGCTACTGGCTTGAATTAGGTTCTTGAATTGGTTAGAACTAAAGTATCACATTTGTTGGGATGATATGCGAGCATTATTTACTGCTATATCCGGTACCAATATCTACAGTGCCTTGACCAAGGTGGCAAAATCAATATCAGCGGATGATTCAATTCATATCGTGAAGTTCGAAGATTTCCTTATCTCAGCACACGAATCAAACTTGAAAGAACTTGATTTTGATCAAGACACCATTGAGACGGAAATTCAGAGAATTAATCGCCTAGGGGGCATACAGATATTCCTACGATATCCCAAGAACTATATCAGAGAAACTTGGCGAAAAGCATTTAATCTTCTGGTTGACAAGACTAAAGATCATAAGAATGCACTCTTCGCTATGCACGCAATATACTATCAAACCCAAAATAGGGAGTTTTTCTCTGCATATTGTAGTGAGTCAATCAATAACCTCGAAGTAGACAAGGTTATTACTCTGGTTGACGATATCTACGATTCTCATGCCAGATTGAGAGATGAAAACGGCGTCTTGTCTGACGAATCCAGAGAGTTAGCTTACCCAGGTAAAGATGAACGCGCTAGTGGTGTGACACATATATACCGCTATACTTTCTTCCACTTGTATGGTCTT
>CBDUQR010000043.1:0-22158 GCA_965369655.1 uncultured bacterium | reverse complement strand
GAATAGAATAAAACTCTATCTTCTCGATGTGTCCACTTAATCGGGGGAGGTTCACCTGCTTGCACGATTCAAGGAAAACATCAATAGAGTAGTATTTGGTCACAATGCTCCAGATAGTATCCAGTTCTCCGATCGCTCACAGAGTATCGTATTCTTGGGATTAGAATCAATGCTTGATAGCAAATTATGGGATCGATCCGACCTACCGGACAGTATTCAGGTTCAAAGAATCCTCGATCTCTCCCTACCCAAATACTCAAAGTTAGATCATAATGAATTACTGCTGAGGTTCTATCCATCCTATTTGAAAGCTCTTGATAAGTACAAACTTGACAGAATCAGTGGAGTAAGAAGTCTAAGGAATCAGCTCAATGCGCTGAGGCAATTTCAAGGACAACATCTTCAGGCTTTTGGTGCAGTAGTCTCCTATCCCAATGTGCTTATGATACTGCCAGCCATCATATTCAGTCTCTATTTTCTCGCATTGATTTATGCAATTCACCTCTACAACCTATGTCGAGTTGCTTTCAATCGTCACGCCGACAATACGGTCTATCTTGAATTGTTCAATGCCCCACTTCTCATAATGCTGGAACCAAGATGGCTCGCTATGATACTGATCGTGATTCCAGCTTTAGCAGTAACTTCTGTGGTGCTAGACCAGTTGGGCATTATTGGTTTTCAATCTCCTTCCGCAAGTTGGACAGTAATTGTAATCTATAGCCTTATCATACCTGTGGTGACTGTTTGTTTGGCTCGCTGTGTCAGGAAAATCCGACATCTAAAACTACTGACGATGCAGAATCTAAACGGTGAAAACCTATCAACTGATTAGTACTAATCAGCCATGTTCCCCGTTGTGTCAGGTCTTGATTCCGCGAGAGCGGGATTGTGACCTGACATTCAATTGCATGTTAATATAGGCGGCAGGTCACACGAATCCGTTGACACGGATTCGCAAGACCCGCCGTAACAATTATAGTCTGCGAAGGGGCAGCGGCGGATGGGCTTTTGTTATGGGCACTCTGCGCAGGGTACCGGGCCACCGCTGAAAATGTATGTTATCAAGTACACAGCATCATCGATGTCGATGTCGTCGGCGCAGTTGACGTCGCCCGATTCGAGTGGATACGGCGCATCACCAGACGAGAAAATGTACTCGATCAATGCCACTACATCATCAATGTCAACATCGCCAGACGAGTCGGCGTCGCCGCAAAGATAGGCTATCAGATTTACATCGAGACTGTCGTAGTTGACGCCGTCGGTGACGTGCACCCTGAATGTGACAAATTCAGGCGCGGTCGGTGTGCCTGTCAACGAGTCTTCGATGACTGTCATCCAGCCGGGATACATACTGTATGATACCTGGTGCGACGTGTCGTCCGGATCGATGATTTCGGGATAGAATGTGAAATACTCCTCTGTCCGGCAGAGAAGTGTGTCAGGTTCGATTATTGTCGGCGGCAGGTTGACGTTGTTCACGGTGATCGTCACCATTTCGCTGTCGGCCAGGCTGCCGTCCGTTGCGATGAATCGCACAACGTGTTCTCCCGCCTGCGAATTATCAGGCGTGAAATCGAATATCCCGGTGCCATCGCCGTTGTCAGTGAAGTCTGCGTTATCGGGAAGGTCCTCGGCAAAGAGCGCCGGAGTTGTCATGTCCGGGTCGGTTGCCGTAACGATGAAATTAAGATTCTCACACTCGTCGACTTCCTGCGGTCCGATTTCTGCGAGGACCGGCGGCTGGTTTGCGCCCGTGATCGAATAACTGTGCGCCCACGGCTCGCCGATAAATGGGTGGTCCTCGACTCTGCCGGAAAGCTCTGCCGCCCTCACGAAGTAGCTGACTTCCGCACCGGGACCCTGCGCCGGAATGTAGCCGTAGAATGAATCCGGTACAGCGGTCGTAAAGAGCGGAGTCGACACATACGCTCCGCCATTGACGCTGTAGTAAATCTTCAGAGAATCTGAGACCAGCGCGGCACCTGAGCATGTCTCGATGTGCACAGATACGAGCCTGTCGCTTTCCGTATCGCCGGTGTCATGGAGTGGCCTGTGATCGACAAACAGCATTTCTCTGTCTGGAACACCCATCGTACGGCAGTGGATCGCGTCGTCGTCGTAGAATGATCCAGTGAAACCGTAGACCTCGTAGCCGGGCATGGCATCCTCGTATGTCTGTATGGCGTCATCATCCCAGGACGAACTGAATATCGGCACGAAGACTTTGTTGTTCAGGATCAGTGAATTCGTGTATGCCGTACCGCTCGGACAGTAGACTCTGACGATTGTGTACGGTTCTCCCCAGGGACTCATCTGGGTCGCAAGCCAGTCGGCGCGATCGTTCAAAAGATGGTAGCTCTGATCGCCCGAAGGTACTGATTTGACGAGTATGGTTGTCGGATTCAGAAACTTTGCCCAGCAGTCGATGTGATGGATGCCTCCCGATTCGATGTAGTCGAGCACAGTGTAGTCATTGCCGAGATAGGCGAGCATGATCGAATCGATTTCGTGCGGGTCCAACCCCGGATTCTCATTGCGCACAAGTCTTGTCGACATCGACATGCCGAGGCCGTCCGACATATGATTGCCGCCGGTATGCGTCAGGTCCATGCCATAGACCGCCATTCCCCACAGAGCGCCAATCGTCTGCGGAATGACATCATCGAGAGGTCTCGGCCTGTTGTAGATGTAATCGACTATTTCCATAGTCTGGTCGCGGAAAATGAACCATGGGCCGTAATCGCGAGTCCAGATCGTGTTTGTCGATGCGATAATAAAATCAGTGTTGTCCATATTAACGCCGCCCGACTGATAGGTGCTGATCGCCTGATTCTTGTAATACTCGCTCGAACATATTGTCCAGACGACGACGGTGTTGGAAAGCTCGGCAACGAGCGAGACGGAAATCCCGAGTGGCCACCTGATGATGACTCTCTCCGAAGGCTCCCATTCGGCGCAATTTCGCAGTTTACCGACCGGGGGCGCTGTGACGACATGATTCATGCCGATCTCATTGAGTCTCGTCAGTTCCTCTTCGGTGAATCCAATCGGAAGGTATTCTTCTTCACCTTCAGCGAAGGAAAGGCTTGCACAAATGAAAACAGCCGTAAAAGCCGCCAGCAGAATTGTGTAGATCTTACTCATGTTGCATCACCATGTTGAAATCGCAGAGTTGTATAAATTGCTGCTCTGATAAGTAATCAGGTCTTCGATGTTATTATCAATATAGCTTAGAAACCGATATTGGCAAGGAGTATCCGGTCTGTTGGACCGCCTGACTCCTCAATTCTGATGCAATGCAGAGTCTATCTGACGACGAATCTTACCTGCGATGATCGTCCTTCGCCATCGGAGCAGACGACTGTATGCTTTCCCGGCTGCGGAGTGATGAACACCTTTCTCTCGGGTGAGCCTGCGAAGATCAGTTCCTTGTCGAGAAACCAGAATATCTTGTTCACATGGTTCGGCACATGTGCGTTGAGCAGAATCTGCTGATACATTGGATCAACGCCCTGCCGGATTTTGTACTCGGCCTCCTGCGGCGAGCTTATCACCGGCGCCTCACCTGAGAGAATCTTAGAGCAGTCCGGATTGTGCTCAGGGATGCTGTCTACAGGGTGACCGTTCTGAGCCAGCCACGATGCAATTTCGGCAGGCCATATTTCGACAATGCGACTCTCGGCGTTGCGGCCGGATCGACAACGACTGCACAATCGGTAGCCGGTCTCTTTGTCCACGAGTATAGGCCTGTGCATGTCGCAGCGCTTCGAGGGCGACTTACCCGGAATGAACAGCTCTGTCGCCGCCTGAGAGCAATACTCGCTCAGCGCCATCCCGCTCACGGCACATACCTGGCGTCGCTCGACTCCATCGGGTTGCGTGAACCACCTGCGGTCGAGACCGCTCTCAAGTTCGCGGAAAATCTGGAAGAGAATCGGAGCTGCGGTTTCTGCGCCCACCAGTTCCGGGACGCCCGTGCCGTCGAAGTTGCCCGCCCAGACTCCGACAGTGTAGTCAGGAGTGTAGCCGATGCTCCAGGCATCGCGACGGCCATAGGATGTCCCCGTTTTCCAGGCGATCTTAGGCATGTCGACTGTCCAGTCCCAGACTGATGGCAAGTCCGGCCTGCGAAGTTCCGAGAGGATTTCGGTCGTGATGTAGCATGCCTCACGGCTCAGGAGTCTTTCACCGTCGATGACTCGTTCATCTTTCAGGATACGATACGGTTTGAATATTCCTCCTCGCGCAAGACCGGAATAGGTATTAGTCAGATCCAACAGTGTTACCTCGCCGCCACCCAGCACGAGAGACAATCCGTAATGATCTCGCGGGCGCTGGAGAGTGGAAACGCCCGCTTCTTTCAGGAACTCGTAAAGCCCATAGGTCTTCATTTTCGCGCTGAGATTGACTGCGGGGACATTCAGCGACTTGATCAGCGCCTGTTCGGCTGTCACATAGCCGTTGAACGTACCTTCGTAGTTCTCTGGACTGTATCCTGAAAAATCAACGGGCAGATCGGGCAGGATCGTGCGCGGCGATATCAATCCATCATCGAGCGCGAGTGCATACACGAACGGTTTGAGCGCTGAGCCGGGAGAGCGCGGAGCCATAGCGCCGTTCACCTGTCCCTGGCTGTTCTCGTCATCGAAATCGCCGGAGCCGACCATAGCGAGGACGTTGCCGCTGCTGTTCTCGACAACCACGACGGCGCAGTTGGAGATGCCGATCTTCCGGAGGCGTTCGGCAACCGTGCCTGATATTCGCTCGGCGAGTCTCTGCGTACCGAGATCGATCGTAGTGCGAATTGTGTCGAGATGAGGATGCCGAGCGAACAGCTCTGTCGAAAGATGCGGTATCTCGAACGGCATGCTGAATCTGCGACCGTGAATCTTCTCCCGCATCGCCTCGCGCATCTGCGATGGTGAAATGGTCCTCTGCTCCACAAGAATGCGAAGTACCTTCTTGCGGGCTTTCAAGGCATTCGAGAGATGAGTGTCGGGCCTGAGTTTGTTCGGGGAGTTGGGAATTGCAGCCAGCAACGCGGCTTCGCCAATGCTGAGCCTGTCCGGGCTCTTGTCGAAATATAACCGCGAGGCGGCTCCGACCCCGACAATGTTCCCACCATACGGCGCGAGATTCAGATAGAATTCGAGTATCTCATCCTTGGTGAATCTCGCTTCGAGCTGAAATGCTTTGAATGTCTCGACAGCTTTATTCCAGAGCGTCCGGTCTTTTGGTTCCATCATTCTCGCTACCTGCATCGTGATTGTGGATGCTCCCTGCACGAAGCCTCTTTCGCGGATATTGACACAGGCTGCCCTGATTACCGATATGAGATTGATTCCCGGATGACGATAGAAATGCCTGTCTTCGTACGTCAGCACAGATTGTATGAGGACCGGTGACACTGAGTCGAGTCGTACCGGAAGCCGCCACATGTCGTCCGGTGCGAGGAACGCTCGCAGCAGGATTCCGCTTCTGTCACAGATGATTGTCGATGGTCTTGGATGGAGATTCTCGTATGGGACAGGGAAGACGACATCGAGCAACGCGAATGTCAGGAGAGGCAATGTCAATGCCGTCACAATGATGTACAGGATCTTCCTGCTTCGCATATTCATAACTCTCGTTAGTTTCATTCAACTCGAATCATTTCGTCGATACGATGATCTCGCCGCTCGACGCCACGGATGCTTTCATCGGCGCGTACATGGCTTCCGCTCTGATCGACGGGACTGTGAATTTGCCCCTTGTGACTGCGCGGAGAGAGTAGTAGAATGACTCGGTTCGCCCGTGTGAAAAGTCGCCATAGATTATCAGTCTGTCGTCGCGGATGTCCATGTACCCGGGCTTCAAAGCTTTGTCGCCGATCCAGGTGATTCCTTTGCGCGATTGCAGGCGGGGATTCTCAATTTCAAAGCCCGCCGGTAGCATATCGACTATGGCGACGTTGTCGATCCCGTCGTTCGGAGCCATGACTGTGATCTCAGCGACGATCAGATCGCCCTGCTTGAAATCAGCGTAATGTACTTCTTCCCCGCTTTCGCTTAGATACCTTCGCCTGACGATCAGATCGTTGTCGAACTCGTCAACATGCAGTCCGGATGGGAGGCCGTCGGCTCGCCAATAGAAATAGCATGTCCCCGATCCCTCGACTGAGATTGTGGCTTTCATGCCGGACCAGTCTTTGCTCTTGAACCGATGATTGCCGGTATCGAAATCGGCTATGTGTTCGCCGTCGATGGCGATGCTGCCGGTGTAATCGATCTCTCCATGCTTGCTCAACAGCTTGCCGAGGGCGAGGAACGCGAATGCGTTCTCCTGTGTGGTTCGCCATCGTCCGTCTTTCGATGCCGCGTCGCTCAGGTCCTCGACGAGCCTCGGAATCAACGGACTGCGGAGATCGATTTCGGTCAGAACATCGAGGATGATCGCCTTTGCTCTTACCGGTGAATTGAAATTGCCTCCCGATTCCCGCTCGCCATCCTCATCGCGAAGCGCAGCGGTTTTGGGCAGCAGCGCGCGCGCGTTGTTCATGTCGCCGGACAGGGCGAACGCTCCCGCAAGCTGATACTGCGAGTACTCAGATAGTTTGTCGAGCCTGCTATCCTTGATGAAGTGCATTGTCGAGCGATCGGGATTACCTGCTAACGCCAGCACGTAGCAAGCGTACGCGGACGTTTGATAGCTGTGCCGATCATCCCGCCGAGCGGCAGCTCTCTTGAGCGCATTCATCATACGATCATAGACTCGCGTTGAGACATCGTAGCCAGCCCGGCGAGCTTCGACGAGGAAATGCGATGTATACACGGAACTCCAGTTGTGAATGTAGTCTCCGCGCGGCCAGTAGGAGAAGGCTCCTGATGAAAGCTGGAGGTTCTCGATCTTTGTGATACCTTCCTCGATGAAATACTCCGCCCCGTTTTTCTCGAACAACTCCGGCTCGACGTTTTGCGCGAGTTGGTCGAAATAGAGCAGCGGGAAAAGCCTCGATGTCGTCTGCTCGACACAACCGTGCGGATATCGCAGGAGGTATTGCAAGCTACGCGCGAATTTGACAGTCGGCATGGATGAAATTTGCAGCGAGAACTCTGCCGTACCCGGAATCCAGTCGCCGGGAAAATCAAATGACAGAGTATCGCCTGCGTCGATTGATCCGGCTCCCGACAGCGTTGTGAACGGTACCGGAGGACGAACCGGAATATCAGCCGACACTTCGCTGCTCTCGCCATTGCCGGAAGCTGTGACAGAGATGTGAACTTTGCCGAGAGTTTTGTCGGCTATAGCATGAAAGAAGACATACTTCTCTTTCTGATCAGGAACAGACGCAGTCAGCCTGTCCTCTCCTGCAATAGCCAGATCGCCATTGATGGAAACATCAACCGAGAACGTGCCGTCCGATCCTGTGCCATTGAAGATTCCGACCGGAATGACGAGGCTGTCGCCCGATCCGATAAATCGCGGGAATGTCGGCGTTATTACAATCGGCTCTCGAACGAGCAGATCGCGTTGAGCGTTTCCGAACATATCATCCGCATACGCTACCGCCATCAGTCGCAGCGTACCGTTGAATTGCGGAATATCGAATGATATTTTGCCGAAACCGTCTCTGTCGGTTTCAAGGATTCCGGACCAGAACGCGACCGGCTTGACACGCCTGATCGCCGTCGGTGTCAGGTGTCGCTTGCGCGACGCCTCGATGTCGCCCGGCGCAGACTCAGGCGTCGGCTCGATTTCCGGAAGGATCAATTTATACATATCGTGTGTCGACACAGAGAGGCGCCGTTTCCCGAAGAAGAATGTGAACGGATCAGGCGTCTGAAAATCCGTGAGTTGCAGTATGCCCTCGTCGACGGCGGCGATTGTGACATGCGGAGACTTGCCTTTGAATCCGCTCACATGAAACTCGATCGGAAGCGTGGTCTTCGGACGAATCTCCGAGGGGACGTCGAAGTCAATCGACAGTTTGTTCGCTTCATTGTTGATCATCAACGGTACAACTCCGAACGCCGCCGCAGGCATATCACGATCGAGAGCGATTGTCGAACGGATCAGATGAACGGAGACGTAGGCGTTGGGTGCGAAATCGTCAGCGATCGGTATAGAAACCACCGCAGTGTTACTGTCGAGCGTGACGATATTATGATACAATATCCTGTCGCGTTCCACCGTGAGAATCAGTTTCCCGGGAAACGGGCTGCGTATCTGAAGCTGCGCGGTCTGACCTGAATTGTACACAGCTTTGTCCGGATCGATTTCCACTCGGTCAGGATTCTCCATCGCCCACGGCGAGTAACCCCATCCTGACGAATAGAAACTCATCGATGCCGATGCTCCGGTTTCCATATCCCTGACGACCACCAGATAGCGACCGTATTCTGTCGGCGTAACTGAGAACGCTACGGGGTCATCTGCAGACTTGACAGTGAATTGCTCGTCAAGTTCTTCGACTTTCTCAGAGACGTATCTGTAGTATCCACGCGAACCGGATCGTTTCAACACCGAATGCCAGTAGACACGGTAGAAAAGGACTTCGACATCCCGGTCGCCGATAAGATCACCATCGGTGTCGGTGACCACGAGTTGAAATCCCGTTTCCTGGTCAGGCCTCGCGTAGCCTTCTTCTGTTCGCCGAAGTCCAACGTATGTCGCGCGCGGGTGGATGACGAATCCTTTGTAGGCGGTGACTCCTCGGCCGCCCGGTTCGAGTACTGTCGATGACATTACTCCGCGGAGCGATGACTGCGGATCGAGGTTGGCGGGGATGGCGACTGTGTACGTGTGTCTTCCGTCGTCATCGAGAGTCGCATCATTGAGTTTGATCTTCTGTTCTGAGAAAGACTTCCTCGCATCATGGAATGCGAAGTCTTTCCAGTTGTCAGAAGTGAACCTGATCGCCTCTATTTCGAGATCGCTCTTGACCTGCCTGCCCGACGCCGGAGGTCCGAAGAGCGTCACTGCTTCGACCGTGATTGCAGCCGAATCGCCTGCAATGTATGATTTGCGGCCAGTCTCGATCCTGACTTTCATCCTGTCCGGAATGAACTCCTCCACGTAGAATCGCGTCGATCCTATCTCATTCTCGCTGGAGAGCAATAGTCGCGCTGAATATCTGCCGGTCTTTGCATAGGCGGGTACGGGAATGTCGAACTGAACGCCACCCTGATTATCGAGCGTCGATCTCTGCTCCGAGAGAATCCTGCCGTCGGGGCCTGTGACACTCAGGATCACCGGAAATGGTTCGGGAGAGGCAGCTTGGCGTCCGCGGACGATTGCTGCGAGATGTGCTGTCTCACCGGGACGGTATATGTTGCGCTCGCCATAAATGAACGCTTCGTAGCCCGATTCCAGATTTGGCCTGCCGCCGACATCGAAGTCGGAGACAGAACGCTTGTTTCCCGGCAGCTTCATGAACGTGATGTCATCATTGTGCTCGGCTGCAATGACGAATGGCGTGAATTGCTCTTCGATCTGCGACAGCGATTTGAAAATCGCGATGCCGTCTCTGTCTGTCGTCGCCGTCAGCAACTTCTGGTTGTTCTCGCTGATCAGGGTCAACACGGCTCCATTGATCGGATCGAGCGATGAAAGCGAGTTGACCCACACCCAGAGATCGTCGCCTGCACGTTTTGCGATAATACCGATGTCGGTCGCGAGCACCCATCTCGATGCATTGAGCCAGCGGTTGTTCCTGTTGCGCGCGGTGATACGATAGATGCCTTTGCGGTCCGTGTCGAGGTACTTCTCGATGTTGATGGGAGCAACGACTTCCTTGTCCTGTTCCCCGGGGATCGCTATGTCGAAAGACTCGATCCGTTTGCCGAACTGCCGCAGCTTGACGCGAGAGTAATAATACCTGCTCGACGAGGGTGAAAGATTGGTGGTGTGCAAAAGGTGCACGATGTTGTTGACGAAGACTTTGTCGATCTCGATAGTGACCGAATCGACATTGATCGTCGAGAGGCCTGTATTGAGACGTCCGCCGCGTGTCAGATAGTAGCCATCCCCGACGAACTGTAGCTGCGGTCGTATTGGCTCTTTCCTGAAGATGACTGATCCGGTGAATGCTCTTTCGAGCGTCGAGCCGTCGATCCCTCTGATGTCTTTCCCGACGGTAACGGAGTATTTCTTGTCGAGTTCAAATTCCCCGCGCAGTTCCAGGTAGTGGTGAGTGGATCTCATGCTGAACTCGATCTGTGGTTCGACATGTATCGCTGCGGATTCCCGGTTTATCGGCAGATTGAATTCGATCCGAATTTTCCGTCGCTTCGGACCGTCCTGTACCGCCGATACTCCGTAGACTTTCAGATTTCCAATCTGTCTCAGGATGGCGGGCTTTTCGTATCGATCAGGCAGGCCGAGCTTTCCTCCGACACAGGTCAGGGATTCATCAATCACAAGCTTAATTTTCCTATCCTCGTCGAGTCTGACCATGTATTCAGTTTCGAGTGCGATGACATCGGATGCTGTCTGTGTCGTCACTCTGAATGGAATTGCGCCGCCGTCATCGAACCTGATCTTGATTTTCTCAGATGCATCGATGGGATCGACCGGATGATTGAATTCAATGGTAGCAAGAAGCCTCGCGGTGCCGCCATCGTCCGGGTTGTACTCGAATACCAGAGAAGCGCTATTGACTCTGAGCCGAGCGGTTTTGAACTTAAAGATTTTTTCACCCTTCAGCCCCATCATAGCGGGTGCGACTGCCTCATCGATTGTTGCGGTGTACTCGGTCGATGGCGCGAGAGGATAGTCGGGATAGAAACGGAGCTTGTTCCGCGCGACCCAGCGATATTCCCCTTGTATATCAGGCTCGAATCGCACATGCCTTGCGGTAAGGCCGACATCGATCAGGCTGTCCGGCACAATATCCCTGTCGAACACTACTGTGATGTTGGTTGTCTGCGGAGTTTCGCCTGTCGGCTGGAACGACTCGATCATCACGCTCTCCCTGCCGGAATCATCCGACAGGTGCAAGAGCACGAGAATCACGATTGCGATAGAGAGCAGACCTATGATGAAGTATAGTATGAACCCGCCGCCGTTTTTCTGATCGGATGAGTCATTGGATGTCTGGATCATTTCATCACCTCACATTCCTGTATTGACCACTGAAACTGACTTTATTGACAACCGCAGAAATCGTGCCATACTGATGTTGGTTGCACAGCAGCAGGTTGCATTCTACAGACAGACATGTGTGTGTCATCGGTGACACGACTTATGTCGGTTCATTCTGTTCCTATCCGGTTGAAGTGTTGACCGGGAACTGTTTGTTGATTATATCATGTGATGGAACCGAGGTCAAGTGGCTATTGGTTTCGCAAGTCGAACCACAGGTTCACCGTGGGAGGAGTTGATATGAAATATGTATCGTTAAGTTTGCTGCTGACATTGATTGTGGCCGCATTTGCCTGCGGTCAGAAAGAAGAGGCCAGGCAGGATACTGCCTCGGATGTGAGAGGAGATAGTGCGATGGTTATCAGGATTACGAGTCCTGCTTTCGATGAAGGCGGGATGATACCTAAGAAGCATACGTGCGACGGCGATGATGTTTCGCCTGCCCTCAACTGGGAAGGTGTTCCTGACGGCGCGAAGTCGCTTGCGTTGATCTGCGATGATCCGGACGCTCCGATGGGGACATGGGTGCACTGGGTGCTGTATAACATTCCACCCGATACAACCGGACTTCCCGAAGGAGTGCCGTCGAATGTGACACTGGATATTGGCGCGATACACGGTATCACGGATTTTGGGAAGCACGGATACGGCGGACCATGCCCGCCGAGCGGGACGCATCGGTATTTCTTCAAACTGTATGCTCTCGATACGATGCTCGAATTGTCCGGCAAAGTCGACAAGGCGACGCTTGAAACTGCCATGAAAGAGCATATACTCGATTCGGGTGAGTTGATGGGCAGGTATTCGAGAAAGTAGAGAGTTGCAATGATGAGGTAAAGTTGGAAACACACGAGTACCACATTTGACCAATAGTAATTGGGCATGAGGACGTTGAGTTGGCCGCTTTCTGCAACTGTAGGAGGTGTCCGGCGTTGGTCATGTCAAAGATCATCAAACCGAAAGGCTGAATGAAAACATATATTGATTGCATTCCCTGTTTCTTTGAGCAAGCGCTCCGGGCCGGGCGAATCGCCACTGATGATGAACAAGTGCTGAAGCATCTTCTGGACGAGCTTGGAAGAACATTAAGTCACATCTCTCTCGAAAGCACACCGCCGGAAACAGGAAGACTGATCTACCGCATGGTAAGAGAGATCACTGGGAACCACGATCCATTTCGACAACTGAAACATGAAAGCACGCAACAAGCTCTTGCATTATATCCATCTCTGAAGAAAACGATCGAAAAATCCAATGACAAACTGCTAACCGCGATCCGAATCGCAATAGCAGGGAACGTGATTGACTTCGGAGCGACCGCCACTTTCGATATCGATGCAGCTATTGAGGATGCGTTAGAAAACGATTTCGCGTTTTGTGATTACAACGCATTCACACATCACCTGGAGACGTCCAGTAGCATTCTCTATATTGGAGACAATGCCGGCGAAACGGTTTTTGACAGACTTCTCATTGAGCAGATGAACAAGCCCGTGACATATGTGGTTCGAGAAATGCCGGTCATAAACGACGCGACCGCCGAGGATGCGATTCAAGCAGGCATTGACAAAATCGCGACCATTGTTTCTTCAGGGACTGACGCCCCCGGCACGATTCTCAGTACCTGCACTCCAGAATTCAGAGAGATGCTAAATAGCGCTGAGTTTGTCATTGCCAAAGGTCAGGGAAACTATGAGGGTCTCTCAAATGAAGCCCACTCGATTTTCTTCTTGCTGAAGGCAAAATGCCAAATCATTGCAGACGATCTTGGCGTTGCCAAAGGCGCTATCGTGCTGAAGGGGATAAACACCGAAACATAGGAGGATTTGTCGACCAATATGTGGCTTGAAACCCAATTGCGTACGTACCGACAGTGACGAACCAACAGCAGGAGTTCGTGAACAGATGAAGATCACCATAATCTACGATAACGAGACGTCTGACGAAGCATTGAGACCGGACTGGGGTTTTTCCTGTCTGATCGAAGCATACGATAGAAGAATTCTGTTTGATACCGGGGGCAGTGGAGCCATTCTTCTCGGGAATATGGATGGCCTGGGCATCGCCCCACGCTCTATTGACGAAGTATTTATCTCTCATATCCATTTTGATCACACCGGTGGTCTTTCAACCTTTCTTGATATCAACGATAACGTCACACTGTATGCTCCTTCGTCACTTCGAGGGGTTTTCCATGTCAAAAAAATCATATACGAAGATAAACCCGTGCAACTGCACGAGCACTTCTACACTACCGGTTTACTGGATGACATGGAACAGTCGCTTGCTGTCCAAACTGAGAAAGGACTGGTAGTAATTGTCGGCTGTTCTCACCCGGGTGTAGGAAACATTCTGAAGGCTGTGACTCGATTTGGGACGCCTTATGTGTTGATCGGCGGTTTACATGGATTTGAGGAGTTTGAATTGCTCAGGGAGTTGCAACTTATCTGTCCGACTCATTGCACTCAGCACATACCGGAGATTCGATCATTGTATCCGGACAAATACATCCAGGGAGGAGTAGGAAAGATTATAGAAATATGAAAAGTAGTGACTCTTGATTGCAGAACGCTTAATTGACTCCAAATAGAAAGGAGTGTAAGAAGATGACAGAGAGATCGCGCATATCCAACAGGGTTTCGCAGATACCAAAGTCGGCGATCCACGAGATGACGAGATTGTCAAAAGAAGTCGATGACGTGGCTTTTCTTTCCTGGGCCAAGCCAACTTCAGGTACCCCTGAACACATCAACGAAGGCGCAATATCAGCCATCAGAAATGGTTATGTAGGCGGATATTCTGAAAATGCCGGCATTGTAAGCCTGCGAGAAGAAATCGTCAGGAAGCTGAAAAGGGACAACAACATTGATGCTGACATTTCGCAGATTCTCGTTACTGTCGGCGCTATTGAAGGACTCTCCGCCGCTATAATGGCGATAATCGATCCGGGGGACGAAGTGCTTCTGTTTACTCCGACCTATTCTACCCATATCCGGCAGGTCGTGATCGCTTCGGGAAAACCGGTATTGATCCCTACCATCGAAGAAGAAGGCTTTGCCCTCGATTTTAACGCTATCAGGAAAGCAATCACTCCAAGGACGAAGGCGATCATCTGTTGTTCGCCCAACAATCCAACCGGCACGGTCTTCTCCGAGAAAGAACTCCGTGAATTGGCGTCAATCGCACTACAACACAACCTCATGATTATTACTGACGAAGCATACGAGTATTTCGTCTACGACGACTGCGAGCACTTCTCTATCGGCTCTATCCCGGAGATGAAAGAACATGTCATCAGCTGCTACACGTTTACGAAAACCTACGCCATGACAGGTTGGCGTATCGGCTACCTGCATGCAGATGAGAAGGTGATTCCGCAGATTACCAAGGCGCACATTCCTTTCGCCATATGCGCCCCGGTTATATCTCAGTATGCGGCTCTTGCCGCATTGGAAGGTCCGCAGGACTGCGTTTCAGAGTTCAGGAAACACTATCAATCTGCTCGCAATCTGATGTGTGAGCGTCTTGATAAACTCGATTCGGTTTTCACATATCAGAAACCGGGTGGTTCTTATCTCATGTTCCCGAAGATACTGTTGGAAGAGGGAAGAGATTCAATGGCTTTCTGCAAGGACCTCTTGAGAAATGGTAAAGTGTCAACCACACCGGGAATAGCTTTCGGACCGTCTGGCGAGAGTCATCTGAGACTTTCGTTCTGCGTCTCTTTTGACGAGATCAACTTAGCATTTGACAGGATAGGCGCTCTCTTCGCTTAATACCGGAGAACTATCGCATGATTGTGCAATATCGCTTTTTCGGGGGAAGGTTATCTGAGAAGAAAGAGGTTGAAGATTATATTCGTAGAGAAGGTGTCTCCGACACCTGCCGATTCGACTCCGGCAGGAGTGAGGGCACTCCTGCGTGTTTAAACGACATGGAATTATTGATGAGAGGAGACTCAGGATGACACCATTTGTCTCACAACTGGTGGCGACTCTCGTTGGAGCGGTTACCGCGTTTTTCTTGGCTATTGTCATGTTCCAATTGTCTGAGAGGTGGAAGGCAAGAAAGACACGTAGAGAACTAAAATCACGGCTTATTCGAGAATTCGAGGTTAACACGAGGTACATGGCAGATTTTCTCAGGGAACTGACCGATGTAACACAGCGTGTCTCTGCTGGTGACACTCAATCTTACTTGGTGAAGGCGCAATTCAAGAAATTACTCAGGGTAACAGTGTTCAGATGTCTTGAAAAGGGGCTGCTTTACAATTGGTTCAACGATGATGAGATTTGGAAGATAGACTTGATGGTAACATATTTCAATATGACAACAGATCAATTCTTGTATCAGAGTTTCTTAGCTTACAAGCAAGGAGCAATGGAGCAAGCTGATTTCATCAAGCAACTCCATTTTCATCGAGATAAGATCTCAGAATTCAAAGATATTACAGACTCCCTGGCAAAGAAACTTAAGGAACATTAAGGCTGTGCTCCTGCGTTTTCCGTCGGAGCACAGCTCCGACGTGCACACCCAAAGTTGATGAGTAGACAGTAGGTCATACCCCCTTGGAGCGTAACGAAAGACGTCAGGACCGCAAGGGTCCTGACCTACGGGAACTCACCCCAAAGGGTGAGCCACCAATCGGAACTAATCTTCAAACATCGCGCTGATGCTTTCGCGGTAGTGGATGCTTTTGATCGCCTGCGCGAACAGATGTGATACCGTGATAACCTCAATCTTGTCCGAGAACTCAACCGGCTGATTCTCGACGCTGTCGGTGATAAAGAGCTTCCTGATCGGACTCTTGTCGATCTTCTCCATCGTGTTCTTATTGAATACACCATGCGCAACCATCGCGTAGATGTCTTTTGCGCCCCTGTTCATCAATCCATGCGCTACCTCGATTAAGGTCCCGCCGGAAATCGTGAAATCATCCACGATAAGAGCCGTCTTATCTTCGACATGGCCGATGATCTCGAGCACCTCGGCCTTCTCGTCGTGAGCGACACGCTCTTTGTCGGCGATAGCGACCGATGTCCCGAGCCGCGAGGCATACTTGCGGGCTTGTTTTGCGAATCCTGTGTCGGGTGAGACTACGATGAGGTCGTTGAGATTCTCCTGAGCGATCCTGTCACACAGCGCGGGCAGGGCGTAGAGATTGTCGACCGGTATTCGAAAGAATCCCTGGATTTGCGGTGCGTGCAGGTCCATCGTGACGACACGGTCCGCGCCCGCCACCTCGATTGCATCGGCGCAGACTCTCGCCCTGATCGACACACGTGGCTCGTCCTTCTTGTCGCCCTTGCCATAGCTGAAGTATGGAATGACTGCGGTAACAGATTCGGCGCTCGCACGCTTGAGCGCGTCGATCCAGAACAGCAGCTCCATGAAAGTGTCGTTCGCAGAGAATACCGTAGACTGTACGATGTAGACACGTCTGCCGCGGACATTCTCCAACACCCGCACGAAAGTGTTCCCTTCGGAAAAAAGGAACGACTCATTCCTGCCGGGGCTGATGTCGAGATGCTCACAGATTCCGGCAGTCAGCTTGCTGCTGGCGCTGCCGGCGAAAACTACCATTTCATCGGCGTTCATACTTCTCTCACCTCACATTTCATCCCGTTCAAGTAAATCGACAAGCTCAGACAGTCTCTTGATGCATCTTATGTCGGCGTCTATCTTTGATCGTGTGGATTCGTCAGTCCCTCGGTTTTGGTGCGACCTATAGTCGAATTGGTCCGCACCCGGTTCACCCATCTGCCGGTCTATCAAAATCACGCTCATGCCTGCATTGCGAGCACCAAGATAGCACGCTTTCGGCTGCCTGGCAACATGGAACAGACATAGGTATCACGGGATGTGTTGCCGCTCGCGACCGGATCGTCGCAGTTAAGGCTTGCATGATTCAGGATAGCATCTGTATAATTGGGATGCCTGAGTACAGGCTGATGAACTATCGATTTCGCCTGGAAGCCGAGGTCGACGAATCGAGCATATTCTGTGAAATAACTATGGCGTGAGGCTCTTGCATGCGAAGAGATAAGATCAGGAAAATCCTGCTTAAATTCGAGGGAGCGTTCCGGGAGGCAAGACAATTCGCGCTGGCCTTACCGTTCGATCTTGAGCGTCGGATGACAGACAGGCATGGCGATTTCGCATCGGAAATGGACGACTTCCTGTTCGAGAATGTGTATAGACCGGTTGCAGAAGAGTACGGCATGACAATCCTGTGTGAGGAGCAGACCGGACCGATCACAGACGGAATCCCTCTAAGCGACATACGTGACCACGATTATCTGTTGCTTCTCGACTCCGTTGACGGGACGGTGAATATGCTCGCCGGGCTGCCGTTCGGAGTGAATATCGCGTTTGGCAGGCTGAAGGGTAAACTCGATGAGTTCACGATCGGTGATCTCGATGCTGTCCTCGTGGCCGAATATCAGTCGGGTATTGTGTTCCATTGGATGACAGGAGAGAAACCGTGCATCAGTCTCGATACAGCAGGAGTGAATCTATCCATACCTGACACTGGCAATCCCCCTCCACTGTTCGAGGTGCCGGATGAGCGGAGCTATCTCCGCGAAGATTTCCCCGAAGGCGGAAAGAGACAAGAGCGACTTCTCGAAGTCTTCAGGAATGTGTACAGCGACTGCCAGCGTCGCGCAATCGACTGCACAGGTCTTCGGATGCTTGAAGTGATGACCGGCCATCTGGTGGCGTACGGCGAGGCGAGAGGCGCCGCTATGCCGTGGGATACGATCCCATCCATCAGGATGCTCCTCGAATGTGATCAACTCGTGGTTCTCGATGAGCGATTCAAACAGTATGATCTTCAGTCACGGATTCTCATCAGGAAGGGAGATCACCTTTGCCTGAACGACGATTTCGGTAGTTGCGTTATTGTAGTGCTCAAAAGAGATATTGATGCTATTCTGGAGTGGAAAGACTATATGACTGGTGGAGGCCGACCGGCTTGAGATGCTATCGGGGGATAGTCGTTGGTTCTGATTCTCTGTTGTGTCAGGTCTTGATGCCGTATGAGCGGCATTGTGACCTGACACGTAAGTATGTGTTAGACATAAGCGGCAGGTCACATGAATCCGCTGGCGCGGAATCACAAGACCAGCCGCAACGATGTGACAGTACTTTGTATGGTGATGCAACTTATTCATACATTTGCCCGTAGATGATGCCATGAATCTAAGAATGGCGATAGCGGAGACGAGGGGACTCACGAAGATCTACGCGGGTAACATCGTAGCTCTGAGGGATGTCAGCATGTCGGTGCCCCGGGGCGAAATCTTCGCGCTGCTCGGACCAAACGGCGCCGGCAAAACTACGCTATTCAAGGTACTGCTCGGAATCGTGAGGGCAACATCGGGCGAGACCGAGATTTGCGGCCTGCCGTCGTCGTCGCCTGAATCGCGAAACAGTATCGGGTATCTTCCGGAGAACCACAGATTCCCGGATCATCTGACCGGAGCCGGGCTGCTCAGACTCACCGGTCGCCTTCATGGAATCCCGAAGGAGAGTATCGAGAGCCGAATCGAAGAACTTCTCGATACAGTCCGCATGTCACGATGGGCATCGACCAGGCTGAAGAAATACTCGAAGGGGATGGCGCAGAGAATCGGGCTCGCACAGGCTCTCATGCCGGATCCGGATGTTTTGCTGCTCGATGAACCGACCGATGGCGTCGATCCGGTCGGGCGTGTGGAGATCCGAGATGTGCTCAGGAATCTTCGCTCCGAGGGCAAAACTATTTTCCTCAACAGCCATCTTCTGTCCGAAGTCGAGTCGATAGCCGACAGTGTCGCGATCCTTTCCGGTGGGCGACTGATCAGGATGTGCTCTGTCGACGAATTGACCCACCGGCATTGCAGATTCGAGATAGAGGCCGATATGAGCCGGACTGAATTCAAGCTTTCGAACGAGACGATAAAGATCATCGAGCAGAACGACAGCAAGTTGATCGTGGAGTTGGAATCGGAGGATGATATCAATGTCGTCATAGATCAACTCAGAGGGCGGGGGATTTCCATCAGGTCGGTAGTACCCTCAAAGGTTTCGCTCGAAGAGTCGTTCATCAAAGTGATCGGAGATGACACAGGAGGGGTCTCGTGAGGGGACTTGTGCGCGACATATTCGACGAGATGGTCCATGGCAGAATCTTGTATGTTTTCGGAGCCATCACGTTTATCGCGGTCCTCACTGCGATCGGAACAAGCCTGATCGAGTTCCGGCTCGATATTGCTACGGTCGGAATGTCCGACCTGAACAGGGCGCTCGGAAACCCGATTCTCAGTGCATGCGACACTTACATGTCGGTGCTCGTGTTCCTCGTCGTGATGGCTACAGCCGGACTGGTCCCAAATATGTTCGTCAAGGGAAGGGCGGATTTCTATCTCTCCAAGCCGGTTTCGCGGACGCGGCTGCTCTTTGCCAGATCATTCGGGATCTGGCTGGTCTACGGGGCGATGATCACAGCGAGTCTCATCGTTTGTTACTTCGCTGCATGTCTCTCGTTCGGGTTCTTCGATTTCAGGATCATCTATGTTATCATTGTCAATCTGCTGCTGCTTTTCATCTGGCTCAGTGTGACAGTCACCGCAGGCATTCTGACCGGCTCGACGGCGTTCAGTGTCATGGCGGCGTTTCTGGTCTGGGTCACACAGAAGATTCTATCGTGGCATGAGATCATCGGACAGATCATTGATTCGAGTATCTTCAAGACTGTTGTCGATCTGATGTACTACGTCTTTCCCAAGCCGGGGCAAGTCTCCGACATGACCAGCGACATCATTGCAGGCAGTGTCGATAGCTGGATGCCACTCTACAGTTCGCTTATATTCGCGACGGTTCTTTTTGCGCTGGCTGTGTACTTGTTCAAAAAGAAGGACTATTAGACGAGTTCGACAAGCGGGTATGTGTAGGCGTCTTCGTTCGTGTCGCTCTTGCCGTTATACCTGCTGACATACTGGCCGCAGTTGCTTCCGATCCTGTTCTCCTCGAAATCTCCGATGCTGACCACCACTTCGTAGTCGGCATTTCGCAGTTCATCCACGATCCTGACATGGTCGTCACGAGACTGAATCAGTGATTCGAGCCCGCATCCGCGCGCACGGTTCGTGGGATTGAGCGGCGTGAGCTTTATCAGATACCGTGAAGGATCGAAATGGTCGAGCAACATGTCGGTATCAATCGGAGCATTACGAACAAGGGCGAAATTGAGAGTAATCTTCCTTTCACCTGCGCGCTGGAATCGTTCGCCGTACTCTGAGATTATCCCGAAGTCCCACTTGCGGATCGGCATCAGCCAATCACGCATCGATTTGTCTGTCGTGTGAATCGAGAACTGGAGTTGGAACCGCTTGCCGTAAAGTTTGTCCTTGACCCGGAGCAATTGCTCGAAGAAACCATCGCATCCATCAGGGGCGACTGTCGAGATCGACGGTATCAGGCCGGGTGCGTCGAACGCCTGCGGCAGAGATTCGAGCACATCGATCACAGCATCATTGAGGGCGGGTTCGCCCATGCGCGCAAATTGAATTTTGAACTTTCCCGCAGGTATTGCTCTGGATGGATAGCGGCTGTCAACGAGATAATCTATCTGCGACATGATATCATCGAATGAGAGTTTGCCGTGAAAGTGCCCGCCTGCATCGCACATTCGACAGCCCCCCGGGCAGCCGTACAGAGTCGAGATGCAGAGGACCCACTTGTCGTCTCGAGGGATCGGCGGCTGAACCGACTCTGCGAATTCGATACGTTCGCCGTTGGCCATCTCAGCCACATAGACAGTCGCAATGTCTTCGTTTCCCGCTTTCGCAATGACTTTCACACTCGTTCTCCAATGAGCGATCTAGAAATTTCCATTGCGGCTCTGACGCCGTCGCCAACCGCAATGGTCGCCTGCCGGTACAACCCGTTACCGACATCGCCGATCATATACAATTTACTGTCATCGATCAAGTCATTCATGCGATTCCTGAGTCCGCCATTGATGAAATCGAGATTGGGCCGCCTGCCGATTGCGACCAGGAGATAGTCAATATGGAGTTGAAAAATGTCGCCGTTATCGGTCCTGCGACATCTCAACTGTATAGAGGTTGTCCCATAAGTACCCGTTCCGGCTGTTCTTGCGTCCGCCGAAGGCGGGCGTGTGAACTGCCGGTAAATGGAGACAATGTCAGGCAACAGCTTACAGAGCATCGCCAGGTCACACCGACGACTCCGTCGTCGCCAAGACCCGGCGAAACTACCTTTTGGGACAGCCTCTATACCCTCGCCCGATTCCTCGACTGATTCGACAACTGTGTGGAATCGTACCTGGTCGATCGCTTTTGATCGTTCGAGAAGCAGCGGAAGGCATTTGGCTCTGCCGTCTCTGATCAGGATAGATACACTGTTGTGCCTTGCCAGATTCAGGCCGTAGTCGAACGCGGCATCCCCACCGCCGATTATCGCGACAGTATGGTCTTCGAGTTCTCTGAGCGGATGAACTTCATAGAATACTCTGCTCGTGAGTGATTCGGGGATTTGCGGTGAGGGGAGTGGTATCGGGATTGTTCCACTGGCGATAATGACTCTATTTGCCATCGTCAGTCCATTCTCGGATCGCAGTGCGAAGCTGTCGCCGTCGAAACTGAGATTCTCTATGTTTTCGCTGATGGCTTCTACTCCGAGTCTCTGCAGATGTTCTTCGAGGAGGCGGACGAATCTCGGACCGGACAATCCATCCGGAAAGCCGGGATAGTTCTCGATCCTGTTTGCATTCATGATGAGTCCACCGACTGAACCTTTCTCGAACAGCGCAATGTCTACGCCATATCGCGAAAGCTGCATTGCCGCTGCAACGCCTGCCGGTCCCGCACCGATAATTGCGACCTCACATTTTCTCATGGTCCACCTGGATGATGTTCTGTTGAAAAAGACAGTAAACGCGGAATACCGTGCACCCGTCGCAGGGTACCGTCATTGCGAGCGACCGTCGGTCGCCGATCCCGATCCCCGAGGGACAGGGAGCGT